>JBELJS010000079.1:0-11491 GCA_042090255.1 Alcanivorax sp. | reverse complement strand
CCTGGTCGGCGATCGAGCGGGTGATGGCCTGCCGGATCCACCAGGTGGCGTAGGTGGAGAACTTGTAGCCCCGGCGGTATTCGAACTTGTCCACGGCTTTCATCAGGCCGATGTTGCCTTCCTGGATCAGATCCAGGAATTGCAGGCCGCGGTTGGTGTACTTCTTGGCGATGGAGATCACCAGGCGCAGGTTGGCCTCGACCATTTCTTTCTTGGCGCGGCGCGCCTTGGCTTCGCCGATGGAGATACGGCGGTTGATCTCCTTGATGTCGGCCACGGGCAGGCCGATGACCTCTTCCAGGGTCATGATCTTGCGCTGGTTGCGCTGGATGTCTTCTTTCACCAGGCGCAGCTTGTCGGCGTAGTCCTTGGACTTCTTGCTCTTAAGCGTCTGATCCACCCAGTCCATGTTGGTTTCGTTGCCGGGGAAGATCTTGATGAAGTCACGGCGCGGCACGCCGGCGCGGCGGATCGCCAGCGCCATGATGTGGCGCTCGAAGCGGCGCACGGTGTCCAGGTGGGTGCGGGCGCCCTTGAGCAACTGGTCGTAGATGCGCGGCACCAGTTTGAACAGGGTGAAGTGCTCGGCCAGGGCTTCCTGCGCCTTGGCGGTGCTGGCGTGGTCACGGCCGTTGCGCTTGAACGAACGCTGCGCTTTTTCGTAGAGCTTCTTGAGCTCGGCGAAACGCTCCGCCGCCAGGATCGGGTCCAGGCCGCCTTCGTCCTCTTCTTCCTCGTCCGCCTCGTTGTTGGTGTTGTTCTTGTCGGTGTCTTCTTCTTCGTCGTCGTCTTTCTGCTTGGCTTTCTCTTTTTCCTTCTCGCGCTCTTTTTCCTTCGCCGCTTTTTCCGCTTCCTCGCGCTTCTTCTGGCTGAAGCGCGGTTCTTTGTTGGCGTTGGTGGCGGCGGCGCCGTCGTCGTTGGGGTCCAGGTAGCCGGCGATCACATCGGTGAGCTTGCGCTCTTCATCGGTGATGCGCTGGTACTCGTCGAGGACCATCTCCACGGCGCCGGGCCAGAAGGCGAGGGCGTGCATGACTTCTCGGGTGCCTTCTTCGATGCGCTTGGCGATCTCGATTTCGCCTTCCCGGGTGAGCAGCTCCACGGTGCCCATTTCGCGCATGTACATGCGCACCGGGTCGGTGGTGCGGCCCGGTTCGTTCTCCACGGAGGCGAGCACGGCGGCGGCTTCTTCGGCGGCCATCTCGTCGGTGCTTTCCGCGCTTTCATCCATCATGATCTGGTCGGCGTCGGTGGCTTTTTCCACCACGCTGATGCCCATGTCGTTGATCATTTGGATGATGTCTTCCACCTGATCCGTGTCGGTGATGGACTCGGGCAGGTGGTCGTTCACCTCGGCATAGGTCAGGTAGCCCTGTTCCTTGCCCAGCGCGATCAACTGCTTCAGCTGTGATTGCTGCTGTTTCTGAGTCGTCATGCGAAAAGCCCGTGCAGTTTGGAAGAGTGTTGTGGAAGACGAGATGTCGTTGGGAAACGGCGTATTATACGGGGATATGGGGTCCGGGGCCAGTTTGTACAAGGGGCGGCCCCAGAGCCCGGCGCGGGCGGCGTCAGTCGCTGATCGGCGCCTGGCGGGCCCGGTTGCGGGCCTCGGCGAGCGCCTTGATCAGCTCTGAAAGCCGCGCCCCGTCCGGGGTCGGGCGGCGCTGTTCCAGCTCCAGGGCCTGCTCCAGCGCCAGGGCGTTGAGGTGCTCCAGTGAATCGTGCCAGTAGCGCCGCGCCGTGGCCGCGTCCATGGGTGGTTTGAGCGCCTCGCGCAGCAGCACCGACAGGGATTCGCCCTGTTCCAGTGCCATGATTTCGCCCAGCAGCGCCGGCGGCGAATTGATCTGATTGCTGGCGGCACCGGCCACTTGGATCAGCAGGTCCAGTTGTGGAATGTCCAACTCTTCCAGGCCCTCCGGCAGTGGCCGCTCCTCCAGCACTTCCGGGTGCGACAGCAGCACCAGCACCAGGCGTTCCACCAGGCCCAGGCCGCCGGCGCTGCCTCTTTGCCGCTGGGGGCGTCTCGGCCGTGCCCGGGCGGCCCGGGCCACGGCGGCGTCGTCCCAGTCCGGGGGCGGGCCGCCGCCGGGGGCGCCGGCCGCAGGATCGCCGGCCGTGTCGTAGCCGTCGCTGTAGCCGTAGTCGTCCGCTGGCGGCGGGGCGGGCTCCGCAGGCGCCGCCGGACGGCCCCGTTGGGCGGGCAGGCTCTGGCGCAGCTTTTCCAGCGAGCTTTGCTCCAGGCGGGTGAGGCGCGCCAGCTCTTCTTCCAGCAGGGCGCGGTAGACCGGCCCCGCCGGTTTGTCGAGGAAGGGCAGCGCCAGCCGCGCCAGCCGTGCCCGGCCGTCCACGGTGGCCAGGTCCAGGCCTTCGGAGAGATGCCGGAACAGGTAGGTGGAGAGGGCGTCTGCCTTGTCGGTGAGCGCTAACAACGCCTCCGGGCCCTGGGTGCGCACCAGGGTGTCCGGGTCTTCCCCTTCGTCCAGGAACAGGAAGCGGGCCTGCTTGCCGTCGTCCAGCACCGGCAGGATCGATTCCAGCGCCCGCCAGGCGGCACGCCGGCCGGCTTCGTCGCCGTCGAAGCAGAACACCACCTCGTTGACCTGGCGGAACAGCAATTGGCCGTGGTCCTCGCTGGTGGCGGTGCCCAGCGTGGCCACCGCGTTGGGCACCCCGTGCTGGGCCAGGGCAATCACGTCCATGTAGCCTTCCACCACGTAGAGGCGGTCGGTTTTGTCGCGGCTTTGCCGCCACTCCCACAGGCCGTAGAGCTCGCGGCCCTTGTGGAACACCGGGGTTTCCGGGCTATTCAAATATTTGGGCTTGCCGTCGCCCAGCACCCGCCCGCCGAAGCCGATGGTGCGGCCCCGGTGGTCGCGGATCGGGAACTGGATGCGGTCGCGGAATTTGTCGTAGGTGCGGCCGTTGTCTTCCCGGCGCACCAGCAGGCCGGCGGTGACCGCCTGCTCCAGGCTTTCCTTGTCCAGGGACAGGCCGTTGATCAGGTTATCGAACCCCGGCGGCGCGAAGCCCAGGCCGTAGCGGGCGGCGATCTCACCGGTCAGGCCGCGGCCTTTCAGGTAATTCACCGCTTTCTGCTTCTCCGGCGCGCTTTTCAGCTGCTGCCGGTAGAAGCGTTCGGCGCGGGCGAGCAGGTCGTAGAGGGTCTGCAGACGGTCCCGCTTGGCCTTGTCCTTGCGGGCGTCGTGGCCTTCCTCGCGGGGCACTTCCATGCCGGCGCGGGTGGCCAGTTGCTCCACCGCCTCGGGGAAGTTGAGGTGGTCGTACTCCATCAAAAAGCCCACGGCGTTGCCGGAGGCGCCACAGCCGAAGCAGTAGTAGAACTGCTTGTCCGGGGCGACCGTGAACGAGGGGGTCTTTTCCTGGTGGAACGGGCAGCAGGCGGCGTAGTTGCGGCCGGTCTTCTTCAGCGGCACGCGGCTGTCTATCAACGCCACGATATCGCTGCGCGCGAGGAGATCCTGAATGAAGTGTTCGGGAATGCGACCGGCCATGGGGGGATATTCCTCGCGGCGGGGCCGCGAATCAAGATCGGGCGGACGGCCCGATCAGGCCGTCAGGCGTTTCTTCACCTTGCCGCTGGCGGCGCCGATGTCGGCGCGGCCCTGCAGCTGCGGCTTAAGCACGCCCATGACCTTGCCCATATCCTGCATGCCGGTGGCGCCGGTGCGGGCGATGGCGTCCTCGATCAGGGCGTCGACCTCCGCCTCGCTGAGTGGCGCGGGCAGGAAGGTCTGCAGCACTTGGATTTCCGCTTCCTCGATGTCGGCGAGGTCGTCCCGGCCGGCGTCGCGGTACTGGGTGGCGGAATCCTTGCGCTGTTTAATCAGCTTGTCGAGCACCGCCAGGCTGCGCTCATCGTCCAGTTCGATGCGTTCATCCACTTCGATCTGTTTGATGGCGGACAGGGCCATACGCACAACACCCAGGCGCGCCTTATCCTTGGCGCGCATGGCGTCTTTCATGGCCGTGGTGAGCTGTTCTTTAAGAGCGCTCATGGCGATTCCTGACTGTGCGGCCCGTGTTACCGGGCGGTCTCTACGGCCGGAGCGGCTTAGTAGAGACGCTTACGGGCGAGTTGCTCGCGCTGGAGCTTCTTCAGGTGACGCTTAACAGCGGCGGCACGCTTGCGCTTACGCTCCTGGGTGGGCTTCTCGTAGTTCTCACGACGACGGACTTCGGAGAGCACACCGGCTTTCTCGCAGGAACGCTTGAAACGACGCAGGGCCACGTCGAAGGGTTCGCCTTCTTTCACTTTCACCTGAGGCATGAAGTATCACCTACCTTGAAATTGGATTAATGAGTGCGCTGAGGGGCTCAGGTGGAGGGCCCGGACAGCAGGGCGCGAATTCTACCTGAGCTCGGAGGAAATGCAAAGAGGCGGGCTTGGCGGTATCATGCGCCTCCTTATTCAGGGAGTCTCCATGCGCGTATTGGGCATCGAATCCAGCTGTGACGAGACCGGCGTGGCCATCTTCGACACCGAACAGGGCCTGCTCGGCCAGGCGCTGTACAGTCAGATCGACATGCACGCCGCCTATGGCGGCGTGGTGCCGGAACTGGCCAGCCGCGACCATGTGCGCCGGCTGCTGCCGTTGGTGCGCCAGGTGATGAGTGAGGCCGGTACCACCCCCGAGCAGCTCGACGGCGTGGCGTTCACCGCCGGGCCCGGGCTGGCCGGGGCCCTGCTGGTGGGCGCCGGCGTCGGCCGCAGCCTGGCCTACGGCTGGGGTCTGCCGGCGGTGCCGGTGCACCATATGGAAGGGCACCTGCTGGCGCCGATGCTGGAAGAAGCGCCGCGGCCAGGAGAAGAGCGCCCGGACTTCCCGTTCGTGGCGCTGCTGGTGAGCGGCGGCCACTCGCTGCTGCTGGAGGCGCGCGCCCTGGGCGATTACGCGCCGCTGGGCGAGTCCGTCGACGACGCCGCCGGCGAAGCCTTCGACAAGGTGGCGAAAATGATGGGCCTGGGCTACCCCGGCGGCCCGCGCCTCGCGAAGCTTGCCGAGAGCGGCAGCGCCGGCCGGTTCCGCTTTCCCCGGCCGATGACCGACCGGCCCGGCCTGGACATGAGTTTTTCCGGGCTCAAGACCTTTACCCTGAACACCATCAACGATCTCGGCGGCGTCGACGCGCTGAGCGAACAGGACCGCTGCGATATCGCCCTGGCGTTTCAGGAAGCGGCGGTGGACACCTTGGTGATCAAATGCCGCCGCGCCATGGAGCAGACCGGCGCGAAACGGCTGGTGGTGGCCGGCGGCGTCAGCGCCAACGTGATGCTGCGCGAGCGGCTGGACGCGGCCATGGCCAAGAAGGGCGTGCGGGTGTTCTACCCGGGGCTGGCCTACTGCACCGACAACGGCGCCATGATCGCCTATGCCGGCGCGCTGCGGCTGGCCGGCGGCGAGCGCTGCGGCCTGCCGATCGCGGTGCGCCCGCGCTGGCCGCTGGCGGAGTTGAGCAGCCTTTAGCGGCAGGCTACAGGCTGGTCTTGTGGGAGCGGGCCGAGCCCGCGAAAGGGCGGCCTTAGGCCGCCCGGCGGGATACCAGAGACCTTTCTAACGGCGGCGCAACCAGCACCTCTGGAATCCTGCCGGCAAGCTCTGCTTGCCTTTCGCGGGCAAGGCCCGCTCCCACAAGGCCTGTGCAGCTTGCAGCTCAGCGCTTACCGCGGAACCCCAGTTCTTCGCCGCTGAGCAGTTTGGCCAGGTTGGCCCGATGGCGAATCACCATGATCACGGTGAGCGCCACCATCGGCCAGAAGGCGGTGGGCAGCCAGAACCACAGGCTGATCGGCGCGGCGGCGAAGGCCAGCAGTGACGCCACCGAGGAAATTCGCGTGGCGCCGAACACCGCCAGCCAGACCGCCCCCGCCACCAGGCCGCTGGGCCAGTGCAGCGGAAACAGCAACCCGAAGGCGGTGGCCACGCCCTTGCCGCCCCGGAACTGGAAAAACACCGGAAACAGGTGGCCGAGAAAGGCGCAGAAGCCGACCAGCGCCGCCGCCGTGGCGGACAGCCCCAGGCCGTAGGCCACCAGCACCGGCAGGGTGCCCTTGAGCACGTCGCCAAGCAGGGTCAGAGCGGCGGCGGGTTTGCCGCCGATGCGCAGCACGTTGGTGGCGCCGGGGTTGCTGGACCCCTGGGTGCGCGGGTCCGGATAGCCGAACAGCCGGCACACCAGAATGGCGCTGGAAATCGAACCCAGCAGGTAAGCGGCCGCGCACAAAGGCAGCAACCAGTCCCAGCTTTCCTGTAATGCTATGGTGTCCACCGGCTATAATCCTAAAGTCTCAAAACCCCAGGCATTATCAAGGACCAACATGGATATCGTCTATATCAGTGATCTGAAGGTGGACACGGTGATCGGCATTTTCGATTGGGAGCGCCGCATCCGCCAGACCGTAAGCCTGGATCTGGAAATGGCCACCGACATACGCAAGGCCGCCGCCAGCGATCACATTGATGACGCTCTGGACTACAAGAACATCGGTAAGCGGGTGATTCAGTTCATCGAAGACAGCGACTTCCAGTTGGTGGAAACCCTGGCCGAGCGGGTCGCCGAGGTGGTCCGCGAGGAGTTCGGGGTGGCCTGGCTCAAGCTGCGCCTCAGCAAGCCCGGCGCCCTGCGCGGGTCGCGGGATGTCGGCGTGATCATCGAGCGGGGGGAGCGCACCTGATGACCACGGTTTTTCTCAGCCTCGGCTCCAACATTGACCGCCAGCACAACATCGGTTCAGGGCTGGACGACCTTGCCGCCGCGTTCGGCGAATTGCGGTTGAGCCCGGTTTACGAAAGCGAAGCGGTGGGCTTCAAAGGCAGCCCGTTCTTCAATCTGGTGGTGGCACTGGAAACCGACTTGCCGGTGGCGGCGCTGGCCGACCGCCTGCGCGATATCGAGCGCGCCCACGGGCGAGTGCGCGGCGAAAAGAAATTTGCCAGCCGGACCCTGGATATCGACATCCTGACCTACGGGGATCTCACCGGTGAGATCGACGGCGTCAGCTTGCCCCGCGACGAGATCCTCAAACACGCTTTCGTGCTGCGGCCGTTGGCCGATCTGGCGCCGCAAGCGACCCATCCCCAGCTTGGCCGTACCTACGCCGCCCTGTTCGACGAATACCGTTTCCCCGAGCAGCGCCTCTGGCAGGTGCCGTTCGTTTGGCCCTAACGGGGATCAGGCGCCGGGGAAGGCGAGCGAGCGGCCGCCGTCCACGGCCACAATCTGGCCGGTGATGTAGGGCGCTTCCAAGGCCAGCCAGGCCACGGTGGCGGCGATATCGCCCGGGTCGCCGGCGCGGCCCAGGGCGGTGGCGTCGAGAATCTCCTGCTGGTTTTCCTGGCCTTGCTCGGGCCACAGAATGGCGCCCGGCGATACGCCGTTGACGCGCACCGCCGGCCCCAACTCGCGGGCCAGGCTCTTGGTCATCATCGCCAGCCCGGCTTTCGCCATGCAGTAGAGCGGGTGGCCGGCGAGCGGCTTTTCCGCGTACACGTCGACAATGTTGATGATCGCCCCGCCGGCCGCCTTGAGATCGCCGGCCAGCTGCTGGCTGAGCAGAAAGGGGGCGCGCAGGTTGCTGTGCATCAGCGTGTCCCAGTCGTCGTCGGAGGCCTCGCCGAGTGGGGTGGGGTAAAAGCTGGAGGCGTTGTTGATCAGCAGATCGAGCCCGCCGAAGGCGTCCCGGGCGCGCACCGCCAGGTCGCGCACCGCCACCGGGTCGCGCAGGTCGGCGGCCAGACACACGGCGCTGTCTGGCCGCTCGCGGTTGAAACCGTCGACCAGGTGGCGGGCCTCCCGTTCGCTCCGGTGGTAGTGAATCACCACCCGGCAGCCTTTCCGGTGCAGGGTTTCCGCGATGCGGGCGCCGATGCGCCGGGCACTGCCTGTGATCAGAGCGATGGGGGCTGCCATTTTTCCAGGAACTCCTTCTTGTATTCCTTAATGCGTTTAATGCGTTTGTCGTCCAGGGCGCGGCCCAGGGCCGGGCCGGTCAGGCCCGCCTCCCGCAGGCCGGCCACGTCGACGTCGCGCACCGCGTCGCTGAGGCCCAGCAAAAACGCCCCCTGAATGTAGGGCGTTTTGTAGTCCGCCGTGCACACGCGGGCGTCTGCCTCGCAGGCGTCGACCAGAAATTTCAGGCGCCGGGGGCGGCGCAGCACGTCCAGGTTGTGCAGCAGTTCCCAGACTTCCGGCGGGCGCAGTTTCAGAACCCGCTGCACCCGCGATTGCCAGCGCGCCATGGTCATGGCGGCGTCGGTCATTTCCTTCGGTACGCGCAGCCGCTGGGACATGGTCTTCGCCACATGCATGCCGCGCCGCTCATGGCCGCGGTGTTCCGGCCAGCCGTCCGGTGGCGTTTCCGCTTTGCCGAAATCGTGGCAGAGCAGGGCGTAGCGGGACGTCAAAGGCAGTTTCAGACGCGCCGCCTGGGCCAGGCAGCGCCATTGGTGGCTGAGCACGTCCAGGGTCGGCTGGTGATCCGGCGATTGCGGAATGCCGTCCAGGTTGGCCAGCTCCGGAAACAGTTCGGCGAGCGCGCCGCATTCGTGCAGCACCTGGAAAAAGACCTGGGGGGAGCGTTCCATCAGCGCGCGGCTGGTTTCTTTCCAAACCCGCTCGGCGGCCAGGTGGGTCATCTCGTCGCTCATCACGATGTCGCCCATCAGCTCCAGGGTGGTGTCCGCCACCCGGAAACCCATCCAATGATAACGGGCGGCGAAGCGCGCCACGCGCAGCACGCGCAGCGGGTCTTCGGCGAAGGCCGGCGACACGTGGCGCAGAATGCGCGCCTTTAAATCCCGCTTGCCGTTAAAGGGGTCGATGATCTCGCCGCCTGGCGATTTCGCCATGGCATTGATGGTGAGGTCGCGCCGGATCAGGTCGTCTTCCAGCGTCACATCGGCGTCGGTGTGGAACACAAAGCCGCCGTAACCGTGGCCGCTTTTGCGCTCGGTGCGGGCGAGGGCGTATTCCTCGCGGGTGTCCGGGTGCAGAAACACGGGGAAATCGTTACCCACCGGTTTGAAGCCCTGGTCCACCAGTTGTTGCGGCGTGGCGCCGACCACTACCCAGTCTCTTTCCTTGACCGGCAGCCCGAGCAGCTGATCGCGCACAGCACCGCCTACCAGATAAATGTCCATGTTGTTGTTACCAACCCTTTAACGCAGAATAGTTGCATGTCTGTTTTTATTAGCAAACCGGGAATGGCATTTCGGCTGAGCGTTGCCCGCCGCCCGCACGCGTGGCGCGTGCGTGGGTCGCCGCCGTGTGCCTGACCGGTTTGTACCGACCCAGGCCGCGGCGCTGTTAAGCCCGCGGCTTTTTTGTTTTTGGAACCTTGATCCGGGTCGGCGGGCTCCTTAGTGAACGCATTTTCACTGGCGCGTCCCCGAGGTACAAGTTTTACAAGCGGATAAACACCATGAATACCCTGGTCGCCTATTTGACCGTGATCGCCGTTTGGGCGACTACGCCACTGGGCATCAAATGGAGTGGCGAGGCGCTGCCGGCCTTTGCCGCCGCCGGTTCGCGGATGGCCATCGCCGCCGCGCTGGGGCTGCTGTGGCTGGCGGCGCGGCGCCAGGGCCTGCCTTTGCACCGCCGCGCCTTGTCCAGTTACGCGGCGGCGCTACCGGGCATCTTCGGTGCCATGGGCTGCAGCTACATGGCGGCACGGGACCTGCCCTCGGGGCTGATCTCGGTGGTGTTCGGGCTGGCGCCGTTGATCTCCGGGCTGATGATGCAGTGGCTGCCCGGCGGTACCCGGCTGAACGGCTGGCACTGGCTGGCCTGCCTGCTGGGTCTGGCCGGCCTGGCCCTGGTATTCGGCGACAGTTTCGCCCTGCTGTTGCAGGACAGCGCCACGCTGGCCGGCGACGACGCGCGGCGCGGTCGCGGGTTGGTGTGGATTCTCAGTGCCGTCACCCTGTTCGCCGCGTCCGGCATCGTGGTGCAGCGGGTCGGCGCCGGGCTGGCGCCAATGCAACAGACCGTGGGCGGCCTGTTGTTTTCCCTGCCGTTGTACGCTCTGGCGATGCTGGTGAGTGGCCAGGGGTTCGATTACAGCGGCGATCAGCGGGGCCTGGGCGCGATCGTCTATCTGGCGGTGTTCGGCTCGCTGCTGGGCTTCTATTGCTACTTCCAGGTGCTGGCCCGGTTGCCCGCCGCCACGGTGGCGCTGGTGACCTTGATCACACCGGTATTGGCGCTGTTGCTGGGCGCCGCCCTCAACGATGAGCTGCTGGGCGCGCGGGTGCTGGCCGGCGCCGCCGTGATCCTGGCGGCCCTGGGTCTGTACTTGCTCGGCGACCGGCGGGTGCGACGCGGTGTCGTTTCCACCGCCGCCGGCGACGGATAAGGTCATTGCGCCCACGGCGGCCTCTGAGTAGGGTCACTGGGTCACGACGGGAGAGTGAATCAATGAAAACACGTCTTACAGAATTGCTGGGTACCCGCTACCCGATCATCCAGGGCGGCATGCAGAATGTCGGCTACGCGGAACTGGCGGCGGCGGTGTCCAACGCCGGCGCGCTGGGCATCATCACCGGGCTGACGCAGCCCACCCCGGAGGATCTCGCCAAGGAGATCGCCCGCTGCAAGGAAATGACCGACCAGCCATTCGGCGTCAACCTGACCCTGTTGCCGACCATCAAGCCGGTGCCGTATGAAGAGTACGCTCAGGTGATTGTCGACGCCGGCGTTAAGATCGTGGAAACCGCCGGGCGCAGCCCGGAGCCCTTCATGCCGCTGTTCAACGAGCACGGCATCAAAGTGATCCACAAGTGCACCTCGGTGCGCCACTCCCTGAAAGCTCAGAGCCTGGGCTGCGCGGCGGTGTCCGTGGACGGCTTTGAATGCGCCGGCCACCCCGGCGAGGACGACGTCACCAACCTGGTGCTGCTGCCCGCCGCCGCCAAGGTGCTGGATATTCCCATGGTCGCCTCCGGCGGCATCGGCACCGGCGCGCAGATGGCCGCCTGCCTGGCCCTGGGCGCCGACGGCATCAACATGGGCACCCGCTTCATGGCCACCAAGGAAGCGCCCATCCACGAGAACATCAAGCGCGCCATCGTCGAAGGCAGCGAGCGCGACACCGCGCTGGTCTATCGGCCGCTGCGCAACACCGCCCGGGTGTACAAGAACAAGGTCGCCGAGCGGGTCAACGAGATCGAGCGCGAGCAGGGTAAGGATATGAAGTTCGAGCTGATCAGCGACATGGTGGCCGGCGCCAAGGGCAAGGTGGCGCTTACCGAAGGCGACGTGGATTACGGCATCTGGACCAGCGGCATGGTGCAGGGGCTGATCGACGCCGTTCCGTCCTGCGAGGATCTGGTGCAGGAAATCATCCGCGAGTGCGAGAGCACCATCCGCGACCGGCTGTCGGTGTTCGCCGCTTCCTGATTGTGGGAGCGGGCCTTGTGGGAGCGGGCCCCGCCCGCGAAAGGGTGGCGCCAGCCACCCGGCAGGATCC
>JBELJS010000078.1:0-11822 GCA_042090255.1 Alcanivorax sp. | reverse complement strand
TGATGCGCGAAGTCAGGGAGTTTCGATTAACTCACCAATAAGGTCTTCGGTCTGGTCCCAGCCGAGACAGGCGTCGGTGATCGACACGCCGTAGCGCAGCGGGTGGGCCAGCGGCTGGCTGCCGTCGTGCAGGTGGCTTTCCAGCATCACGCCGGCGATGGCCCGCTCGCCGTCGCGGCGCTGCTGGATCAGGTCGCGGGCCACCAGCGGCTGGCGGCGCGGGTCCTTGCCGCTGTTGGCGTGGCTGCAGTCCACCATCAGGCGGGGGTTAAGCCCGGCCTGCGCCAGTTGCTCGCGCGCCGCCTGGATTTGCTCGGCGTGGTAGTTGGGGCCGCCCCGGCCGCCGCGCAGCACCAGGTGGGTGTCCGGGTTGCCGGCGGTTTCCAGCAGGGCCGGGTGGCCCTCGTCATCGACGCCCAGATGGGCGTGCGGGTGAGCGGCCGCCTGCATGGCGTCCCGGGCCACGGCGATGCCGCCGTCGGTGCCGTTCTTGAAGCCCACCGGCAACGACAGGCCGCTGACCAGCTCCCGGTGAATCTGGGATTCGGTGGTGCGGGCGCCGATCGCCGCCCAGCTCAGCAGGTCCTCAAGGTAGCTCGCCGCCACCGGGCTGAGCAGCTCACTGGCCAGGGGCAGGCCCAGGCCGGCCAGATCACGCAGCAGTTCCCGGCACAGACGCAGGCCCTCCGCCAGATCCTGGCGGCCGTCCAGGTGCGGGTCGTAGAGCAGCCCTTTCCAGCCCACCGTGGTGCGCGGCTTTTCCACGTAGGCGCGCATCACCAGCAGGGCACGGTCGCTGACCCGGTCGGCGAGGGCGGCGAGCCGCTGGCCGTATTCCAGCGCCGCGTCCCGGTCGTGCAGCGAGCACGGGCCGGTGACGATCAGCAGGCGATCGTCCTCGCCGTTGAGGATGTTACGCACCGCCTGGCGCTGGGCGGCGATGCGCGTGCCCAGGGCGGCGTCCACGGGCAGCGCCTGGCGTAGCTGGCGGGCGCTGGGCAGGCGGCGGCTCACGGCCCCCGACGCGGGTGTCGAAGGGGCGTCGGCGGTGACGGCGGCAAGACTGGCGTTCATAGCAACTTCCTTAATTTTGACCATCCTGAAACGAAAAAACCCCGGCGGGGACGACCAGCCGGGGTTTCAGGATTCTACGGCAGGCGTCCCGAAGCGGGCGCCTGACCGGATAGAGGTCAGACGCGCGCGCGGCTAAACCAATATCCGTAGAAATAGCAGGCAGCAGCGAGTGCCACCGCGGAAGCGGTGTTCACGAGCATCAGGTTGTCGAGCAGTGCTGCGGCCATGGAATCTCCAAAATCGATGTCTGAAGCCTAACGGCCTTTCGCCGTCAGCGCAATGGGGGCGTCCGCGCGCCCGTGTTACCATGCGCGGTTATCAGGTGCTCTTGAATCTTAGCTTGGGAGAACAACATGCAAGACGTGGTCATTGTCGCCGCCACCCGTACCGCCATCGGCCGCTTTCAGGGCGGGCTCGCGGACGTCCCCGCCACCAAACTGGGCGAGGCGGTGGTCCGCCGCCTGCTGGCGGACACCGGCGTGGAGCCGGGGGCGATCAGCGAAGTGATCCTCGGCCAGGTGCTCACCGCCGGCGCTGGCCAGAACACCGCCCGGCAGACCTCGATCTTCGCCGGCCTGCCCGACGAAGTGCCGGCCATGACCATTAACAAGGTGTGCGGCTCCGGCCTGAAAGCGGTGCACCTGGGCAGCCAGGCGATCCGCTGCGGCGAGGCCGACGTGATCATCGCCGGCGGCCAGGAAAGCATGAGCCTGGCCCCCTATGTGCTGCCCAAGGCGCGCACCGGCCTGCGCATGGGCCATGCCACCCTGGTGGATTCGATGATCCAGGACGGCCTGTGGGACGCCTTCAACGACTTCCATATGGGCATCACCGCCGAGAACCTGGCGGAAAAATACAGCCTCAGCCGGGAAGCCCAGGACGCTTTCGCGGCGGCTTCCCACCGGAAGGCGGCGGCCGCCATCAACGAAGGCCGCTTCAAGAATGAGATCACCCCGGTGGAAGTGCCGCAGCGCAAGGGCGACCCGAAGATCGTCGACACCGACGAGCAGCCGCGCGGCGACACCACCGCTGATTCCCTGGGCGGCCTGCGCGCCGCCTTCAAGAAGGACGGCACCGTCACCGCCGGCAACGCCTCGGCGCTGAATGACGGCGCCGCCGCGGTAATGCTGATGAGCGAAGCCCGCGCCAACCAGCTGGGCCTGCCGATCCTCGCCCGTCTGGCCGGCCAGGCCAGCGCCGGCGTCGACCCGGCGATTATGGGTATCGGCCCGGTCTCCGCCACCCGCCGCTGCCTGGAACGAGCCGGCTGGTCCCTGGATCAGGTGGACCTGATCGAAGCCAACGAAGCCTTTGCCGCCCAGTCCCTGGCGGTGGGCAAGGACCTGGAGTGGGACCAGGACAAGGTCAACGTCAACGGCGGCGCCATTGCCCTGGGCCACCCGATCGGCGCGTCCGGCTGCCGGGTGCTGGTGACGTTGCTGCATGAGATGCAGCGCCGCGATGTGAAGAAGGGCCTGGCGACCCTGTGCATCGGTGGCGGCCAGGGCGTAGCCCTGGCGGTGGAACGCTGAGGGCGCACTGATGACCGATACTCTGACCCTGACCCGTCCGGACGACTGGCACCTGCATTTTCGCGACGGCGCCATGCTCGAGGAGACCGTGCCCGCCACGGCCCGGGTATTCCGCCGCGCCATCGTCATGCCCAACCTGACGCCGCCGGTGACCAGCGTGGCGCTGGCCGAGGCCTACCGCGAGCGGATCCTGGCGGCGATTCCGGCGGGCGTGGATTTCGAGCCGTTGATGGTGCTTTATCTGACCGACGAGACCCCGGTGGAGGAGATCGAACGGGCGGCGCAAAGCCCGTTCGTGCACGCCTTCAAGCTGTACCCGGCCGGGGCCACCACCAATTCGGACAGTGGCGTCACCAACCCGGCGCGCATCCATCACCTCTATGAGGCGCTGGAAAAGCACGATCTGCCGTTCCTGGTCCACGGCGAAGTGACCGAGCCGGAAATCGACATCTTCGACCGCGAGCGGGTGTTCATCGACCGCTACCTCAACGACATTCGTGAGCGCTTTCCGGCGCTGCGTATCGTGTTCGAGCACGTCACCACCTCCGAAGGCGTGGACTTCGTGCGCGAGGGCGGCGACCTGACCGCCGCCACCGTCACCCCCCAGCATCTGTTGATGAACCGCAACGATCTGCTGGTCGGCGGCGTGCGCCCGCACAACTACTGCCTGCCGGTGTTGAAGCGGCGTACCCACCAGCAGGCGATTCAGCAGGCGGTGCTGGAAGGGCACCCACGCTTTTTCCTGGGCACCGATTCGGCGCCCCACGCCCGCGACAAGAAGGAAGCGGCGTGCGGCTGCGCGGGCTGTTATTCGGCCCGCGCGGCGCTGCCCCTTTACGCGTCGTTTCTGGACCGCCACGGTGCGCTGGACAAGCTGGAAGGTTTCGCCAGCCATTTCGGCGCCGACTTCTACCGGTTGCCGCGCAACACCGACACCGTGACCCTGGAGCGCCGTGACTGGGCCGTGCCGGAGACGGTCACCGCCGCCGGCGAGGATATGGTCCCGTTCATGGCCGGTCAGGCGCTGCCCTGGGCGATCCGCGAAAGCCAATGACGGCGCCGATCCCGCTGGTGGTGCTGACCGGTTTCCTGGGCAGTGGCAAGACCACGCTGCTTAACCGCTGGCTCGACCAGCGTGGCGACCTGGCGGTGATCATCAACGAGCTGGGCGAGATCGGCATCGACAAGGATCTGGCCCGGCGGGTGGGCGCGCCGATCAGCCTGCTGGCCGGTGGCTGTGTCTGCTGCGCCGTGCAGGGCACCCTGCGCACCACTTTGCGCAACCTTTACATGGCCCGCGCCGGCGGCGACCTGCCGCCGTTTTCGGCGGTGCTGCTGGAGACCACCGGCGCCGCCGATCCCTTTGGCGTGACCGCCGTACTGGAGCAGGACGCCTGGCTGCGCAAGCGCTTCACCTTGCGCTCGATGCTGACCACGGTGGACACCGTGGCCGGCGAGGCGGCCCTGCAACGGCACCCGGAAGCGCTGGAGCAGGTCACCGCCGCCGATCAACTGCTGCTGACCAAGACCGACCGGGCGACGGCGGCGCAACGCGGCGCTCTGGTCGGCGCTCTTGGCCGTCTCAATCCCCGCGCCGAGGTGCTCGACGCCGAGCGCGCCGACGCCGGGCTGCTGGACCGGGATTTCCCCCGCCAATGCCGGATCACCGGCACTCTGGCGCCGGCCGGCGCGGTGGCCACCCTGGCACCGCGGCCGGACCGTGGTGGACACCACCTGCATCCGGCGGGTCTACGCTGGCGCGGGCGTATCGCCTATGATCGCCTGCAGGAGGCGCTGGCGGCACTGCGCGTGGAGGCCGGCGACGAACTGGTGCGCCTGAAGGGGCTGGTGGCCATTGATAAGCTGGACGGGCCCTTGCTGATCCAGGCGGTGGCCGGCCAGCCCGTGGAAGTGGCGCCGTTGCCGGCCTGGCCCGGCGGTGACGAGGACAGCCGCCTGGTGGTGATCGCCGCCGGCGAGGACGCCGGCACCCCGGCGCGATGGCTGGAGAACTGGCGCCTTTACCTCGGGCTCGCGGACATGCCGCTGGCAGCGGACTGATTCGACGCCCGCAAGGAGCCGATATGGGCTATTGGTATTTAGTAGTGGCGATCCTCAGTGAGGTGGTCGCCACCTCCGCCTTGAACGCCTCCCAGGGGTTCACACGTCTTTGGCCGTCCATGGTTACGGTGGTGGGCTATTGTTTGGCGTTTTATTTTCTGTCGCTGACGTTGCGCACCGTGCCCATGGGCATCGCTTATGCGGTGTGGGCCGGCGCCGGCATCGTCTTGATCGCGATTTCCGGCGCCATCTTTTTCAAACAGTTACCCGACCTGCCCGCGGTCTTGGGTATGCTGTTCATTATTATCGGCGTGGTGCTGGTCAGCGCCGTGTCGCGCACCGCCGGCCATTAAAAACGTACCCAATAAGGAGAACGCCGTGCCCGAGCAAATGGACGATGCCCTGAAAGTGGCCGACAAGATCATCCAACTCACCGGTGGCGATATCCGGCTGGGGCTGCCATTGGGGCTGGGCAAGCCGAACCGTCTGGTCAACGCGCTCTATCGGCGGGCCACGGACAATCCGGATGTCCGGCTGGACATCTATACCGCGTTGTCGTTGGGCCGCCCCGGCGCCGGCAGCGATCTGGAAAAGCGCTTTCTGGAGCCCTTCGCGGAGCGGGTGTTCGGCGACTATGAAGAGCTGGACTATCTGAAAGCCGTCAAGAAAGACCAGTTGCCCGACAACATTCGGGTGTTCGAGTTCTTCTTTCAGCCGGGCAGCATGCTGGGCAGCAACAGCGCGCAACGCCATTACATCAGCGTCAACTACACCCACGCCGCCCGCGATCTGAACGCGCGCGGCGTGAACGTGGTGGCGCAATTGCTGGCGCGCCGTGCGAGTGCCGATGGCGAAAATGGCAACGATTACAGCTTCTCCTGCAACCCGGAAGTGACGCTGGAACTGTTGCCCATGCTCAAGGCCCGCCGCGACGCCGGTGAAACCATCGTCACCGTGGGCCAGGTGCACCGCGATCTGCCGTTCATGGAAAACGACGCGCGGGTGGGCGAGTGGCTCACCGACATGGACATCCTGCTGGATGATCCCCAGGGCCATACCCGGCTGTTCAGCACACCCAATATGCCGGTCAATCTGCAGGACCATTTCGTCGGCCTGCACGCCAGCTCGCTGGTCCGTGACGGCGGCACGCTGCAGATCGGCATCGGCGCCCTGGGTGACGCCCTGGTGCATCACACCCTGCGTCGCCAGCAGCACAACGATAACTACCGCGCCCTGTTGAAAGCGCTCGATCTGCCCGACGAACACCGGGCGCTGATCGAGCGCGAAGGCGGCACCGACCGTTTCGACCAGGGCCTCTACGGCTGCAGCGAGATGATGACCCACGGTCTGCTGCGGTTGATCGACGAGGGCATCATCCGCCGTCCGGTGTACGACTGGTTGGCACTGCAGCGCTACGTTCTGGCGCACCCGCAGGCGCGGCCGGACTGGTCGCTGCTGGACGCGCTGCGCCAGGACGGCGGCGTATCCTCACCGATGACACCGGAGCAGCTCGCCCGGCTGACCCGCTTCGGCGTGCTGCGCGCCGGGGTGGTGGTGGAAGCCAGCCACCTGCGTCTGCCCAATGACGACAGCGTGCCCAACGATCTGGACCACCCCGACACGCGGGAAGCGCTGGAAGGCCTGTTCGGCGATCGCCTCAATGGCGGCATCATCATGCACGGCGGCTTTTTCCTCGGCCCTGAAGCGTTCTATCAGCGGCTGCGGGAACTGGACGACGACACCCGGGCGGCGATCAACATGACCCGGGTGAACATCATCAACGACCTCTACGGCGGTGAGGATCTGCGCCTTCTCCAGCGCTGCGATGCGCGCTTCGTTAATACGGCGTTCACCGCCACGCTGTTGGGCGCGGCGGTCTCCGATCAGCTCGAGGACGGTCGGGTGCTCAGCGGCGTCGGCGGCCAGTACAACTTCGTCAGCCAGGCCCATGAACTGCCCGGTGCGCGCTCCATTCTGATGACCCGGGCGTGGCGCGAGCGCGGCGGCGAGGCAGCCTCCAATGTGCTGTTCTCCTACGCGCACAACACCATTCCCCGCCATCTGCGCGATATGGTGATCACCGAGTACGGGGTGGCGGACCTGCGCGGCAAGACCGATGAGGAAGTGGTCATGGCCATGCTCAACGTGGCCGACAGCCGCTTCCAGGTGGCGCTGATGGAACAGGCCCAGGAGGCCGGCAAACTGCGCCGGGATTACAGCATTCCGGAGCGCTTCCGGCACAACAATCCGGAATTTCTACGCCGGGTGGCGGAGACCGGCGGCGAAGGGTCTTTCGCCACCTTCCCGCTGGGCACCGACTTCGACGAGCGCGAACAGCGCCTGATGAAGGCGCTCACCTGGCTCAAGGAAAAAGTCAGCCAGAAGGACTTCCTGTCCCTGGGCCGTCGCGCGCTGCTCGGCGATCATGATGCGGAACGCTACCAGGCCGAGCTGGCGCGCATGGGGCTGGCGGACGCCGACGGCCTGCGCGAGCGCTTGTACCAACGCTTGCTGCTCACCGCGCTGGACGCCACCGAAGCCTGACGCCGCCGGTTACTCCGGCAGCGGTATCCATTCGGTTTCCCCGGGCACGCCGGGGAAACGCTGGTGGCGCCAGTCGTCCCGGGCTTTTTCAATGCGCTCTTTATCGGACGACACGAAATTCCAGTTGATATAGCGCCGGCCGGGCAGGGCGGCGCCGCCGAACAGCATCAGCCGGGCCGGTTCGTCCAACGCTTCCAGCAACCAGCTGCGTTGTCCGTCCAGCGTCATGACATGATGAAGCGGCAGCGACTCGTCGCCGGCCTTGGGGCTGCCGGAGACCACATACACGGCGCGCTCCTGGTCGCTGGGCGGTAGCGGCAGGGAGCCGCCGGCGTCCAGCTCGATGTCCACGTACAGCGCCGGTGAGGCGGTGGGCACCGGCGACTGCACGCCGAAGGCGCCGCCGATCAATACCCGTGCCCGCACGCCCCGGCTCTGGTAGAGCGGCAGGCTGTCCTTGGGGTGATGGCTGAAGGCGGGCTCGCCGTTCTCCTTGTCTTCCGGCAACGCCAGCCAGGTCTGAATCCCTTCCACTTCGGTACCGTCCAGGCGCACGTCTTCGGGCACCCGCTCGGAATGCACGATGCCGTGGCCGGCGGTCATCAGATTGATGGCACCGGGCTCGATCCGCTGCACGGTGCCGAGGCTGTCGCGGTGGTCCATGGCGCCGCTGAACAGATAGGTGACCGTGGCCAGGCCGATATGCGGGTGCGGGCGGACGTCGCCATTGCGGCCGCCGGCCTCGAACGCCGACGGGCCCATATGATCAAAAAAGATAAACGGACCGATGCGCTGCCGGCCGGCGGCGGGTAACAGCCGGCGCACCGGAAAGCCGATGTCGCGGGCATGGGGTTTGAGCAGTTCCATGATGAGGGCCTCGTTCGGCGCTGAGGCTTTCAGTATACGCCGGACAGGGCGCCCCTGCGCCGGCTGTCAGTCGTCCCGTTCGCCGGGCCGCGGTTTGTCGTCACGCCGCATGTCGCCGCGACGCGGCCCGGCCAGCACCCGCCAGAACGGGATCCGCCGGGTCACCGAGACCATCTCGTCCACCGAATCGCCGATGCCGGACAGCCGGTCCACGGTATCGCGCAGCCCCACCAACTGATCCACATGCTCGGAAATCTTGAACACCACCATGTAGAACTCCAGCAACGCGCGCAGCAGCGTGGCCATGAACAGAAACAGCAGCGGCCCGCCCACGAACAGGAAAAACAGACCGCGCCAGGTGGAGGCCATGAACGCCTCGGCGCACAGATACACCAGGCCCAGGCCGATGGCGGTCAACGCCACGCCATACACCCCCGGGATCACCTGGATGATCATGTATTTGTCGAAACGGAAATTGAACAGCTCCCGCCAGTACTGCAGCGCCCAGAACAGGCCGCGCCGCAGACGCTCATTGACGGCGTCGCCCTGGGGCGGCTCAGGCTGATGGGGTGCGCCGGCGTCGGCCGGCCCGGTGTCGTTGCTATCGCGATGGTCGTCTACCATTTGGCGTACTGCTCCTCGACGAAGCCGTGCAGCCCGTGCACGGCCAGGGGCGATTCGCCGGCGACGCGTATCTCGCCGTCGAAGCGCCCGAAAATTTGTTGGAAATTACTGGCGAACAGACCCAGGTTCAGGCGCTCGCGGTGGCTGCCCAGTGGCGTGAACCGCAGCGCCACCTGACCGCACTGGCTGTCCACCCGCCAGGGCCGTGTCAGATCGTCGCGATCATACTCGAACGCGGTGCCGTCCACCTTGATCCGCCGGCCATCCACCCACACGCAGTTCTCATTGACACTGGTCTCGTTCACCCCGCAGGACAGGTTCAGCCCCAGCCGGCGCCCCTTTACCCGCCCGGACAAACAGGCCCAGTTCCAGAACGTTTCCCGGCGCATATAACCGGCGGAAAAATCATGGTGGCCACCGGCGCCGGTCAGCGTACTCAGATCCAGTGTGTCGCCGTCACGACGCAGTTCCCCGGACACATCCACACCGGCCACCTTGTTGGCGTAGGTCCAACCGTTGATGCCGGTACGCGTGCACAGCGACATCGGTTGATACCCGGCCGGTTCATGCAAAGCCGCTTGCAGATTCAACCCCGGCATCGCCACCGTCAGCGACTTCCGGCGCGTGCCGTCCGGCGCCTGCCGGTAGCCCATGGCGATATCCACCTTGCCCTGCCGGAAGCGGCTCTCGCCGTCCACCGGCGAATCGCTCAACCTCAGCGCCCGCCCCAGCGGCGAGCGCCAGGTGTGCTCGCTCAGCGCCCCGGTCCGGGTGTCGAACACATAGAAGAACACCATGCCCAGATACGCCGTATCCGCGAACGCGCAGCCGATCAGCAGTTCACCACTGACCACGCCGAAATACTGGAACTGCTTGTAATGAAAGTGCCGCGCCCGACGGGACGCCGGCTTGCCGAGCGGCGTGCGGTAGTCGTAGTCGCGACCGTTGATATGCGCCACGGTATCCTCGAAGAGACCGGTGGCAACGTCCCCGTTGTTATCAACCAGGAAGCGGTCAGGCTGGGGCTGGGTCATGGAGTGGCTCGCCTTTTCGTTGGTCGGTCGCGCTTAGTGGTCGGGCCAGCTGTCCGGTGCGGCAAAGGTGATGCTGCCCGACTCGGTTCGTATCATCACCGGCGACGACAGAGACTGAACATAGTCGCGCAACACCTCGGCGGCAACAAAGTCAGTCCGGTTGTCGGACAACGTTCGAGGGTAGTGCCAGTGATCATGGGGAATAACCGCGCCGGCGGTTTCCAGTGTCCGCGCGTACAACCAGGTACCCGGTTGATGGGACGGATTGGTTTCCTCGGGCAGGGCGGTCCCGCTTTCGGTATGAAACAGCCGTCCCCGGGTAAGCAAAACCTTTCGGCCCACACGCCACCCCTGCTCGGCGAGCAAGGCGGCAACCACCGGGTCATCACAACGGGTCAGTTGACGGTCATGAAGATGGCGGATTTTTGTGACTAACTGATCCCTTGGGTTCGGCCCCGGCCAGGCGCGCTCCGCCGGCTCGCCGGGCAGGCCCAGGTAGAACTTCAGCGCCAGCTCCCAATGCATCAGTTCGCCGGTGTGCCTGTCCTCGACCAGCATGTCCAGCTCACCGAGGGTTTTGCCGGCGACGCGCAGGGGCACGTTGCGGGCCACCAGGCGGTAGCGTTGGCTGTGTTGGAGGACGGCGGCGACCAGGTTTTCGAAGTGCTGGCCGAGCCGGCGCGGGCGGGGTTGTTCGGCGAGGGTGCCGGCGGCCCGGCGGAGTACGCCGGGTTCGCCGGCGCAGTACCGGAGCGCGGCGTCGGCGCTGTCACAGCCGGGTGGTGGTGTGATCAGCGGCGGCGCCTGAGTCAGCCATTCCAGCTCCCCGGCGAGGGTCGCCGGGTCGCTCACGAGGTGGGCAGGCCCACCGAGGCGTGTTCCAGGGCCTGACGGACTTCCTCGGCCCATTGCAGCCAGGCGCGCTGGTCGAGGATGCCACGGCGTACCGTCAGGTAGCTGTACAGGTTCTCTTCGCGGCCTTGTTCGTCCAGGCGCTGGGCCAGGGCTTCAAAGGTGGCGAGGCGTTCCCGTCGCTGTTTGGACAGTTGTTCCAGTTCCCCCAGTAGTGCGTCCGAGTCCGCCAGTTGTCCACCCGCGACCTTGACCATGAAGGCGTCGCGGATACGGGCGGGCCCGGCGGGTTTCTTTAGCCAGCGGATCAACTCCTGCCGGCCGTCCTCCGTGATGCTGTAGAGTTTTTTGTCCGGCTTCCCCTCCTGCGGTACATGGCGAAAACTGACCATGTGTTGCTCGTTAAGCTTCCCCAGTTCCAGGTAAATCTGCTGGTGGGTGGCATTCCACACCAGGCCAATGCTATTGGCGAATTCCCTGGCGAGGTCATAGCCGCTGGCTTCTTGGTCTTGCAGTAGGACAAGAATAGCGTGGCGCAGTGACACGGCTGACTCCTCGGTTCGTTATTCGTGGTACTAGAGGGATAGTAGAGAGCCGCTTGCGCGCTGCGCAATCCGTTGTATAAGCACTTTTGTAAAAACTTAGTGACGTTCCTTCCGCTCCCGGTACGAGCGTAAGTGTTTGTTATCAAATCGTTTTATTTCCGAAGCGGAATGAAACCCGGTCGCCGCCGGGCGGCGCCGGGACGGCCGTCGGCCTAGCGGGTAATTTGCATGGAACGGTAGTACACGGCGGACTGCTGGAACTGCTCGTCGTCGAGATTGGGGATCACTTTATTGATCACGCCATAGCTGGCCCGGCGGGTGGTGTCGACGCCCACGTCGGCGACCTTGCGCAGGATCGGCCCGAAGCCGAGTAGCGCGATGGGCTTGTTGAAATACCACTTGAGCGCTTCGTCGGTGACGCCGCGCAGGTAGGCGACCATCTCGTCCCGGGCGGCGGCGTTGGTGGTGCCGTCCTCGGCCATGTCGGCGAGACCGCGTCCCTGGGCGGCGAGCGTGTCGCTGATCGGGAAGGCCACGTACCAGTAGGCGTGGTCCGGGCCGGGGAAGCGGATCTCATCCATGTATTCGGCGGCGGCCTTGTTTTGTTCCAGGTCCATTTTGCGGGCGCTGCGGCCGATCACCAGGCGGGTGGCCTTGGAAATGGTGTCCGAGGCGACCTGCACCAGGCG
>JBELJS010000027.1:0-54024 GCA_042090255.1 Alcanivorax sp. | reverse complement strand
CGCCTTGATGAAGCACCAGGAGAACTATTGTGCCCCAAGGCCCTCATGAGCCTTGTTAGGCACCATAGAATCTCCCACAAGGTTCAGGCGGCTTCTTCGTGGCCTTCGTTGCGGCCCAGCAGCATGTACATGGCCGGCACTACGAACAGCGTGAACAAAGTGCCGATGGTCATGCCGGCGGCCACCACCAGGCCGATCGCGAAGCGCGCGCCGCCACCGGGGCCGGCGGCGATCAGCAGCGGCACCATGGCCAGCACCAGGGCGGCGGTGGTCATTAGTACCGGGCGCAGCCGCACGGCGGCGGCATGCTCGATGGCGCGGCGCTTGCTCATTCCCTCGACCTGCATCTTGTTGGCGAATTCCACGATAAGAATGCCGTGTTTTGAGATCACCCCGATCAGTGTCACCAGGCCCACCTGGGTGTAGATGTTCAGGGTGGTCAGGCCCAGGCTGACGAAGATCATCGCCCCGCACACCGACATCGGCACCGTGATCAGCATGATGATGGGGTCGCGCCAGGATTCGAACTGGGCGGCCAGCACCAGGTAGATCACGATCAGCGCGAAGAAGAAGGTGATGATCAAGTCGCTGCCCTCCTTGACGAACTGACGGGACTGGCCCGAATAGTCCACGGAGTAGCCGGGTGGCAGCACCTGGTCGGCGGCGTCCTCAAGCACGCCCAGCGCCTCGCCCAGGGTGACCCCGGGACGTTGCACCCCGGAGATGGTCACCGCGTTGAGCTGCTGAAAGCGCTTCAATTGCTGGGGCTGCACGGTCTCTTCCAGGCTGATCACCGTGGCCAGGGGTACGAGATCGCCCTGACCGGTGCGCACGTAGTATTGCTTGAGCTGCTCCGGCGTCAGGCGGCTGGCCCGCTCGACCTGCGGAATGACCTTGTAGGACCGGTTTTCCAGGGAGAAACGGTTGGCGTGACCACCGGCCAGCATGGCGCCCAGCTCTCGGGCGAGTTGTTGCATGGTGATGCCCAGGCTGGCTGCTTTCTCCCGGTCGACCAGGATGTTGTAGCGTGGCTTGTCGATCTTCAGGTCGGTATCCATGAAGATGAACTTATTGCTGGCGCGGGCCTTTTCGAGCACCTCGTTGGCGAATTCTTGCAGGTTCTCGGTGGGCTCGGTGGTGCCGATCACGAACTCCACCGGCAATGCGCCACCGGCGGTGGGCAGTGAGGGTGGCACGAACGCCGCGACCTGCAGGCCGGCGATATTGTTGATCTTCTCGGACAACTCGTTCTTCGCCTCGGCGGTGGTTTGCTCGCGCTCGTTCCAGCTTTTCAGCACGAAGCCGGCCAGCGCGGTGTTGGAGGCGGTGGTGGAGCCGCCGCCACCGATACCGTTGAGCAGGAACACGTTGTCCACCGACGGCATGGTGTCGGCGATGTCGTTGAACTCGCGGGTGAACGGCTCCAGGTAGTCCAGCGTTACATACGGGTCGGCGGTGGACGAGGTGAGCACGAAGCCCTGATCTTCCGCCGGTTCCAGTTCGCTGGGCGAAGTGACGAACAGGAAGTAACAGGACACCAGAATCACCACGCCGAACACATAGATCACCGGCAGCTCATTAAGCGCGCCGTGCAGACGCCGCTCATAGCTTTTCTCCAGCTTCTCGAAACGCTGGTTCACCCAGCGCTCGAAACGGTTACCGGTGCGGTCCGGGTCATGCGCTTTGAGAATCTTGGCGCACATCATTGGTGACAGCGTCAGCGCCACCACGCCGGACAGCAGCACGGCGCCGGCCAGGGAGAAGGCGAACTCCACGAACAGGGTGCCGGTGAGGCCGCCCATGAAGCCGATCGGCAAGTACACCGCCACCAGTGTGGTGGTCATCGCCACCACCGGCCAGGCCAGCTCCCGGGCCCCTTTGATGGCGGCGTCGTAGGGCGACAGGCCTTCTTCCACGTGTCGGTGGATGTTCTCCAGCACGATAATGGCGTCGTCCACCACGATGCCGATGGCCAGCACCATGGCCAGCAGCGTCAGCAGGTTGATGGAGAAGCCCATCAGCAACATCAGGAACAACGCGCCGACCATCGACAGCGGTACCGCGATGGCGGGGATCAATACCGAGCGCAGTGAGCCCAGGAACAGATAGATCACCGCGATCACAATCAGTACCGCTTCGATCAGGGTTTTTACTACCTCATCGATAGAGTCCTGAATATATTCGGTGCCGTCATAGGGGATATCCCCGGTCATGCCTTCAGGCAGTTGCGGGAACACTTCCTGTTCCAGGATGCCTCGCACTTCCTCGATCACATCCAGGGCGTTGGCGTCGGTGGCCACCTCGATGCCCATGAAGGTGGCCTGCTTGCCGTTGAAGGTCACCGATGACTGGTACGACTCGGAGCCTAGCTCCACGTCCGCCACGTCTTCCAGGCGCACGATGGCGTTGTTCTCGGAGCGGATGATCAGCCGCTCGAACTCCTCGGTGGTATTCAGGTCGGTGGCGGCTTTCAGGTCCAGGGCCACGTTGGCGCCCTTGGTGCCGCCCACCGCGGCCAGCACGTTGTTCTGTTGCAGGGCGCCATACACCTCGGACGGTGTAATGCCCAGCGCCGCCATCCGCTCCGGCTTCAACCAGGCGCGCATGGCGAAGGTGCGGTTGCCGAGAATCCGCGCGCGCTGCACACCGTTGACCGTGGCCAGCTTGGGCTGCACTTCGCGTACCAGATAGTCGGTGATTTGATTGTTGCTGAGAATCTCCGAGGAAAACGACAGGTACATGGAGGCGATGCTCTGCCCCACCGCCAGCTCGATGATCGGGTCTTCCGATTCCTCCGGCAGTTCGCTGCGCATCTTGTTGACCTTGGCCACGATCTGCGTGAGCGCCTCGTTGGGGTCCTCGCCCAGGCGAATGTAGGCCTGAATCGACGAGGCGCTTTGCAGCGAGGTGGAAACCAGATAATCAATGCCGTCGGCGGAGGCGATCTCCTGTTCCAGGGGTGTGGTGATAAAGCCCTGGATCAGATCGGCGTCGGCGCCGGTGTAGACCGTGGTCACGGTGACCACGGCGTTTTCCAGTTCCGGATATTGGCGCACATTCAGTTCCGTCGCCGCGCGCAACCCGAGCAGAAAGATAAACAGGCTGACCACCGAGGCCAGCACCGGCTTGCTGATGAAGATGTCCGTGAATTTCATAGCTAGCCTCAGCTGTTGCCGGGTGTCGGCGTCGCATCCGCGGAGGGCTGCACATCGTTCTCGATGGTCACGGCGGCATCGTTACGCAGTTTCAGCAACCCGCTGGTGGCGACTACTTCGCCGGGCTTGAGCCCGTCGATCACCGCCACCAGATCGCCGCGTCGGCGGCCCAGCTTCACGAACCGTTTCTTGACGATCTTGTCGGCGCCGTCCGCTTTCTTGTCACCGTCGGCGTCGCTCTCTTTATTCTTCTCTTTATTCTCGTCGGTCTCGCCTTTTTGCGGGGCGTCTTTCAGTACGAACACGGCGTTGCCGTACGGGGCGTAGCTAATCGCGGTGCGCGGAATCACCACCACGTCCTGGGATTGCGGCAACTGAATGTCGACGCTGGCGAACATGCCGGGGCGCAGTTTCTTGTCTTCGTTCTCGAAGCGTGCCTGCACGGACACGTTGCGGGTGGCTTCGCTGACGCCGGGTTCGATGGCGGAAATTTCCCCTTCGAACTGCTGGTCGGGGTAGGCGTCCAGCGTCACCCGTACTTTCAGGCCTTGTTCGATATTGCTCAGCTCCTGCTCGGGCAGAGCGAAATCCACGAAGATCGGCTGCAGTTGGTTCAGGCTCACCACCGGTGTACCGGCTTGCAGGAACTGGCCGAGGTCCACCTGGCGAATGCCGAGCACGCCATCGAAGGGAGCGCGCACGGTTTTGTAATTCAGCTGTTCGCGTTGGGCCTGCGCCTGGGCCACCGCCTGATCGCGCTGGGCGCGGCGGTTGTCCCGCTCGGACCGGGAAATCGTCCCTTGTTGGAATAGCCGCTGGTAGCGGTCGTACTCCTGGCGCGCCAGGCCGGCGGTGGCTTCCAGGGCGTTGAGCTGAGCGCGGTCGGCGGCGGCTTCCAGGCGGATCAGTACGTCGCCTTTTTTCACCGAGTCACCGGATTCGAAGTCGATCGATTCCACTTCGCCGGGCACCTGCGCGGTGACATTGACACCGTTGACGGCGTTGACGGTGCCCACGGCCTCCAGAATCGACGCCCAGTTATCCTGGCGCGCTTCGTAGGTGGAAACGGCCGCGGCGGGCTGCGGCATATTGTCCAAGAAATCACTGATCATCTTATTTTTTACCGCCTTGAAGCCAAAAATAAGGCCGAAGACGACAGCCAGGATGATCAGCGTGATCACCATGCGCTTACTGAAAATGCGCTTACTCATTGACCTAAACCCCTGATGTGCGGCTGTATTTTAGTTGTTTGCCCGTAGGCGGAGGGGGATTCATCCGGCAGCCCCGTCGTCAGGCAATGTTCCTTTTTGCGCTCGCCCGTGGTGAGGCGTGCTATGTGCATCCTTGTCGATGATCGACGGACTGAATCGACCTCGAAGTGTGAACAGAATATAAACAAGCATCAAGCGCCGAATAATGACAGCCAGCCCGCGCTATCCGATTTGCGTGGCGAGACGCTCCAGAACCGTATTCAAATGACGAAAGCCCAGATCGGTGCAGGCAGCCCGTTGTTCGTTCGCCACCAGTAGCCCCTGGGCGCGGCTGCTGGCCAGAGCAGCGTTTATGGCGCCGGCATCAAGACCGGTGCGTTGTGACAACAGAGTGACCGGCACGCCTTCCACCAGACGAAGCCCGTTGAGCAACGCTTCCAGCAGCGGCTCATCAATCACGGCCAGGGCGCGCCGCGCCCCGACCGGGTCGGCCAGATAATGCTCCGGCATGCGTGTTTTCTGAAAACGTAGCAATGCCTGATCGGTGGTCACCTTGCCGTGGGCGCCGGCACCAATCGCCAGGTAGTCGCCGAAACGCCAATAATTCAGGTTGTGTTGGCAGCGCCGTCCGGGTTGCGCGAACGCTGAGACTTCGTAGCGTTCAAAGCCGTGGCCGGCTAGCAACGTCAGACCTTGCTCCTCAAGATCCGCGCGGCTGTCGCCGTCGGGTTGTTCCGGCGGTGCGCGAAAGAAGGCGGTGTTCGGTTCGA
Organism: Alcanivorax sp.; assembly: GCA_042090255.1. Lineage (GTDB taxonomy): Bacteria > Pseudomonadota > Gammaproteobacteria > Pseudomonadales > Alcanivoracaceae > Alloalcanivorax. The sequence goes on along the minus strand of JBELJS010000027.1, from coordinate 48,888 downwards.
TGGTCAGCTCGTACCAGCTCAGATGCGTGGGAGACAACGCCACGGCCTGGCGCAGGTCATCCAGCGCTTGCGCCGGCGTTTGGCCCGGCAGGGCGTGCATCAGGTCCAGATTGAAATTGTCGAAGCCGGCATCGCGGGCGTCGGCCGCCGCCCGCAACGCCTCCTTGGGCCCGTGGATACGGCCCAGCGCCTGTAGGTGCCGCGCGTTGAAACTCTGCACGCCGATTGATAGCCGGTTAATGCCCGCCGCCCGGAAGCCGGCGAACCGGCCGGTCTCCAGGGTGCCGGGGTTGGCTTCCAGAGTGATCTCGATGTCGTCGCTGAACGTTAGCCGGCGCCGCAGGCCCTCGAACAGGGCGGCGTAGAAATCCGCGCTCATCAGGCTGGGCGTGCCGCCGCCAATAAAGATCGCCTCCAGGGCACGGCCTCGCACCCAGTGCAGGTCCTGGTCCAGGTCGCTGAGCAGGGCGTCCAGGTAGGCGCGCTCCGGCAGCTCCGACTGGCGCTCGTGGGAGTTGAAGTCGCAGTAGGGGCATTTGCGCACGCACCAGGGCACGTGCACATAGAGCGTCAGCGGCGGGGCGACGAGCATGGGGTTATTCAGGGGGTCTCTCGCAGGGCTGTCATCAAGGCCTTCAGGGCACGGCCACGGTGGCTGACGCGGTTTTTCTCCGCCGGGTCCATTTCCGCCGCGGTCACGCCCAGCTCCGGAATCAGGAAATGCGGATCATAGCCAAAGCCGCCGTTGCCGCGCGGGGCGAGCAGAATCTCGCCTTCCCAGGTGCCCTGGCAGATCAATGGCGTGGGGTCGTCCGGGTGGCGCATTAGCACCAGCACCGCCTGGTAGCGGGCGGTGCGGGGCGCGTCCGGCAGGTCGCCAAGCATGTCGATCAGCAGCGCGTTGTTCTTGGCGTCGCTGGCGTCGGCGCCGGAAAAGCGCGCCGAATAAATGCCCGGCGCGCCGTTGAGGGCGTCCACTTCCAGGCCGGAATCGTCGGCGATCGCCGGCAGACCGGTGTGCGCCGCCGCGTTACGCGCTTTGAGAATGGCGTTCTCAGCAAACGTCAGGCCGGTTTCTTCCGCTTCCGGCACCTGAAAGTCGCTTTGCGCCACCACCTTAAGCGCCAGCGGCTCAAGAATGGCGCGCATCTCATCCAGCTTTTTACGATTGCCGGAGGCGAGTACGAGAGTGTCCATGGTCGGAATCCTGGTGGTTCAAGCGGGCGATCAGAGCGTCACCCGGTAAATGGCGATTTCCCCGAACAGATTGGGCCAGGCCCGGGTCAGCCGGCCACTGCGGTGGTGGCGGTTGACCACCTGCCGCTCGATGATGCGGATGTCCCGCTCGCTGCAATGGGCTTCGAAATCCTTCACCGTGCACAGATGAATATTCGGTGTGTCGTACCATTCATAGGGCAGCGCTGAGGACACCGGCATGCGGCCTTTGAAGCCCAGGTAAGAGCGCACCCGCCAATGCCCGAAGTTGGGGAAGGTGATGATCGCTTCGCGACCCACCCGCAGCATCTCGTCGAGAATGCTGTCCGGGCGCAATACCGCCTGCAGCGCCTGGGTCATCACCACATAGTCGAAGCGGTCGCTCTGGAAGTTGCCCAGGCCTTTGTCCAGATCCTGCTCGATCACGTTGACGCCTTTGGCGAAGCAGGCGGCAATATTGTCCTGGTCGATCTCCAGGCCGTAGCCGTTTACCTGACGGTCGTCCTGAAGATGGGCCAGCAGATCGCCGTCGCCGCAGCCCAGGTCCAGTACCCGCGCGCCCGTTGGAATCCAGCGGCTGATTAAAGCCAGATCATCACGCATGGCAGGTGGCCTCCGCGACCCGGCCCATATAAGCGCCGAACAGCTTGCGGTATTCCGGTATCGGCAGCAGGAAGGCGTCGTGGCCCTTGGGCGTGTCGATCTCCGCGTAACTCACGTTGCGGCCCACCTGCACCAGCGCATTGACGATTTCCCGGCTGCGTTCCGGCGAGAAGCGCCAGTCGGAGTTGAACGACATCACCAGGAAGTTGCAGCGCGTGTCGGCCAGGGCGTCCTCCAGGGTGCCCCCGCATTCCCGCGCCGGGTCGAAGTAATCCAGCGCTTTGGTCATCAACAGATAAGTATTGGCGTCGAAGTTGCGCGAAAAGGTCTCGCCCTGGTGGCGCAGATAAGATTCCACCTGGAATTCCACGTCGAACCCGAAATGAAAACGCCCGGAACGCAGATCGCGACCAAACTTCATGCGCATGGCGTCGTCGCTGAGGTAGGTGATATGCCCGACCATGCGCGCCAGGATCAGCCCCTGTCGTGGGTAGGTGTCGTGCAGGTAGTAACGCCCGCCGTGGAAATTCGGGTCGGTGAGGATCGATTGCCGCGCCACCTCGTTGAAGGCGATGTTTTGCGCCGACAGCTTCGGTGCCGCCGCGATCACCACCGCGTTGGCCAGCCGGTCGGGGAAATCCATCGACCACTGCAGGGCCTGCATGCCGCCCAGGCTGCCGCCCACCACCGCCGCCCAGCGCTGGATGCCGAGCGCGTCCGCCAGCTGCGCCTGGCTTTTCACCCAGTCCTTGACCGTCATCATCGGAAAGTCCGGGCCCCAGAGCTGGCCGGTTTCCGGGTTCTGGGAGCCGGGCCCGCTGGAGCCGTGGCAGCCGCCCAGGTTGTTCGGGCAAACCACGAAGAAGCGGTCCGTGTCGATCGGTTTGCCGGGGCCGATACAGCTGTCCCACCAGCCCGGCCGCGGGTCCTCGGCGCTGTGATAGCCGGCGGCATGGTGGTGGCCGGACAGCGCATGGCAGATCAGTACGGCGTTGGAGGCCTCCGCGTTGAGCGTGCCATAGGTCTCGTAGACCAGATCGTAAGACGGCAGTACCCGCCCGCACTCCAGCTCCAGGGGCTGGTCCACGTGCAGGGTCTGCGGCTGTACCAGGCCTACGGAGTCCTGGGGAATCGTTTCGGGCATTTCGGGCAACCATCCAAAGGTGGGGCAAAGTCTATCGACCGCCCCCTGGCCGTGCAACGCGAGCGAGCGACCAGCTTTTGCAGTTTTTTATCGGCGCCGGGCAGGCGCGCCGGCGCACACTGTTTAGCATGGGTCCGGCTCGCTTCAAACGCAGAGCAGCTAAAGGAGAGCATCATGAGTAAGCAATTGGACGGCAAACGGGTGGCGATCCTCGCCACTGACGGCTTCGAGGAATCCGAACTGGCGGTACCGCAATCCACCCTTCGCAGCTACGGCGTCGAGGTGCACGTGGTGGCGCCGAGCAAGGACGGCATTCGCGCCTGGGCGGAAACCGACTGGGGCGACACCTACGAGGTGGACAAGGCGCTGGACCAGGCCCAGGCCGAAGACTACCACGCCCTGGTGTTGCCCGGCGGGCTGTTCAACCCGGACGAGCTGCGTCTCAATGAACAGGCACTGGATTTCGTGCGCGCCTTCTTCAAGGCGGGCAAACCGGTGGCGGCGATCTGCCATGCGCCCTGGATACTGATCAACGCCGGCGTGGTCGAGGGCCGCACTCTCACCTCCGTGCCCTCGGTGGCCCAGGACCTGCGCAACGCCGGCGCCACCTGGGAAGACCAGGAAGCGGTGGTCGACAATGGTCTGGTTACCAGCCGCACGCCCAAGGACCTGGACGCGTTCTGCAAACGGCTAATGGAAGAGCTGGCGGAAGGCCGCCACCAGAAACAGCATGCCTGACGCCATGACGGGCCGCCCATCGGCGGCTCCGTTTCTTCCCGCCTACAGCAGCGGGTTGAACGCGTTTTCGTCGCCCTGGCGTTCCGCGTTCAGGCTGTGATCCAGCAGGCGATGCACCTCTTTACGCTGCTCTTCGCGGTCCACATCGACAATGACCAGATAGTGCCCCTTGCGGATGTCCTCCAGGTAGGGTTTGAGGTGGTAGTTGGCGTGGGAGATGCCACGAATGCCGCCGGCCCAGGCCCCGTGTGAACCGAAGAAAAGCACGCTCACCATGACGCCCCAGAACCCGATCTCCAGCCCCCAGGGGTCGATGCCGCTCAGTGCCCAGCCCACCAGCAGGCCGATCACCGCGCCCACCACGGCGCCGTAAAAGCCGGTGGTCATGATATTGGTGTCTTCCCATGGCGTGGTCGCGTGGATACCCTCGCGGCTCAGTTCGCCGTTGTCCCGGGCCATGACATGCACGCGATTGGTGCCCAGTTCCGACTGTTCGACGTTTTTCAGGGCCGTTTTCACCTGATCCATGCTGTTTACCAGGTAATACACTCTGAACATGGTGAAGCGCTCCTTATCGCCGGTTCATTGGTCCATAAAAAACACATGGTGTCCGGGGGCGCGTAAACAAGGGGTAGAGAAAGAGGGAAGGGAGACGATGAGTCGTCGAGAACCACTGGACCGGCTGTACGCGCTGGTCGCCAACGAAGAAGACGCGCGCACCTGCCGGGATATCAGCGAAGAAGCCTGCCAGGAAGTGCCCGGTAACTTCTTCAAGATCATCCTCGCCAATGTGTTGGCCAAGATCGGCGATCTGCTGATTAACCCCAAGACCGTGCTGGCCTGGCTGATCGGCGCCGTGGGGGCGCCCGGGGCGTTGGCCGGCCTGCTGGTACCGATCCGCGAATCCGGCTCGCTGATCCCGCAGCTGGCGATCGGCGCCTGGATGCGCCGCCACCCGGTGCGCAAGGGCTTCTGGGTGTTCGGCTCGGTGCTGCAGGGCGCCTGTGTGCTGGCCATGGCGGCGGCGGTCTGGTGGCTGCAAGGCCTCGCCGCCGGGCTCGCCATTGTCGGCCTGCTGGTGGTGTTCAGCCTCGGCCGCGGCTTCTGCTCGGTGGCGATGAAGGATGTCCAGGGCAAGTGTATCCCCAAGGCCCGCCGGGGCCGGCTCACTGGGCTGGCGTCGATGTTGTCCGGGCTGGCGACGCTGGCGGTGGGGGTGTCCCTGTTTGGTGGCGACAGCGAGCCGGGCTTGCTGTTCTATACCGTGTTGCTGCTCGCCGCCGGTCTCGCCTGGTGGCTGGCGGCGACGGTGTTCTCCAAGGTGGACGAGTTCCACGGTGAAACCGCCGGCGGCGGGCATGCTCTGCGCCAGGCGTTCGAGAGCCTCGGGTTACTGGTCAGCGACGCGCCCTTCCGTGACTTTGTGATCGCCCGCGCGCTGCTGATGGCCTCCGCGCTGGGCTCGCCCTTTCTGGTCGTGCTGGCCCAGGATCGGGCCGATGGCGCCGCCCTGTTGGGCGGCTTCCTGGTAGCATCGAGCCTGGCCAGCACGGTCAGCGCCAGCGTTTGGGGGTATATGGCGGACGCCTCCAGTCGCCAGGTGATGATTCGCGGTGGCGCTCTGGCGGCGCTGGTGTGCCTGGGCGTGGCGGCGGTGGCCGTGGTGGAACCGGCCTGGGCGGGCCTCGCCTGGTTTTATCCGGTGGCCTTCTTCGTACTCAGCATCGCCCATTCCGGTGTCCGCATCGGCCGCAAAACCTACCTGGTGGACATGGCTGGCGGTACCAAACGTACCGATTACACCGCCGTCAGCAACACCGTGATTGGCGTGCTGTTGCTGGTGCTCGGCGGTGTCAGCGCGGCGGTTTCTCTGTGGGGGGCGCAATGGGCGCTGTTGCTGCTGGGTGCCATGGGCGCGCTGGGCACGCTCTGGTCCTGGAAACTGCGGGAAGTGGAATAGACTGGGTGGCCGTGGCGGCGCCTCTCACAGCCAGAGGTGCACCGCCGCGACGGCGGCGGCCACCATGCCGGCCAGGCTGAGCAGTGCCATCACGCCGTCATGGGCGGCCAGAGCCAGGGCGTAAAGGGCGATGATCAGCGCCGGCACCGCCGCCGCGAAGGGGATCAGCTCCAGCGGCACCATGGCCGCGGCCAACAGCAGGCACAACAGCGCGCCGATACGATTGAACGGCCACACGGTGAGCGCCCGCAGCCGCGGCTTGAGCAGCCGGTCAATGCGCTCCGTCCAGGGACGCACACGGGCCACCGCCGCTCTGAATTTGTGCCGCTCAAAGGACGCCTGGCGCAGCCGCCCCGGCACCCAGGGGGTGCGTTTGCCGAGCACCAGCTGGCCGGCCACCAGCATGATCAATAGCGCACTCAGGGTGGGCACCCCGGGGATAGCGCCGGTGGGCAGCAACACCATCAGGGTCGGTGCCAGCAGCAGGGGCCCGAAGCCCCGTCCCTGCATGGTCTCGACGACGGACACCAGCGACAGCTCGCTGCCGTCCGGCTCGTCCGCCAGCTTGACGAGAATGTCGGTCAGACCCAGGGCCGGTTCGTTGGCGGGCACGGGCTCTCCTGATCCTGGTGGAAATGGGTGGCGTTCCTAGTCCCGCCTAGCCTGTCGCAAACCGGCCGGATCCGGCTATCAAACCGGCGTGAAGATTTACCTTTTATAACGATTTTGGGTAAAGTCAGTAGGCTTTATTCAACAACAACGGGCCAAGAGGCCTGAATGGAGGGAACCTTGAAAAAATACGCACTTTTGCTTGCCACCACGTCTCTGGCGCTTAGCCCGCTTAATGCCCTGGCCGCCGATGACGGTTCCGGCCTGGTGTTCGGTGTCGGTGTCGGCTACGACCAGAGCAACCTGGATGACTTCATTGAAGGCACCGGCGGCCCTTCCGCGAGCTCTCCGGACGCTGAGTTGGGGACGGATATCTATATTGGTTTCGCCGCGAATCAGAGCCTGACGGTACGGTTTGGGCATCGTCGTTTCGGAGATGCCGAATCGGAAGTGTTCAACGGTCTCGCTGACGTCGACTTGGAGGCGGACGGCTTTTACGCCGCGGTGGACCTGCTTTTCCCGGTCACGGATCGCTTCTTCGTAGGCGGTACCCTGGGTAATCAGGGCATTGATGCGGAGTTGAGCGCGGGCGGTAGTAGTGTCGATGATGATGCCCGTAACTTTTATTACGGCGCACGCGCCAAGTGGTTACTGGGGGAGAGCTCCGCGCTGACCGCCGCCTACAACCTCTACAGCTTCGAGGTGGACGACGCCGGCGAGGACATCGAATACGATACCCTCGCGGTGGGTTTGGAATGGCGCTTCTAAGCGCCCGCCTGCCCAGGCTTTTCGAACAGTAAGTCCCAAACGCCGTGGCCCAGACCGGCGCCACGGCGCTCGAATTTGGTTTCCGGGCGCCAGCCCGGACGCGCCGCGAAACACCCCTCGCCCGCCGTATTCACGAAACCCGCTGAGTCGTTCATCACCGCCATCATGTGCTCGGCGTAATCTTGCCAGTCCGTTGCCATGTGCAGCACGCCGCCGGGGCGCAGCTTGGCGTTTACCAGCGCCACCCAGTCCGGCTGGACGATGCGCCGTTTATGGTGCTTCTTCTTGTGCCAGGGGTCGGGAAAATAGAGCTGCACACGATCCAGGGAGCCGTCGGGGACACACAGTTTAAGGATGTCCACGGCGTCGTCGCAGTAGGTGCGCAGATTGCTCAGGCCGCGCTCCTGAATTTCCAGCAGCAGGGCGCCCACGCCGGGCCGGTGCACTTCGATGCCGATAAAGTCCTTGTCCGGCGCCGCTTCGGCCATGTGGGCCAGCGACTGGCCCATGCCGTAGCCGACTTCCAGCACCCGGGGCGCCTCGCGGCCAAATTCTGCCCGTGGATCCAGCACGCCCTGGCCGCGCTCCAGGCCATAGCGGGGCCACAGTGTGTCCAGTGCCTTGCGCTGGCCATGGGTGAGCCGGCCTTCGCGCAGAACGAAGCTGCGCACCCGGCGCATCACCTTGCCGGTTTCCGGGTCTTTATCCTGTTGCAGAAAATCCAGCATGACTATCAAGATCCGAAAAAGCGTCTCTGGTATCCCGCCGGGTGGCTAAGGCCACCCTTTCGCGGGCGAGGCCTGCTCCCACAAAGCGGGCTAAATTAGGCCTTCCCCGGGCGACGAGGGGTTCGCATAGACTCGTTTGGGCATGCGCCCGGCCAGGAAGCCTTCGCGGCCCGCTTCAATGGCTTTTTTCATGGCGCTCGCCATCAGCACCGGCTTGTTGGCGTGGGCCACGGCGGAATTCAGCAGCACGCCGTCGCAGCCCAGCTCCATGGCCAGGGTGGCGTCGCTGGGGGTGCCCACGCCGGCGTCGACGATGATCGGCACCCGCGCCTGTTCCATGATCAGCAGCAGGCTGTGCGGGTTGAGGATGCCCAGCCCGGAGCCGATCAGCGAGCCCAGCGGCATCACCGCCACGCAGCCCATGTCTTCCAGTTCCTTGGCGACGATCGGGTCGTCGTTGGTGTAGACCATCACTTGGAAGCCGTCGTCCACCAGAGTGCGGGCCGCTTTCACGGTGTCGGCGATGTTCGGGTAGAGGGTTTTCTGGTCGCCAAGCACTTCCAGCTTCACCAGGCTGTGGCCGTCCAGCAGCTCGCGGGCCAGCTTGCAGGTGCGCACTGCGTCCTCGGCGTTAAAGCAGCCGGCGGTGTTGGGCAGAATGGTGTGGCGCTCCGGGCTGACGAAATCCAGCAGGTTGGGCTCGTCCGGGTTCTGGCCCATATTGGTCCGCCGCAGGGCCACGGTGACGATCTCCGCGCCGCTGGCTTCGATGGCGCCGCGGGTTTCCTCGAAATCCTGGTACTTGCCGGTGCCGATCAGCAGCCGGGAAGCGTAGGTCTTGCCTGCGATGGTGAGTAGGTCTTCGCTCATGGTCGATTCCCATGTTAGGAGGTTCTGCATTCTGATGAGCCGTGCCCGCCATCCCTGGCGCGACGCCGTGCCTGCCGGGTCGCCCGGCCCGGACATCCGTGTCCGGTCGTAAATCGCGCTGCGAAGCTTGCTTCGGTCGCGATTTACCCACCCCCGATGGCATGGACGACTTCAACGGTGTCGCCCTCTCGCAGGGTGTGGGTGCCGTGTTCGCTCTTCGGCACGATCTCCCGGTTCACCTCCACCGCCAGCCGCCGGCCGGTGAGGTTCAGTTCCGTCACCAAGTCCGCCACGGTCACGGTATCGGCGGAGCCGTTGAAGGTGTATGGGTCGCCGTTAACGATCAGATTCATAGCGCTTTCACCAGGGACCAGGTTAGCCACAGCCAGCCGATAATCAGTGCCAGGCCGCCCAGCGGGGTCACCGCGCCGAGCCACTTCTGGCCGCTCAGCACCAGCACATACAGGCTGCCGCTGAACACCAGCATGCCGGCGAACAGAATCCAGCCGGCGGTGACCAGCCCGGAAGCGCCGAACTGCTTCGCCAGCAGCCCGGTGAGCAGCAACGCCAGCGCGTGGTAGAAGTGGTATTGACTGGCGGTGCCCCAGATTTCCAGCATCGGCGCGTCCACCCGGGCCTTCAGCCCGTGGGCGCCGAACGCGCCGAGCAGCACGGCCAGCGCGCCGTTGAGCGCACCCAGAATCAGCAGCAGTTTCATAATCGGCAGTGTGTAATGAGTGTGGGCGGCAGTATAAAAGATGTGGAGCCAAAAGGGGGCGTCCACAACCCCGTGCTGCCCACAAAAAAGCCCCGCCGGGACACGGCGGGGCTTGCTTGCAAGGCAGATGGATCCGATTCGCCCGCCGCCAAATCAGGCGGCGATGGCGTTACGCAACTTCTTCAGCGCGTTGTTCTCAAGCTGGCGGATACGCTCGGCGGACACGCCGTACTCATCAGCCAGTTCCTGAAGGGTGGACTTCTGATCGGCCAGCCAGCGGCGTTCGAGAATGTCGCGGCTGCGCTCGTCCAGGGTCATGATCGCCGAGCCCAGCTGGCGCGAGCTGCGCTGCTGGTCGTCCTGGGCGGCGACCAGGTCGGCCGGGTCGCTGTTGTCGCTGTGCAGATAGGCCGCCGGCGACGGAATCGGGCTGTCCTCGTCGTCGCTGGTGGCGCCGTCAAAGCTGGCGTCGAACGCGCCCAGGCGGCCTTCCATTTCCTTCACCTGAGTGGCGGTCACGCCCAGATCGTCGGCCACGCGCTGCGCTTCTTCCGTGGTCAGCCGGCCGAGACGCTTCTTCTGGCCGCGCAGGTTGAAGAACAGTTTGCGCTGGGCCTTGGTGGTGGCCACTTTGACGATGCGCCAGTTCTTGATCACGTATTCGTGGATTTCGGCCTTGATCCAGTGCACGGCGAAACTCACCAGCCGCACACCCTTGGAGGGGTCGAAACGTTTGACCGCCTTCATCAGGCCGACATTACCTTCCTGGATCAGATCGCCCAAAGGCAGACCGTAACCGGTATAGCTGCGGGCGATATGCACCACGAAGCGCAGGTGGGCGAGCACCAGATTACGGGCGGCGTCCAGGTCTTCGTCGAAGTACAACCGCTCGGTCAGCTGACGCTCTTCGTCGACGCTGAGCACGGGCACGCTGTTGACCGCGCGGATATAGGCATCCAGGTCGTGACCCGGGACCGCCAGCGGTAAAGCGTGAGCCTGTTGCAGTTGTGTTTTCATGTCTCCCTTCTCCCTTATTGGGTTGGGCATGATGTTAGCACTCGGTTTCTTGGAGTGCTAATAGCCGCATTGGTTCCCCGCCATTCATCCTTTCAATGGCGGCACCGGGCGGAATTCAGGCTACCCGATGCGGGTGACGGTTCCGTGATCCCGGTCAATGATGGGACCTCAATGCTAGGAGAGATTTCCGGCTTGAGGGGTAAAGAAACGAAAAATGCGGCGGCCCAAAAAGCCGCCGCTCAGAACTGCGGCTCCACGTCACCCAGGTGCCGGCTGACCGCCAGCCAGGCGCCCAGCAGGCCCAAAGTGCCGCTGAACAAGGGCAGAACCAGCACGGTGGAGGGGCTCATGCCAGTAAGTGAGTGCTCGCTCTCATAGAGGTTCAGCAGCTCGTCGATGGGGCCACCCAGCCACCAGAGCGCGGTGCCCACCAGCACCAGGGACAGCACGCCGCCGGCGAAACCGAAGCAGAAACCGCTGTACAGGAAAGGCCGGCGCACGAAGCCGTCGGTGCCGCCGACGATCTTGATCACCACGATTTCCTCGCGCCGGCTCTCTATCGCCAGGCGGATGGTATTCACCACCACCAGCACCACGGCGGCGGCCAGGCCCAGGGTGAGCACGCCAATCAGCCGGTCCCCCAGCTCGATAATCGCGTGCAAGCGGCGCACCCAGGCCACGTCCAACTGGGCGTTGTCCACCTCCGGCAGGGCGTTGAGCCGGGTTTGCAGCGCCTCCACCTGGCCGGGGGCGGCGTTGTCCGGATAGACCACGATCAATGGCGGCAGGGGGTTGTCCGGCAGGGCTTCAAGCACTTCCCCGAAGCCGGACATGGCCTTGAATTCGTCCAGGGCCTGGGCGCGGGTGATCACCTCGGTGCGTTTCACCGTGTCGAAGCCGGCCCAGTCATCGGCCAGTCGTTGTTGCCGGCTTTCGTCCACGTCCATCTCCAGGAACACCGACAGGTGGGCGTTGCCGTCCCAGCCCTTGGTGATCACGCGGGCGTTGTCCAGCAATACCGCCAGGCCGGCGGGCAGCGCCAGGGCGATGGCAATCACCAGCACCGTCATCAGGGCGCTGGACGGGGCGGCACGCATCCGGACGAGGGCGTCGCGCAGGGAATCCCGGTGGTGGTGGCGCCAGGCCCTCAGGCGGTCGCCCAAGGAGGTGCGCGCGCTGCGGGCGCCGGCGGGCCGGCGGGCGCGGGGGCTGTTAGGCGCCATGGTCGTCGTCCTCGCCGTCGTGAATCAGGCGGCCTTCGCGCAGCGTCAGCAGGCGATGCCGGTGGCGCGCGATCAGCGACAGGTCGTGGGTGGCGATCAGCACCGCCACGCCGACCCGCGCGAAGTCATGGAACAGGTCCATGATCTCGGCGCTGAGCGCCGGGTCCAGGTTGCCGGTGGGCTCGTCGGCGAGCAGCAGCGGCGGCTTGTTGACCACCGCGCGGGCGATGCCGACCCGCTGTTGCTCACCGCCGGACAGCATGATCGGGTTGAGCTTTTCCTTGCTCAGCAGGCCCACCTTATCCAGGGCCGCGCGCACCCGTTTGCCGATGTCGGCGCGGGCGAAGCCGGCGATCACCAGCGGCAGCGCCACGTTGTCGAACACGCTGCGGTCGAACAGCAGCTGATGATTCTGGTGCACCATGCCGATCTTGCGGCGCAGGAAGGGCACCTGGCGGGTGCTGAAGCCGTTCAGGTTCTGGCCTTCCACGAACACCTGCCCCTGGGTCGGGCGTTCGATCATCATGATCAGCTTGAGCAGCGTCGACTTGCCGGCGCCGGAATGGCCGGTCAAAAAGGTCAACTGGCCGGCGGGCAGCTCGAAGTGGATGCGACGCAGGGCGTCCTTGCCGTTCGGGTAGCGTTTACTGACCCGATCAAACTTGATCATGGGAGTCCTTCATCGGGCCACGTCCTCGAACAGCGCCTGCACGAATTCCTCGGCGTTGAAGGGGCGCAGGTCCTCGAGCTGTTCGCCGACGCCGATAAAGCGGATCGGCAGGCCGGTGCGTTTGGCCAGCGCGAACAGAATGCCGCCCTTGGCGGTGCCGTCCAGCTTCGTCAGCACCAGGCCGGTGACGCCGGCGGTGTCGCGGAATTCCTCGGCCTGATTGATGGCGTTCTGGCCGGTGCCGGCGTCCAGCACCAGCAGCACCTCGTGGGGTGCCTCCGGCGACAGCTTTTTCATCACCCGGGTCACCTTGGAGAGCTCTTCCATCAGGTTGCCGCGGGTGTGCAGGCGCCCGGCGGTGTCGGCGATCAGCACATCGGCGCCCCGGGACTGGGCCGCCTGCACCGCGTCGTAGACCACGCTGGCCGAGTCCGAGCCGGTGTGCTGAGCGACCACCGGAATGCTGTTGCGCTCGCCCCACACCTGCAGCTGCTCCACGGCGGCGGCCCGGAAGGTGTCGCCGGCGGCCAGCATCACGCTCTTGCCCTCGGCCTTGAAGCGGCACGCCAGTTTGCCGATGGTGGTGGTCTTGCCGACCCCGTTCACGCCCACCATCAGGATCACATAGGGCTTCTTCGAGGTGTCGATCTCCAGCGGCCGGTCCACCGGCACCAGCAGATTGCGTAGCTCTTCCTGCAGCGCTTCATAAAGGGCGTCCGCGTGCACCAGTTCTTGACGGCCGACCCGGTCGGTGAGGTTGCCGATGATGGTGTCGGTGGCTTCCACGCCGACGTCCGCCACCAGCAACTGGGTCTCGATCTCCTCGAAGATCTCGTCGTCGATCTCCTTGGCGCCCACCAGCAGATCCGCCAGGCCCTTGCCCAGGTTCTTGCTGGTTTTGCTCATGCCCTGTTTCATGCGCGTCCAGAAGCCGCCGTCGGATTCGGCGGACGCTTCGGGCGCGGCTACCGGCTCGCTGGCCGGGCGCTCGGGCTGTGCGGGCGGCTCCGCCGACGCCGGCGCGGTCTTATCCGGCTCGGGTTCGGACGGTTGCGGCTGTTTGCCGAACATGCGCGAGAACAGGCCGGCCTTCTTTTCGCCGCCGCGGGGTTCGTCGCCACGTGAGCCGTCGCCCTGTGAGTCGCGGGCGCTGTCCTCGGCCGGCTCGCGATCGTCGTCGCGTGAAACTTCATCGTTCATGGTCAGTCGTATCCATCGGGTTGGGAGCCACCCGCCCGCCTGATGGGGTAGGGTGGGAGCCCGGAAATGCCTTGCCCGCTCATCACGGGCGCGCGGCTATCCTACCATTGTCATTGCTGCCCGCCATAAACAGCGTAGAGGATTGCGGATGAAACCACTGTTGATCGCCCTGGGGTTGAGCCTGATCACGCTCACCGCCCGCGCCGAACTGCCGACCCACGAGTTTCAGCTCGATAACGGCCTTGACGTGCTGGTAAGGGAAGACCACCGGGCGCCGGTGATCACCGTCATGGTCTGGTTCAAGGCAGGCAGCATTGATGAGGCACCCTATGAAACCGGCCTGGCCCATGTGCTGGAACACATGATGTTCAAAGGCAGCAAACGGCTCGGCGCCGGCGAGTTCTCGCGGCTGGTGGCGCGCTACGGCGGCAGCGACAACGCCTTCACCAGCTACGATTTCACCGCCTATTTTCAGCAGTACGAGGCATCCCGGCTGCCGCTGGCTTTGGAGCTGGAGGCGGAGCGCCTGAAAAACCTGAAGATTGATGACGAGTCGTTCCGCCGCGAGCTGCAGGTGGTCATGGAAGAGCGCCGTCAGCGCACCGACGACAAGCCCACGGCGCTGGCCTGGGAGAAGTTTCAGGCGGTGGCGCGGCCGGGCACCGGTTATGCCCATCCGATCATCGGCTGGCGCGACCAACTGGCCCAGCTGCAGCCGGAGCAGGCGCGCAGCTGGTACCAGCGCTTCTATATGCCCGGCAACGCCACTTTGGTGATCGCCGGGGACGTGACGCCGGAGCAGGTGTGGCCGCTGGTGGAAAAATTCTTCGCCGATCTGCCCCAGGGCGAGACCCCGCCACGTCCCGAGACCACGCTCAACCCGTCCCCCGGCGAGCGGCGCATGACCCTGCGCCTGCCGGTGCGGGTGCCGGCGCTGTATATGAGTTATAACGTGCCGTCGCTGACCACCGCCAAGCACCAGGACGACTTCTATGCCCTGACCATGCTGGGCGGCGTGCTGGACGGCGGCATTAGCGCCCGCATGGAAAGCAATCTGGTGCGCGGCCAGCGCCTGGCGGCTGGCCTCGGCGCTGGCTACAACGGCCTGCAGCGCGGCAACGGCACCTTCACCATTACCGCCACGCCCAACCCGGAGGTGACGCTGGACACTCTCGAGGCGGCGATCAAAGCGGAGATCGAGAAGATCGCCGAGCAGCCGCCCAGCGAGGCGGAAATGGACCGGGTGCGTGCCGGCGTGCTGGCGGAGCAGGTTTACCAGCGCGACTCGGTGATGGGCCAGGCGATGGAGCTGGGCACGCTGTCGGTGCTGGGCCTGGACTGGCGGTTGGCCCGGCAATTCGATGACAACCTGGAAGCGGTGACCCCCGAGCAGGTTCAGCAGGCGGCACGGGACTGGCTGGTAGCGGAACGCAGCGCCGTAGCCCATGTGATTCCGGAGGGCGAAGAGTGATGCACCCAATGAAACTGTTTTCCGCCGCGCTGGCGGCCTTGCTGTTGGTCGGCTGCGCCGGCTTCCCGACCACCGCCGAGAAGGTCGGACGCGCGACGCCAGCGGCGCCGGAACTGGCGATTCAATCCTGGCGTACCGAACAGGGCGCCAAGGTAATGTTCGTGCCGTCCCCGGGGCTGCCGATGCTCGATGTGCGCCTGGTGATGGACGCTGGCAGCGCCCGGGACGGCGACCAGCCCGGCGTGGCCGCGCTCACCAGCGCCCTGCTGGGCGAGGGTGCCGAAGGGCTGAGCGTGGACGACATCGCCCGTGGTTTCGAGGATCGCGGCGCCCGCTTTTCCACCGGCAGTTACCAGGACATGGGGGTGATCAGCCTGCGCACCCTGTCGCGGCCCCGCTGGCGCGAGGATGCCGTGGACTTGCTGGCGCGGGTGATCGGCGCCCCCACCTTTCCCCAGGACGCGCTGGAGCGGATACGCACCAGCGCCTTGCAGGGCCTGAAGATGGAAAAGCAGGTGCCCGGCCCGCAGGTCAACAAGGCCTTCCAGCGCACCCTGTTCGGCGACCACCCTTACGGCCATCCGCAGTCTGGGACCCTGAAAAGCCTGCCCGGCATTGAGCGTGCCGATCTAGTGGCGTTCCACCAGCGCTATTACGCCGCCGGCAACGCAGTCATCGCCCTGGTCGGTGATGTCAGCCGCGAGCAGGCCGAAGCGATCGCCGGTCAGCTCAGCGACGCCCTGCCGCGCGGCGACGCGGCCCCGGAACTGGACCGGGCCGAACGCCTGAAAGAGCGCGTCACCGAACACGTCGACTTTCCGTCCAACCAGACCCACATTCTGATTGGCAACCAGGCCACCTGGCGCGGCAACCCGGACCATGTGCCGTTGTACGTGGGCAACTACATTCTTGGTGGCGGCGGTTTCGCCTCTTTGCTGACGCAAAAAGTGCGGGAAGAGAAAGGCTACGTTTACGGGGTGTCCAGCTACTTCAAGCCGATGGCCGCCGGCGGCCCCTTCATCCTGCAACTGCAGACCGCCAACGACAACGCCGACCAGGCGCTGAATCTGTCCATGGGCATCGTGCGGGATTTCATCAACAACGGCCCCACCGAGGCACAGCTGGAGGCCGCCAAAGCGAACATTCTTGGCAGCCGGGCACTGGAAACCGCCGACAACGGCGATATCATCGGCCAGCTTGGTGCCATCGGATTCTATGATCTGCCGCTGGACTACCTGCAGCGCTTTAACCGGCGCGTGGAGGCGGTAACCGCGGAGGACATCCGCGCGGCGTTCCAGCGCGCGCTCGACGCCGACCGGCTGGCGATCGTCAGCATCGGCCCCCGGGCCCCGGAAGCGGACGGGCAATGAAGGCAAGAGGCAAAACCAGCAAGGGGCAGGTGCGCATCATCGGTGGCGAGCGACGCGGCCACCGGTTGCATTTCGTCGATCAGCGCGGCGACCTGCGCCCGTCCTCGGACCGTATGCGCGAAACCCTGTTCAACTGGCTGCAGGCGGAGTTGCCCGGTGCCCGGGTGCTGGACCTGTTCGCCGGCTCCGGTGCCCTGGGCGCCGAGGCCCTGAGCCGCGGCGCGGCCCACGCCATGCTGGTGGAGAAAAAGCGTGACCGCTGCACGGACCTTACCCGGCAGCTGACGCCATTGTTCGGCGAGCGGGTGCACGTGCATTGCGCCGACGCGCTCAAGTGGCTGGCGCGTTGCGAGGATCAATTCGATCTGGTGTTTATTGATCCGCCTTACGATCTCGGGCTGGCGGCGCCGGCCTGCCAGGCTCTGGAGGCGCTCGGGCTGCTTAAACCCGATGCAAGAATTTACGTGGAATCGCGCCGTCACGACGCGGCGCCGGCGGTGCCGGAGCCCTGGGAGCGGCTGCGCGAGAAGGACGGCGGTGACGTGCGCGCCCAGTTGTACAAAAAAGAGTAGCTGAATTAGGAGGTTTATTGTGTGGCTTGCTTTGGGAGCGGTGATCGCCGGTCTGTTGGTTCTGGTATGGAGCGCCGACCGCTTCGTGGACGGCGCTTCGGCCACCGCCAGGCACGCGGGCATGCCCACGTTGCTGATCGGTATGCTGGTGATTGGCTTTGGCACCTCCGCGCCGGAGATGGTGGTCTCGGCGCTGGCCTCCTTGGACGGTAACCCGGGCCTGGCCCTGGGCAACGCCTATGGCTCCAACATTACCAATATCGCGCTGATCCTGGGTGTGGTGGCGTTGATCAGCCCGATCGCGGTGCATTCCTCGGTGCTGCGGCGCGAGCTGCCGGTGCTGGCGGTGATCATGCTGCTGGCCGGTTATCAGCTCTTCGACGGCCAGATCAGCCACGCCGACGCCATCGTCCTGCTGGTGGTGTTTTTCCTGTTGATGGGCTGGTCGGTGTATCAGGGCATGACCGGCAAGGGCGACCCCATCGTCGGCGACGTGGACGCCGCCGCCGCGCAACCCATGCCCTTGGGGCGCGCGGTGTTCTGGCTGCTGTTCGGCCTGGTGCTGCTGGTCGCCAGCTCGCGCCTTCTGGTGTGGGGCGCGGTGAGCATCGCCGAGGGCCTGGGCGTCAGTGACCTGATCATCGGGCTGACCGTGGTGGCGGTGGGTACATCGCTGCCGGAGCTGGCCTCGGCGCTGGCGGCGGTGCGCAAGAACGAACACGATCTGGCGCTGGGCAATGTGCTAGGCTCGAACCTGTTCAACACCCTGGCGGTGGTGGGCATCGCCGGTGCCATCACACCAGTGCCAGCGGAGCCCGCTGTGTTTTACCGCGACTGGGTGGTGATGACGGTGCTCACCGTGGCTCTGTTCCTGATGGGGTACGGGTTCCGGGGCGCGGGTACCGGGCGTATTAACCGTATCGAAGGCGCCATTTTGCTGGCCGTTTATCTGGGCTATACCGGTTACCTGGTGTCCACCCTGATGACGTCCGGCTGACAGGAGTCACACATGCATCGCCCCCCGTTACAGCAGAACTCCTTTCTGGCGCTGCTGGTCCTGGTCACGCTGGGCTTCTTGGTGTTGCTCAAGCCGTTCTACGCCCCCATTTTCTGGGCCTGCGCGGTGGCGGTGATCTTCTACCCCATGCAGCAACGGTTGCTGGCCAAATGGCCCAACCGCCCTACCCTGATGGCGCTGGTCACCTTGCTGGTGTGCACGGTGATGGTGGTGATTCCGGTGCTGTTGGTGGCGGCGTCGTTCATTACCGAGGGGCTTTCCGCCTACCAGAAGCTCCAGGAAGGCCGCCTCGACCCGGGCGAGTATATCGCCACCTTCCGTGAGGGGTTTCCGCTGGCGTACCACTGGCTGGAACGGTTCGGCGTGGATTTCGCCAACCTGGGCGACCAGGTGATGGCGGGCCTGAAGAGCGCCGGCCAGTTCCTCGGCAAGCGGGCTCTGGCGGTGGGGCAGAACACCTTCCGCTTCTTCATTGATTTGGGTCTGATGCTCTATCTGACCTTCTTCCTGCTTCGCGACGGCAATAAACTGATTCAAATGCTGATCCGGGCGCTGCCCCTGGGCGACGACCGCGAGCGCATGCTGTTCAACAAGTTCGCCGAAATCACCCGCGCCACCATCAAGGGCAACCTGGTGGTGGCCGCCGTTCAGGGGATGTTGGGCGGTTTGATTTTCTGGTTCCTGGGTATTCCGGCGGCGGTGCTTTGGGCCGTGGTGATGGCGGTGTTGTCGCTGATCCCGGCGGTGGGTGCCAGCTTGATCTGGATCCCCGTGGCGTTGTATTTGTACGCGGTGGGCGAAATCGTCGACGCGGTGATTCTTACCGCCTTCGGCGCTATCGTGATCGGGTTGGTGGATAACGTACTGCGGCCGATTCTGGTTGGCCGGGACACCAAGCTGCCGGATTATCTGGTGCTGTTCTCCACGCTTGGGGGGCTGGCGCTGTTTGGTATCACCGGTTTCGCGCTGGGGCCGTTGCTGGCGGGCCTGTTTGTCGCCTTCTGGCAAATCTTCATTCAGGAATTCAACGTGGAACCGGGGCCCGGCTGATCGGGTCCATATCTCAAGGAACGAACCAGGAGAACAACATGAACGTGGGATTCTTCGTGCCAGTGGTGGTCGCCGCCGCGCTGGCTTCCAGCTGCGATGACGAGGACGGCGGGATTTTCGACTCGCTGCGCTCAGAAAGCTCGGTGTACTACTACAACCAGATCACCAGCCAGGGCGCCGCTGATCAGAGCAACCTGACGGTGGACTTCACCGTTGAGGGCGACGAATCGGACAGCGTCAACGACGTGGGCTATTCCCGCGAGGATGAGGCGCCGGAGCTCAATGTCCGCATCGACGACAGCGAGAACAACGAGGAGAACGCGGTTCGGTTCCGTGGTGTGAACCAGAACGGAGCGCCCTTGTTCACCGATCAGGCGCGGCTGAACAACGACGTCAGCTATACCGCGGTGTCCTATGGCGATACCTCCACCGGTTCCGAGGATCTGGGCATATTCCAGCAGGATCAAAGCGATGTGGAGACCGGCAGCGCCCGCTTCCGGCTGATCAACACGGTGGACACCGACATCATCACCGGCGTGTTCTCCCTGGATGTGCGTTACAACGACGCCGACGACGGCACTTATTTCGCCACCGATCTGGGGCTGGGTGACGCCACGGATTACCAAACCACTGATGCCGGCAGCCTCAATCTCGTGGTGGTGCGCAACAACTCTGATCCGGAGGAGGAGATCGATCGGGTGGATTGTTCGCTGAACGGTGGCCGTGCCTACGACGTGATCCTTGCCGTCAACGATCCGCTCAATGTGCCCACCGACATCGACGCCGCCGACGGCGAACTGGTGATCTACTGTCACCCCCACGAGCGGACCTGATAGCATTCCCCCGGTCACACACACCGGGGGATCGTTTTGCCTGCCATTCACACCCGCGAACCGGCTCTGATTTTGCGCGCCGGGGCCCAGGCCCGGGAACACCTTCTTGAACACGGCCTGCGTGCCGAACACATCAGCGTGGTGCCCGGCGCGGCCGGTGGCCCCAAGGCCGTCGGCATCAATGGCCTGGACCAGGCCATTTTTGGTCACTTCCTGCCCCGGGCGCCGCGCCCGCGCACGCTGATCGGCGCCTCCATCGGCAGTTGGCGGTTCGCCGCCGTGGCCGGCGCCGTCGACGGCGAGGACGCCGCCGCCCGTCTGCGTCGTCTGGCGGAACTGTACAGCGCCCAGCGCTTTCCCAAAGGCATTACCCCCAGCGAAGTCACCCGCCGCTGTGCCCTCATGCTCGACGAGTTGCTCGGCGACAGCGACCGGACGGTGCTTGCCAACGGCGACTACCGTCTCGTGGTAGTGGTGATCCGCAGCCGCCGGGCGATCAGCGGCGAAGGCCGTCTGGGGTTGGGCCTGGGCCTGGCCGGCGTTATCGGCGGCAACCTGCTCAGCCGCCGCGCCCTGGGTGTGTTCATGGAGCGCGGCCTGGTGTACCCCGGCGAGGCGCCGCTGCCGTTGTCGGACCTCAATGATTTCGCCACCCATCACATCGGCCTGAGCGGCGAGAACCTGCGCGCGGCCCTGCTCGCCAGCGCCGCCATCCCGATGGTGCTGGAAGGGGTGCGCGATCTGCCCGGCGGCCCGGCCGGTGTGTATCGCGACGGCGGCCTGCTCGATTACCACCTGGATCTGCCCTACCGCACCGACGACCTGGTGCTGTACCCGCACTTCACCAACCGGGTGATCCCGGGCTGGTTCGATAAACCGTTGCGCTGGCGCAACGGCAACGCCGGCCGGCTGGCGCGCACTCTGCTGGTGGCGCCGTCCGCCGATTATCTGGCCCGCCTGCCCCACGGCAAGCTGCCCGACCGCACCGATTTCAAAACCTACGCCGGCGACGACCCGGGCCGCGAACGGTACTGGCGCCAGGCCATCGACGAAAGCCGCCGCCTGGGCGACGAGTTTCTCGAGCTGGTGGAGCGCGGTGGTGATGGCGGCGGCGCGCTGGCGGCCCGGTTGCAGCCCTTCTAGTGGCAGGAGACCGAGGAATGACCCACGGTGATCAAGCCGGCCTGTCGCGCCGGATCTGGCAGCAAACCTGGCCGATGACGCTGGGGGTGCTGTCGCTGTTGGGCTTTAACCTGGTCGACAGCGTTTTTGTGGCGCGGCTGGGTACCGAGCCTCTGGCGGCCCAGTCCTTCACCTTTCCCCTGGTGTTTCTCACCATCGGCATCCAGGTGGGCATGGGCATCGCCATCGCGGCGCTGATTTCCCGCGCCATCGGCGCCGGCCAGGAAGAGCGCGCCGGGCGCCTGGGCGTGCTGGTGCTCACCGGTGGCGGCGCGGTAATGGCGGCGCTGGCGCTGCTGCTGTGGGCGGTGCAGGACCCGGCGTTCGCGCTGCTCGGCGCCAGCGAAAAAATCCGCTCGGTGATCCGCCCGTTCTGGGCGGTGCAGGTCTGCGCCTCCTGGGTGGGCGCCATGGCCTACTTCGGCTACAGCCTGTTCCGCGCCCACGGCAACACGCGCTTTCCCGGCACCATGATGATGGTCACCAGTCTGGTGAATCTGGTCCTCGACCCGATCCTGATTTTCGGCCTGGGGCCGGTGCCGGCGCTGGGCCTGGAGGGCGCCGCCTGGGCCTCCTTGGCGGCGTTCTCCAGCGGTGGCCTGATCACCGCCTTAGCGCTGCGCGGGCGCGGCTGGCTGGAACGCGACGACGTGTTCCGCGAGGTGCGCGAGTCCGCCGGCCCGTTCGCCGCCATCGCCGGCCCGGCCATGTTCAGCCAGCTGATGCCGCCGCTGGCCGCCATGCTCGCTACCGGCCTGGTGGCGCGGCTGGGCGAATCGGCGGTGGCCGCCTGGGGCCTGACCAGCCGCCTGGAGAGCTTTTCCATCGTTCTGGTGCTGGGCATGACCATGGCGCTGCCGCCCTGGCTGGGGCGCTGCTACGGCGGCGGCCGTTGGCAGGAAGTCGAGCGGGTGATGGCCACCGCCGCGCGCATGGTGGTGGTGTGGCAACTGGGCCTGGGGCTGGTGTTCGCGGTACTGGCGGCGCCCCTGGCCGCCCTGCTGGTCGAAGCCGGCGCCGTGCGCGACCACCTGACCGTGCTGATCCGCTTCCTGCCACCCAGCTACGGCCTGCTGGGTGTGTGTATGCTGGTGGTGTCCGCCAGTAACGCCCTGGGCTGGCCGGTGCGCGCCATGACCATCTCGTTCCTGCGTCTGTTCGCCTGCTACCTGCCGCTGCTGTCCCTGGGCGCCTGGCTGGGCGGCCTCACCGGCCTGGCGATCGGCGCCGCCCTCGGCAACGCCCTCGCCGGCGCCATGGCCTGGCTCGGCTACCGCCGGGCATTGGCTGCTACTCGCCACCGGCATAGTGTTTGACTGTGCGAGCGGGCTTGTGGGAGCGGCCTGTGGGAGCGGGCTGTGGGAGCGGGCCCCGCCCGCGAAAGGCCGGCAAAGCCGGCCGGCAAAGGTTGCCCCGCAGGATCCCAGAGACCTCGCCAACAGCGACGCTCTAACCCAACAAAAATGACCCACCGGGAGAGACCCCAAATGCTAAAAAACCTACACCGAGCCGCCCTCGCGGCGGTCCTGGCACTAACCGCCGCGACCACCCCCGCCCTGGCCGACACCACCCAGCGCGTCACCGAACTGGCCGACGCCCAGGGCGATCGCCTGGAGGCCACCTTCAAACACCTGCACGCCAACCCGGAACTGGGTTTCCAGGAAACCGAAACCGCCAAGCTGGTGAGCAAGCGTCTCAAGAAACTCGGCTACCGGGTGCACACCGGCATCGGCGGCACCGGGGTAGCGGCGGTGCTGAACAACGGCGACGGGCCGGTGGTGATGTTCCGCAGCGATATGGACGGCCTGCCAGTGAAGGAAGACACCGGCCTGGATTACGCCAGCCGCAAACAGGTGACGCTGGACGACGGCGGCAACACCCACGTTGCCCACGCCTGCGGCCACGACGCCCATGTCAGTTGGTTGCTGGGCATCGCCGAAGTGATGCGCGATACCCGCGACGCCTGGTCCGGCACCCTGGTGTTGATCGCGCAGCCGGCGGAAGAGTTGCTCGAAGGCGCCCAGGCGATGGTCGATGACGATCTCTACCAGCGCGTGCCCAAGCCGGAACTGCTGATCAGCGCCCATGTGTTCCCGGTGTGGCCCGCCGGCACTGTGGCGGTGCGCGCCGGGCGCCGCATGGCCGGCAGTGACCAGCTTGATGTCACCCTGCACGGCGTCGGCGGCCACGGCTCCTCGCCACAGAACACCATCGACCCGGTGGTGATGGGCGCGCGCTCGGTGATGGCCTACCAGACCATCGTCAGCCGCAACGTGGACCCGCAAAAGCCGGCGGTGCTCACCGTGGGCGCCAGCCAGATCGGCGAAGCCAACAACGTGATTCCGGAAAGCGGCACCCTCAAGCTCAACCTGCGCTGGTACGAAACGCCGGTGCGCGAACAAATGCTCGAGGCGATCAAACGGGAAACCAACGGCATCGCCCACGCCGCTGGCGTCGCCGACGACAAGATGCCGGAATACACCCTCAAGGGGTACTCCGAACCGGTCTACAACGACGAAGCCCTGGCGAAGCAAGCCCAACAAACGCTGGCCGCCGGCCTCGGCAAAGACGCGCTGATGCCCGGCTTTCCGCCGGTGATGGGGTCCGAGGATTTTCCCATGCTGGTGGCCGGCATCGAGGACACCCAAACCCTGTTCATGGAAGTGGGCGGCGGTGCGCCGGATGTGATGAAAAACTATATGGCGACCGGCGAACTGCCGCCACTCAACCATAATCCCAAGTTCGAGATCATCAACCCGCGCCTGGCGATCACCACCGCCGTGAAAGCCAACAGCCTGCTGCTGATCGACGCGCTGTCGGCGGAATAGGAGGCCTCACCCAGGGCGGGATGGGGCTGCCTGTGGGAGCGGGCCTCGCCCGCGAAAGGGTGGCTTTCAGCCACCCGGCAGGATCCCAGAGCCCGTTCTAACGGCAGCACAAACAGCCTCTCTGGCATCCTGCCGGCCGGCATAGCCGGCCTTTCGCTTGCAAGGCAAGCTCCTACAAGTTAACCGCTACGCAAATGATGCGCGTGGTAGCGCAGGTGATCGTCAATAAAGCTGGCGATGAAGAAGTAGGAGTGGTCGTAGCCCGGCAGCATGCGCAGGGTCAGCGGCACGCCGGCTTTCTTGCAGGCGTCTTCCAGGGCTTGCGGGCGTAGCTGCCCGTCCTGGTAGAAGTTGTCCGCCTCGCCCTGGTCCACTTTGATTTCCGCCGGCGCCGGGGCACCGGTGGCGATCAGCTCGCAGGCGTCCCATTCCTTCCAGGCTTCACGGTCGTCACCCAGGTAGCCGCCCAGGGCTTTCTCGCCCCAGGGGCACTGAGTGGGGTTGGCGATGGGCGCGAAGGCGGACACCGACGCGTAGTGTTCCGGGTTCTTCAGCGCACACACCAGGGCGCCGTGGCCGCCCATCGAATGGCCGCTGATCGACTGCTGGCCGTTGAGCGGGAAGTGCCGGGCCACCAGCGCTGGCAGCTCTTCGGTGACGTAGTCGTACATGCGGTAATGGCGGCTCCAGGGCGCCTCGGTGGCGTTCACGTAG
The DNA here is from genome assembly GCA_042090255.1 of Alcanivorax sp. GTDB lineage: Bacteria > Pseudomonadota > Gammaproteobacteria > Pseudomonadales > Alcanivoracaceae > Alloalcanivorax. The sequence continues at coordinate 24,387 of JBELJS010000027.1, read as the reverse complement.
AAGCCGGCGCCGGAACCGAAATCATAGCTGTCGTGTTCGCCGGGCAGGTCGGTGCCGCGCGGGCTGGTGTCCGGGCAGATGATCGCCAGGCCCAGTTCCGCGGCGGTGCGGTGGGCGCCGGCTTTCTGCATGAAGTTTTCATCCGTGCAGGTGAGGCCGGACAGCCACCACAGTACTGGCACGTCCTTTTCCTCCGCCGCCGGCGGCAGGTAGATCGCGAAGATCATGTCGCAGCCGAGCACCTTGCTGTGGTGCTTGTAGCGTTTCAGCCAGCCGCCGAAACTTTTGTTTGCGGCGACCAGTTCCAGTTCATCGGGATGTGTCATCGTGAGCTCCCCCGCAATCAGTAAAGAATGACCGACCGGATGCTTTTGCCTTCGTGCATCAGGTCGAACGCCTTGTTGATGTCGTCCAGCGGCATGGTGTGGGTGACGAATTCGTCGATTTTGATTTCGCCCTTCATGTAGCGGTCCACGTAGCCGGGCAGTTCGGTACGGCCTTTCACGCCGCCGAACGCGGAGCCTTTCCAGACCCGGCCGGTGACCAGCTGGAACGGACGGGTGCTGATCTCCTCGCCAGCGCCGGCCACGCCGATGACGATCGATTCGCCCCAGCCCTTGTGGCAGCATTCCAGCGCCGAGCGCATCACGTTGACGTTGCCGATGCACTCGAACGAATAGTCCACGCCGCCGTCGGTGAGCTCGACGATCACTTCCTGGATCGAGTTGCTGTAGTTTTTGGGGTTGATGAAGTCGGTGGCGCCGAACTGGCGGGCGATCTTCTCTTTGTCGTTGTTCACGTCGATGGCGATGATCCGTTCCGCCTTGGCCATCACCGCGCCCTGGATCACCGACAGGCCGATGCCGCCCAGGCCGAACACCGCCACCGTGGAACCCGGCTCCACCTTGGCCGTGTTCAGCACCGCGCCGATGCCGGTGGTGACGCCGCAGCCGAGCAGGCAGATCTTGTCCAGCGGGGCTTCCTTGCTGACCTTGGCCAGGGAGACTTCCGGCACCACGGTGTATTCGGAGAAGGTGCTGGTGCCCATGTAGTGGTTGATCTCGGTGCCGTTCAGCGAGAAGCGGCGGGTGCCGTCGGGCATCAAACCCTGACCCTGGGTGGCGCGTACCGCGGAACACAGGTTGGTCTTGCCCGACAGGCAAAACTTACATTTGCCGCACTCGGCGGTGTAGAGCGGGATCACATGGTCGCCGGGTTTGACGCTGGTGACGCCTTCGCCTACTTCCTGGACAATGCCCGCGCCCTCGTGGCCGAACACGGACGGAAACAGCCCCTCCGGGTCCTTCCCGGACAGCGTGTAGGCGTCGGTGTGGCAGACGCCGGTGGCGACGATCTGCACCAGCACTTCACCGGCTTTCGGGCCGGCCACGTCGATTTCTTCAATCACCAGGGGTTTGCCCGCTTCCCAGGCAACGGCGGCTCTTGATTTCATGGGTTGCTCCTCGGAAAAGTTTTACGCCGGACGCTAGACGCCGGACGCCGGACGCCGGACGCTACAACCCGGTGCGGAGGTTGTTGCGGTGTTTCCTGTGGTACTGGCACCCGTAGGTCGGCTTGAGCAAAGCGAAAGCCGACAAAGCGTCCGGCGTCTAGCGTCAGGCGCCCAGCCATTGTGCCCGCCAGTGTACTGGTGCCGCATCCCGCCCTTAAGGCATTATTTCGCAATAGATTATTGCTCAGGAGCAACAATGCAGCACTGGGATCGCATCGAGGCCTTTGTCGAGGTAGTGAGGCACGAATCTTTCGTCGGGGCGGCCCGCGGGCTGGGGGTCTCCAGCTCCCATGTGAGCCGCCTGGTGGCCCGCCTGGAGACGCAGCTCGGCACCCAGTTGCTGTACCGGACCACCCGCCGTCTGCGGCTCACCGACGCCGGCGCGGTCTATTTCGAGCACTGCGCCCAGCTGTTCGACGGCTTTCAGGAGGCGCTCACCGCGATCAGCGACTACCAGCGCCGTCCCACCGGCGTGCTCAAGCTCACCTGCGCGACCACCTTTGGCGAAAAATTCATCGCCCCGTTGGTCAACGATTTCCTGGCGGAGCACCCGCAACTGTCGGTACGCATGGACTTCACCAACCGGCCGGTGGACATCGTCGACGAAGGCTTCGACGTGGCGGTGCGCACCGGCGCCCTGCCCGACTCCTCGCTGATCGCCCGCAAGCTGTGCCCGCGGCAGGAATTCGTGGTCGGCTCGGCGAGCTATTTCCAGCGCCACCCGCGCCCACACACCCTGGGCGAACTGGCCGGCCACAACTGCCTGCTCGGCTCCGCCGACCACTGGACCTTCGACCTGGACGGTCAGCACCGCGCTTGGCGGGTCGAGGGCAACTGGCGGGCCAACTCCGGCCTGGCGCTGCTCGACGCGGTGCACAAGGGGCTGGGGCTGGCCCAGTTGCCGGACTACTACGTGCGCGATGGCATCGAGCGGGGCGAACTGGTGTCGGTGCTGGACACCCACGCCTGCACCCACACGGCGGTTTGGGTGGTCTACCCACGCCACCGGCATTTGTCCCCCAAGGTGCGCCAGTTCGTGGATTTCCTGGTGGCCGGTATGGAGGGGCGCGCTTGAAAGCGCGCGCCTCCATCATCAGGTAGAGGAAAGACAAGCCACGAATGCAAGGAGAGAACATGGCTAAGGCAACCATCCCCGCCCTGGGTCTGGGCACCTTCCGGCTCAAGGGCGAGCCGCTGATGGGCAGCATCCACAAGGCCCTGGACCTGGGGTACCGGCATATCGACACCGCCCAGATGTACGAGAACGAGGAGACCGTGGGCGCCGCCCTGGACGCCCATGACGTACCCCGTGACGAGGTGTTCCTGACCACCAAGATCTGGTACGACCGCCTGCAGCACGACGACCTTTTACAAAGTTTGCAGGAAAGCGTTAACCGTCTGCGCGTGGACGCGGTGGACCTGGCCTTGATCCACTGGCCGAGCCCGGACGATCAGGTGCCGATGGACGAATACATCGGCGCCCTGGCCGACGCCAAAAAACAGGGGCTGGCCAAGAACGTGGGCGTATCGAACTTCACCGTGGCGCAACTGGAGAGGGCGCTCAGCGTGCCCGGGGGCGAGGAACTGGTGACCAACCAGGTGGAAGTACACCCCTTCCTCACCAACCGCAAAGTGGTGGACGCGATTCAGAGTGCCGGCCTCACCGTGACCGCCTACATGCCGCTGGCGGTGGGTAAGGTGCTGGAGGACGACACCCTCAAGAAACTGGGTGAGAAGTATGACGCCTCCGCCGCCCAGGTGGTGCTTGCCTGGCTGCACCAGAAAGACATCGTGGTAATCCCGTCGTCCACCAAGGAAGCGCACCTGAAAGCCAACCAGGAGGCGCTGGATATCAAGCTGGAGCAGGCCGACATGGACGCCATCGAAGCCCTTAACCGGGACGAGCGCATTGCCGACCCGGACTTCGCCCCGGACTGGGACTGACCGGCAGGCAAGACAAAGCGCCCGTCAGGCACTAGCATGCGGGCATGGAGCCCGTTCCGCACGACAAGCTTGATGCCCGCCAGTTCGCCCGCGATGAGCGCCTTGAAGTCTGGCGTCAGAGCGTCGAGCCGTTGTTTGATTGCCGTGCCGCTTCGGAGGCCTCCGGCCTTGATTTCCAGGGCCGGCTGGAGAGTTTCAATCTCGGCCAGACGCTGATCGCGCGCAGTGACTTTTCGCCCTTGCACTTCCAGCGGGACCGGCGCACCTCGGACGATCATTTGCTGGTGCAGCTGTACACCCACGGCGGCTATCAGGGCTACAACGGCGACCGCAAAGTGCAGGTCGGGCCCGGCGACATCAGCCTGCTGGACATGGGGCTGGGCCTGGAAACCCTGGCGCCGCGCTCCGGCAACCTGTCCCTGGTGATCCCCCGTGACCGGTTCTTCGCCCTCACTAAACCGGCCGATTACCGGCCGGGCACGGTGCTGCGCGCCGGCACCCCGCTGGCCAGCATTCTCGCCAACCATCTTTCCAGCGTCTGGGCGACGCTCGCGGACGCGTCCGTGGAAGACCTGCCGGCCATCAACCGGACCGTGGTGGGGGCGGTGGCCGGGGCGTTTTGCCAGGGGCCGGTGCGCGAAGACGCGGCCATGCCGTTCGAGGACGCGGCCCGCGACGCCGTGCGCGCTTTTATCGTTCACAATCTCGACGACCCGGGCCTGGGTCCAGCGCGGCTGTGCCGGCGTTTCGGTTTGTCCCGCACCCGGCTGTACCGGCTGTTCGAGCTCTTCGGCGGCGTCGCCGGGTATATCCGCGAACAGCGCCTTGAACGGGCGTTCCGCGAGCTTGCCGAGCGCGATTTCGGCCGGCGCCGTCTGGTCGATGTCGCCCTGGAGTGCGGGTTCGACAGCCAGAGCCATTTCTGCCGCCTGTTCCGTCAGCGTTTCGGCATGACCCCCGGCGAAGCCATGGAGCAGGGCCGGTCCGCCCGTGCCCGCCGTTCGCGGGCGGAGGGTGATGGGCCGTCACCGCCTGAATTTCGCGATTGGCTGCTGAGTCTCTAAGCGGAAACGCGGCCGGGACGAATCATCAAGGGAGTGGGAAACAAGCGTGCAAGCGTTTGGCCTGGCCGGCCCGCACAATGCGGGGGCGAGTTAGCAGAACGCTATCTTTTGCATATTCGGGTTGTGAGCAAGCCCCGGGGATTTCCCCGGGGCTTTTTAATGGGCGGGTGTCAGCGTGCGGACCAGAAAGGCAGCGCCGGCCTCCTCGGCGGCGCCGCCAAACAGAAACGCCGCCACGTGCCCCTTGCCGCGCAACAGCAGTAGCTCATTGTCGACGCCGTTAGCATTGAGCGCGGTTCGGTAGTCCTCGGCGTGGTCCACCGACACCACCGAGTCCAGGGTGCCGTGGTACAACAGGTGTGGCGGCGTATCGCCGGTTACGTGGGTGATCGGCGAGGCGGCCGCGTAGGTGGCGGCGTGACGGCCCTGGGGGCCGCCCAGGAACTGCGGCACCAGGGTGCCGCCCTGGAACTTGCGCAGATCCGTCGGCGTGCCGCCGGCCACCACCGCCCGTGGCCGCGTCACCGGGCCGCCGTAGGGCTCGTTCAGCGGGCTTTCCGTGTCCGCCGCCACGGTGGCCAGCAGGGTGACCAGGTGGGCGCCGGACGAATAGCCCCAGGCGCCCACCCGGGTCCTGTCGATGCCGTAGTCGTCCGCATGCACGTGCAGCCAGCGCATCGCCAGCTGCAGATCGTGAAGTTGCGCCGGGAAGGTGTATTCCGGGGCGAAGCGGTATTCGATATTCACCGCCACGAAGCCCCATTCGGCCAGCTGCTCGGCGAGCCCGGCCGTATCCTCCGGAGAGCGGCGTTCCCAGCCGCCGCCGTGCACCACCAGCACCGCCGGATAACGGCCGCGCGGCTCCGGGCGGTAGATGTTCGCATGCAGGGTTTGCGGCCAGTCATCCGGCGTGTAAACCCGGTCTTTGATCACCGTGACGTCGAAATCGGGCAGCGCCGGCGGCTCGCCCTCTGGCGCGCCCAGGTGGCGCACGCAGCCGCTGATGGCCAGGGTGCAAAGAAACAGCAGGACTAATCTCATGAAGCGCTCCACGGATAAACAAACCGTCACGCTAAACGCGGACCAATCAATGGCGGGTGAGGGTGGCTGGCCTTGTGGGAGCGGGCCCCGCCCGCGAAAGGGAGCGAAGCTCCCGGCAGGATTCCAGAGAGCTCTGACAGGGGGAGCCCAAAAGAGGCCTCTGGGATCCTGCGGGGCAACCTTTGCCGGCCGGCAAAGCCGGCCTTTCGCTTGCAAGGCAAGCTCCTACAAACAACCGGTTCAATCGGCGGTGAAGGCGGGGTCGTCGACGATCATGCCAATGCTCAGCGCCCCCGGGCCGATATTGACCGCCCCGGTCAGGCCCATGCTGCTGAGCAGCAGCTCCACCTTATGGCGTTTGGCCGCTTCGGCGAGGCGGTCGAAGCCGGGCATCTGGCGGATCCGGCTTTCATCGCCGGCGTAGCTTACGCACACCACCGGCGCCATCAGGCCGCGCTCGATGCAGCGGGCGCCGTGCCGGAACATGGCCTCCACGCCAGCGTCGAAGCCGCGCATCTTGGCCACCGGGAAGGTTTCGTCCTGGCGAGCGCAGAGCACCGGTTTGATATCCAGGGCGTTGCCGAGAATCGCGCCGGCCCAGCTGACGCTCTTGTCGCCGCGTTTCTTGGCCCGCTTATGCAGGTAGTAAATATCCGGTACCACCGCGTAGCCGGTGGCCTTGGAAGCCAGCACTTCCACGCTCTGCCGGATTTCGGTGATCTTCGTGCCGCTTTTGATCAGCCGCATGGTTTCGGCCGCCAGCGCGCCTTGGCCGGCGAACAGCGTCTGGCTGTCGGTGACGCGCAGGGCGAAGGGGCCTTCCACGCCGGCCTGTTTCCGGATCGGCTTGTACTCACGCAGGATCGCGTGGGAAGCCTCGGTGGCGTGGGTGAAAATCGGGCTGCGGCTTTTCGGTACCGTCTGCACCAGGGCGTAGTCGAAATCCACCACCACCTTGTCCAGAAACAGCGCTTTGATCTGTTCCATGGTGAACGGGATCGATTCCGCGCCATGGGCTTTTTCGGACGCCTCGGTGGCGTAAAACTGACGGGTGCGTTCCGGATCCCGCTCATCGACGATGATCTGATCCCCCAGCCGGATAGACACCGGGAGAATTAGAATGCCATGTTCATCGATAAAGGATTTGGGAAGATCGCAGCCAGAATCCACGACCAAGCCGATTCTCATAATTATTCACCCCCAGTGGGTTCCGGAAGTGTTTATCGAACGGTGCACACGGTAAAAAACGGTGGCGGGGAAACCCGCCGGCCCGGGAAACGTCCCGGGCAAGCCGTGCCGGCTCACACACTTCCTTTCAAAGCAGTCTAGCGCAAAAAGTGTGACCTGCAACACTTGTATCCGGGGCCGCGCGCTAAAGCCCCAGGTTGTCCAGCACCCGCAGGATCGGCCCGGACTGGTTCATGGTATAGAAATGCAGGCCCGGCGCGCCCATGGCCAGCAGGCGCTCACACAGACGCGTAACCACTTCCTCGCCGAACGCCTTCACCGCCTGCTCGTCGTCGCGCATGTCATCCAGCCGGCTGCGCAGCCAGCGTGGGATGTCGGCGCCGCAGTTATCGGAAAAGCGGAACAGATTGGCGACGTTGAGAATTGGCATCACGCCCGGGTACACCGGCGCGTCGCAGCCGCGCCGGCGCAGCTCGTCCATGTAATAGCCGTAGGCGTCGGCATTGTAAAAATACTGGGTAATGCCGCTGTCCGCGCCGGCGCTGATCTTGCGCTGAAAATGCGCAATGTCGTCGTCGAAGCTGCGTGACTGGGGGTGATTCTCGGGATAGGCGGCCACTTCCAGATGGAAGTGATCACCGGTCTCTTCGCGAATCAGCGCCACCAGATCATCCGCGTACTTCACTTCGCTTTGCGCGTAGCCCATGCCGGAGGGCAGGTCGCCGCGCAGGGCGACGATGCGGCGCACACCGCTTTCTTTATAGCCGTTCACCAGTTCCATGATCTCATCACGGCTCTGACCGATACAGCTCAGGTGGGGCGCGGTGTCGGCGTGCTGCTCGCGCAGCAGCTCCACCATGTGCCGGGTATTGTCCCGGGTGGAACCGCCGGCACCGAAGGTGCAGGAGAAAAACTCCGGCTTCTTGGCCAGCAGCTTTTGCTGGGTGTTCAAAAGTTTTTCCCGTCCCTGTTCCGTCTTGGGCGGGAAAAATTCAAAGCTGATGCGTTTGGACATGATTGAAATGCCTTGTCGAAATCTTGTGGGAGCGGACCCTTTCGCGGGCAGGGCCCGCTCCCACAAGGTCAGTACTTGTAGTGATCTGGTTTGAACGGGCCGTTGGTGTCCACGCCAATGTAGCCGGCCTGCTTGTCGGTGAGTTTGGTAATCACACCGCCGAAGCCCTGGACCATGTAGCGGGCCACTTCCTCGTCGAGGTGCTTGGGCAGCACCTCCACCTGCAGCATCTTTTCCTTCACCGCCTCAGAGTGCGTGGCGTAGGCCTGATCGAACAGGTACATCTGCGCCAGCACCTGGTTGGCGAAGGAGCCGTCCATGATGCGGCTGGGGTGGCCGGTGGCGTTGCCCAGGTTGACCAGGCGGCCCTCGGAAAGCAGCAGCAGGAAATCCTGGTTTTTCTTGTCGCGCCACACCTTGTGGACCTGCGGCTTCACTTCTTCCCATTCCCAGGTCTTGCGCATGAAGGCGGTGTCCACTTCGTTGTCGAAGTGGCCGATGTTGCAGACCACCGCGCCTTTCTTCAGCGCCTTGAGCATGTTGGCATCGCACACGTCGTAGTTGCCGGTGGTGGTCACCAGCATGTCGGTGGCGCCCAGCAGGTCTTTATTGATGGACGCTTCGGTGCCGGCGTTAACGCCGTCTTTGTAGGCGCTCACCACCTCGAAACCGTCCATGCAAGCCTGCATGGCGCAGATCGGGTCGATCTCGGTGATCTTCACGATCATGCCTTCCTGGCGCAGCGACTGGGCCGAGCCCTTGCCCACGTCACCGTAGCCCACCACCAGCGCTTTCTTGCCGGACAGCAAATGGTCGGTGGCGCGCTTGATGGCGTCGTTGAGCGAGTGGCGGCAACCGTACTTGTTGTCGTTCTTGCTCTTGGTGACCGAGTCGTTCACGTTCACCGCCGGTACTTTCAAAGTGCCCTGTTTGAGCATCTCGTAGAGGCGGTGCACACCGGTGGTGGTTTCCTCGGTGACGCCGTGGATGTTGTCCAGCATTTGCGGGTAGGTCTCATGGATGTAGCCGGTCAGGTCGCCGCCGTCATCCAGGATCATGTTGGCGTCCCACAGGTTGCCGTCGCCGTCGCGGCAGGTCTGCTCGATGCACCACATGTACTCCTCCTCGGTTTCGCCCTTCCAGGCGAACACCGGCACGCCGGCGGCGGCCATGGCGGCGGCGGCGTGGTCTTGGGTGGAGAAGATGTTGCACGACGACCAGCGCACTTCCGCGCCCAGCGCTTTCAGCGTTTCGATCAGCACCGCGGTCTGAATCGTCATGTGGATGCAGCCGATAATGCGCGCGCCCTTGAGCGGCTGTTCGGCACGGTACTTTTCCCGAATCGCCATCAGCGCCGGCATTTCGGTTTCCGCGATGTCGATTTCCGCGCGGCCGTATTGGGCCAGGGAAATATCAGCGACTTTATAGTCCTGCAGGGTTTCCGCTTTTGCGTTCATAATTGCTCCCTTATTCGCTTGACGCCGGACGCTTGACGCCAGACGCTTTTCGGGGTGTCTCGGACTGCACACGCTGGAGCAGCGCCGCCAGTTGGGCAAAGACACGTTCGTTTAGGCAGAGCAGTTCTTCCGGGCGGATATAACCCAGACGAGCTGCGATCTGAATTTGTGTTTCCAATTCGAACAGTGAGCCTCGAGCAATATGAAGAAATCGCAAAAACTCCACATCACTATTTCGGCCGTATCCTTCAGCAATGTTGGATGGGACGCTGACCGCCGCCCGACGCATTTGCTGAGCGAGTCCGTATAGTTCGAATTTCGGAAACGCGTTCGTCTTTTCATAAGTGGCAACCACCAAGTCCATAGCGGACTGCCACACCCTCAATTTCTCGTGCTTCCTGGCCATCTGCTCCTCCTTAAGCGTCAGGCGTCCAGCGTCAGGCGTCCGGCGTTACAGCGCGGCTTTCAGTCCCTCCGCCTTATCCGTTTTCTCCCAGCTGAAACCGTCGCGGCCGAAGTGGCCGTAGCTGGCGGTGGGCCGGTAGATCGGCCGGCGCAGGTCGAGCATCTCGATGATGCCGCGCGGGCGCAGGTCGAAGTGCTCGCGCACCAGCTCGGCGATACGATTGTCGTCGAGCTTGCCGGTGCCGAAGGTGTTCACCGAGATGGACGTCGGCTCGGCCACGCCGATCGCGTAGCTGACCTGAATCTCGCACTTGTCGGCCAGGCCGGCGGCGACGATGTTCTTGGCCACGTAGCGACCGGCGTAGGCGGCGGAGCGATCCACCTTGGACGGGTCCTTGCCGGAGAACGCGCCGCCGCCGTGGCGGGCCATGCCGCCGTAGGTATCGACAATGATCTTGCGCCCGGTCAGGCCGCAGTCGCCCATCGGGCCGCCGATAATGAACTGGCCGGTGGGGTTGATGTGGTATTGGGTGCCACTGTGCAGCCATTCAGCGGGCAGCACCGGCTTGACGATTTCTTCCATTACCGCTTCGCGCAGCGCGGCCTGGGTAATGTCCGGGCTGTGCTGGGTGGACAGTACCACCGCGTCCACCGCCACCGGTTTGCCGTCTTCGTAGCGCAGGGTGACCTGGCTCTTGGCGTCCGGGCGCAACCAATTCAGCGTACCGTTCTTGCGCAACTGAGCCTGGCGTTCCACCAGCCGGTGGGAGAAGTAAATCGGCGCCGGCATCAGGGTGTCGGTTTCGTTGGTGGCGTAGCCGAACATCAGGCCCTGGTCGCCAGCGCCCTGCTCCTTGTCTTCCGCTTCGTCGACGCCCACGGCGATGTCCGCGGACTGCTTGCCGATGCCGTTGAGCACCGCGCAGGTAGCGCCGTCGAAGCCCACGTCGGAGCTGTCGTAGCCGATGTCCAGGATCACCTGGCGCACGATGTCTTCCAGTTCCACGTAGGTGCTGGTGCGTACTTCGCCGGCGACGATCGCCATGCCGGTCTTGACCATGGTTTCCACCGCCACGCGGGCGTGGGGGTCGTCGGCGATGATGGCGTCGAGGACCGCGTCCGAGATCTGGTCGGCCATTTTATCCGGATGGCCTTCGGAGACCGACTCGGAGGTAAAGATGCTGTATTCACTCATTACCGGATTGCTCCCTTTTTGATGGATGCGCGGTGACGCGCTGAAAGCTGCGCACCTGCACCTGAAAACCGTTACGCATGGCGAGAAACAAGCTCTCTCGCAGTACCAGGCCGGCGCGACCGGCCCAACTCACCAGATCGGCTTCTTCGAAGCCGAGCCAGAAATCCCCGCAGGCGTCCACCGTCCAGCGTTGGTTGTGGCGGCACAGATCGGTGATCACCAACACGCCGCCTTCGTTCAATTGCCGGGCCGCCGCCTCCAAAGCCGCGGATGGCGAGGGCAGGTGGTGCAGCACCATATTGACCACCACCGCGTCGACCTGGGGTAAACGGGCACCGTGTTCCGGCCATTCCCCCAGCACCAGCTCCACATTGTCCAGGCCCTGGCCGGTCACCCGTTCCCGGGCCCGGGCCAGCATTACTTCGGCGTTATCCAGCGCCAGTACCCGCTGAAAGCGGCTCGCCAGCGGTGCCAGAAAACGCCCCTCGCCGGGGCCGATCTCCAACGCGATGCCCTGCCGTTCGTCTGGCGCCCGCCCGCTGGCGGCCCGGCTGCCCGCAGCCCGATCCAGTAACTCGCAGGCCTGCTCCGCGTACTGGTCGTGTTCGGCGATCAGGTCCTGATGCCGGGCCAGGTCGTCCGCGTGGCGGGCGAAGAAAGCCCGGCTCTGGGCGGCACGCTGCGCCTGCACGCCGGCCAGCCGCTGCCGGGTGACCGGGTCCGCCGGCGTGGCGTCGAGCCGCTCGAACAGGGCGCTCTGCAGTGGGCCGGTGGCCGCGTCCGACGGCGGCAGACGGCGCCGGTAAAAAATCGAATTGCCTTCGCGGCGGCGCTCCACCAGGCCGCCCTGGGCCAGCACCTTTAAATGGTGGCTCATGCCCGACTGCTTGATCGCCATGATTTCGCACAGCTCCAGCACGCCGAAACTGTTCTGGCCCAGCACCTGCAGAACTTCCAGGCGTAGCGGATCGCCGGAGGCCTTCAGAAAGGCCGCCAGGCTGTCGAGATCCTGTTCCTGCGGTGCCGGGTGTAAAGACATGGGGGCGAGTGTAGCGGACCTTTCTGAGTGCATCAAAGTTTATTGATATAGGTGGCTGGACGCCTGACGCCTGACGCTAAACCCCAAACCTGAGAGGGACGGTGTGTTTCCGCCACGCCACCAGAAAACACGCCATGGATCGCAGCACCGGGTTAAAGCGTCAGGCGTCAGGCGTCCGGCGTATAGCGTCCATGGGGTTTGCCCCCATCCCGGGCTTGGGCGACAATAGCGCCCCTTTTCACACCTCTGGTCAAAAATCGTTCAGGAGCCGTGCATGTCGTCAGCCCCCGCTGCCCGTGATCTCGCCAATGCTATCCGTGCCCTGAGCATGGATGCGGTACAGAAAGCCAAGTCTGGTCACCCGGGCGCCCCCATGGGCATGGCGGACATCGCCGAAGTGCTGTGGCGGGGCTTCTTGAAGCACAACCCGGCCAACCCACACTGGGTCGACCGCGACCGATTCGTGCTCTCCAACGGCCACGGCTCCATGCTGCTCTACAGCCTGCTGCACCTGACCGGCTACGGCGTCAGCCTGGACGACATCAAGAACTTCCGGCAGCTCGGCAGCCCCACCGCCGGCCACCCGGAATTCGGCGACGCGCCCGGCATCGAGACCACCACCGGGCCGCTGGGCCAGGGCTTCGCCAACGCGGTGGGCATGGCGCTGGCGGAAAAAATGATGGCCGCCCAGTTCAACCGCGACGGCCACGCCATCGTCGACCACAACACCTACTGCTTCATGGGTGACGGCTGCATGATGGAAGGCATCTCCCACGAAGCCGCGTCTCTGGCCGGTACCCTGGGCCTGGGCAAGCTGGTGGCCTTCTACGACGACAACGGCATCTCCATCGACGGCGAGGTGGAAGGCTGGTTCACCGACGACACCGTGGAGCGCTTCCGCGCCTACGGCTGGCACGTGATCCCCAATGTGGATGGCCACAGCCCCGCCGAGGTGAAGCTGGCGATCGAGAACGCGGTGAAGAACACCGCCCAGCCCACCCTGATCTGCTGCAAAACCATCATCGGTTTCGGCAGCCCCAACAAGCAGGGCAAGGAAGAGTCCCACGGCGCCGCCCTGGGCGAGGACGAAGTGGCCCTCACCCGCGAGGCGCTGGGCTGGAAGCACGGCCCGTTCGAAATTCCCGACGAGATCCGCAACGCCTGGGACGCCCACGACGCCGGCGCCGAAAAAGAAGCCGCCTGGCAGGCGCGCTTCGACGACTACCGCGCCGAGTTCCCGGAACTGGCCGATGAATTCCTGCGCCGCATGCGCGGCGAACTGCCGGCGGATTTCGACCAGCGCGCCGACGCCTTCATCGCCGAGTGCCAGCAGGCCAAGGAAAAAGTAGCCAGCCGCAAGGCCAGCCAGAACACCCTGGACGCCTTCGGCCCCGGCTTGCCGGAACTGACCGGCGGCTCCGCCGACCTGGGCGGCTCCAACAACACGGTGTGGAACGGCTGCAAATCAATCAGCGCCGAAGACGCCAGCGGCAATTACATCCATTATGGGGTGCGTGAATTCGGCATGACCGCCGCCATGAACGGCGTCTGCCTGCACGGCGGTCTGCGTCCCTACGGCGGCACCTTCCTGACCTTCATGGAATACGCCCGCAACGCGGTGCGCATGGCGGCGATCATGCACCAGCCCAACATCCTGGTGTACACCCACGACTCCATCGGCCTGGGCGAGGACGGCCCCACCCACCAGCCCATCGAGCAGATCGCCAACCTGCGCATGACCCCCAACCTGAGCACCTGGCGCCCCTGCGACACGGTGGAAACCGCGGTGGCCTGGAAACACGCCATTAAGCGTGACGACGGCCCCACCGCGCTGATCTTCTCGCGCCAGGGGTTGCCCTGCCAGGACCGCGACGACGCCGTGCTGGCGAACGTCGCCAAAGGCGGCTATACCCTGCTGCAGACCGGCGACGGCCAGCCCCAGGCGATCATCATCGCCACCGGTTCGGAAGTGGCGCTGGCGGTGCAGGCCGCCGAGGCCCTGGGCGCCGCCGGCAAAAACGTGCGCGTGGTGTCGATGCCCAGCGTCGACGCCTTCCTGTCGCAGAGCGGGGAGTACCAGGAAGCGGTGCTGCCGGCGGCGGTGCGCGCCCGGGTGGCCGTGGAAGCGGGCATCACCGACTACTGGTACCGCTTCACCGGCCTGGACGGCAAAATCGTGGGCATGACCGGCTTCGGCGCGTCGGCGCCCGCCGGCGATCTCTACAAGCACTTCAACATTACCGCCGAGGCGGTGCAGACCGCCGTGGAGAGTGTGATTTGAGACCCGAGAGTCCGGCGTCCGACGTTCGGTCCCTATGTTAAAGATTGCCATTAACGGCTATGGCCGTATCGGTCGCTCCTTCGTCCGCGCCCTGGCGGAGCGGGAAGCGGCGGGCAACGCCCTGCCCGTCAGCCTGGTGGCGATCAACGACCTGGGCCGGGCCGAGGACCTGCTTTACCTGACCCGCTACGACACCACCCACGGCCGGCTCGACGCGCCGGCCGAGCTGGTGGACGGCTGCTTGCGCATCGGCGACCAGGCGCCGCGCCTGTTCAGCGAACCGGAGCCCGAGCAGTTGCCCTGGGCGGCGCTGGGCGTTGATCTGGTGCTGGAGTGCTCCGGTGGCTTTCGCGCCCGCGATGACGCCGCCCGCCACCTGACCGCCGGCGCCGGCCGGGTGATCGTCGGCGCGGTGCCGTTCGATTACGCCGACCAGACCATCGTTTACGGCGTCAATCACGACGATCTGAAGCCCGACAGCCGGGTGCTTTCCGCGGCGTCTTGCACCACCCACTGCATCGCCCCGGTGCTGGCGGCGCTGGACCGGGAATTCGGCGTGCGCCAGGCGTTGATGAAGGAAATCCACGCCTACACTTCGGACCAGACCCTGCTCGACCACGTGCATCGGGACCCGCGCCGGGGCCGCGCCGGCGCGCAGAACATCATTCCCACCACCAGCAGCGCCATCAAAGCGGTGCAGAACGTGTTGCCGGCCCTGGACGGCCGCATCACCGGCCACTCGATCCGCGTGCCGACGCTCAACGTGGCCATGGTGGAGCTCACCCTGCTGCTCGACCGCACCCCGCCGCCGGAGGCCTTGAACCCCTGGCTGCGGGCCCTGTCCCAGCAACAACCGGGTTTGATCGGCTACAACGACGAGCCGCTGGTGAGCGTCGATTTCAATCACCGGGCCGAATCCGCCATCGTTGACGCCACGCAAACGCGGGTGCAGGGCGAAATGGTGCAAGTGGTGGCCTGGTACGACAACGAATGGGGCTACGCCAACCGCCTGCTCGACTGGGTCGCGGCATTGGCGGGCGCCCAGTGATCATTAACGAGGTAGCAAGACGATGAACTTCAAACGCATGACCGACCTGGACCTGAAGGGTAAACGGGTGCTGATCCGCGAAGATCTCAACGTGCCGGTGAAAGACGGCAAGGTCACCAGCGACGCCCGCATCTGCGCCTCGTTGCCGACCATCCGCCACGCCGTCAAGGCGGGCGCCCGCGTCATGTTGCTCTCGCACCTGGGCCGCCCCACCGAAGGCGAGTACGAAGAACAGTACTCCCTGAAGCCGGTGGCCGAGCACCTCGGTCAGTTGCTGGGGCAGGACGTGCCGCTGGCGAAGGACTGGCTCGACGGCGTCGACCTGGAAGACGGCCAGGTGGTGCTGTGCGAGAACGTGCGTTTCAATAAGGGTGAGAAGAAGGACGACGAGGCCTTGTCCAAGCGTATGGCGGCCCTGTGCGACATCTACGTGATGGACGCCTTCGGCACCGCTCACCGCGCCCAGGCATCCACCCATGGCGTGGCTCGTTTCGCGCCGGTGGCCGCCGCCGGCCCACTGCTGGCCAACGAACTGGACGCCCTCGGCAAGGCCCTGCTGGAGCCGGCAAAGCCGCTGGTGGCGATCGTTGGCGGTTCCAAGGTGTCCACCAAGCTGGAAGTGCTGGACGCCCTGGCCGATAAAGTGGACCAATTGATTGTCGGCGGCGGCATCGCCAATACGTTCCTGGCCGCCGCCGGTCATCCGGTGGGTAAGTCCCTGTGTGAAAAAGACCTGATTCCGGCGGCCCGGAAGCTGGCGGAAAAAGTGCACATTCCTCTGCCGGTGGACGTGGTGGTGGCCAAGGCCTTCGCCGAGGACGCCGAAGCCACCGCCAAGAAGGTGGAGGACGTGGCCGAGGACGACCTGATTCTCGACGTCGGCCCGCAGACCGCCCATGTGTTCGCGGCGCTGATGAAAGAGGCCCGCACCATCATTTGGAACGGCCCGGTGGGCGTGTTCGAGTTCGACCAGTTCGGCGAAGGCACCCGCGAACTGGCCGAAGCGATCGCCGACAGCGAAGCGTTTTCCATCGCCGGCGGGGGCGATACCCTGGCGGCCGTGGACAAGTACGGCATCGCCGACGATATCAGCTATATTTCCACCGGTGGCGGCGCCTTCCTGGAGTTCGTGGAAGGCAAGACCCTGCCGGCGGTGGCCGTGCTGGAACAGCGCGCCAGGGATTAAGGGCGCTGGACGCCGGACGCTGGACGCTGGACGCTAAAACCCGGTTCTGAGGTCCACGGTGTGTTTACCGCCAACCTCCGTTGGAGGAAACATGCCGGACCTTTCAGCTTACGGGTTCTCGCGTCCGGCGTCTGGCGTCAAGCGTCCGGCGTTAAGGACAAAGTCAAAGCGGTGCAGGCCACCGCAAACGGTTAACCGGAGGGAAGACATCATGGCACTGATCAGCATGCGTCAACTGCTGGACCACGCCGCCGAACACGGCTACGGCGTGCCGGCGTTCAACGTGAACAACCTGGAACAGATGCGCGCCATCATGGAGGCCGCCGACCAGACCAATTCACCGGTGATCGTGCAGGCCAGCGCCGGCGCCCGTAAGTACGCCGGCGCGCCCTTCCTGCGTCACCTTATTCTGGCCGCCACGGAAGAGTTTCCTCACATCCCGCTGGTAATGCACCAGGACCACGGCACCAGCCCCTCGGTGTGCCAGCGCTCGATTCAGCTGGGCTTCTCCTCGGTGATGATGGACGGCTCCCTGGGCGAGGACGGCAAGACCCCCACCGAGTATGAGTACAACGTGGACGTGACCCGCCGCACCGTGGACATGGCGCATGCCTGCGGCGTGTCCGTGGAAGGCGAGCTGGGCTGCCTGGGCTCGCTGGAATCCGGCCAGGCCGGTGAAGAAGACGGCATCGGCGCCTCCGGCACCCTGACCCACGACCAGATGCTTACCGACCCGGAAGAAGCGGCGGACTTCGTCAAGCGCACCAAGGTGGACGCCCTGGCCATCGCCATCGGCACCAGCCACGGCGCCTACAAGTTCACCCGTCCGCCCACCGGCGACATCCTCGCCATCGAGCAGATCAAGGCGATCCACGCGCGCATCCCGGACACCCACCTGGTGATGCACGGCTCCTCCTCGGTGCCCCAGGAGTGGCTGCAGATCATCAACGAGTACGGCGGCGAGATTCCGGAGACCTACGGCGTGCCCGTGGAAGAAATCCAGGAAGGCATCAAGCACGGCGTGCGCAAGGTGAACGTGGACACCGACCTGCGGCTGGCGTCCACCGGTGCGGTGCGTCGTTTCCTGGCCCACAACAAGGCCGAGTTCGACCCGCGCAAATTCCTCAAGGAAACCGTATCGGCCATGCGCGATATCTGCATCGCCCGCTACGAAGCCTTCGGCACCGCCGGCAACGCGGACAAGATCAAGCCGATCAGCCTGGAATCCATGTACCAGCGCTACGAAGCCGGCGAAATGGACCCGCGCATCAAGTAACCCGCCGGCACCGCGGCCTCACGGCTTGGCGTAGGGCAACCGCGCCAGCCGCGTGGCGCGGTGATACCCGTCCAGGCCGCTCACCGCCACGGTGCCCGCGGCCTCGATGTCCAGGTAGCCGTCCTCGCCCACCCAGGCGTCCTCCGCCACCAGAATCTGCTCGATACGGCCGATCACCAGCACCGTGTCGTTAACCTTGAGCGTCTGGCTGTCTTCCAGCCGCAACCCCAGCTTAATCCGCGACTCGCCCACGAAGGGCGCGGCGAAGCCGTGCCGGTATTCCGACGTCAGGCCCACCGCGTCGAACTCCGACACCGTCCGCGGGTAGCGCGCGCTGGTCTGGTGGGCGGCGGCGTGGATGCCTTCATGCACCTGGTTCAGCGTGTAGACGCCGGTCTCCAGCAGGTACTCCAGGCTGTGCCGGTCCACGGAATGGGGCCGCAGAATCATGCCGGCCAGCGCCGGATCGGCGCCCAGATGGAAGACGGAACTGATCATCGCCAGGTTTTCCTGGCCGCCGGCGGACCGGGTGCCGAGCAGATTGGCGCTCTTGAACCCGGAGAGGCTGTTCACCAGGGCGGCGCGCCGGCGCCGGGGCCAGGCCGCCAGATCGGCTTCGGTGAGTTGCATGGGGCGCTCCGTGAAGGTCGAGGTGGGCGAGGATTATCGTCGCCGGGCGTGAGGGGGCCGTGCAGAAGGGCTCCGTTATGCTATGCTTACCCAAAGTTACATATAACAATATTTATTACTTGAATATGACGTCCCGGATGACGTCGTTTGGAAAGGTGCCGACGAGCACCGGGAGAGCACCATGACGGACAACAACCCGGCCGGCCAGCGCGGCCCGGCGGAACATGAACGCCGCGACCAGATACTGGAGCTCGCCAACGAGCTGTTCAGCGCCCACGGCTACCGCAAGACCTCGGTCACCGATATCGCCAAGGCGGTGGGGGTCTCCAGCGCCTACCTGTACCGCTTCTTCGATTCCAAGCAGGCAATCGGCGAAGCGGTGTGCGCCATGACCCTGGCCAAGATCGACGTCGCCCTCAAGGAAATCGCCGAACGGGACGACAGCGCCACCCAACGCCTGCGCGATCTGCTCGATTGCCTGCTGGCAAAGGGTCTGGAGCTGTTCCTCAAGGAACGGCGGATGCACGACATCGTGGTGGTGGCGATTGAAAACCAGTGGCACCACATGAGCGTCCACGACGACATTATCTACGAAGCGATCCGCCGCATCGTCGCCGACGGCCGCGAAAGCGGCGAGTTCGAACGCAAGACGCCGCTGGATGAGGTGACCATCGCGATCCGCAAGACCGCGGCGGTGTACGGCCACCCGGTACTGCTGGAACTCAACGACCCGGACGAGCTGAAGCGCAACCTGGCGGCGGTGACCGGCCTGATCCTGCGCAGCCTGGCGCCCTGAACGGCGGCGCCGGCGACCCGGGTCGCGGCTATCGCGGCGATAGGAAAAGGTTAACAGGTTACAAGTTGACAATATCGTAACCGGTCAACATAATGGTCCCCATCAAGCGTGGGAGACCAAGCAGACACAGGGTCCCGCCACGCATTTGGAACGACCGAATGAGTGAGGAAAGGACCATGAAAAACGTAGTCATCGCATCCGCCATCGCCGCCGCCCTGAGCCTGACCGCCGCTCCGGCTTTCGCCCAGAGCCTCAGTGAGCGCCAGAACATGGACAGCTTCGAGAACATCAACGCGGCCTACCAGCAGGCCGTGGAGCAAGGGCGCCAGGCCCGTGACAGCGGCCGCGCGCCGGTCGATTACCTGGCCGCCCGCGAGAACCTGGACCAGGCCGAATTCATCGCCGACCAGTTCCGCGACATCCAGAGCCAGCGCGCCGTGGTGAAAGCCGAAGGCAACCCGCAAGGCCGCAACCAGGACTACCTGGAGCAGCGTAAGAACCTGGACAGCCTGGAAAACATCAACCGCGAGCTCAACCAGAGCTAAGCCGAACAGTACATCTGCCTTGAGCTTCGCCCCGGCCCCCCAGCCGGGGCTTTTTTATGTGCCTCACTGTGCCAGCGGGCTTTGTGCAACCGAGCTTGTGGGAGCGGGCTGTGGGAGCGG
Organism: Alcanivorax sp.; assembly: GCA_042090255.1. Taxonomy (GTDB): domain Bacteria; phylum Pseudomonadota; class Gammaproteobacteria; order Pseudomonadales; family Alcanivoracaceae; genus Alloalcanivorax. Next base: position 4,644 of record JBELJS010000027.1, on the reverse strand, counting down.
GCCCCGCCCGCGAAAGGCCGGCAAAGCCGGCCGGCAGGATCCCAGAGACACCGTTCCCCTCCATGGCGCCGCTGCCCTTCAAGCCCTATCATCAGAGCCTCATTTTCCAGCTTTGCCCAAACACCATGCCATTCCCGTTTTCCCGCGAAGAAATCACCCGCTCCTGGCGGCCGCTCAACTGGCAGGCGTTCGACCCCCTGGACCAGGTGAGCCGGCGCTACGCGGAGTATTACGGCCTGGACTTCAGCACCGAGGTGCCGGACCTGGAGCACGGCTTCGGCTACTTCGAAGCCGCCGGGCACACCATCAGCGTGCACGGCTGGCGGCCGGCGGTGGCCCGCGGCACGGTGCTGATCTGCCACGGTTACTTCGACCATGTCGGTCTGTACCGGCATCTGATCGCCCACGTGCTGGAACTGGGCTACGCGGTGCTCGCCTACGACCTGCCCGGCCACGGGCTGAGTTCAGGTCCGCGCGCGGCGATCCAGGACTTCCGTATTTACCGGGAGGTGCTGGAGCAGTGCCTGGAGCAGGCCGGCAATGATTTTCCCCGCCCCTGGCATGTGATCGCGCAGAGCACCGGCGGCGCCATCGTGATGGACTACCTGCTGCACCACGGTTTCGACGCGGACAGCAGCCCCTTTGAACAGATCATTCTGCTGGCACCCCTGGTGCGGCCGTTCAAATGGAGCACCGCCCGCTGGCTGCACACCCTGGTGCGCCCGTTCGCGAAATCCATCAAACGTGTTTTCACGGTAAATTCCGGCGACGCGGATTTTCTCGACTTTCTGGAAAACAAGGACCCGCTGCAGTACCACCGGTTGCCGGCCGGCTGGGTGACCGCGTTGAAGAAATGGATCCCCGGTTTTGAAGCGGCCGACCGGGTGAAAATATCCCCGGTGGTGATTCAGGGCGATCTGGACGAAACCGTGGACTGGCGTCACAACCTGGGCGTGATTCGTGACAAGTTTCAGGAGCCGGACGTGCACATGCTCACCGGCGCCCGTCACCACCTCGCCAATGAACACGCGGAATACCGCGAAAAAATACTGCGGATCATTGATCGTTATTTAGCGGAATAAGTTAACGGAGACGCCGATGAACGGTTTGAGACGATATCTCGCCGCCCTGCTCGGGCTGGTCGCCCTGGGCGCCCCGGTCGCCGGCCCGGCGGACGATCTGGACCAGCGTCTTCAGGAGCGCCGCGACGCGGGCCGTGAAGACGTCGACCGCCGCTCCCGCCAGCTGGACACCCGGACCCGGGAAAACCGCCGCGCCGTACAGGAGCGGTTGGAGCGCCGCGACATCGAGGCCCGGCAACGCCACGAAGCGGTCAAGGAAAAGGCCCGCCAGCCCTGGGGCTACGACCCCTGATCGGGAGGTTATAAATAAAATTGTTTTAAATGCCTCCCAGAGTTACTTTTCTTCACTTGAATATCCCCCTGTTTGCCCCATTTTAGGGCTATCGAATTCATGTTTTTACCGGTCGCGAGACCATCTGTCGTGAGACAAGGAGAAAAGTAATGAAAACCACCATGAAGGGTACCATCAAGAAATCCGCACTGCTGACCTGCACCGTGGCGCTTGCCGGCATGCTGGCCGCACCCGCCGCCCTGGCGGAATCCACCAGCGAGCAGATCGACCGCGAGTACAAGAAGGCGATGCAGGACGAGGCCATGGGTGACCGCAATAAGGACGGTTCACCTAACCCGGATTATTCCGAAGAGCGCAAGAACATGGATGATCCGGATCGCGTCAACAAGCAGTACGAAAAAGCCATGCAGGAAAAACGCAACGCCGAAGGTAAGGCCGACAGCATGAAGGAAGATGGCGGCGATTACCTGGAAAAGCGTAAGCACATGGACGATCCGGATAACGTCCAGAAAGAGTACGACAAGGCTACCCAGAAGAAGCAGCAGTAAGGACCCCCGGGCGGCGATAAGCGCCGCTGAACGGGTAACCAGAACGGGCCGCGATGCGGCCCGTTTCTGTATAACCCCCCTCTTACGAATGTGGATACATACTTGACTTGTAATCGTGAAAAAAGGAGCGGTTTATGAAAAGGATACTTTTAGCGGTATCGCCCCTGGTGCTGGTGCTTTCCATGCCCGCGTTCGCGGCGGACGCTACCCTGGGCGTTAACGCCGAGGCGGGCGCCGGAGTGGACACCAGTGATGCCCAGAAGCGTCTTGAGGAACAACGGGACGGCATGAAGAAGGACGCGGAAGCCCGCGCGGAGCAGGCTCGCGAGAAAGCCGAGGCGCAGCGCGAGAAAGCGGAGGCCAAGCGTGAAAAAGCCAAGGAACGGGCCGAAGCGCAACGCGAGAAGGCCGAAGAGCGCGCCGAAGCGGAGCGGGACAAAGCCGAAGCCAAACGCGAAGAAATGAAAGAACGCGCTGAAACTCAGCGTGAAGAGGCTGAAGCACGCGCCGAGGCTGCCAGGGAAGAAGCCCGCGAGCGTCAGGAGGCGATGCAAGAGCAGGCCGAATCAAACCGCGACGCGGCGGCCAACGCCAGAGTCAGCGGTGAAGTGAAGGCCAGTGAGCGGGGCATTGAAGCGTCACAGAACGCTAATGCCAATGCCGATAACGGCGAAGGGAACAAGCCCTGGTACAAATTCTGGGAGTAAGCGCGGCGTCGGCGCACACCCCGGTGCGTCGATAAAAAAAGGGGCCCTGGCGGGCCCCATGACTTCACTGACCATGAAGGCAGATCAATTCTGTTGAGCGCTCTTCTTGATGGAAACACTCTGGTAGCTCAAGTTGATGCCTTGTTCTGGGATAAGAAGCCGCACCTGGCCTCCTGACAACGGTCCCAATGTAATATCAAGATTTACTTCTTTGGGCTCCCGGCTTTTCAGGCCTATGAACAACCGGCCATCAGGTAGGAAATCCATGGGGCCTTCCAGAATTATTTGCCCGATGGGCAGGCCCTTGGCGTTGTTGTCGAGGCCCAGAGGCAGCGACAGTTGCGGGGCATCGAAGAGTAAATCGAACTGAATGACAAACCTGGGTAGATCGCCCGCTTCCGGGTTGTCGCCGGGAACAATGTAGCCCACCGGTGCTTCAGTCCGCTCATTGTTGGCGTCGGGCTCGTAACGCACTCGCATGATATTGGGTCCGGTGGCGGTTTCGATCGGGATCAGACCGATATCCTGTGTTGGACCTAGAACGGTGTCCAGCACGCCGCCTATCAGCGGGATGTCGCCCAGGCCTTCCAGCACCGTATCCAGGGCATCGCCCAGGACGGGCAGGATGGCCAGGGTGGTTTCGCCGTCCGCCGCGTTCAGGTCCACGCCGATCACCGCGGTGGCGTCCAGGTTGGTCAGACCCAAGGTGGTGGGCAGGATTCGGACCGCCACTCCGCCCCGGTCGGAGTCGACGTAATCCGGCAGCTCTTCCGCTTCGACGAAACCGAGAATCTCGGTGTTCAAGGCGCCGGCGGCATACAGTAGACGGCGGGCGTCGCACTGCTCGAAGTCATCCTCGGAGTAAGGTGGTGCGCCTTCGAAGCCGCAACCGGTGTTGGCCGCCGTCACCAGGCCGCCGCCGGTATTTTCGTCCCCGGCGCCGCCCTGGTTGGGCAGAATGCGGGTAGCGTTGGGTGGTACCGGCAGGCTGTCGTCGGTAACCGGCGATTCGCCGTCGTCGATGGCGAAGTTGTAATTCACGTCCACGCTGGGCAGGTTGTTCAGCTCCTGGAACACACTGTCGGTGGCGGCCGCGCCACGGAACACGATGTCCATGTTCGGGCCGCCCTGGTCGCGCTCGTTGCCAAGCAGCAGCGCGGTCTGCAGCGGGAGTTGGTCCTCGGAGCAGATGGCGCTGGCGCAGCCGCTGGTTTCCGAGGCCAGGGTGTAGCGGTACAGGGTGCCCGCTTCCCAGGGCTGATCCGGGGTGAAAGTCAGGTGCCGCACACCCACGTCAAGGTTGCCTTCCACGGCGCCAGCGTCCACTTCCTCGACGATAAAGGTGCGGCCCAGTTCGATGGACGCCGGATCCATGTTCTGGGAGAAGCGCACGCGGATGGCGCGGTTGGCGGGCATGTCGGTAATCGGCATGCGGTCCACTTCCACCTGCTCGCTTTCCGGGCTGGAGGACACGCACACCCCCTGGCTACCCATGCCGCCGAAGGCGTTGAGATCCAGCTCGTCGCTGGTGGCGCAGGGGAAACCGGGGTAGACGGTGGTGGCGAACGGCCCGCGTTGCACGTCCTCGCCTTCCACGTAGGTGGGCAGGGTGAAGGTCAGTTGATTGGTGCCGTCGAGCGGGTTCAGGTTCATCAGCGAGTTGCCGCTCAGGTCGGTGATGTCCGGGGTGGTCTCGACCACGTACTCCACACCGTAATCCACCGGGTTGTCCGGGGTGATCACCAGCGCGTTGCCGTCCAGCTTCCAGGAGAACGGCTCGTCCATGCCGCCCTTGGTGAGGCGCAGGCTGACACCCTCGACGATGCTGTTCGGGTCCAGCGCTTCGGTGAACAGCAGTACGATGGGCTCGCCGGGGACCATGCGGTCGGCGAACTCGCCGGGCTGCCAGGACAGCTGCCGGCTGCCGTCGTCCTGGGTCAGCGCCTGCAGCATCGGGCGGGTTTGATCGTTAAGCGGGTCCGGGGCGGTGGTCTGGTCGCGGTAGGACTCCATGC
>JBELJS010000077.1:0-11993 GCA_042090255.1 Alcanivorax sp. | reverse complement strand
CGGGCCCAGCCCGCGAAAGGCCGGCAAAGCCGGCCGGCAGGATCCCAGAGACCTGTATAGTGGCCTCCCGGAATCGCGGAAGGGATATCGAAGAGGCCTCTGGTATCCCGCCGGCAAGCTTCGCTTGCCTTTCGCGGGCTGGGCCCGCTCGCACAAAACGTGCTCCGTAGAGGCCTTGCTGGACAGCTCAAAACAAACGCCGTAAAACCTAGCATCTCAGACACGACAGGGAGTGACGTATGACCGTTAAACAACGCTTGGCGACTGTAATGGCGCTGGTGATGCTTGGTCTGGCCGGCTTCGCCCAGGCCGCCCAGGACCCCCGCGAACTGGTCAACGAGACCGTGGAGCGGATGACCAGCCGTATCGACGCGGAGCGTGAGCGGCTGGAAAAGGACGAAGGCTACGCCCGCAAGCTGGTCCGTGAGGAGCTGGTGCCGCTGGTGGACTTCAAGCGCATTACCCGCATGGTGATGGGTGAGCACTTCGACCAGGCCAGCCGGGAGCAGAAGTATGAGTTCCTGGAAGTGTTCAAGAACAGCCTGATCAACACCTACGCCTCCGGCGTGACCCTCTACCAGGGCCAGGAAATCCGCGTTCTGCCGATGCGCGAGGAAGACCGCAAGGGCAACTACGCCCGGGTGCGCCTGGAAGGCACCACCAACGACGGCACGGTGATCCCGGTGTTCTTTACCCTGTTCCAGTCCGACGACCAGTGGAAAGTGGTCAATGTGTACGTCAACGGCCTGGACTTGCGCGATGTTTACCGGGCCCAGTTCGCCCAGTCCATGCAGCAGCTCGGTGATCTGGACAAAGTGATCCAAAGCTGGTCCGCGGAAAGCGCCGATCTGGAAGAGAAAGTCGACGTGGAGACCGGCAGCGGCTCCTGACCCCGTAACCGGCCGCCATGACAAGCCACCGCGCCCTCGCGTATCATTACCCGTTCATTGAAACGAGGAGTGATCATGAAGTCGGAAGACGTGAAGGCGCTGGTGGAAGCCGGTTTCGAGGATGCCGATGTGGCCGTGGAAGGGGAAGGTGACCGCTTTCTGATCCGCGTGATATCCGATGCCTTCGAAGGCCTGATGCCCGTGAAGAAGCAGCAGCTTGTGTACAGCTGCATCAATCCGCAGATCGCCGATAACTCCATTCATGCCGTCTCAATCAAAACCTTTACCCGTGCCGAGTGGGAAAAAGCCCAGAAAATGGGCCTTGCCTGACCGTACCGTCTTTTCCGCGTAGGAAACTTCATGGACAAATTGATCATCACCGGCGGTCGGCGTCTCGACGGCGAAATCCGCATTTCCGGTTCCAAGAACTCATCGCTGCCGATCCTGGCCGCCACGCTGCTGGCCGGTGAGCCGGTCACCGTGGGCAATCTGCCCCATCTGCAGGACGTGACCACCCTGATCGAGCTGCTCGGCCGCATGGGCGTGCACGTGGTGATCGACGACAAGCTCAACGTGGAGGTGAACCCCAACACCATCCAGGAGCTGACCGCGCCCTACGAGCTGGTCAAGACCATGCGCGCCTCGATCCTGGTGCTGGGGCCGATGGTCGCCCACTTCGGCGAAGCCTCGGTGTCGCTGCCCGGCGGCTGTGCGATCGGCTCGCGGCCGGTGGACATCCATCTGCGCGGCCTGGAGGCCATGGGCGCCGAGATCGTGGTCGCCAACGGTTATGTGCACGCCAAATCCAACGGCCGCCTCAAGGGCGCGCGCATCGTCATGGACACGGTCACCGTGACCGGCACCGAAAACCTGCTGATGGCGGCGGCGCTGGCGGACGGCACCACGGTGCTGGAAAACGCCGCCCGCGAGCCGGAAGTGGTGGACCTGGCCAACTTCATCAACCGCATGGGCGGCAAGGTGAGCGGCGCCGGCACCGACACCATCACGGTGGAAGGGGTGGCCAAACTGGGCGGTTGCCACCATGACGTGATCGCTGATCGCATTGAGACCGGCACCTATCTGATCGCCGCCGCCATCACCGGCGGCCGCATCAAGTGCAAGGACACCGACCCCAGCCTGCTCGACGCGGTGCTGCAAAAACTCAAGGAAGCCGGCGCCAAGATCGAGACCGGCGACGACTGGGTCAGCCTGGACATGGAAGGCCGCCGGCCCAAATCGGTGAACCTGCGCACCGCGCCGTACCCGGCCATGCCCACCGACATGCAGGCTCAGTTCACGGCCTTGAACACGGTGGCGGAAGGCACCGGCACCATTGTCGAGACGGTATTCGAGAACCGCTTCATGCACGTTCAGGAAATGAACCGCATGGGCGCCGACATCGAAGTGCAGGGCAACACCGCCATTTGTCGCGGTGTCGCCAGCCTCACCGGCGCGCCGGTGATGGCCACCGACCTGCGCGCCTCGGCGTCGCTGGTGATCGCCGCCCTGGTCGCCGAGGGCGACACCAGCGTGCAGCGTATCTACCATATCGACCGGGGGTACGAGTGCATCGAGGAAAAACTGCAATCGCTGGGCGCCGTGATTCGCCGCGTACCCGGCTGAAGCATGGCGCCGATGGAAACCGACATGGCCGAAAAACCGCTGATTATCGCCCTCTCCAAGGGCCGCATTCTTGACGAGACGCTGCCGCTGCTTAAGCACGCCGGCATCGAGCTGCTGGAGGACCCGTCCGCGTCCCGCAAGCTGATCTTCGACACCACCCGCGATGACGTGCAGATCATCATCATCCGCGCCACCGACGTGCCGCCCTATGTGCAGCATGGCGGCGCCGATCTGGGCGTGGCCGGCAAGGACGTGCTGATGGAAAACGGCGCCGAGGGCATCTTTGAGCCGCTCGATCTGGAAATCGCCCGCTGCAAACTGATGGTGGCCGCCCTCAAGGACGCGCCGCCGGTGAGCGGTCGTCTGCGGGTGGCCACCAAGTTCGTTAATGTGGCGCGCCAGTATTTCGCCCAGCAGGGCAAGCAGGCCGAGATCATCAAGCTCTACGGTGCCATGGAACTGGCGCCGCTGGTGGGGCTGGCGGATCGCATCGTGGACATCGTCGATACCGGCAACACCCTGCGCGCCAACGGCCTGGAGCCCACCGAGACCATCGCCGACGACATTTCGTCCCGAGTGGTGGTCAACCGGGCCAGCATGAAGACCCGTCACGCCGCGATCCAGGCGATTCTTGATAAACTCGAGCAGGCCGTGGAGCAACGCCGGGAAACAGCATGAAGACCAACCGTTTAAACGCCAACGACGCGGATTTCATCCCCCGCCTGATGGCGCTCACCGCCTGGAGCGAAGAGCGCGATGAGGAAGTGGGCGAGCGAGTGCGCGGCATCCTGCGTGACGTGGCCGGCCGCGGCGACGCCGCGGTGGTGGAATACACCAACCGCTTTGACCGCCGCGACGCCGCCTCCATGGCGGACCTGACCGTGGAACGGCCACAGCTGGAAGCGGCGCTTGAGCGGCTGCCCACCGAACAGCGCCAGGCCCTGGAGGCCGCCGCCGAGCGGGTCAGTGATTACCACGCCCGCCAGAAGCAGGATTCCTGGAACTACCGCGACGCCCACGGCACCTTGCTGGGTCAGCAGGTGACCCCGCTGGACCGCGCCGGCATCTACGTGCCCGGCGGCAAGGCCGCCTACCCCAGCTCGGTGCTGATGAACGCGCTGCCGGCCCGCGTCGCCGGCGTGGGCGAAATCGTCATGGTCAGCCCGGCACCGGACGGCGAACTCAACGACATGGTGCTGGCGGCGGCGGCGGTGGCCGGCGTGGAGCGCTTCTTCACCCTGGGCGGCGCCCAGGCGGTGGGGGCGCTGGCGTTCGGCACCGAAACGGTGCCGGCGGTGGACAAGATCGTCGGCCCGGGCAACATCTATGTGGCCGAGGCCAAGCGCCAGGTGTTCGGCAAGGTGGGCATCGACATGATCGCCGGCCCGTCGGAGATTCTGGTGGTCTGCGACGGCAAGACCGATCCGGACTGGATCGCCATGGATCTGTTCTCCCAGGCCGAGCACGACGAAGAGGCGCAATCCATCCTGGTCAGCCCGGACGCGGATTTCCTCGCCCGGGTGGAAGAGGCCATGGAGCGCCTGGCGCCGACCCTGGAGCGGGAAACCGTGATCCGCACCTCGATGGCCAACCGGGGCGCGCTGATCCAGGTGGATGATCTCGACCAGGCCATGGACGTGGTCAACCGCGTCTGCCCCGAGCACCTGGAGCTGTCCCTGGACGACGCCGAGGTCTGGGCGAAGAAAGTGCGCCATGCCGGCGCCATCTTCCTGGGCCGCCACACGCCGGAGGCGCTCGGCGATTACTGCGCCGGGCCCATTCACGTGCTGCCCACCAGCGCCACCTCGCGGTTTTCTTCGCCGCTGGGCGTGTACGACTTCCAGAAGCGCAGCTCGTTGATCGGCTGCTCCCCTGAAGGCGCCAGTGAGCTGGGCAAGATCGCCTCGGTGCTGGCCCGCGCGGAGAGCCTCACCGCCCACGCGCGCAGCGCCGAAATGAGGATCAGAAAAGAACGCTAGACGCCGGACGCTTGACGCTGGACGCTTTAAACCCAAGTGCCGAGTCTGGTTTTTTATTTAAGCGTCCGGCGTCCAGCGTCGGGCGTCCAGCGGAGTCACTATGAGCAAATTCTGGAGCCCGTTCGTTCGCGACCTGGAGCCCTACGTGCCCGGCGAGCAGCCGAAAATGGCGCGGCTGGTGAAGCTCAATACCAACGAGCACCCGCTGGGGCCGTCGCCGAAAGTGATTGAGGCAATCCAGGCCGCCGCCGATGACCGCCTGCGGCTTTACCCGGACCCGGACGCCACCGAACTCAAAGACGCCATCGCCGCCTATTACGGCGTCGCCCGCGAGCAGATATTCGTCGGCAACGGCTCCGACGAAGTGCTCGCGCACATCTTCTTGGGTCTGTTCAAGCAGAACCATCCGTTGCTGTTCCCGGACATCACCTACAGCTTTTACAAGGTGTACTGCGGACTCTATGACATCGACTACCGGCCGGTGCCGCTGGACGACGAGCTGGCCATTGAGCCGTCGGATTACGGCGCCCCCAACGGTGGCATCATCTTCCCCAACCCCAACGCGCCCACTGGCCGGCTGCTGCCGCTGGATGCCGTCGAGACCATTTTGGTCGCCAACCCAGATTCGGTGGTGGTGGTGGACGAAGCCTACGTGGACTTCGGCGGTGACAGCGCCATCGCGCTGGTGGACCGCTACCCCAACCTGCTGGTCACCCAGACCCTGTCCAAGTCCCGGTCACTGGCCGGCGTGCGCATCGGTTTCGCGGTGGGGCATCCGGAATTGATCGAGGGCCTGGAGCGGATCAAGAACAGCTTCAACTCCTACCCGCTGGACCGGCTGGCGATCGCCGCCGGCAAGGCCGCCTTCGAGGACGAAGAATACTTCCAGCGCGGCCGCGAGCTGGTGATTGAAGAACGGGAAACCTTGCGCCGTGGCCTGGAAGCCATGGGGTTCCAGGTGCTGCCCTCGGCGGCCAACTTCCTGTTCTGCCGCCACGCCACCCGCCCCGGCGCCGACCTGGCCGCGGCGCTGCGCGAACGCGGCATCATCGTCCGCCACTTCGGCAAGCCCGAACGCATCCAGGACCACCTGCGGATAACGGTGGGGCGCCCCGATCAGAATCGCGAGCTTACTGACGCGCTGGAAGACATCCTCGCCTGAACGGCCTCTATTGGCTGCTTGTGGGAGCGGGCCTTGCCCGCGAAAGGCCGGCAACGCCGGCCGGCAGGATCCCAGAGACGCTTTTTGTGCCGCAGTTAGATAGGTCTCTGGTATCCCGCCGGGTGGCTATAAGCCACCCTTTCGCGGGCGAGGCCCGCTCCTACGACTATTCGCCGGCTGGTGGGCGCGTGCCGATGGTGACGTCCAGATCCAGCTCCTGGGTATTGCGCCGCACGTTGAGGGTCAGCTTGGTGCCTGGTTCGGTGCCGGCGATGCGGTTCATCGCCTCGTAGCCGTCTTTCATGGTTTCGCCGTTGATGCCGATCAGCACGTCGCCGGCTTGCAGGCCGGCCTCCTGGGCCGGGCTGCCGGACACCACCTCGGTGACCACGCCGCCCACCACGTTTTCCATGCCGAAGGTTTCCGCCAGGGTAGGGTTGATGTCCTGGACGGTGACGCCCAGGTAGCCGCGGATCACCCGGCCGTGTTCGATCAGGTCGGACATCACTTCGCTGGCGATCGACGCCGGGGTGGCGAAGCCGATGCCCTGCCAGTTGCCGTCCGAAGACAAAATGGCGGTGTTGATGCCGATCAGATGGCCGCGGGTGTTGATCAGCGCGCCGCCGGAATTGCCCCGGTTGATGGCCGCGTCGGTCTGGATGAAATTCTCGAAGGTGGCGATGCCCAGGTGGGTGCGGCCGGTGGCGCTGACAATGCCCATGGACACGGTCTGGCCCACGCCCAGCGGGTTGCCGATGGCCAGCACCACGTCACCGACGCTCACCGGCTGGGGGCCGTTCAGTTCAATCTGGGGCAGATCTTCCAGCGCGATCTGCAGCAGCGCCAGGTCGGTCTCCGGATCGGTGCCCACCACCCGCGCCGGCGCATCGCGACCGTCGCGCAGGGCCACCAGAATCTCATCGGCGTCGCGGATCACATGGTAGCTGGTCAGCACATAGCCTTGGGACGACACCAGCACCCCGGAGCCCAGGCTGGCCAGGGCGCGCTCGCGGCGCGGGCGTTCCATGAAGCGGTTGAACAGCGGGTCGTCACTGAGCTGTTCGCCGCCGCGGGTGACGATTTGCGTGGTATAGACGTTGACCACCGCCGGCGCCGCCCGGGCCACCGCGTCCGCGTAGCTGTCCGCGCGGGGTGCCGTGGCGGTGGCCGGCGCGCCGGCGTCGCGCGCGCCGGGCCCGTGTTCGTACCACCACAGCACCGACAGGCCCACGGCGAGGCCGGCGGCCACCGGCAATGCCAGGAATCGAAACAGTTTTAATAACGGGCCTGTTAACACTTATCCAAGCCTCCGCCCCCGCGAATCATGTAGACTGCGCGCAATAGTAGCAGGGAGACCTCCATGCTGAAACGCGATCATTTGCTGCGTGTGCTCGACGACGAGCTGCAGCCTCAACGGTTCCGTGACTACAGCCCCAACGGGCTTCAGGTGGAAGGCCGCGAGCAGGTGCGGCGGCTGGTGACCGGCGTCACCGCCTGCCAGGCGCTGATCGACGCGGCCATTGTTGAAGAAGCGGACGCCATCTTCGTGCATCACGGCTATTTCTGGAAAAACGAAGACCAGCGCGTGCGCGGCATGAAAAAGCAGCGGCTGCAGAGTCTGCTGCGCCACGACATCAGCCTGTTCGCCTACCACTTGCCGCTGGATGCGCACCCGCAATTGGGCAACAATGCCCAGCTCGCGCGGCGGCTGGGGCTGCGCGTCGAAGGCGGCATGGAGGCGGATAACCCGCTTTCCATCGGTAACGTGGGGCGCCTGGACGACCCGATGAGCGCCCGCGACTTCGCCGTCCACGTGGAATCGGTGCTGGGGCGCGAGGCGCTGCACATCGGCGACGGCGAGGATGAAATCGAAACCCTGGCCTGGTGCACCGGCGCTGCCCAGGGTTTTATCGAGCAGGCCCGCGCGCTCGGCGTGGACGCCTACCTGAGCGGTGAGATTTCCGAACCCACCACCCATTTCGCCCGCGAAACCGGTATTCATTATTTCGCCTGCGGCCACCACGCCACCGAGCGCTACGGGGTGCAGGCGGTGGGCGACTGGCTCGCCAACGAATACGGGCTGGAACACATTTTCATCGATATCGATAACCCGGTGTAGGGCAGCACCTCTTCGGCAGTACGGGAACGCATGAACATCACGGTGATATACAACCCTACCGCCGGGGGCGGCAGGGCGCGGCGGTTGCGCCATTTCGTGCGCGCGCTGGAAGAGGGCGGGGGCAAGGTGCGGCTTTACCACACGCGCGCACCCGGCGACGCCACCCGCTATCTGCGCGGCCTGGCGGACCAGGGCGAGTGCGTGGTGGCGGCCGGCGGTGACGGCACCACCAACGACGTGATCAACGGGCTGAACCCGGGCGTGGCGCTGGCGCTGTTTCCGATTGGCACCGCCAACGTGTTGTCCCGGGAGTTGTCGATCCCGCGCGGCCCGGAAGCCGCCGCCAAGGTGGTGCTCGACGGCCGCACCCTTAACGTCACGCCCGCGCGGCTTAACGGCCGCCGCTTCATGGTGATGGCGGGCATCGGCTACGACGCCTGGGTGGTCGATCAGGTGGACCTGATTCTCAAGCGCCGGGTGGGCAAGCTCGCCTACGTGATCAGCATGATCCGCCAGCTGTTCCGCTACGGTCAGGTGCGCTACCGAATCACCGTGGACGGCCGCCCGCTGGATTGCTTTTCCGCGGTGATCACCAATGGCCGCTACTACGGCGGTAGCTTCGTGCTCAGCCGGCAGGCGGGGTTGTCCAAGCGCAGCCTGCAGGTGTTGATGTTCCAGCGCCCCGGTCTGGCTTTTTTATTGCGGTGTCTGGCCGCGCTGGTGGTGGGGCGCATGGAGCGCGTCGACGGCGTCGCTTCATTGAGCGCCGAGAAAGTCACCGTCACCGCCCCCGGCCTGGAACCGGTGCAGGCGGACGGTGACCCGCTCGGCTGGCTGCCGGCGCACATCGAACTCGAACCGGACCCGGTTAAGCTGCGGGTGCCTTGGGCCTAGCTGCCCGCTGCAAGCTGCAAGCCGGCCGTGCTGGAGTAACGGCCGTGCCGCTGTCCGGACGTTGGCAAGTTGAAAGTTGCAAGTTGAAAAGAAGACGGGCCGTGCTGGCGGCCAGGCCGGGGGCGGCTTTCGCCGCCCGATGCAGGGTTCAGGATGCGGGATGCGGGATGCAGGGGCAAGGCCCGCTCCCTCAGGCCCACGGCCTCCGCCAACCCGCGCTGCATCCTGTATCGTCGTACTGGCACGGCTCCACCGCCAGCACGGCCTGTTTATAACTTTCAACTTGCAACTTGTTAGTATCCGGACAATGGCACGGTCGTTACTCCAGCACGGCCTGCTTGCAGCTTGAAGCTTATAAGCATCAAACCGAAAGTTCTTAGCAGCGGTGGAGGGCCCCGGACGCGGGCCGGTATAATCCGCCGCCATTACAGACACAACCGACCATCTAGGGAGTGAACATGTCGCAACTGGTGAAACCCCACGGCCGCGAGACGCTGAACATTCTGCTGCTGGAAGGCGCGGAACGCGAGAGCGCGCTGGCCGCCGCCGAGGCGTTGCCGAAAATCACCCTCAGTTCCCGCGAGCGCGGCGACCTGATCATGCTCGGCATCGGCGGTTTCACCCCGCTGGACGGGTTCATGGGCAAGGCCGACTGGCAGGGCGTGTGCGACAACATGGCGCTGGCCAACGGCGTGTTCTGGCCGATCCCGATTACGCTGTCCACCGACCAGGCCACCGCCGACGGCCTGGCCGACGGCGCCGAAGTGGCGCTGGTGGACGACAACGGCGACATCATGGGCTCCATGGTGGTCAACGAGAAGTACACCATCGACAAGGCCCACGAATGCCAGCAGGTGTTCAAGACCACCGATGAAGAGCACCCGGGCGTGAAAATGGTGCTCGCCCAGGGCGACGTCAACCTGGCCGGCCCGGTGAAGGTGTTCAGCCAGGGCGACTTCCCCGATAAGTACGCGGGCATCTACATGACGCCCACCGAAACCCGCGCCATGTTCGAACAGCGTGGCTGGAAAAGCGTAGCTGCCTTCCAGACCCGCAACCCGATGCACCGCTCCCACGAGCACCTGGCGAAAATTGCTATCGAAATCTGCGACGGCGTGATGGTGCACTCGCTGCTGGGCAACCTGAAGCCCGGTGATATTCCGGCGGAAGTACGTCAGGAGGCGATCAGCACCCTGGTGGAGCATTACTTCGTGGAAAACACCGTGGTGCAGTCCGGCTACCCGCTGGACATGCGTTACGCCGGCCCCCGCGAGGCGCTGCTGCACGCGCTGTTCCGTCAGAACTACGGCTGCTCGCACCTGATCGTCGGCCGTGATCACGCCGGCGTGGGCGACTACTACGGCCCGTTCGACGCCCACCACATCTTCGACGAGATCCCCAACGACGCGCTGATCACCCAGCCGCTGAAGATCGACTGGACCTTCTGGTGCGACAAGTGCGGCACCATGGCCAGCATGCGTACCTGCCCGCATACCGCCGACGACCGCGTGCTGGTCAGCGGCACCAAGCTGCGCAAGCTGCTCAGCGAAGGCGGCGACGTGCCGGACAACTTCAGCCGCCCGGAGGTGCTGGAAGTGCTGCGCCGCTACTACCAGGGCCTTCAGGAACACGAAAAAGTGAAGGTGGAGCTGACCGGCCACTCGGCCCGCTAAACCCGTAGGTCGGATTAGCCAAAGGCGTAATCCGACACGGTCTGTGCGACACGGTCTGTCGGGTTACGGCCTTCGGCCTAACCCGACCTACGGCTACTCTTCAGGCATAAAAAAACCCGGCTCAGAGCCGGGTTTTTTTATGCCTCCGCTGTGGGAGCGGAGAGTTGTGGGAGCGGGCCCAGCCCGCGAAAGGCCGGCAAAGCCGGCCGGCAGAATCCCAGAGCCCTATCCAACTCCCTTAATCAGCGCGGCTTATCACTCTCATCATCGTCACCACCCACATCCGCATAGTCGCGAGGCGGCGCCACCACCACGGCAGGCTCGTCCTCGCCCCGGCCCACCGGGCTGTAAGGCCCGTCGGCCTTCTTCTTGCCGAGCCCGAAGTCCTCGGACAGGGTGCCTTGAGCCTTGGGGGCATAATCCAGCGGCTGGGACGCCGGCGTATCCGGCTCGAACGCCGCGTCCAGGCTCTTCGCCGCCGCCTTGCGGCGGCCCGCTTCGCTGCACAGACCGTGCGCGCCCTGGGACAGATGCTGATGCACCGCCCGGTAGGACTGGGTCAGGTCGTTGACCAGGTCGGCGGTTTCCAGAAAATGGCGGTCCACCTGGTCCCGGTAATGATTGAGCGCATTGCGGGCTTCATCGCGCTCGCGAATCAGCTGGCTGCCCTGACGCCGCGCGGGCATCAGCCAGTATAAAACACCGGCGCCGGCCACCAGGCCGGCGAGGAAAGAGAGCAGGTGGGTTGTCAGCATATCCATGTCATACTCCTTAGCCAGCACATTGCAGCACAGTCCTAGTTGCCGCGCCAAGAAAAGCGGCCCGGAAATTGTATCGGGAGGAAACCATGCGTCGTGACCGGCTGGCCCTGGAGGGTCCGGAAGGCACCCTGGAAGCGGTGCTCGAAGGGGAAACAGACAACCCTGCCATGATCGCCATCGTCTGCCACCCTCATCCCCAATTCGGCGGCACCATGGATAACAAGGTGGTCACCACCCTGATCCGCGCCGCCCGAGACGCCGGCGCCGCCGCCCTGCGTTTTAACTTCCGCGGCGTCGGTGAAAGCCAGGGCGCCTACAGCGATGGCATCGGCGAAGTGGAAGATCTGATCGCCGTGCACCGTTGGCTCAGCAAAAAGTATCCCGGCACGCCCCTCTGGCTGGCGGGCTTCTCGTTCGGCAGCTTCGTGGCGGCGCGCGGCGCCGAGGTGCTGGCCGCCAACGGCGAGTCGCCAGCGGCCCTGTTCCTGGTGGCGCCGCCGGTGCATCACTACGGCTTCGAGACCATCGAGAACGTGGGTTGCCCGGTAACCGTGGTGCAGGGCGAGGACGACGAGGTGGTGCCCGCGGACAAGGTGTTCCGCTGGGCGGAGAGCACCGCCCTGGCCCCGGATCTGATCCGCTTCCCGGACAGCGGCCACTTCTTCCACGGCCAGCTGGTCAACCTGCGGGAAGTGGCCGCCTCCCGGCTACCCTGACGGGGCGCGTCCCGGGCCCGTCTTGTCACCCGTGCCCGGGAACGCTACATTGACCCGCCGTTCACCATCCCGGGACATCATGACGCCTCTCGAGAAGTACCAGGCCGATCTGGCCCGCCCCGAATTCGTGCGCGACCCGGCCCAGGAAGAGGCGGTCCGCGCGCTCGATCATCTGT
>JBELJS010000026.1:0-54354 GCA_042090255.1 Alcanivorax sp. | reverse complement strand
CCTCAAGTTCCTTACCGAGGACGCGATCCAGGGCATCCTCAAGCGCACCGAGGCGGCCACCGGCGACCTGATTTTCTTCGGCGCCGACAAGGCCAAGGTGGTCAACGAGGCGATTGGCGCGCTGCGCGTCAAGGTGGGCCACGAGCGCGGCCTGGCGCAAGGCGACTGGGCACCGCTGTGGGTGGTGGACTTCCCCATGTTCGAGGAAGAGGACGGCCGCTACTACGCGCTGCACCATCCGTTCACCATGCCCAAGTGCAGCCCCGAAGAACTCAAGAGCAACCCGGAAGGCGCCCTGTCCCGGGCCTACGATATGGTGCTCAACGGCACGGAATTGGGCGGCGGATCGATCCGTATTCACCGGCCCGACATGCAGCGCAGCGTGTTCGAGGCGCTGGGCATCAGCGACCAGGAAGCGGATGAGAAATTCGGCTTCCTGCTGGATGGCCTGAAGTACGGCGCGCCGCCCCACGGCGGCCTGGCGTTCGGTCTCGACCGGATGGTGATGCTAATGACCGGCGGTGATTCGATCCGCGATGTGATCGCTTTCCCGAAAACCCAGACCGCCGCCTGCCTGATGACCAACGCACCCTCGCCGGTGGACAGTCAGCAGCTGCGCGAAGTAGGCGTGGCGGTACGCAAAGAAGAGCAATGAGATAACGCGGAGCGGCCGTCGCCCGCGGGTGGCGGCCAGCGTGGAGCGAATTAGGAGAGAGCATGGCGGGTCATAGTAAATGGGCCAATATTAAGCACCGCAAGGCGGCTCAGGACGCCAAACGGGGCAAGATCTTCACCAAGCTGATTCGTGAAATCACCGTGTCGGCCCGTATGGGCGGCCCGGAGATCGCCGATAACCCACGCCTGCGCGCCGCCGTCGACAAGGCGCTCAGCAACAATATGACCAAGGACACCATCGACCGGGCGATCAAGCGCGGCGCCGGCGATGACGACAGCGCCAACATGGAGGAGATCACCTACGAAGGCTACGGCAAGAACGGCGTGGCGGTGCTGGTGGAAACCATGACCGACAACGTCAACCGCACCGTGTCCGAGGTGCGCCATGCCTTTTCCAAGTTCGGCGGCAACCTGGGCACCAGTGGCTCGGTGGCCTTCCTGTTCACCAAGCGCGGCGAGATTTTCTTCGAACCCGGCGTGGAAGAAGAGAAGCTGATGGAAGCGGCCCTGGAAGCCGGCGCCGAGGACGTGGAAGAGAACGAGGACGGCAGCTTTCTGGTAATCACCCGACCGGACAAGAGCTTCGGTGAGGTGGTCGACGGCCTCAAAGAGGCGGGGCTGGAACCGGTTGACGCGGAAGTGACCATGAGCCCCTCCACCGAAGCGGAGATCGACGCCGACACCGCCGAGACGGTGGGCAAGATGATCGACCTGCTGGAAGACCTGGACGACGTGCAGAACGTCTACACCAACGCCCGCTGGCCGGAAGAATAAGAGCGTTCTCTGGGATCCTGCCGGGCGCTTCGCGCCCTTTCGCGGGCGGGGCCCGCTCCTACACTGGACATATGGACAGCAGGCAGGTTAGATGTAACCTGCCTTTTTTGTATGGGCGCGACTCTGGCCCTGGAAGCACACTATGACCATTCTATTGGGGATCGATCCGGGCTCCCGCCACACCGGTTATGGGGTGATCGAGCAGGTCGGTAACCGCAGCCGGGCCCTGGCGTTCGGCACCATCAGCACCAGCGGCGCCGAGATGGCGCCGCGGCTGGGCACCATCTTTGCCGGTCTGTGCGAAGTGATGAGCGCCCATATGCCGGAGGAGGTGAGCATCGAGAAGGTGTTCATGGCCCGCAACCCGGATTCCGCACTGAAACTGGGCCAGGCCCGTGGCGCCGCGCTCACCGCCGTGGTGCAGAGCGGTGTGCCGGTGTTCGAATATTCCGCCCGCCAGGTCAAACAGGCGGTGGTGGGGCGCGGCGGCGCCGAAAAAGTGCAGGTGGCGGAGATGGTCAAACACCTGCTGGGGCTGGAAAAGCGCCCCCAGGAGGACGCCGCCGATGCGCTGGCGATCGCCCTCTGTCATGCTCACACCCGTGTTTCCCTGGCGCGCATGGGCGGCGCCACCTCGGTACGAAGAAGACGGATACGATGATCGGACAATTACGAGGCACCCTGCTGGAAAAGCAGCCCCCGCGGCTGCTGGTGGACGTGGCCGGTGTCGGCTATGAAGTGGAAGCGCCGATGACGGTGTTCTACAACCTGCCGGAAAGCGGCGCCGAGCTGACCCTCTATACCCATTTCGTGGTGCGCGAGGACGCCCAGTTGCTGTACGGCTTCACTGGCCGTTACGAGCGTGAGCTGTTCCGCAGCCTGATCAAGGTGAACGGCGTGGGGCCGAAAATGGCGCTGGCGATTCTCTCCGGCATCGAGGCCGACCGGCTGGCCGCCTGCATCCGTGACCAGGACACCACTTCACTGGTCAAGGTGCCGGGCATCGGCAAGAAAACCGCCGAACGGCTGGTGATCGAAATGTCTGACCGGCTCGACAAGCTGGAAGGCGCGCCGGCCTCGCGGCCCGGGCCGCAGCCTCTGGACGGGCCGCCGGACGGGCGCGCCGACGCCATCGCCGCGCTGGAATCGCTCGGCTATCGTAATAAGGAAGCCGCCGCCGCCGTCGGCCGTGCCGCCGAAGAGGCCGGCGCCGACCCCAGCAGCGAAGAGCTGATTCGCCGTGCCCTGCGAACTCTGGCAAGGTAAAACGCCATGGACAATGATCGTTTGATCGCCCCGCTTCCTTCCGGCGCCGGCGAAGCGCAGCAGGACCGGGCCATTCGCCCGGCCAGCCTGGCCGACTACAACGGCCAGCCGAAAGTGCGCGAGCGGCTGGAAATCTTCATCGACGCCGCCCGCGGCCGCGACGAAGCCCTCGATCACACCCTGATCTTCGGTCCCCCGGGGCTCGGCAAGACCACCCTGGCGCACATCATCGCCCGGGAAATGGGCTCGCAGCTTAAATCCACCTCCGGGCCGGTGCTGGAAAAGGCCGGTGATCTGGCGGCCATCCTCACCAACCTGGAAGAGGGTGACGTGCTGTTCGTGGACGAGATCCACCGGCTTTCTCCGGTGGTCGAGGAAATCCTCTATCCGGCGATGGAGGACTACCAGCTCGACATCATGATTGGCGAGGGGCCGGCGGCGCGCTCCATCAAACTGGATCTGCCGCCCTTTACCCTGGTCGGCGCCACCACCCGCGCGGGTCTGCTTACGGCGCCCCTGCGCGACCGCTTCGGTATCGTGCAGCGCCTGGAGTTCTATAACGTCGACGACCTGGCGCGCATCGTTGAACGTTCCTGTGACATTCTGGCGATACCCGGTGACCAGGAAGGGGCCCGGGAAGTGGCCCGTCGTGCGCGTGGCACGCCGCGCATCGCCAACCGGCTGCTGCGTCGGGTGCGCGATTATGCCCAGGTCAAAGGCGACGGCCGGCTCACCGGCGCGGTGGCGCAGAGCGCCCTGGACATGCTGGAAGTGGACAGCCTGGGCCTGGACGGCACCGACCGCCGTCTGCTCAATATGATGATGCACAAATTCGACGGCGGGCCAGTGGGCCTGGATTCCCTGGCCGCCGCGCTCAACGAGGACGCCGGCACCCTGGAAGAGGTGGTCGAGCCCTATCTGATTCAACAGGGCTTCATTCAGCGTACGCCCCGGGGGCGTCAGGTGACCAACCACGCCTGGCGTCATTTCGGCCTGGTAAAGCCTTCCCGGGACGGGGATTTGTTTAATGAGTGAAAAATCTTCTCAAGGTTCGGAATTTGTCCTACCGGTTCGCGTCTACATCGAAGACACTGACGCCGGTGGCATCGTCTACTACGTGAATTATTTGAAGTTCATGGAGCGGGCACGCACTGAGTACATGCGGTCGCTGGGTTATCAGCACTATGCACTGGCCGAGGAAAACTTCCAGTTCGTGGTGCATTCCGCTCAGATCAACTACCGCAAACCCGGTCGGATCGACGACGATTTGCGGGTCAGTGCCCGACTGGTGGCGCTCAAACGTGCCACCCTGGTGTTCGCGCAGCGTGTCACCCGTGACCAGGAAGTATTGTGCGAAGCTACTATCAAGGTGGCCTGTGTCAGTGCCGACGGCATCAAGCCGGTGGCGTTGCCCGGGCCGCTTCACGACAAGTTCAAGGCTGAATTCGAGGAGTTGGGGTAAATGGAAGACGCTTCGTCCAGCATGTCGATCCTTTCGCTGGTCACCAATGCCGGGCCCGTGGTCCAGCTGGTGATGTTGGTTCTGCTGCTGGCATCGATGATTTCCTGGTACATGATCGTATCCCGCTTTCGGGTACTGGGCCGCGCACGGCGCGCCGATCATGCCTTCGAGGAGAAGTTCTGGTCCGGCGAAGACCTGTCCAGTCTCTATAATCAGGTGCGCAAAAAGCCCAACCCGGATTCCGCCAGCGAGGCGATTTTCCGTGCCGGCTTCCAGGAATTCGTGCGCCTGTCCAAGAGCACGCGCGGTTCCGAAGCCATTATGGAAGGGGCCCAGCGCGCCATGCGCGTTGCCCTGCAGCGCGAGGAATCCCGCCTCACCAAACACCTGGCGTTCTTGGCCACGGTGGGTTCCACCAGCCCTTACATCGGCCTGTTCGGTACCGTTTGGGGCATCATGAATTCGTTCCGCGCCCTGGCGAACGTGACCCAGGCGACGCTGAGCGTGGTGGCGCCGGGCATCGCAGAGGCCCTGGTGGCCACCGCCATGGGCCTGTTCGCGGCGATCCCCGCGGTGATGGCCTACAACCGCTATGCCTCGTTGTCCGAATCCCTGGTGGGCGATTGCGAGCTGTTCGCCGAGGAATTCTCCTCGGTGCTGCACCGCCAGGCCCACGGGCGTGACGCATGAGCCGAGGGAGTGCGTCCATGAGTGCGATCCGGGGCCGTCGTTCGCGTAAGAAACCGATGGCCGACATCAACGTGGTGCCTTATATCGACGTGATGCTGGTGTTGTTGGTGATCTTCATGGCCACCGCGCCGATGATGACCCAGGGCGTGTCGGTGGACCTGCCGCAAACCGACAGCGCGGCGATCACCAACAACGACGAACCGGTGATGATCACGGTGCGCCCGGACGGCAGCTACCACATCAATGTGGGCGGTGACGGCCAGTCGTCGGCGAGCCTGGAAACGGTGAAGGGTCATGTCCTCACCATTCGCAAACAAAAGCCGGATACCCTGTTCCTGGTGGAAGGCGACCAGAACGTGCCCTATGGCAAGGTGGTGGTCCTGATGTCCGAACTGCAGCAGGCCGGCGTCACCAACCTGGGGCTGGTCACGGAGCCGCCGGGGCGTTCATGAGCGATCGTGGCGTTGCGGTTGGGTTTTCCGCGTTTCTGCATCTGCTGGTGTTGGGGATGATGGTGTTTACCTGGTCCTCGGAGCCGGAGTTGCGGCGACCGCCGGAAATTCCGCCCCACGTGATGGCCACGGTGATGGAAGAGACGCGCCGGGCGCCGGAGGCGAATACCGCCCCGGCCCGCGAGGAAAAGGACCAGAAGCAGGCGCAGGAAAAGGCGCCGAAACCGGAACCCAAACCCAAACCCGAGCCAAAGCCCGAACCGAAACCTGAACCGAAGCCCAAGCCGGAGCCAAAGCCCGAACCAAAACCCGAGCCCAAGCCCAAGCCTGAGCCGAAACCCGAGCCCAAGCCGAAGCCGGAGCCGAAACCCGAGCCGAAACCCGAGCCAAAGCCGGAGCCAAAGCCTGAACCAAAGCCCGAGCCCAAGCCGGAACCAAAAAAGGAGCCAGCGCCGGAATTCGAACAGCAGAGCCTGGAAGAATTGATGGCCGAGGAAGAGCTGGAAATGGCCCGCAAGAAGCGCGAAAAAGTCGCCGAGACGCCCGGTAGCGGCCCGCCGGACAGCGACGTTCAGGAAGAGACGGCCAGTTACGCGGACGCCATCCGCAATGCCGTCCAGCAGAGGTGGCGGGTTCCTGGCAATTACCGTAATCGGGATGACGTCAGCGTGCGTGTGCGCGTTCGAGTAATTCCGGGTGGCGAAGTGGTCGGTATCGAGGTGGACAAGTCGAGCGGCTACCCGGATCTTGACGAGTCGGTGATTAAAGCGGTCGAGTTGGCCAGCCCGCTGCCAGTACCAGATGGCAAGTTGTTTGAGGATTTCCGAAGTTTTCCAATCGTATTCAGCCCCACGGATGTAAAATGATGCGAGTTCTAGTCTTTCCCCTCATCGTCGCGATGCTCTCGCTGCTGGCGGTCAACGCCCGCGCCGAGCTGCTGATTCAGATCACCGAAGGCCGCACGGACGCGGTGCCGATCTCGGTGGTGCCGTTCGCCGGCGCCAGCGACGTTCCAGAGAACGTGTCCGATATTGTGCGCGCCGACCTGCACCGCAGCGGTCAATTCAAAACGCTGCCGCCCAAGGACATGCTGAGCCGGCCAACCAGCAAGGACGGCTTGTCCTACCGGGATTTCCGGGTACTCAATCAGGAATACGTGGTGATCGGCGCGATCAAAGCCACCGGGACCGGCGCCTACGAAGTGAGCTATTCGTTGCACGACGTGGCCCGCGGCAAGGAGTTGCTGTCCGAGAGCTATCGCCCGCCGGAGTCGCAATTGCGCGACGTCGCGCACGCCATTTCCGATCGTATCTACGAGCAGCTCACCGGCATTCCCGGGGCGTTCTCCACCAAGATTCTCTACGTCACCCATAACCGGGGTGCCGAGCGGCCTTACCAGTTGCAGTACGCGGACGCCGACGGCGCCCGGGTGAAGACCATACTGCGCAGCCGCGAACCGATCATGAGCCCGTCCTGGTCACCGGATGGCACCAAGATTGCTTATGTCTCTTTCGAGCAGAACGGGCTGCCCAAGATCTATGTGCACGATCTCGGCAGCGCGGAACGCCGGGTGGTGGCCCAGTTCAAGGGCATCAACGGCGCGCCGGCCTGGTCGCCGGATGGCCAGAAACTGGCGCTGACCCTGTCCAAGGGCGGCAACCCGGACGTTTACAGCCTGAACCTCAATAATGGCGATCTGGAGCAGCTGACCGACCATTACGGCATCGACACCGAACCGCGCTGGATGCCCGATGGCGACCATGTGGTGTTCACGTCCAGTCGCTCCGGTGGGCCGCAGATTTACCAGCTCAACGTGAACGATAAATCGGTGCGCCGGGTGTCGTTCGAAGGGGCTTACAATGCTCGTCCGGAGGTCACCCCGGACGGCCGCTATCTCGTTTATGTGCACCGGCGTAATGGCAGTTTCAACGTCGGTGTGCAGGACCTCCAACGCGGGACGTTCGATATTGTGACACAGACCAATATGGACGAATCGCCCAGTGTTGCGCCCAATGGAAGTATGATAATTTACGGGACGCAACACAGGGGTACAGGGGTCCTGCAAGCCGTCTCCATCGACGGGAGAGTGAAAGTAGAGCTCCCATCGAAGGAAGGGGAAGTCAGGGAACCGGCCTGGTCGCCGTTCCTCTGAACGGATCTCAGAGTTCCAATACAGGACATCAATAGGAGTTTTAGTATGCGTTCATTCATTAACCCGCTTTTCGCCGTGCTTCTGGCCGGCTTGCTGGCCGCGTGTTCCAGTACTCCCACCGAGGAGGACACCTCCGCGACCGATACCATGCCGACCGACAGCCAGAGCAGCCCGGCCGAGCCCGTACAGCGTCCCGCGCCGTCCAAGCCGGACACCAGCAACATCCCGGTGACCGCGGACAACTTCCATAACCACCCGTCCAACTACGACGGCACCACCGACACCAAAGTGATTTACTTCGCTTTCGACAGCAACACCGTGCCGGCGGCCGCCTTCGAAACCCTGCGCGCCCACGCCAGCTACCTGAAAGACAACCCGAATGCCAAGGTGCGTCTGGAAGGTCACGCCGACGAGCGTGGCACCCGTGAGTACAACGTGGCTCTGTCCGAGCGTCGTTCCGAAGCGGTCCAGAAGTTCCTCCGCGTGCAGGGCGTGAGCTCCTCTCAGGTGGAAGTGGTCGCCTACGGTGAAGAGAAGCCGGCGGCGTTTGGCCACAGCGAAATGGACTGGGCGAAAAACCGTCGCGCGGTTCTTAACTACACCGCCGGCCGTCCGTAAGCCATGCGGTCCAAGCAGGTAATCAAGCGCTTTTTACTGGCTATCCTGCTTGGCGGGCCAGTGCTCGGTGCCCAGGCACAGAGCACTGGCCCCCTGGTCGTCGAGGAGCGTGGCTCCGGCGGCGGCCGGGCCTCGTCGCCCGCCACCGGCAACGGTGGCGGCGAAGAGGGCATCTACCTGCTGATGCAGGAAATGGAGCAGTACCAAAAGCAAGTTCAGAATTTACAGGGTCAGGTGGAAGAGCTTCGCCACGAGCTGAATCAGCTCAAAGGCGCGGAGCGCGAACGCTACCTGGACCTGGACACCCGGATTAACGCGCTGGTCGAACAAGTGAACAGCGCCCCCAAGACCGACGCCGAAGCCGGCGACGACGGCGGCAACAGCGACACGCCCGCCGACCCCGAAGCGGACCGCGAGGCTTACTCCACCGCCCGTGGCAAGCTGCTGGAGCGCGATTTCGACGCCGCGGCCACCGCCTTCGAGGCCTATCTGAAGGACTTCCCGCAGGGGCAGTTCCGGGCCCACGCCCACTTCTGGCTGGGCGAGGTCTACACCAATCAGAAAACCCCGCAGTTGGACAATGCCCGCAAGCAGTTTCAGACCGTGGTGGACGACTACCCGAACCACAGCCGCGCCCCCACCAGTCTGTACAAGCTGGCCAGCCTGCAGGCCAAGGCCGGCAACACCAGCGAAGCGGAAGTCTCCCTGCATAAGCTGATCAAGCAGTTCCCCGACGCCTCCGAGGCGGAAATGGCCAAGGCCATGCTCAAGCAACTCAACGACGGCTGATTGTAGGCGCGGGCTTGTGGGAGCGGGCCCGGCCCGCGAAAGGGAGCGAAGCTCCCGGCAGGATCCGAGAGACCGCGAAAAGCGGGGGGCGGACCCGACGGCGGCAAGGTGTTAGAATCCGCGCCACTCAGAAGTGTCAGAGCGTCCACCGTGGAACTGCGCATTACCGAAATCTTTCACTCCCTACAGGGGGAATCCCGCAGCGTGGGCGTGCCCACCGTGTTCGTGCGCCTCACCGGCTGCCCGCAGCGCTGTGTCTGGTGCGACACCGAGTACGCCTTCCAGGGCGGTGAGAAGTGGTCCCTGGAGGCGATCCTCGAGCAGGTGGATCGCTTCGCCGCGCGCTACGTCACCGTCACCGGTGGCGAGCCGCTGGCCCAGCCCAACTGCCTGCCGCTGCTCACCGAACTGTGCGACCGGGGCTACCAGGTGAGCCTGGAAACCGGCGGCGCCATGGACATCGCCGATGTCGACGAGCGCGTCTCGGTGGTGATGGACCTTAAGGCGCCGGGCTCCGGCGAACAGCACAACAACCGCCTGGAAAACATCCCCCACCTGCGCCCGCACCACCAGGTGAAGTTCGTGCTCGCCGACCGCCGCGATTACGACTGGGCGCGCTTTATGCTGGACCAGCACAACCTGACGGCGCGGGTCTCCGAGGTGCTGTTCTCGCCGGTTCACGGGCACTTGCCGCCCGGCGAGCTGGCCGACTGGATCCTCGCCGACCGCCTGCCGGTGCGCTTTCAGCTGCAACTGCACAAACTGCTTTGGCACGACGCCCGCGGGCGTTGATCCCAGCCAACCCCACGACACAAGAGGTAACGGGAGACACCATGGAAACCGCAGTGGTACTGCTTTCCGGCGGACTCGATTCCGCCACCTGCCTGGCGATGGCCCGCGCCGAAGGGTTCCGGTGCCACACCATCGCCTTCGACTACGGCCAACGCACCCGCTCCGAACTGCACGCGGCGGAGCGCGTCTCCGCCGCCCTGGGCGCCGAATCGCACCGGGTTATCGAGCTCGGCATGGGCGGCATCGGCGGCTCCGCGCTCACCGACCACGCCATCGACGTGCCCGAGAACGGCGGCGAGGGCATCCCGGTCACCTATGTGCCGGCCCGCAACACCGTCTTTCTGTCCCTGGCTCTGGGCCTGGCCGAAGTGGTTGGCGCCGACGCCATCTTCATCGGCGTCAACGCGGTGGACTACTCCGGCTACCCGGACTGCCGCCCGGAATTCATCGACGCCTTCCAGCACCTCGCCGGGCTCGCCACCAAAGCGGGCGTGGAGGGGCACCCGGTGCGCATCAGCACGCCCCTGATGGCCCTCTCCAAGGCGGAGATCATCCGGCGGGGCACCGAGCTGGGGCTGGATTACAGCCTCACCGTGTCCTGTTACCAGGCCGACGCCGACGGCCGCGCCTGCGGCCGCTGCGACAGCTGCCGGCTGCGCCGCGAAGGCTTTGAGCAGGCTTTGATCAAAGATCCGACGATCTACCAGTCGTAACGAAAAAAATGGCCCCCAGGCCTTGTCACGGCGAAATAAATCCGTATTATTTGCGCCTCATTCGGCGGGTCGTTAGCTCAGTTGGTAGAGCAGTTGGCTTTTAACCAATTGGTCGCTGGTTCGAATCCAGCACGACCCACCACTATTCCGAAAAGGGGCTGCCAAAAGGCAGCCCCTTTTTTTTGTTGTGGGAGCGCCCTTGTGGGAGCGGGCCCTGCCCGCGAAAGGCAAGCAAAGCTTGCCGCCAGGATCCCAGAGACTCTTATTATTCCGGTGTCCGGCGCTCCGTATCCGAGACGCGGTGCAATGGTGGTGCCTTCCGGGATCGCTCAAGCCGTCCATGGGCGCTCTCATTTGGCCATCCCTGGCCAAATAGGTCCCTCCAGGCACCACCATTGCCCCGCTCACTGGGCAGCGGAACCGCCATGGGTCATAACACCGCCAGACCCTCAAGGAAGGAGAAGCTTGAAATCTTCCAAGGAGCGCCGGGATCGGGTGTGCCCGTCCAGGACCGTTTTTGGCCAGGGATGGCCAAAACGGTCCGCCGCCGCGGTCGAGCTTACAGGGATGTACTTGCAGCGTGTCCTGGACGGGCACACCCGATCCTGGTGCGGGCGCTCTGGAGAGAAAAGTCTCTGGAATCCTGCCGGCCGGTTACACCGGCCTTTCGCGGGCAGGGCCCGCTCCCACAAGGCCCGGCCCACAGACACGCGTCCCCTCTGGAGGGAACTACATGCGCTAAAAAGAGAGCGCTAGAAGGAAGTAGGATCGATGGCGTCGAAATCGGCGACTTTGGGGTGGTGGCTGCTTGCTATGGCGTTGTCCCGATCCAGCAGCACGGTGTGCAGGCCGGCGTCGCGGGCGGCGTCGAGTTCTTCTTCCACGTCGGAGAGGAACAGAATGTCATTGCCGGGCAAGCCGATCGACTCACTGATGCGCCGGTAGCTGGCCGCTTCTTTCTTGCCGCCGCTGGTGGTGTCGAAATAACCCTGAAACAGCGGCGTCAGGTCGCCGGCTTCCGAGTAGCCGAAGAACAGCTTCTGGGCGGCCACCGAACCGGAGGAGTAGACGTACAGCGGAAAGCCCTGGTGGTGCCAGTCGCGCAGCCGCCGGGCGGTGTCCGGATAAAGATGCGCCTGGTAATCGCCGTTGCGGTAGCCGCTTTCCCAGATCATGCCTTGCAGCGCCTTCAGTGGCGTGGCTTTGCGGTCCTGGTCGATCCAGGTGCGCATCAACGTGGCCGCCTGTTCTGGGGTATCCAGCGCTTCATCGCTGTCGCGCCGCGCCGCCGCCACCTGTTCCGCCACCGCCGGGTCGTCCCAGTGGCGTGCCAGAAAGTCGCCCATCTGCTCGGCGGCGTAGGGGAACAGCACTTCCTTGACGAAGCGGATGCTGCTGGTGGTGCCTTCGATGTCGGTGAGGATGGCGCGGATCATCAATTCTCCAGACGATTGAAACGCTGGGCGATGTCGCTGCCGGTGAAGTTGGCGACCCAGCCGTCCGGGTTATTGAACAAGCGGATGGCGGTGAAGTTGGGGTTGGGCCCCATGTCGAACCAGTGCGGCGTGTTGGCCGGCACCGAGATCAGGTCGCCCTTGGTGCACAACACTTCGTAGATGCGCTCGCCGAGGTGCAGGCTGAACAGCCCCTGGCCGTCGACGAAGAACCGCACTTCGTCTTCGCTGTGGCTGTGCTCCTCAAGGAATTTTTCCCGGGCGGCCTGCTTTTGCGGGTGCTCCGGGGTCATGCTGACCACGTCCACGGTCTGGTAGCCTTCCTCGTCGATCAGCCGGTCGATTTCCCGGCGGTAGACGTCCAGCACTTCTTCCTGGCTGGGTTGCTCGGTGAGCGCGCCGACGGCCTGCCACTGTTCGTAGCGAATGCCGACCCGGGCCAATTCCTCGGCCATGGCCAGCTTGTCGTTGATGATCTGTTCTGGTTGCTCCGGATGGCCGTCGCGAAACACTTTCAAATTGCTCATGGGTTCCTCCTCCTCAGGTCGTCGCCACCGATCAGCCCAGGCGGCGCCGGTCCAATTCCACCGCCAGCAGCGTTTCCAGTGCTTCCAGCTGGCGATAGCAGGCGTCGAGATCCGCCGCCCAGGTGTACAGGCCGTGGCCGCGAATCAGATAGGCGTGGCCAGCATCGCCCGCGTCCATGGCCCGGTCGACCTCGGCCGCCAGCGCGGCGATGTCCTGACTGTTTGCAAACACCGGAATGGTAAGCCGCGTGTCATGGGTTTGCACGCCGTCCAGGGCCTTGAGCAACTCGTAGCCTTCCAGCGTGATGTGGTCGGCGGGCCAGTGCATGGTGAGTACCGTGGACGCATGGCTGTGGGTATGCAGCACCGCACCGCAGTCCGGCAAGCGGCGGTACAACTGGGTATGCAGCAGCGTCTCCGCGGACGGCTTGCCGTCGCCGACGGCGGTGCCTTCCATATCCACCACCATGATGTCAGTTTCTTCCAGCAGGCCCTTGTCCCGGCCGGAGCGGGTGATCGCTGCGTGGTCGTCGTTGAGTCGCAGTGAGTAGTTGCTGCTGGTGGCCGGCGACCAGCCGTTGCCGTGGATACGGCGGCCGGTGGCGGCCAGGGCGCGGGCCGCCTCCCGGTAGCCGGCGGTGGAGTAGGGACGGTGACTCATCACGACCTCCGGTTCAGGCGGGACAGATGTTCGGCGACGCTGGTGGCGTCCGGTGAGTGCACCACGCCGCTCTCCGTGACGATCGCAGTGATCAGCGACGCCGGGGTGACATCGAAGGCCGGGTTGTACACCGGGCACAGCTCCGGCGCCAGAGGCTGGCCGCCCACCTGGCGCACTTCCTCCGCCGGCCGTTCTTCAATGACGATGCCGCCGCCGTCGGCCATGGCCGGGTCCAGCGTGGAGTCCGGCGCCGCGACGATAAACGGCAAGCCGTGGTGGCGCGCCAGCACCGCCAGGCCGTAGGTGCCGATCTTGTTGGCGGTGTCGCCGTTGGCGGCGACGCGATCCGCGCCCACCACCACCGCGTCGACGCGGCCCGCCGCCATCAACATGCCGGCGGCGCTATCCGCCACCAGGGTCACGGGAATGTTTTCCTGCATCAGCTCCCAGGTGGTGAGCCGGGCACCCTGCAACCAGGGGCGGGTCTCGCCGGCGATCACCTCGCGCAAATGGCCGCCGCGCCAGGCGGAGCGAATAATGCCCAGGGCGGTACCGTGGCCGCCGGTGGCCAGCGCGCCAGTGTTGCAGTGGGTATAGACGCGGGCGTCGTGGGGCAGCAGGGCGGCGCCCAACTCTCCCAGACGCAGATTGGCGGCCTGGTCTTCCTGGTGAATGCTCTCCGCCTCGCGGGCCAGACGGCGGCCCAGGGCGTCGCCCTCCAGGTCGGCGCCAAGCCGCTGCAGGCGCGCCAGTGCCCAGAATAGATTGACCGCCGTGGGCCGGCTGGCGGCCAGCGCCTGCAAGGCTGGGCCCAGCGCGTCCATGGACGCGCGCGGCCCCAGCCGCAGGGCGTCCAGTGCCAGGCCGTAGGCGGCGGTGATGCCAATCGCCGGCGCCCCGCGCACCGCCATGTCGCGGATCGCGGAGGCGGCGCCGGCGGCGTCGTGGATCGCCAGCCACTCGGTGCGTGCCGGCAAGTGGCGTTGATCCAACAGCAGCAAATGATCGTCGAGCCAGCGGATGGCGGGACTATCAATGGGCATTCAAGGCCTCTCGGTGTCGCGGGGTGGGTTGAGCTCGGGCTTATGGTAGCGGCGGCGAATCCAGTTGGCCGCGCGCAGCACCCTCGGGCGGCGCATGATAGCGCGTTCCATGCGGTATTTCCCCGGAAAAGTGCTGACCATGAGCGCGATCAGAATGGTCAGAATGCCCTGGCCGGGGAGGATCAGCATGAGCACGCCGGCGGCCAGCAGTACCAGCGCCAGGGCGTTGCGCACCACCCAGAGAAACCAGGCCAGCGGGCCCCGGTAATGGAGCGGCCGGCTGGGGGTGTTGAAGTAATCCGTGGGCATGCGCACCAGCAGCCAGGGGATCGCCATCATCGACGCCAGGGCCATGATCACGCCGGTGACGGTGAGAATCGGCAGCAGCGGCTGGAGCTGTTCAAGCAGGGGCTGCCAGTCGCGCTGGAAGTTCAGTTCCAAAGGCGTTGCCTCTTCGGGGTCGGCGTTGCGTTGGTGTTCATGGGTTGCTGATGCCACGTGCCGTACAATGGTGGCTTGAAGGTCGCAAATCAATCGCTTTAAGGATGCACCGGCATGGCTTGGAAGTTGGTACTGGTGGCCCTGATGGGGCTCGCCATAGGCGCGCTGCTGGGGATGTTGATCCTGCGTGCTTCGCGCAAACGTGAAGAGCGGCGCCGGCAGGCCGCCCGGCACCTCGACGTGTTGGAAAACCTGAGTATTCTGTGTCGCGCCCTGCTGCAAGAGCAGGTGGACAGCGCCGAGGCCAGCATTCGCATCAGTGTGTTGCTGGACTGCCTGCCCCAGGGCATTGAACCAAAAGTGGATCTGGCGGCGATTCACCGTCTGGCGGAGGCATGCAGCGATTTCACCCGTGGCGAGCAACGCCGCTCGCTGGCGCCGGCGGAGCGCAATCGTCAGGACGCGGCGCGGTTGCGGCTGGAGGAAGAGCAGGGCGCCGCGGTGCGCGCCGCCGCTGAGCGTCTGGCTGGTGTTCTGGACACCTGGCGCGCCCGAGTAGCCGCCTGAAACGTACGGACTGACCTCACAGACAGGGCCCGCAGTCGCGAAGGCGGACGTTTCCGGCGCGGGCTTCAATTATCATCCGCCGCTTCTGAATTGCAGTAAGCCGAGCCGATAATTATGAGCCAACCCACCCTTTATGTGGCCTTTCCGGCCTCCGACGAGTTGCGCGACCGGATCGACGCCTTCCTGGAAGTCACCCGCGACGAACCGGGCAGCGACCATGTGCAGGAACTGGAAGCGATCATGGATCCCTTCCTCAACGAGGTGCTGCACACCTATTTCACCGGGCCCATTGACGCGGTCAACGCCAAGGGCACCGCGGTGAACGTGATCCTGGGTGCCATGAAGGTGATCAGTAAAGCCGCCCACGGCCTGGCCGGGCGCCTGATGCGCAAAACCAGCGTGGAGGAGCAGCGCGCCCTCGCCGAGCACTTCCACAACCTGCGCCTGGAGAAGGACGGCCAGGTCTACATTGGCTATCCGTTGTCGCCGGCGCTGGCCGAACGCGCCTCGCTGGTGTTCCAGGAATTCGCCGATGGCAACGGTCAGATGCCACGCCTGGTGGAAGTGATGGACGGCATCAGCAGCGGCGCGATTGAGAACTACCTCGATAAAACCGTGGGTAATCTGGAGCTGGGCCGTATCAACCGCGGGCTGGTATCCGGTGCCCGCGCCACTATCAAGAAGGCGTCCGCGTCCTCGGTGGAGAAAGGCATTCCGGCGATGGAAAAGTCCCACCAGAAACCGGTGGTGGCGTACTTCGAGTCGTTGCTGCTGCAGCCGTAACGACGTTTAGAGGGTGTGAAGCGAAGCGGCCCGGGCAGTGATGCCCGGGCCGCTTTGCGTTCAGCTTGAGGGCGTGGTGCCGCCGGAGTCTCCGGAACTCGCCGCCTTTTTGGCGGGCGCTTTGCGGGCTGCTTTTTTCTTGGCCGGGGATTTCTTCACCGCGCTCTTCTTGGCGGGGCTCTTTGTTGCCGTGCTTTTTTTGGCCGCACTCTTCTTGGCGGGGCTCTTCTTGGTGGGGCTCTTTGTTGCCGCGCTTTTCTTCGCCGCGGCTTTCTTGGCCGGGGCCTTACGGGCGGAAGGGCTGACTCGCTTCTCGATGTCCTTGGCGCGTTTTTCCAGATCCTTCTGGTACTGGTTGATCACCTTGGCGAGGCTGTTGGCCTGCTTGGCGGTGGCCTTGAGCACCTTTACCTCGGTTTCCAGGAAGCGCTTACGGGCTTCCGAGTCATCCACCCGTTTGCGGGCGTCGTCCACGGCCTTGCGGGCGCGGTCAAGCTGACGCTGTACCGTGGCGTTGGCTTTGTCCCGGTACTCGTTCTGCAGCTTTTCCAGCCGGTTGAGGCTGTCGCGGCGGCGCTTCATTTCTTCGCTGACCCGTTGGCGGGCCTTGTCCAGTTGGGACTCCAGCTGGGCGATTTGCTTGTCGCGTTCATTGTCGAAGCGCTCGGCGAGTTTGCGAATCTGCGCCTGCAGTTCGTCGAGACGACCTCTTACCTTATTAACGGCCATGGATGACTCCCTTTCCCCGTGCTGATTTGGGTCCGCGGTGCGGACGTCGGGAGACTCTAGCCAACCCCTTGCCTGCTCGGGCTTATAGAACGCAAAGGGAGGCTCAGAGACTCCCGAGAAACTGTATGTCACATTTTTAAGCTGGACAACCGCCAACGGGGTTGGCTTTGCAGGCTTTCTGGTCAATTCCTGTAACACCGTGGCCGAGTTGTGGTTTCATCGGCCAGCGGTGATACTGCGCGCAAATGAATCACGGTCGGAAGAAGGTGGGCTATGCCGGCGTCCTTTGATGGAAAATTGGTGGTGGCGATCAGCTCGCGGGCCTTGTTCGATCTTAGCGACAGCCACCGGGTCTTTGAGAAAGAAGGCCTGGACGCCTACCAGGAGTATCAGATCGCCCATGAGGACGATGTGCTGTCGCCGGGCGACGCCTTTCCACTGGTGACCAAGCTGCTAGCGATCAACGAACTGGAGGAGGGCGCCGGCCGGGTGGAGGTGATTCTGTTGTCTCGCAACAGTTCCGACACCGGTCTGCGCGTGTTCAACTCCATCGAACATTACCGTCTGCCGATCACCCGGGCGGCGTTCGCCGGCGGCGAAAGCCCGCACCGCTATGTGTCCGCGTTCGGCGCTCATCTGTTTTTGTCCACCGACCCCGAGGACGTGCGCCAGGTACTCGACGCCGGTTACGCCGCCGCCACCATTCTTTCCGGCGCCGGTCTGCAACATAAGGACGACCTGTTGCGCATCGCCTTCGACGGCGACGCGGTGCTGTTCTCCGATGAGTCGGAGCAGGTGTTCCAGAGCAGTGGGCTGGAAGCCTTCACCGCCAGCGAAAAGCAGGCCGCCCGGCAACCGCTCAGCGACGGTCCGTTCAAGGCGTTTCTGGAGGCCCTGCACCAAATTCAGCGGGAGTTTTCCCCGCAACGCTGTCCGATCCGCACCGCGCTGGTCACCGCCCGTTCGGCGCCGGCCCACGAAAGGGTGGTACGTACCCTGCGCGGCTGGGGCATCCGCCTGGATGAAAGCCTGTTCCTCGGCGGGTTACCCAAGGGGCCTTTCCTCAAGGCGTTCGGCGCCGATGTGTTCTTCGACGATCAGCAGGGCCATTGCGAGTCCGCCCGGGAACACGTGGCCGCCGGCCATGTCCCCCACGGCATTTCCAATCCGCGTCCGCAGGACGCCTAACGCGCCCGCCGGTAGGCCGTTGCCACCGTCTTTGCTTGCCACTATGCTTGGAATGCATAATCTCGGCTATTCTTATAACCCGCGTAAACGGCGGGTGTCGCCGGCAAGGAGCATTCGATGAAGCTGCAGCAGCTACGCTACATCTGGGAAGTGGCGCGCCATGACCTTAACGTATCCGCCACCGCCCAGGCGCTGTATACGTCGCAGCCGGGTATCAGCAAACAGATTCGCATGCTGGAAGATGAGCTGGGTGTGGAAGTGTTTGCCCGCAGCGGTAAGCATCTTACCCATGTCACGCCCGCCGGCGAGGCGATTCTGCGCATCGCCGGGGAAATTCTGCAGCAGACTGAGTCGATCAAACGGGTAGCCCAGGAATTTCGCGACGAAACCAAGGGCGACCTGAGCATCGCCACCACCCACACCCAGGCGCGTTACGCTCTGCCGCCGGTAATCCAGCAATTCACTAAGCGCTTCCCTGATGTCTCCCTGCATATGAACCAGGGCACGCCCATGCAGATCGCCGAGATGGCCGCTGACGGCAGCGTCGATTTCGCTATCGCCACCGAGGCGCTGGATTTGTTTTCCGATCTGGTAATGATGCCTTGCTACCGCTGGAACCGCACCGTGGTGGTGCCCGAAGGACACCCGCTGGCCCAAGTGAAGCCACTGACGCTGGAAGCCCTGGCGGACTATCCCCTGGTCACCTATGTGTTCGGTTTCACCGGGCGCAGCAAGCTCGACGACGCCTTCGCGCGCAAGGGGCTAGAGCCCCGGGTGGTGTTCACCGCCGCCGACGCCGATGTGATCAAAACCTATGTGCGTCTCGGCATGGGCGTGGGCATCGTCGCGCACATGGCGGTGGACCCGGTGCAGGACAAAGGGCTGGTCAATCTGGACGCCGGCCACCTGTTCGAGCCCAGCACCACCCGCATTGGTTTCCGCAAGGGCACCTTCCTGCGCGGCTTTATGTACGAGTTCCTGCAGACCTTCGCCCCCCACCTCACCCGTCAACGGGTGGACGCGGCGGTCCGCGCCACCACCCGGGAAGAACGGGAAACGCTGTTCGCCGACCTGGACCTGCCGGTGCGCTAGCACGCCCGCAGGAGGCTCCTGGCCGTTGCAAAGCGCCGGGCGCGCGGCTACATTGTGCCCGCCTTCAACGACTTAGGGGATTATCGTGGAATTGCTTTGTCTCGATTTGGAAGGGGTGCTGATTCCGGAAATCTGGATCAACTTCGCCGAGCGCACCGGCATCGACGAGTTGCGCGCCACCACCCGGGACATTCCCGACTACGACGAGCTGATGAAAATGCGGCTCGGCCTCCTCGACCAACACGGTTACGGCCTGCCGGACATCCAGAAGGTGATCGACACCCTGGACCCGCTGGACGGCGCGGTGGAGTTCGTCGAATGGGCCCGCGAGCATTTCCAGCTGATCATCCTCTCGGACACCTTCTATGAGTTCGCCCGGCCGCTGATGCGCAAGCTGGGCTCGCCGACCCTGCTGTGCCACCGCCTGGCGGTGGACGACAACGGCCGCATCACCGACTACATCCTGCGCCAGAAAGACCCCAAACGGGCCTCGGTGAAAGCGCTGCACACGCTCAACTACCGCATCATCGCCGCCGGCGACTCCTACAACGACACCACCATGCTCAGCGAAGCGGACCAGGGCATCCTGTTCCACGCCCCCGACAACGTCATCGCCGAATTCCCCCAATTCCCCTCAGTACAAAGCTATGACGCTTTGAAAGGGGAGATTGTTAAGGCGAGCGAGAGGGATATTCCGCTTAGCTAGGGACTTCGTTGAGACGGCGGTGGGGTAATGGGTAATTGAGAATGGATAATTGATAATGGCGCGGGTGGGTGTGGTGCTGGTTGAGTAGCCCTGCCCGCGCTTATTGCTTTTCAGCAACTCCGGCCTTGCCGATCCGCAACCTGTTTTAATTCTCCATTCTCCATTATCAATTCTCAATTGCTGTCATCAGTTTTCGTACTTTGAACCAGCTTTCCGCGTATTCCTCGTCTGGGTCGGAATCGTAGACGATGCCGCCGCCGCCGTGGCAGTAGAGGCGGTCGCCGTCGGTTTGCAGGGTGCGGATCAGGATGTTGCTGTCGAAGTGGCCCTGGTCGTCTTGCCAGAACAGGCTGCCGCAATAGGCGCCGCGCGGGGCGGGTTCCAGTTCCTGGATGATCTGCATGGCGCGCTGCTTGGGCGCGCCGGTGATGCTGCCGCCGGGGAAGGCGCTGATCAGCGCGGCCAGCGGGGCGACGCCGTCGCGCAGCCGGCCACGCACGGTGGACACCAGGTGCTGAACGTTGCTGAAGCGGCGCAGTTCGAACAGCGGGTCCGCGGTGATCGAGCCGGCTTCGCAGAAGCGGCCCAGGTCGTTGCGCAGCAGGTCCACGATCATCAGGTTTTCGGCGCGGTCCTTGGGGTGGCGGAGCAGGGCGTTGCCCAGCGCCTGGTCTTCCACCGCCGTGGCGCCCCGGGGCCGTGAGCCCTTGATCGGTTCGGTTACCACCTGTTGGCCCTCAATGCTCAGGAAGCGCTCCGGGGACACCCCGAACACCGCGTCGTCCCCGTCCCGGAAGAAGCAGGCGTGCGGCGCCGGATGCGCGGCCACCAGCCGCTGAAAGCCAGCCAAAGCATCGCCGTCCCAGCGGGCCTGAAAACGTTGCGCGTAATTGACCTGATAACAGTCGCCGGCGCGCAGATAGTGTTGAATGCGCGCCACGGCCTGGCGGTATTCGGCGGCGCTTTGCTGGGCTTCGAACTCGCGGCGCAGATCAAAGGGCGCGCTCTGTTCCGGCAGGGGGCCAGGCGGGTGATCGAACAGATGCACCGTGACAGCGGCGCGCTCCGGCACCCCGGGCAGCCCCATCAGCAATCCCCCGGTCTCGTAGGGCAACAGGCCGCAGGCGAATCGGCAGCCTTCGGCGAGGGCCTGCTCAATGCGCGCGGGCAGAGCGTTGATGTCCGCCACGCTGGCGGCGCGCAATGTCAGTGCCGGCGGCCCCAGGGCCTGGAGCACACCGTTTCGAGTCACAACAACTTGCACAGGTTGCACGCTTTCGACCCTGCATTCTCTGAGCGGTGGCGGCGGGGCGGACGCCCGGCCGCGGGCAGCGCGTAGTGTAGCGCCCGTGACGGCGGCCCGCGAGCCCGGCGCCATTGTCGACAATAACCATTGAAAGGTGGGGCGGGTGCGGGTAGAGTGCCCGCCACTTGGAACAATTGTCGACAATGGCCGCCGCCGAACGGTGACCCGGCCTACCGGAATGAGCGCCCCCATGAACGAAGTCTTGGCAGACAGCTCGCGCACCCTGGCGGA
This sequence comes from Alcanivorax sp., assembly GCA_042090255.1. Classification (GTDB taxonomy): domain Bacteria; phylum Pseudomonadota; class Gammaproteobacteria; order Pseudomonadales; family Alcanivoracaceae; genus Alloalcanivorax. The sequence goes on along the minus strand of JBELJS010000026.1, from coordinate 33,243 downwards.
TCGGGTCTTCAGCCGGCTCCAGGACGATATTGTGCGCGGCGTGATCGCCCCGGGCAGCAAGGTCAGCGAAACCGACCTGGCCGGCCGTTACGGGGTCAGCCGGGGGCCGCTGCGCGAGGCGATCCGCCGCCTGGAATCGCGCAAGCTGCTGGAGCGCGAAGTGCATGTCGGCACCCGCGTGGCCTCCCTCAGCTTCGACGACCTGATTGAAATCTACCATGTCCGCGAGGCCCTGGAAGGGCTGGCCGCCGGTCTCGCCGCCCGGCTGATGACCGCCGAGGAAGTGGCCGGCCTCACCGAGCTGCTCGGCCAGCACGAGCAGCAGCAGGACCTGCGCCACGACACCGCCTATTTTCAACGCGAGGGCGACCTGGATTTTCATTACCGCATTATCCAGGGCAGCCACAATCGCACGCTGATCCGCATGCTGATCGGCGAGCTCTACCACCTGGTGCGCATGTACCGGTATCAATTCAGCACCGTGGCCAACCGGCCGCAAAAAGCCCTGCACGAGCACCGCCGCATTGTCGAAGCCATCGAGGCGCGTGACGCCGAAATGGCTGAGCTGCTGATGCGCCGGCACATCAGCCGGGCACGGGAAAACATCGAACAGCAGGCCCAGCAAAGGAGTCCACAATGACCCTGACGAACAGTGCCGGCGCCCGTTTCCGGCGCGCCCTGGCCGAGGAACAGCCCCTGCAGATCATGGGCACGATTAACGCCTACACGGCGATGATGGCGGAGCAAGTCGGTTACCGCGCCATCTACCTGTCCGGCGGCGGCGTGGCCAACGCCTCCTACGGGCTGCCGGACCTGGGCATGACCACCATGAACGACGTGCTCGAGGACGTGCGCCGCATCAGCGCCGCCACCGACGTGCCGTTGCTGGTGGACATCGACACCGGCTGGGGCGGCGCCTTTAACATCAGCCGCACGGTGAAGGAAATGATCCGCGCCGGCGCCGGCGCCGTGCACCTGGAAGACCAGGTGGCGCAGAAGCGTTGCGGCCACCGTCCCAACAAGGAAATCGTCTCCAAGGCGGAGATGGTGGACCGCATCAAGGCCGCCGCCGACGCCCGCACCGACGAAGACTTCTTTATCATCGCGCGCACCGACGCGTTCCAGAAAGAGGGCCTGGAGGCCGCCGTGGACCGCGCCCGGGCCTGCCTGGAAGCGGGCGCCGACGGCATCTTCGCCGAGGCCGTGCACACCCTGGAAGACTACAAGGCGTTCGCCGAAGGGCTGGGCGGCGCGCCGTTGTTGGCCAACATCACCGAATTCGGCGCCACGCCGCTGTTCACCCGCGAGGAGCTCGGCGACGCCGGCGCCAGCATGGTCCTGTACCCGCTGTCCGCGTTCCGCGCCATGAACCAGGCGGCGCTGAACGTGTACCGCACGATTCGGGAAGAGGGCACCCAGAAAAACGTGGTGGACACCATGCAGACGCGCATGGAACTGTACGACTTCCTGGGTTACCACGACTACGAACGCAAACTTGACGAACTGTTCGCCCAGCAACGCGGCGAATAAAAACCAGCTGTCGGCCGGTGACGGCACCGCGTGCCCGGTCACGCCGGGCCGGCAGCGTTTCACTTCTTGAGCAGAGGAAAACGACGATGGCAGAGAAGAAAGTTGGCGGCGCCGGCCTGCGTGGTCAGGTAGCGGGCAAGACCGCGCTCTCCACGGTGGGCAAATCCGGCTCCGGCCTGACCTATCGCGGTTACGACGTGAAGGACCTGGCGGAGAACTGCCAGTTCGAAGAGGTGGCGTACCTGATCCTCAAGGGCGAGCTGCCCAAGCCAAGCGAGCTGGACGCCTACAAAACCAAGCTGAAAGGCCTGCGCGGGCTGCCCCAAGCGCTCAAGGAAGTGCTCGAGCGGGTGCCCAAGGACGCCCACCCGATGGACGTGATGCGCACCGGCTGCTCGATGCTCGGCAACCTGGAAACCGAAACCAGCTTTGAGCAGCAGGACGACCAGGCCGATCGCATGCTGGCCGCGTTCCCCAGCATCATCTGCTATTGGTACCGGTTCAGCCACGACGGCGTGCGCGTGGAGACCGAGACCGACGACGAGTCCATCGGCGCCCACTTCCTGCACATGCTGCGCGGCGAGAAGCCCAATCAGCTGCATGAAACGGTGATGAACGTGTCACTGATTCTGTACGCGGAGCACGAATTCAACGCCTCCACCTTCACCGCCCGCGTTTGCGCCTCCACGCTCAGCGATATTCACAGCTGTGTGACCGGCGCCATCGGCAGCTTGCGCGGCCCGCTGCATGGCGGCGCCAACGAAGCGGCGATGGCCATGATCGAGGCGTTCAGCGACGCCGACGACGCCGAGAAAGGCATGCTCGGCATGCTCGAGCGCAAAGAAAAGATCATGGGCTTCGGCCACGCCATCTACACCGAGTCCGACCCGCGCAACGCGATCATCAAGCACTGGGCGGAGAAGCTGGCCCAGGACGTGGGCGACACCACCCTGTACCCGGTGTCGGTACGCTGCGAGGAAGTGATGTGGCGCGAGAAGAAACTGTTCTGTAACGCCGATTTCTTCCACGCGTCCGCCTATCACTTCATGGGCATTCCCACCAAGCTGTTCACGCCGATCTTCGTGATGAGCCGCCTGACCGGCTGGGCCGCCCATGTGTTCGAGCAGCGCGCGGACAACCGCATTATCCGTCCCAGCGCCGATTACACCGGCCCGGAACTGCGCAAGGTGACACCTATCACCGAGCGGTGATGCCGGACGCTGGACGCCGGACGCCGGACGCCGGACGCTAAACCCGGTGCGGGTCGCGTTGGATTGTTTTCTGATACGCCTCACCAGTAGGTCGGCTTGAGCGCAGCGAAAGCCGACAAAGCGTCCGGCGTCCGGCGTCAGGCGCCCAATTCCCGCACTACCCATTTTTCTACTCAGGTACTCCCAGGCATGAACACCGAATACCGCAAACGCCTTCCAGGCACGGATCTGGACTACTTCGATACCCGAGCCGCGGTGGACGCGATCCAGCCCGGCGCCTACGAGAAGCTGCCGTACACCTCCCGCATTCTCGCCGAGCAGCTGGTGCGCCGCTGCGAGCCTTCGGCGCTGACGGCGTCGCTGAAACAGCTGATCGAGCGTAAACGGGATCTGGATTTTCCCTGGTACCCGGCGCGTGTGGTATGCCACGACATTCTCGGCCAGACCGCGTTGGTGGATCTGGCGGGGCTGCGTGACACCATTGCCGAGCAGGGCGGCGACCCGGCCAAGATCAACCCGGTGGTGCCCACCCAACTGATCGTCGACCACTCTTTGGCGGTGGAACACCCGGGCTTCGAAGAAGGCGCGTTCGAGAAGAACCGCGCGGTGGAAGACCGCCGCAACGAAGACCGCTTCCACTTTATCAACTGGACCAAGACCGCGTTCGACAACGTCGACGTGATCCCGCCGGGCAACGGCATCATGCACCAGATCAATCTGGAGAAGATGTCGCCGGTGGTGCAGGTTCGCGAAAATGTCGCCTACCCGGACACCTGCGTGGGCACCGACAGCCACACCCCGATGGTGGACGCACTCGGCGTGATTTCCGTGGGCGTGGGCGGTCTGGAAGCGGAAAACGTGATGCTCGGCAATCCGTCGATGATGCGCCTGCCCGACATCGTCGGCGTGGAACTCACCGGCAAGCTCAAGCCGGGCATCACCGGCACCGACCTGGTGCTGGCGATCACCGAGTTCCTGCGTAAGGAACGGGTCGTGGGCGCCTACCTGGAGTTCTTCGGCGAAGGCGCGGACAGCCTGTCCGTGGGCGATCGCGCCACCATCGCCAACATGACCCCGGAGTACGGCGCCACCGCCGGCATGTTCTTTATCGACGACAACACCCTGGATTACCTGAGACTCACCGGCCGCGAAGACGAGCAGGTGGCCCTGGTGGAGCAGTACGCCAAGGAAACCGGCCTGTGGGCGGACGCTCTCAAGGACGTGGACTACGAGCGCGTGCTTAAATTCGACCTGTCCTCGGTGGGCCGCAACCTGGCCGGCCCCTCCAACCCACACGCGCTGCTGCCCGCGGCGGACCTGGCGGCGCGCGGCGTGGCCGGTGCCTGGGAAGAGAAAGAGGGCGAAATGCCCGACGGCGCCGTGATCATCGCCGCCATCACCTCCTGCACCAACACCAGCAACCCGCGCAATATGATTGCGGCCGGTCTGATCGCCCGTAACGCCAACCGGCTGGGCCTGATCCGCAAGCCGTGGGTGAAGTCGTCCCTGGCGCCGGGTTCCAAGACCGTGAAGATGTACCTGGAAGAAGCGGAGCTGCTGCCGGAACTGCAGCAACTCGGTTTCGATGTGGTGGCGTTCGCCTGCACCACCTGCAACGGCATGAGTGGCGCGCTGGACCCGGAGATTCAGAAAGAAGTGATCGAGCGGGACCTGTACGCCACCGCGGTGCTGTCCGGCAACCGCAACTTCGACGGCCGTATCCACCCCTACGCCAAGCAGGCGTTCCTGGCCTCGCCGCCGCTGGTGGTGGCCTACGCCATCGCCGGTACCATCCGCTTCGATATCGAGAAGGACGTGCTCGGCCATGACGCGGACGGCAAGCCGATCATGCTCAAGGACATCTGGCCGGACGACGGCGAGATCGACGCCATCGTTAAATCCAGCGTCAAGCCGGAGCAGTTCCGCCGCACCTACATTCCCATGTTCGAGAAGAAAGAGGGCGGCGCGAAGGCGGTGAGCCCGCTGTACGACTGGCGCCCGCAGTCCACCTACATCCGCCGTCCGCCGTACTGGGAGGGCACCATGGCGGAGGCCCGCGCGCTCAAGAACATGCGGCCGCTGGCGGTGTTGCCGGACAACATCACCACCGACCACCTGTCGCCGTCCAACGCCATCCTGCTGGACAGCGCCGCCGGTGCTTACCTGGACAAGATGGGGCTGCCGGAGGAGGACTTTAACTCCTACGCCACCCATCGCGGCGATCACCTCACCGCCCAACGGGCCACGCTCGCCAACCCGAAACTGTTCAACGAAATGGTGCGCGACGAGGACGGCAACGTGATCCAGGGCTCGCTGGCCCGGGTCGAGCCGGAAGGCCAGGTGACGCGTATGTGGGAAGCGATCGAAACCTACATGGAGCGCAAGCAGCCGCTGATCATCATCGCCGGTGCCGACTACGGCCAGGGCTCGTCCCGCGACTGGGCCGCCAAGGGCGTGGCGCTGGCCGGCGTGGAAGCGATCGTGGCGGAAGGCTTCGAGCGCATCCACCGCACCAACCTGATCGGCATGGGCGTGATGCCGCTGCAGTTCCAGGAAGGCACCACCCGCCACACCCTGGGCATCGACGGCACCGAGGTGTTCGACGTGGAGGGCGAGGCGTCGCCGCGCGCCGAGCTGACCCTGGTGATGCACCGGGCCAACGGTGACGTGGAGCGCATCCCGGTGATCTGCCGTCTGGATACCGCCGAGGAAGTCTCGGTGTATTCCGCCGGCGGCATCCTGCAGCGTTTCGCCAAGGACTTCATGCAGGCCGCCAGCTAACGCAATCGCGAGGATCCGTACCATGGCTCACGCAGCCCAGATCAAAATCCCCGCCACCTACATGCGTGGCGGCACCAGCAAGGGCGTGTTCTTCAGCCTTAACGATCTGCCGGAATCGGCACGCGTCCCCGGGCCCGCCCGGGACGCGCTGCTGCTGCGGGTGATCGGCAGCCCCGACCCCTACGGCAAGCACACCGACGGCATGGGCGGCGCCACGTCCAGCACCAGCAAAACGGTGATCCTGTCGAAAAGCGACAGCCCCGATCATGACGTGGACTACCTGTTCGGCCAGGTGTCTATCGACAAGCCGTTCATCGACTGGAGCGGCAACTGCGGCAACCTGACCGCGGCGGTGGGCGCCTTCGCGATCAGCAACGGCCTGGTGGCCGCCGACCGCATTCCCGATAACGGCGTGGCGGTGGTGCGCATCTGGCAGGCCAATATCGAAAAGGCCATCGTCGCCCATGTGCCGATCACCGACGGCCAGGTTCAGGAAACCGGCGACTTCGAGCTGGACGGGGTGACCTTCCCGGCGGCGGAAGTGCTGATTGATTTCATGGACCCGGCGGACGGCGACGGCGCCATGTTCCCCACCGGCAACCCGGTGGACGAGCTGGACGTGCCCGGCCTCGGCACCATCAAGGCGACCATGATCAATGCCGGCATTCCCACCGTGTTCGTCAACGCCGAGGACGTCGGCTACACCGGCGCCGAGCTGCAGGGTGACATCAACGAAGACGCCCGCGCCCTGGCCATGTTCGAAACCCTGCGCGCCCACGGCGCCCTGCGCATGGGGCTGATTCAGTCCCTCGAAGAAGCGGAGCAGCGCCAGCACACGCCCAAGGTGGCGTTCGTGGCGCCGCCGCGCGATTATGTGGCGTCCAGCGGTAAACCAGTGGCCGCCGCCGACGTCGACCTGCTGGTGCGGGCGCTGTCCATGGGCAAGCTGCACCATGCCATGATGGGCACGGCGGCGGTGGCCATCGGCACCGCCGCGGCGATTCCCGGCACGCTGGTGAATCTGGCCGCCGGCGGCGGCGAGCGCGACGCGGTGCGTTTCGGACACCCGTCCGGCACGTTGCGCGTGGGCGGCGAAGCCCACCAGAAAGACGGCGAATGGGTGGTCACCAAGGCCAGCATGAGCCGCAGCGCCCGTATCCTGATGGAGGGTTGGGTGCGCGTACCCGGAGACGCATTCTAGAGACAAAGGAGGCCCCATGAGCAGCAATGTCGACCAGAACCTGCGCCCGGATTACGATCCGGAAATCCAGGCCATCGTGGACTATGTCCTCGACTATCGGATCGATTCCGAGGAGGCCTGGGACACCGCCCGCAACTGCCTGATCGACACGCTGGGCTGCGGTTTGCTGGCACTGCGTTTCCCGGAGTGCAGCAAACATCTGGGGCCGCTGGTGGAGGGCACCCAGGTGCCCCACGGCGCCCGGGTGCCGGGCACGCCGCACCGGCTCGACCCGGTGAAGGCGGCCTGGGACATCGGCTGCATCGTGCGCTGGCTGGATTACAACGACACCTGGCTGGCGGCGGAGTGGGGCCACCCCTCGGACAACCTCGGCGGCATTCTGGCGGTGGCCGACTACCTGTCGCAGAAGAATCTCGCCACCGGCAAAGCGCCGCTGACCATCAAGGACGTGCTCGAAGCCATGATCATGGCCCACGAGATCCAGGGCGTGCTGGCGCTGGAAAACTCCTTTAACCGGGTCGGCCTGGACCACGTGGTACTGGTCAAGGTGGCGTCCACCGCGGTGGTCGCCCGGATGATGGGGGCCAACCGGGAACAGCTGCTTTCGGCGGTGTCCCACGCCTGGGTGGACGGCCAGGCCCTGCGCACCTACCGGCACGCCCCCAACGCCGGCTCGCGTAAATCCTGGGCCGCCGGCGACGCCACCAGCCGGGCGGTGCGCCTGGCGGACATCGCCCTGCGTGGTGAAATGGGCATCCCCGGCGCGCTGTCGGCGCCCCAGTGGGGCTTCTACGACGTGCTGTTTTCCAAGACCAACAAAGACCAGACGCTCAAGCCCGAAGAAGACCGCACGTTCAAATTCCAGCGTGACTACGGCAGTTACGTGATGGAAAACATCCTGTTCAAGATCAGCTTCCCGGCGGAGTTTCACAGCCAGACCGCCTGCGAAGCCGCGGTGACCCTGCACCCGCAGGTGAAAGACCGGCTCGACGAGATCGACCGCATCGTCATCACCACCCACGACTCGGCGATCCGCATTATTTCCAAGCAGGGGCCGCTCGCCAACCCGGCGGACCGGGATCACTGCATCCAGTACATGACGGCGGTGCCGCTGATCTTCGGCAGCCTGGTGGCGGAGCACTACGAGGACGAGTTCCACGACGCCCACCCGCTGATCGACGAGCTGCGCGACAAAATGGAGATCGTCGAGGACGAGCGCTATTCCAAGGACTATCACGACCCGGAAAAACGCTCCATCGCCAACGCCATCCAGGTGTTCTTCAAGGACGGCTCCAGCACCGATCAGGTCGCCGTGGAGTACCCGATCGGCCACCGCCGGCGCCGGGAAGAGGGCATCCCCGTGCTGGAACAAAAATTCAAACGCAACCTGGCGACCCGTTTCCCGGCCGCCCGGGTGGCGGAGATCATGGATCTGTGCCTGGACCCGGCGCGGCTCAACGCTACGCCGGTGAACGAGTTCATGGACCGGTTCGTGATCTGAACGCTGGAATGTCGGATTAGCGCAAGCGTAATCCGACCCATGCTCACTGCAGCCGGCGCTGCAGACCGGCGGTGGCGAGAATGCGGGTGCTGATTTCCTCGATGGACAGTTCGGTGGCGTCCAGGTGGGGGATATTGAACTTATTGTAGAGCGCCTGCAGGGCGCGCACTTCCATATCGCACTGGCGCGGTGAGGCGTAGCGGCTGCCCGCCTTGCGCTCGCTGCGGATCGCGCTGAGCCGGTCGGCGTTGATGGTCAGGCCGAACAGTTTCTGTTTGTGCGGCGCCAGCGAGTCGGGCAGGCGCAAATCGTCGAAATCGTCCTCGGTGAGCGGGTAGTTGGCGGCGAACAGGCCGAACTGCAGCGCCAGATACAGACAGGTCGGCGTCTTGCCGGACCGCGATACCCCCACCAGAATGACATCCGCCTGGTCGTAATAACGGGTGCGCGCGCCGTCGTCGTTGTCCAGGGCGAAGTGCACCGCGTTGATGCGGATGCGGTACGCCTGTTGATCGCGGATCGCGTGGCTTTGTCCGACCTTGTGGTTGGCGGTGACGCCGAGCTCGTCTTCCAGCGGTTTCTGGAAGGCGGTGAACAGGTCCAGCACCTTGCCTTTGCAGGTGTGCAGGATGGCGCGGTGATCGTCGTTGACCAGCGTGGAGAAGACGATGGGGGTGGAGCCGTCGGTGTGCGCCGTCCGGTCAATTCGGGCCACCGCTTCCCGGGTCAGGTCGTCGGAGGCCACATAGGGGATGGTGACCTGGTCGAATTTGATCCCGCCGAACTGGCTCAGCAGACTGTGGCCGAGGGTCTCGGCGGTGATGCCGGTGCCGTCGGAGATAAAAAAGGCGGTTCTGGACATGGGCTCGGTGCTCCTTCCACAAAAGTCGTAACAGATTGCCCAATCCGGGCGGGCAAAGCGCTGATGTTTTGGGTAGAATGGCGCCTCCATTCATTCCGGTAAAGTTAAGAGAGCCTCTGAACAACCCCCGGCGACCTGAAGCGTAAAGCCAGAGCGCGCCAAGAGTGGGTCTGAGGCTCCCCAGGCCAGCAATACTTAAGGAGACGACCTTGGCGGAATACGTAGTCTGGTTTCAGGATCTGGGCAAGGGCGATGTCGAGCGCGTCGGTGGCAAGAACGCCTCCCTTGGCGAGATGATCAGCAACCTGGCGGCGGCCGGCGTGTCCGTCCCGGGCGGTTTTGCGACCACCGCGGAAGCCTTCCGCGACTTCCTTGAGCACAATGATCTCACCACCAAGATCAATGACGCTCTCGGCGCGTTGGACGTGGAAGACGTGGTGGCTCTGGCGGAAACCGGTGAGAAAATCCGTAAGTGGGTGGTGGACGCGCCCTTCCAGCCGAAGCTGGAAGAGGCGATCCGCGACGCCTATGAGAAAATGGGCGGCGGCGACGGCGAACTGCCGGTGGCGGTGCGCTCTTCCGCCACCGCGGAAGACCTGCCGGACGCCTCCTTCGCCGGTCAGCAGGAAACCTTCCTCAACATTCGCGGCCTCGACCATGTGATGGTGGCGGTGAAGGAAGTGTTCGCCTCCCTGTTCAACGACCGCGCCATCAGCTACCGGGTGCACCAGGGCTTCGACCACAAACTGGTGGCGTTGTCCGCTGGCGTGCAACAGATGGTGCGCTCCGAGACTGGCGCCGCCGGTGTGATGTTCACCCTGGACACCGAATCCGGCTTCCGCGACGTGGTGTTCATCACCGCTTCCTACGGCCTGGGCGAAATGGTGGTGCAGGGCGCCGTCAACCCGGATGAGTTCTACGTCCACAAGAAGACACTGCTGAACAAGCGACCCTGCATCCTGCGCCGCAATCTTGGCAGCAAAATGCAGAAAATGGTCTACGGCAGCGAAGCCAGCGCCGGTAAATCGGTGCAGACCGTGGATGTGGACACTGCCGACCGGCTGCGTTTCTGCCTCACCGATGCGCAGGTGGAGGATCTCTCCCGCCAGGCCATCGAGATTGAGAAACACTACGGCATGCCCATGGACATCGAGTGGGCGCTGGACGGCGACGACGGCAAGCTCTACATCGTTCAGGCCCGCCCGGAAACCGTGAAGAGCCGGTCTGACGCCTCCGTCATGGAGCGCTACCTGCTCAAACAGACCGGCAAGGTGCTGGTGGAAGGCCGCGCCATTGGCCAGCGCATCGGCGCTGGACCGGTGCGTATCGTCTCCAACATCAAGGAAATGGACCGCGTGCAGCCCGGCGACGTACTGGTCACCGACATGACCGACCCGGACTGGGAACCGGTGATGAAGCGTGCCGCCGCGATTGTCACCAACCGCGGCGGGCGCACCTGCCACGCGGCGATCATCGCGCGTGAACTGGGCGTGCCGGCCATCGTCGGTTGCGGCGACGCCACCGACCTGCTCAAGGACGGTCAGGAAGTCACCGTGTCCTGCGCCGAGGGCGACACTGGTAACATCTACGAGGGTAAGCTGGACTTCGATATCCAGCGCAACTCCATCGAGTCGATGCCCAAACTGCCGTTTAAAATCATGATGAACGTGGGCAACCCGGACCGGGCCTTCGACTTCGCCACGCTGCCCAACCAGGGCGTGGGTCTGGCGCGTCTGGAGTTCATCATCAACCGGATGATCGGCGTGCACCCCAAGGCGCTGCTCAACTACGGCAGCCTGCCGCGTGACGTGAAACAGGCCGCCGACAAGCGTATCGCCGGCTACGATGATCCGGTGGACTTCTACGTCGAGAAGCTGGTGGAAGGCATCGCCACGCTGGCCGCCGCGTTCCACCCGGAAAAGGTGATCGTGCGCCTGTCGGACTTCAAGTCCAACGAGTACGCCAACCTGATCGGCGGCAGCCTCTACGAGCCGGACGAAGAGAACCCGATGCTCGGCTTCCGGGGCGCCAGCCGCTACATCAGCGAAAACTTCCGCGACTGTTTCGAGCTGGAGTGCCGCGCCCTCAAGAAAGTTCGTGAGCAGATGGGCTTCACCAACGTGGAAGTGATGGTGCCGTTCGTGCGCACCCCGGGCGAGGCCGAGCAGGTCATTGATCTGCTCGCCAAGAACGGGCTCAAGCGCGGCGACGAAGGCCTGCGGGTAATCATGATGTGCGAGCTGCCCACCAACGCGCTGCTCGCCGATGAGTTTCTGCAGTACTTCGACGGTTTCTCGATCGGTTCCAACGATCTGACCCAGCTGACGCTGGGCCTGGACCGGGACTCCGGTATCGTCAGCCATCTGTTCGACGAGCGCGACCCGGCGGTGAAGGCGCTGCTGAAGATGGCCATCGACGCCTGCAATGCCCAGGGCAAGTACGTCGGCATTTGCGGCCAGGGGCCGTCCGATCACCCCGATCTGGCGCGCTGGTTGATGGACCAGGGTATCTCCTCCGTGTCCCTGAACCCGGATTCGGTGATGGGTACCTGGTTCTACCTGGCGGAAAACCTGGTCGACTGAACCCGACCCGGTTTCCACCGCTGAAAAGCCCGGCCCTCGCGCCGGGCTTTTTTATGATTCATCGCGCTTAACCCGGGCGATTCTCTCCAGCCGGGGGCGCGTGTCTGTGTTATGCCCTTCCGGGAACGCTGTGAATACGTCCCTGTACGCTCCCTGTCGGACGTCCTGTCCTCCAGGGTCCCGGAAGGGCATAACACAGACACGCTCCGGGGTGAGATTCCGGTGTTCCGGGTTATCGCTGGCGCAGAACCTTTCTACGAAGCTGGGAGTGTGGGATTGAGCCTTGTGGGAGCGGGCCCAGCCCGCGAAAGGGAGCGAAGCTCCCGGCAAAGGTTGCCCCGCAGGATGCCAGAGAGATTTCTGACGGCAGCACCATCAGCGTCTCTGGAATCCTGCCGGCCGACTAAAGCCGGCCTTTCGCTTGCAAGGCAAGCTCCTACAATCCGAGCTTCGCAGAAAGGTCCGGGCGGTGTTCTGACCCGGTGCGGACCTTCTGGAGGGAACCCGCCGACCCGGGACGATCCCATGATCGCATGCTAAGGTTGGCGGCATCGCAGGGGGAGGAGAGCGCGGAATGTTTCATCGCCTTATCCGCACGCTGGATCTGTACGACGGGCTGCGGCTGCCGGTACAAATCGGCCGCGAAGAATTACTGTTGATTCATGAGGACGGCGACACCTGGCTGGTGCAACGCCGCTGCCCGCACGGGGAATTTCCCTTGGAAAGAGCCTCGGTGCGCGGTGAGGTGCTTCGCTGTCCCGGGCACGGGCTGGAGTTTTCCCTGCGCAGTGGCCAGTGCCGTGGTGCCCAGGGGTATTGCCTGAAACGCTACCGGATTGATTACGACGGCCCCTGGATCGGGGTCAGCGACCTCTAGCAGCCTGCTAGCGGGCGGCGACCGCGTCGTCCTTGGACAGTTGCAGTTGATAGCGCAGCCGCAGTTCCTTCACCTTTTTCACATAGGCCTGGGTTTCCGGAAACGGCGGAATGCCGCCGTAACGCCGCACATTGCCTTCGCCGGCGTTATAGGCCGCCAAGACCTGGTCCAGGGTGCTGAATTTGTTTTGCAGATAGGCGAGGAAACGGGTGCCGCCGTGAATGTTGGCGTTGGCGTCGAACGGGTCCGCCACTTCCAGGTAGCGGGCGGTGCGTGGCATCAGCTGCATCAGCCCCTGGGCACCGACCCGGGATACCGCGGTGTGGTCGAACAGGGACTCGGCGTGGATCACCGCTTTCACCAGGGCCGCTTCGACGCCGAAATCGCCGGCGGCGCGTTGGATCACGGTGTCGTAGCGGTCACGCTGGGCGGCGCTCAGGGCGGTGGGGGTGTAGGTCCAGCCCTTGCGCACGGAGAGCAGCGTATAGCTGGCGTCCACCTTGGCGCGGGGCTTGTCCGTGAACAGAATTTCGCCGCCCTGGCCGCGGTAGGTGTAGATGTTTTCCGCGACGGCCGGCATCGACACCCCCAGTGCCAACACGAGGCCGCAGACCCCGGTTAATTTCATTGTTTTTGTCTCTTACTGATTTTACATCCCGATTCCAGTTGAAGTGATACCACAGTATTAGCGGCCGGGCTAGGTTTCCGGTTCGGATTATTAGCCCGGGTTCTCATCTTTTAGCATCAGTCGGTGATTATCGGTGGCCATCCCGGATGGCGGGGCCGCGTTATGGTGATAGCATGGCCTCGGGCGTTTAAAGGAGGTCCTATGCTCTCCGAGCAGTTGCATGCCTGGGTCAATCTGCTGACCACCTGGCTGGCCTTGGGCCTGCTGTTAATGGTGTTTCTGGTGACCATGGCGGCCCTGGTCCTGTGGGTACAGGATCGCTATTTCCAGAAAGCCCACGCGATTCGACGCAATTACCCGCTGATCGGTCGTTTCCGGTACTTTTTTGAGCATATCGGCGAGTTTTTCCGGCAATATTTCTTTGCCATGGACCGCGAAGAGCTGCCGTTCAACCGCGCCCAGCGCAGTTGGGTGTACCGCGCCGCCAAGGATTTGAGCAATACGGTGGCCTTCGGCACCACGAAGCAAAACGCCGCCGGTCGTGTCGTCTTTCTCAACACGCCGTACCCGACGCTGGAAAAAGACGCCGCCGAAACCTTGCCGTTGATGATCGGCCCCCACGCCGACCAGCCGTTCGTGGCGCGCAGCTTCCATAACGTCTCGGCGATGAGCTTCGGCGCGCTTTCCACCCCCGCCGTGCGGGCGCTGTCCCGGGGCGCCGGTCAGGCCGGCTGCTGGTTGAACACCGGCGAGGGCGGGCTCACCGAAATGCACCTGGAAGGGCATTGCGATCTGGTGTTCCAGATCGGCACCGCCTATTACGGCGTGCGTGACGAGGAAGGAAACCTGAGCGATGAAAAGCTGCAAGAGGTGGCCCGCCTGCAGTCGGTGAAGATGTTCGAGATCAAGCTCAGTCAGGGCGCGAAGCCGGGCAAGGGCGGCATTCTGCCGGCGGAAAAAGTGACCGCGGACATCGCTCGCATTCGCGGTATTCCGGTGGGGCAGGCGTCGGTCAGCCCCAACGGCCAGCCCGGTGTGCGCAGCGCCGGCGACCTGCTGGACATGATCGAGCGGGTACGCCGGGTGACCGGCAAGCCCACCGGCATCAAGACGGTGATCGGCTCCTGGCAGTGGCTGGAAGAGCTGTTCATGGAGATCCACGAGCGCGGCCTGGAGAGCGCGCCGGACTTCATTACCGTGGACAGCGGCGACGGCGGCACCGGCGCCGCACCCATGTCGCTGATGGACGATGTCGGGCTGAATCTGGCCGAGTCCCTGCCCTTGGTGGTGGACCTGCGTGACGGTTTCGCGCTGCAGGACCGTATTCGCATCATCGCTTCGGGCAAACTGATCACGCCATCCATGGTGGCCTGGGCGATCGCCATGGGCGCTGATTTCTGCGTGTCCGCGCGCGGTTATATGTTCGCGCTGGGCTGCATCCAGGCGATGCAGTGCAACCGCAACACTTGCCCCACCGGCGTCACCACCCATAACCCGCGCCTGCAGCGCGGCCTGGTGCCTAGCGAAAAGGGCGCCCGGGTGGCCCATTTTCACGCCAATCTGGTCAAGGAAGTGGAGACCATCGCCCACGCCTGCGGGGTCGGGGAGCCGCGTCAGTTGCGCCGCCATCACGCGCGCATGGTCAACGCCAACGGCGACTCCATGCCCCTGGAAGAGCTGTGGCCGCCGATCGAGCCGGGGCTTTACTTGCGCCAGGGGCGCCCCAGCCTGCACGCGCCATTCGCCCGTTTCCGCGTCGGCGCCTGAGGGCACCAGCGCGGCGGCATAAGGGCACGCTATCAGGGTGATTAACCGCCTGGCCTTGTTCTTCACCGGGTGGCCGCCACAATAGCGTCCATTCCCAAGCGGTCTACGATTAAGGAGAGTGTTTTGTCTGACGAATTCGATCTGGTGGTTATCGGTGCCGGTTCCGGCGGTGTACGCGCCGCGCGCATGGCATCCGGCCACGGCGCCCGGGTGGCGATTATCGAGGAACGGTTCTTCGGCGGCACCTGCGTTAACGTGGGCTGCGTGCCCAAAAAGTTGTTCGCCTACGGCGCCGGCTTCCCGGAGGATTTCGAACTGGCCGCCAGCTACGGCTACCAACTGGATGGCTGGCGCTTCGACTGGAACACGCTCCGCGATAACAAGACCCGCGAGATCGAACGTCTCAACGGCATCTACAACCGCATTCTGGATAACGCCGGCGTGACCGTCTTCGAAGGCCACGGCCGCATCGAGGGGCCAGGCCGTGTGTCCGTGGACGGCGACCGCGTTCTTGAGTGCAAGAACATTCTGATCGCCACCGGCGGCAAGCCGCACGTGCCGGAACTGCCCGGCGACGACCTGGTGCGCATCTCTGACGATCTGTTCTATCTGGAAACCCTTCCGGAGCGCGTCGCCGTGGTCGGTGGCGGCTACATCGCTTGTGAATTCGCGTCGATCCTCAACGGCCTGGGCGTGGAAGTACATCAGCTGTACCGCCGTGACCTGATTCTGCGCGGTTTCGACGGTGAAATCCGCGAATTCGTCGCCGAACGCATGGCCGCCGCCGGCATCCATATTCACGTGAACACCGACGTCAGCGCCATCGAGGGCGACGCCGACGGCGAGAAAACCCTGCGCCTGTTGAATGGCGACAGCCTGGTGGTGGACGAGGTGTTCTACGCCACCGGCCGGGTGCCCAAGCTGGACGGCCTGTTCGCCGACGGTGTGAGCGTGCAGACCCGCGACAACGGCGCGGTGATCGTCGACGACGCTTTCCAGACCAGCGAGCCGAACATCTATGCCCTGGGCGACGTCACCGATCGTCTGCAATTGACGCCGGTGGCCCTGGCCGAAGGCATGTGGCTGGCGGCCCATCTGTTCGGTGAACACAAGCCGAAGGGGCCGCTGGATTACCGCGACGTGCCCACCGCCGTGTTCTGTCATCCGAACATCGGCACCGTGGGGCTCAGCCAGGAAGAAGCGCTGGCCGAATACGGCACCATCCGTGTCTACAAAAGCCAGTTCCGCCCGATGCGCTACACGCTCAGCGACATCCAGGAAAAATCCATGATGAAGCTGATCGTCGATGACGCCAGCGACCGGGTGGTGGGCCTGCATATGGCCGGTGAGGAATCCGCCGAAATCACCCAGGGGTTCGCGGTGGCGGTGCGCATGGGCGCCACCAAGGCGGACTTCGACGCCACCGTGGGCATTCACCCCACCTCGGCGGAGGAGCTGGTGACCCTGCGCGATGGCGAGACCGTCAGCGGCTGATTCCGGTTATTGGAAGAATCACAGCCGTTCCAACGTCACCGGCAGGCCGTCCTTGGGGACTGGCAGGCTGGTGGTGTCCACCGGCATGACATAGTCCGCCGGCACCCGCCAGCGGTATTTCAACAACACCTGGTGGAGCACAGCCTTTACCTGCATATCCGCGAAATGCAGGCCGATGCACTTGTGCGCGCCGCCGCCGAAAGGCGCCCAGGCGTAGGGATGCACCTTGTCCTCGCGGCGGTGCTCGGCGAACCGTTCCGGGTCAAAGCGCTCCGCGTCCGGCCAGTACTCTTCCATATAGTGGGTGAAGTAGGGCGCCATGGTGATGAAGCTGCCTTTGGGGATATGAAACCCGTCGTATTCCACGTCACGCACCGTGCGGCGGGGCAGCGACGGCACCGGGGCGCACAGGCGCAGTGCTTCCTTCATGGCCAGGCCGATGCCCGGCAGCTTTTCCAGATCCTCGTAGGCCAGCTGGGTTTTGCCCAGGGCCCGGCTTTCCTCGCGCAGGCGCTCCTGCCATTCCGGCGAGCGGGCCAGGTGATAGAACAGGTTGGAGAGGGTGATGGTGGTGGTGTCATGGGCCGCCATCATCAGAAAGATCATGTGGTTGACCACATCGTCGTCGGAGAAGCGATCGCCGTCCTCCGTGGTGGCGTGGCAAAGCGCACTGAACAGGTCGTTGTCCTCCTGGCTCCGTTTCACCGGAATCTCATCGCGGAACAACCGTTCAAGCACCCGCCGCCCGCGCAGCCCCTTGGACCAGCGCAGCCCCGGTACCGGGAAGCGCAGCAGGGCGGTGCCGGCGCGCACCGTATCCACGAACGCCCGGTTGACCTGCTCGGAGCGCGGGCCCAGCTCCTGGCCCATAAACACATCGGTGGCCAGATCCAGGGTCAGCCGCTTGACCCGGGGCAATACCTTGATGCCCCCGTCTGGCCAGGCTTCAAGCCCGGTGGCGATGCGCGGCCCCATGCGTTCCAGGTAGCCGCGCAGCGCGTTCTTGGTGAACGCCTGCTGCATGATGCGCCGGTGCCAGCGGTGCTCCTCAAAATCCAGCAGCATGATGCCGCGGGGAAAGAAGGGGCCAATGAAAAAGTCCCAGCCGCCGTGGTTGGAAAACAGGTCGCCTTTGTTCATCAGCACGAACTGGTTGGCGTCGGGCCCCAGCAACTGAACCACGCGCAGACCGAACAGCCGGGTCCAGGACACCGGCCCGTAGCGCTCGTAGCGCTCTCGCATCATGCCCACCGGATCTCGCATACTGGTCAGGGTATGGCCGACCAGCGGCCAGCCGGGATCGCCGGGCACGGCTTTAAGAGGGCTATCTGTCGGAACCGGGGCAAAAGGGGTGGCGGCGCTCATGAATCACTCCGTGGTAAACATGGTGTATATCTATACTGAGCGCAAACGCAGAAGCGGAACAAGGGGGGTAAATGTCTTTTTGCCGCGCATTTACCCTTGAGTGGCCAGGGAACGATCAATCCGCCAGAGGCGGCATGGTGTCGGCGCCGCCGGCACTCTTCAACGGTTTGTTAACGGGGTTATCCACAGTTTTTGTGGACGAAGGATGACAGCCGCCCACGTCGCTGCGGCCTGGGAGCCGTTCCGGCCCCTGTGTATCATTACGCCATTCAGGTAAGGAGAACCGTGCATGCGAACCGTGGTGTTTAATCAGAAAGGCGGTGTGGGTAAATCCAGTATCACCGTGAATCTGGCGGCGATCAGCGCCGCCCGGGGCAACAAGACGCTGGTCGTGGACCTGGATCCGCAATGCAACGCCAGCCAGTACCTGTTGGGCATGGGCGCTTATCAGCAAGAGCACGGCCCGACCCCCAACATCGGCACCTTTTTCGCCCAGACGCTGTCGTTCAAGCTCAAGGAAAAGGCGCCCCGCGATTATGTGCATCTCACCAAGTTCGAGAACCTGTACGTGTTGCCCTCCGACGGCGAACTGGGCGAGGTGGAACACCTGCTCGAATCCAAGCACAAAATTTATAAACTGCGCGGTCTGCTGAAAAGCCTGGCGCGGGAATTCGACGCCATCTATGTGGACACGCCGCCGGCGTTCAATTTTTATACGCTATCCGCGTTGATCGCCGCCGACCGTGTGTTGATCCCGTTTGATTGCGATGCGTTTTCCCGCAAGGCGCTCTATTCGTTGCTGGAGAACATCCAGGAAACCCGCGAGGACCACAACGAAGACCTGCGCGTGCAGGGCATCGTGGTCAATCAATACCAGCCGCGCGCCCGCCTGCCCAAGGAACTGGTGGCGTCTCTGGTGGAGGAGGGGCTGCCGATCCTCGACAGCAAGTTGTCGGCCAGCGTCGCCATGCGCGAGTCCCACGAATGCGCGACGCCGCTGATCAACTGGAGCCCAAAGCATAAGCTCACAGTGGAATACCAGGCGCTTTACAAAGAGCTGAGCGGCCCCGGTCGCTAGTGCGGCGCAATATTGCGCATTGGTAAAAGAAGGCGCTATGTACTATCTTTGCCGCGTTTGTCCTTGGACTGGGCAACAAAAAGAAATGCAATAGGAGATGCTATGCGAACCCTTTCCAGGGGCGCCTTGGCGGTGGTGCTATCGATAACCGGGCTGACGGCCCCGATGCTGGCGGGCGCGGCCCTGAGCCGTGCCCAGTTGGAAGATCTTGAGCACCATCTTTGGCAAGTGCGCACGGACTACCACATGTATTCCGTCATGGACGGCAACGACACCTACCGGGTCGCGCTCAACGAAGCCGCTCAGCAGGCCGCCGAAGCGCTGGATGAGCTGCGCGCCGGCAGCGAATCCGACGCGGAGCGGGCCCTGGTGGCGGATCTCACCGACCAGTGGCAGCGCCTGGCCGCGGACCAGGCCCTGCCGGCTCCCGGTGACGCCGACGCCGAAGTGGCGTCCGGCGACCCCCGGCGGCTGGACGACCTGCCGGCGGAGATGGCCGCTGGCATCGACGGTTTCGAAGCCGCCGCCGACGGCGATTACGATGACGTGCACGGGTTGATCAGTGAGCTGCAGCATCTGACGTCGTCCTATGTGGCGATCATCGCCACCAACAACGACGAAGGCCAGATGGAACAGGATCGCGGCGCGTTCGAGCAGGCGGTGCCGGCGTTTTCCGACCGGCTTAAGCGGGTGCAGGCCGCCCACCGTGGCGACGGCAATCTCAACCGAACCCTGGAGCAGGCCGCTCTCAAATGGGGCTTCATCCGTTCTTCCATGCTTAAGTTCGGCGACGACGCGGTGCCTTTCCTGGTTTACCGCTACACCTCACAGATGACCAGCAGCCTGCATCAGGCGGTGGATCTGGCCACGTCCGAGGTCGCCAGGCCGACCATCGGCCCGCCCGAGTAAGGCTCAGTCGGCGCGCGCCTCCAGCCAGTCGGCGATTACTCGCCAGCACTGGCCGGGCGCCTTACTGCCGGCGAACACCCCGGCGTGACCGCCGGGGGCCTCTTCGAACCGCTTCTCACGGCTGCCGACCACTTTAAGAATCTCCCGCGCGGCGCGCAGGCTGACGATGCGGTCGGTGCGCCCGCCGAACGCCAACAGATCCTGGGTGATGGCGCCGAAGTCCACCCGCCGCCCACCGATACTGAGACGGCCGTCGGCGAGGCTGTTGGCGAGCACCATCTTCTCGATCACTTCGCGCACCACCGCCCCCGGGTAGTCGACCATGTCGTTGAACCACTGGCCCATGGTCATGTACTCGGTGAGGTAGTCCCGGTCGCCCATGTTGCGCAGCAAATCCACATAGGACTGCACCAACCCCGGCGGGTTGGTCATCTTGAAGCCCAGCGACAACAACCGGGCGGGAATGTGGAACAGCTTGCTGTCGAGGGGCTCCAGGCGCACCTGGAACCAGTCGTGGGCCTGCATGGCGGGAATCGCCGCGAGACTGAAAATCTTGCCGAACGGCCCGCTTTTATGAAAATTCACCGGGCTGGCGATGGTCGATAGACTGCGCACCGGGGCCTCCGGGTGGCTGCCCAGATACAGCATGCTCAGCAGCCCGCCCATGCAGTAGCCGAGCAGGTTCACCTGATCGGAACCGGTGTGCTCGCGCACCCGCTCAACGACCTGCGGCAACCACTGGTTCACGTAGGTGTCCAGGTCCAGGTCGCGGTCGGCCTGGGACGGCTGGCCCCAGTCGATCAAATAGACGTCATGGCCGCGCGCCATCAGGTAACGGACCATGGAACGGTTGGGCATCAGATCGTAGGTCCAGCAGTGGATGCCCAGCGCCGGCACCAGAATCAGCGGAATACGATGTTTCTCCCGCCGTACCGGTATTTCCTCGTCGCCTACTGGAATCCGCGCCATCGGCGGCAAGCTGTAATGACGCAGCGCCATGATGCCGTTGCGGTAAATTTCGTCCCAGGGGGTTTTATCGGTCTGAATGAAACGCCGCGGATGGCGGCGCCGCTCCACCATATGGCTCAATGCGCGCAGTGATGATCTCACGGAAGGACGTGGTGCCATGGAGGCTCCGCTGATAGCAATTGATCCCGAGTAAGGGTAGGCGGTAATCTTGCCGGGCCCGCAGTAACAGAGCATTGGCCCTCGTGACAAATTCAAAGCCCCCTTACACCCGCATGGACGTCTGTAACCGGTCCCTGGAGACCGTGCGCCATTCCCGTAACCTGGGTATGGAAGTGCTCAGCGCCGAAGAAGACGGCGTCCGTGTGCGCCTGCCCTGGCGCGAGGACCTGGTCGGTAATCCGGACACCGGCGTGCTGCACGGCGGCGCCATCTTCGCGATGATGGACCAGGCCGGCGGCATGGCGAACAGCTGCCGGCTGTACCCCAATTTTGAGATCACGCCGACCATCGATTTCCGCGTCGATCATCTGCACGCCCCGACACCGGGCAAGGCGGTGATCTGCTACGCCAGCTGCTACCGGCTCACGCCCAACGTGACCTTCGTGCGGCTGACCACCTGGGAAGAGGGCGAGGAAGAGGGCGAACCGGTGGCCACCGGCCTGGCCACCTACACACGCATGAAACTGGATAAAAACGGGCGGGTGGTGTCCTGATGACCGATTCACTGAAAGCCTTGATCGAAGCCTGCCGCAACGGCGACGCCAACTACCAGGACCTGGTGGACCGGGTGCCCTACGCCCGCTTCCTGGGCATCGAGCTGCTGGTGCAGGGCGAGGAACTGACCTTCATCCTGCCGCGCAACGAGAACAATATCGGCAACCCCACCTTGCCGGCGTTGCACGGCGGCGCCGTGGCCGGCTTCATGGAGCAGGCCGCGATCATCTTTATCCTGCTGGAAATGGGCGAACCCAAGGTGCCCAAGACCATCGATTTCACCATCGACTACCTGCGCGCCGGCCTGTTCCGCGACACCTTCGCCGAATGCCGCATCACCCGCCTGGGGCGTCGCATCGCCAATGTGCACATCAGCGCCTGGCAGAAACGCCGGGAAGAGCCGATCACCATTGCCCGCGCGCACTTCCTGCTGTCCGAAGAAAATAACTGACGTTTTCTTTTGTTACCCACCGGCGGCGGCGATAGGACAACGAAGGTGATATATTAGCGGCCTCTGATAGGAGGCCCTCTTTGTCATTATCGCCGGTTGCCAGGTCCTCGACCTTTACCCAAAGCCTGCTGCTCACCGCGGTGGGCGTCACCGCCCTGGGCCAAACCCTGGTGTTCACCTTGCTGCCGTCCCTGGGCCGGGCCACCGGCCTGGCCGAGATTCAGGTGGGGCTGATCATCAGCTGCTCGTCGCTGGCGTTTGCGCTCGCCAGCCCGGTGTGGGGCTACCTCAGTGAACTCTATGGCCGCCGGCCGATCCTGATCATCGGGCTGAGCGGGTATGCCACCGGCACGCTGCTGTTCGCGCTGGTGTTCCAGGCCGGGCTGGCCGGCTGGGTGAGCGGGGGCGCTCTGGTGGCGCTGCTGGTGGTCGCGCGTATGAGCCAGGCGGTGATCATGGCCGCCACGCCGCCGTCGGCGGCGGCCTACACCGCGGACATCACCGCGCCGGAGGCGCGCACCCGTGGCATGGGTCGCATCGGCGCGGCCAATAACCTGGGCACCGTGCTCGGCCCGGGCATCGGCGGCATGCTGGCGGCGGTGGCCCTGGTGTTGCCGCTCTATCTAGTGGCCGGCCTGGTCGCCTTGATGGCGGTGTTCATTCTGTTCTTCCTGCCGCCCTCACCGTATCGCGGCGAGCCCCCAGTGCAACGCCGTCGCACCGTGCTGGCCACCGGCCTGCGCGCCTATACCGACCGCCGTTTCCGAGATCTGTTGATCACCGGTGTGGTGTTGTTCATGAGTTTCGCGCTGGTGCAGCAGACCCTGGGTTTTCTGTTTCAGGACGCCCTCAATATGACGCCCACGGAAGCGGCCGGTGCCCTGGGCACCGCCATGATGGCGGCGGCGATCACCTCGCTCACCGGTCAGATTCTGGTGGTGCAATGGCTGCGTGCTCCGGCGCTGGTGTTGCTGGCCCTGGCGGTACCGGCCATCGGCCTGGGCGCCGGCGTCCTGTGGGCGTTCGACAGCCGTCTCGGCATGACCCTGGCGGTGATGCTGGTGGGTATGGGGATCGGTTTCGGCATGCCGGCGATCATGTCGCTGGCGAGCCTGCGGGTGGACAGTTCGGAGCAGGGCAGGGTGGCCGGGCTGGCCAGTGCGTGTCCGTCGCTGGGGTTCGTGCTCGGGCCGCTGGTGGGCACCGGGTTGTACACCATCGACCACCGCTTCCCGTACATGCTGGTGGTGGCCTTGATGGTGCCCCTGGCGGTGCTGGTCTGGCGGCTGCGCCGGGCCAACACCGCCTGAGGCGGTCGCGCTAACCCGTTACGTTATCCCTTGTAAGGAATCAGGGTCAGTTCCACGCGACGGTTCTGCTGACGGCCTGACGCGGAGCCGTTATCCGCGATCGGCTGGGTTTCGCCGAAGCCGACCACGTCCATGCGCACCGCCTGAACATTGTAGCCGCTAAGCACATCGGCCACCGCCTGGGCGCGCTGCTGGGAGAGCAGCAGGTTGTAGCGGTCGCCACCGGTGCTGTCAGTGTGGCCGGCGATCTGCAGCATGGTGGAATCGTATTCCTTCAGCACTTCGGACACTGAGTCCAGCACCGAACGGAACGAGGATTTCACCTGAGTGCTGTCGGTGTCGAAGGTCACGTTACCCGGCATATTGAGAATGATGTTCTCGCCGTTACGGGTAACGGAAACGCCCGAACCTTCCAGTTTCTGACGCAGCTTCGCTTCCTGGACATCCATGTAGTAGCCCACGCCACCGCCGGCGATGGCGCCGATGCCGGCCCCGGCCAGGGCCCGTTCCTTGCGCTCCTTGGCGCTGTCCGAGGTGGCGATACCGATCAACGCGCCACTGACCGCGCCGATGGCGGCGCCGCCGGCGGCTTTGGAGGTCTGTTTTTCACCGGTGTAGGGATTGATGGTGCTGCAAGCGGACAGGGACAAAGCCCCGGCCAGTAAGAGGCATCCAGCAGTGCGTTTCATTATCGCTCCTTGTTATCCATTGTTTCTCAATCGCTTAACCATAAGCGATCAGAGCGGGCAAACCATAGCGGTGCGGTAAAAATCGGTAAAGTAGGGTAGCGCCGGGATGCGAACGTTGTCCCTTAAAGTGGTGGTGAGCGCCACATTAGCCAGATGGGCGGGCCGTCGGCGGCGACGCGGTCCTCGCGGATCACCTCGAAACCGAAGCGGCGGTAGAGCGGCAGGTTCGCTTGCTCGCAAGTCTCCAGGAACGCGCCGTGGCCGTCCCGGTCGCACAAGGCAAGCACCGGCGCTAGAAGGCGGCGGGCATGACCTCGGCCCTGCTGGTCCGGGGCCACCCCCAGCACCTGCAGGTACCAATGGGGTCGCTTCGGATGCAGTTGCTGAATATGCTGGATGCCGGCCAGCCGGCCGGGCAAACGGGAGAGCCCGGTGATGGCGGCGAAATCGGGCAGGAAGCGCAGTTGCTGCCACAGCCCAAGACGCCATTGGCCCGGTGGCGACCACAGTGCCGCCCCCGCACCGGGTAAATGATCGACCCGCCCCGGCAGCGCCAAGTGGCGAAGTTGCGCGGCCATGCCGCGCCGTAGCCGGACGTCGAAATCCTCTGGTCGGCACAGCCAGCGCCAGAACGGGTCATGGTCGAAGGCGCGGGCCAGCACGTCCACCACGGCGTCGAACGCCGCGCGGCTACACTGCGGATCGAGGAGGTGTGGCGAACAGTCGGTGGGGGAAGACGAGTAGGGTGAAGTCATCCAGCGTTTGTAGCAGACTGGGCTCCGAAAAGGAACGACCGTACCACCATGACAGCAAACTCACTAAAGGAGACGCCATGCGACGCTGGAACGGCTGGGGCGACAGCGCCAACGATTACCCGCTGAAAGACGCCGGCCGACGGTTCCTGGAAGAACGCCTGGGCGCCGGCGTGCCGCTGCCCGACGCCACTCTGGAAAGCGTTCTGGCGAAGGTGCCCGCCAGCCGCCTGCCCGACCACCCTCTGGTGGAGACCGATCCCGAGCAGCGCGTGCGTCATGCCCGCGGTCAGAGTCTCGACGATTGGCTGGCGCTGCGCTCCGGCGAGATCGGCGTGTTCCCGGATGGGGTCGCCTTACCGGCCACCAGCGCCCAGGTGCGCGAATTGATCGACTGGTGTCAGCGCGAGGACATCAACCTGATTTCCTATGGTGGCGGCACCTCGGTGGTGGGCCACATCAATCCACCCGACAGCCGTCGCCCGGTGCTGACGCTGAGCCTGGCGCGCATGGACCGCCTCACCGAGCTTGACGAACAAAGCCGGCTGGCCACCTTCGGCGCCGGCACACCTGGGCCGGAAGTGGAACGCCAGTTGGGCGAGCGTGGTTACCGGCTGGGCCACTACCCGCAATCCTGGGAGCTGTCGACCCTGGGCGGCTGGGTGGCGAGCCGGTCCAGTGGCCAGCAGTCGCTGCGCTACGGGCGCATTGAGCAATTGTTCGCGGGCGGCCGTGTGGAAACGCCACGGGGTACGTTGCAACTGCCCACGGTGCCGGCGTCCTCCGCCGGCCCGGATCTGCGTGAGCTGGTGATGGGTTCGGAAGGGCGCCTGGGCGTGATTACCGAAGTGCGGGTGCGCGTCAGCGAGGCGCCGCAGCGGGAGGATTTTCACGTCGCCTTCGTTCCCGACTGGGACACCGGCGTGGCCCTGGCTCGGCGCCTGGTACAGGCGCGGGTGCCGCTGTCCATGCTGCGCCTGAGTAACGCCGAGGAAACCCGCACCCAGCTCACCCTGGCCGGTCATGAGCGGCTGGTGAGCGCGCTGAATCGTTATCTGGCCCTGCGTGGCAACGCCGACGGCGCCAAATGCATGCTGACGTTCGGCGTTACCGGCGAGCCTCGCCACTGCCGGCGTGCGCTCGCCGAGGCCCGCGGCCACATTCGTGCCGCCGGCGGTGTGATGACCGGTCGCGCGCTGGGCCGTAAATGGCAAGAGGCGCGTTTCCGCTCACCCTATCTGCGCCACGGGCTGTGGGCGCTCGGCTACGCGGTGGACACACTGGAAACTTGCGTCGACTGGGCGCGGGTGCCGAGCATGGTGGCGGCTCTGGAAGCGGCCATTCAACAGCACGCCGGCGACGGCGAACAGGCCCATGTGTTCACGCACCTGTCGCATCTGTATGGACAAGGTTCCAGTATCTACACCACCTATGTGTTCCGCTGCTCCCAGGATTACGCGCAGACGCGGCAACGCTGGTGGGCGATGAAAGCCGCTGCCTGCGATGTGATTGCCGAGCTGGGCGGCACCATCAGCCACCAACACGGCGTCGGTCGTGACCACGCCCCCTGGCTGGTGCACGAAAAGGGCGACCAGGGTTTGGCGGCTCTGGGCAGTTTGTTCACTCATTTTGACCCACAGGGGCACCTGAACCCGGGGTGCCTTCTCAAGGAGTAATCATGCTGGCAGAACGCGCGGCGCTGGCCGCACTGGCTAAGGAACACTGGGACCTGATCGTGATCGGCGGCGGCATCACGGGTGCCGGCGTGTTGCTGGAGGCGGCACGCCAGGGCCGTAAGGTGCTGCTGCTGGAGCAGCAGGATTTCGCCTGGGGCACGTCCAGCCGCTCTTCCAAGATGGTGCACGGCGGGCTGCGCTACATCGCCCAGGGGGAAGTACGGCTGACCCGGGACGCGCTGCGCGAACGCGAACGCCTGCTGCGCGATCTGCCCGGTTTGGTGGAGCGGGCGGACTATCTGTTTCCGCTGCGTCAGGGGCAGTTTCCCGGGCGCTGGCCGATGACGGCGGTACTGTCTCTGTATGACTTTCTTGCCGGTATCCGGGATCACCGCTTCATGCCCACCGCCGAGGTGCTTCAACGGGTGCCCGGCCTGGACCAGAAGGGTTTGCGCGGTGCCATGAGCTACACCGACGCGCTCACCGACGACTGCCGGCTGGTGGTGCGGTGCCTGCTGGAAGCGGCACGCCTTGGCGGCCAGTCCCTCAACTATGCCCGCGCCACCGGGGTGACCCGGTCAAACGGCCGTACCCGGGTCTCGGTGAGCGATCTGCACAGTGGCGACCAGGCGACCCTGGACGCCGGCGTGGTGATCAACGCCACCGGCGCCTGGGCGAACCATCTGGGCGGTGCCGGGCAGCGCATCCGGCCGCTGCGTGGCAGCCACCTGTTCGTCGATCCGGCGCGGCTGCCGGTGGCCGACTGCCTGACCGTGATGCACCCCCGCGACGGCCGTCCGGTGTTCGTGTTCCCTTGGGAGGGCGTCACCTGCGTCGGCACCACCGATCTCGACCACGGCGACAGCCTGGACCAGGAAGCGCGGGCCAGCGGCGCGGAAGTGGATTATCTGCTGGAGTTGATCAACGGCCAGTTTCCGCACGTCGGCCTCGGCCGTGAGGATATCCTCTCCACCATGGCCGGCGTACGCCCGGTGATCGCTTCCGGCGACGGTAAGGATCCCTCCAAGGAGCGCCGCGACCACGCCGTCTGGCAGCATGACGGCGTGGTGTCGGTGAGCGGCGGCAAGCTCACCACCTTCCGGTTGATCGCTCTGGACGCGCTGGGCGTGGCCGGGCTGCTGTCGCCCCGGGACGAGCGTCGCGCCCGGCGCAGTAACGCGCCCTTGTTCCGGCCGCTGCCGGAGGCGCCGGCCCAGGTGGATCACTTTCTGCACGGCGTGCAGGACGACGAAGCCTTGCTGCGCTGGATTCTAGTCAACGAAGCGGTGGTGCATCTGGACGACCTGTTGCTCCGGCGCACCCGCTTGGGCCTGCTGCGCCGCGACGGCGGCGCCGGTTTGCAGGATCTGCTGGCGTCGCTGACCGGTGAGCTGTTGGGCTGGGACGCGCAACGCTGGGACCAGGAATGGCAGCGCTACGCGTCAATCCGTGATCGGTCCTACGGGGTGCCGGCGGCGGACGACCAGGCCGCCGCATGAACGGGCCGCTGCTGCTGGCCTTGGACCAGGGGACCCAGAGCACAAGGGCGATGTTGTTCGACCGCCATGGTGAACTTTTGGCCCGGGTGCAACGCGACATCGAGCCCTACCGATCGCCGGCCCCCGGTCAGGCCGAGCAGGACGCGGACTACTTTTGGCAACAGTTGGGCCTGGCGTGCCAGTCTTTGTGGCAGGCGCACGGCGCGCTGCGCGAACAGGTCGTGGCGGTGTCGCTCACCACCCAGAGGGCCTCGCCGGTGTGCCTGGACGCGTCGTTGCGGCCCTTCCGCCCGGCGGTGATCTGGCTGGATCAACGCCGCACCGCGCGCTTTCCCCGTGTGCCCTGGTACTGGCGCTGGCCGGTGGCGCTGATCGGCCAGGGTGAAACCTTGCGCCAGTTCCAATCCAAAGCGGAGTGCAATTGGCTGGCCGCCGATGAGCCGGAGATCTGGTCACGCACCCGTCATTTCGTGCTGTTGTCCGCCTATCTGAACTGGCGCCTGTGCGGAGCCCTGCGTGACGCCACCGCCGCCCAGGTGGGCTACCTGCCGTACGACTTCAAGGCGCAGCGCTGGGCCTCCCGCGGTGATATGAAATGGAGCGCGCTGCGGGCGCGTGCCGAGCAGCTGCCCGAGCTGGTGCCCCCGGGCGCGCTGCTGGGTCCGATTACCGCCGAAGCCGCGGCCCATACCGGCATCCCGCAAGGCCTGCCGCTGATTGCCAGCGGCTCCGACAAGGCCTGCGAGGTGCTCGGCGCCGGCGCCTTCACCCCGGAGGTCGGCAACCTGAGCTATGGCACCACCGCCACCTTCAACACCTGCAACGAACGCTTTGTGGAGCCGATCCCGATGGTGCCGGCCTATGGGGCGGCGGCGCCCGGGCGCTATAATTCCGAGGTCATCGTGCAGCGTGGCTATTGGATGGTGAACTGGTTCAAACGGGAATTCGCCGCCGAAGAGGTGCAGCGTGCCGAGCGCTTAGGCGTGGCGCCAGAGACGCTGTTCGAAGACCTGTTACACCAGTCACCGCCGGGGGCCATGGGGCTGACACTGCAACCGTTCTGGAACCCCGGCGTGCGTATCCCGGGACCGGAGGCGAAGGGGGCGATTGTCGGTTTCGGCGACGTGCATACGCGCGCGCACCTTTACCGGGCGATTATCGAAGGCATCGCCTACGCGCTGCGCGAAGGCCGGGAGCGACTGGAAAAACGCAATCGCCAGCCGGTAACCCGGTTGACGGTCTCCGGGGGCGGCTCGCAAAGCGACGCCATCATGCAGATCACGGCCAATGTTTTCGGCCTGCCGGCGGAGCGGCCGCATACCTTCGAGACCTCCGGGCTGGGCGCGGCCATCAACGCCGCCGTGGGCGTCGGGCTGCATGCCGATCATGCCAGCGCGGTGGCGGCCATGACCCGGCCCGGTGATCGGTTTGAGCCCGAGCCCGAAGTCCAGGCGCTCTATGATCAATTGTACCGTCGAGTTTACGCTCGTCTTTATCGGCGTCTGGCGCCGCTGTACCGCGACATTCGGCGGGTAACCGGCTATCCACCACCGCTGTAGCCCCGGCGGCGGTGGTACAATGGTGGGGCCTATTCGCAACCGGAGTGTTCCATGCGTGTCACTGATCTCGCGCGCCGCGCCGAGACCACCTCGGAAACCGTTCGCCATTACACCGATCTGGGGCTGCTGACACCGCGAAGGGACCCCCATAACGGTTACCGCCAGTACAGCGGCGTGGATCTGTCGCGGCTGCGTTTCGCGCTGAAAGCCCGCAGTCTCGGCTTCACGCTCGGTGACGTACGCGAATTGATTGAAGAATCGGAAGGCGGGGAGACACCGTGCCCCAGGGTACGGTCGTTGATTGAAGCGCGCCTCGCCGAAGTGGAAGCCCGCATCCGTGAGCTAAGCGATTTGAGCACGCGCATGCGCGCCGCCATGGACGACTGGTCGCGGGCCCCGGACTGCCATCTTGGCGATGGCAGGGTGTGCGGCCTGATTGATTCCTTCAACGCCGACCTGACGGGGCCCCGCCAAGGCGCCTAGCCGGCGGCCTCTTCGACGCTTTCCTCTTCCTTGATCAAACCGATTACCGACCAGCCGGCTCGGGGCTCCGGCTGGGTCTCGGAGGTGAACACATGAATCCGATCCTTGGTGTCCACCGCGAACAGCGGCCACACCTGGCGGTTTTCCACCGCCAGATACGCCTTGAAGTCGAACTCGTCGGTGATCCGCGTCTTGCGGATGTCCGCGCCCTGGCTGAGCAGGCTGGCGAGCCGGGCGTAGGTCATGTCCGGGCCAAATAAAGTGGCGCCCCGGTGGTGCGCCGCCACGTCGTGCTTCTCTTCTTTTTCGCTCTGCCAGGGCAGGCTATAGACATTGGGCTCGCCGAATTCCAGACGGTAGCGCATGGTCGCCATGGTGTTCAGTTCCCGGCGCGGGCTCAGGCCCAGCAGTTTGCCGTAGCCGACCAGATCCAGATACTGGTCGGCGTGGCTGGACACCGGATTGCCATAGAAAGTGGGCAGGCCCTCCATGCGCGCGGTGCGAATGCTCTCCCAGCTTGAATCGGTGAGGATCACCGGAAAATTGTTCTGGCTCAACGTCTGCCCAATGGCCCGGGCTACCGGGTTGGCGCCGATGATCAGGAAGCCCCTGGGGCCCGGTTCCGCCACCTTGAGCAGCCGCGCCAGCGGGCGGGCGGTGACGCTCTGCAACGCCACCGTGCCGATGATCACCATGAAGGTGAGCGGCACCAGCAACTCGGCGCCGGCCACCCCGTTTTCCATCAGCCGCTGGGCGAACAGAGCGGATACCGCGGCGGCGACGATGCCGCGTGGCGCGATCCACGCCAGCAGCGCCTTCTCACGCCAGTCCAGGCTGCTGCCCAGGGTCGCCACCCACACCGACAACGGCCGCGCCACCAGCTGAATGATCGCCAGTACCAGCAGGGCGGTGGCGCCCAGGCTCAGCAATTGCTCCATCTCCAGACGCGCGGCCAGCACGATGAACAGTACCGAAATCAGCATTACCGACAGGTTCTCCTTGAAGTGGAGAATGTCGTCGGTGCGCACGCCCTTGCGGTTGGCCATCACGATGCCGGCCACGGTGACCGTCACCAGGCCGGATTCCTCGCTGATGCTGTTGGACAGCACGAACGAACCGATCACCGAGGACAGCACCAGGAAGCTGCGCAGATACTCGGGCACCAAATGCCGGCTGAGCAGGGCGCTCAGGGCGAACGCCACAGCGGTACCTATGGCGGCGCCCACCGCGATCGCCTGGAAGAACAGCCACAGGCCGTGCACCAGCGCGCCCTGCTGGCCGGTGGCCACCACCAGTTCATAAGCCAGTACCGCCAGAATCGCGCCCAATGGATCAATAACGATGCCTTCCCAGCGCAGCAGCCGCGCCACGCTGGCCTTGGGCCGCACGCTGCGCAGTAACGGCACGATCACCGTGGGGCCGGTAACCACCACCAGCGCGCCGAACAGCAGCGCCAACTCAAAGGGTAGATCCAGCAGGCCCCAGGCGGACAGTGTCACCACGCCCCAGGTGATCAATGCGCCCCAGGTGACCAGCCGCCGCACGGTTTTTTCCAGGCCACGGATCTCGCTGAAGCGAAGGGTCAGCGCCCCCTCGAACAGAATGATCGATACCGCCAAGGACACCCCGGGCAACAACAGATCCCCGAACAGTTGCTTGGGTTGTATCAAGCCGGCCACCGAGCCCAGCAACAGGCCAGACAACAGCAGCGGCAGAATGGCGGGCAATTTGATCCGCCAGGAGGCCCACTGGCAGGCGAACGCGACCACGGTAATCAGGGCCAACTGAAAAGGTACGGAAAGTTCCATGGGCTTCCTTGTCTGAGAGTGCGGCTATAGTCCCAGCGAACCCGGAGCGTCGCAAGCCCGTTTTTTTTCGCTCCAGTACCCGCAAACCGGTGGCGATAATGATAGTCTTGCCGACCTTCGTTGTACCGCCCAGGGATTCCTGATGCCTACCGTTTCCCCCGTACGCCTGGCGATCATGCTCGGCACCCTGGTGGCCCTCGGGCCGCTGGCCATCGACACCTATTTGCCAGCGTTGCCGACCATGGCCGGCGACTTCGGCGTGGCGGTGCATCGCATTGAGCTGTCGGTGAGCGTCTATGTGCTGGGCGTGGCGCTGGGCCAGTGGCTGGGCGGCCCGCTGTCCGATCATTTCGGTCGCAAGCCGGTGGCCTATGTGGGGTTATCCATCTTTTTCGTCGCCAGCCTGGCGATCACGGTCTGCGACCAGGTGGCCTGGTTGTATGGCCTGCGGGCGCTTCAGGCCCTGGGTGGCGGCGCTACCGTAGTGATTGCCGCCGCCTCGGTGCGTGACCATTTCAACGGCCGTGAAGCGGCCCGGGTGCTCACCAGCGTGGGCCTGGTGCTGCTGCTGGCGCCACTGGTGGCGCCGGCGGTGGGGGCGTTGTTACTGCACCTGGCCGGCTGGCAAAGCATTTTCGTGATGTTGGCCGGTTACGCGGTGCTGGTGGCCCTGATGTTGCGGTTTGCACTGCCGTCGGTGGCACCCCAGGTGGCGGAGGAGCCGCTGCGGCACCGCATGTTCGCCGCCTACGGGCGGGTGCTGCGCCAGCGTCGTGCGATGGGGTTCATCCTCGCCAACGGCCTGATCTTTTCCGCCATGTTCACCTTTATCACCGACGCCGCCTTTCTTTATATCGAATACTTCGGCATCGACGAGGCCCGTTTTCCGTTGTACTTCGGCGCCAACGTGGTCGCCATGCTGGGGCTCAACCGCCTCAACGTGTTGCTGCTGCGCCGTTTCGACAGCGCCGCGATCATGGGCGTGGCGGTGATCCTGCAAAGCCTGGCGGCGGTAACCCTGCTGCTGCTGACGGTGTCCGGTTACCTGACACTGTGGAGCACGGTGCCGCTGATCATGGTGGTCGCCGGCATGGCGGCGCTGGCGATTCCCAATGCGCTGGCCAGTTTCCTGGCCTTTTTCGAGCGCGACAGTGGCGCTGCCACCGGTCTTAACGGTTGCCTGCAGTTCTTGATGGCGGGGCTGATCGGTTCCGGGCTCGGCCTGATCCATAACGGTACGCCGCTGCCGATGACCGCCCTGATGGCGGCCAGCGCGGTGGGCGGGATGCTGTGCTTTTTCGGCTTGGCGCGAGAAAAACCCACCGTCACAAACTAGGTGCATCGCGCTTTAGCGGGAAGCTTGGCTGGACCCTCCATCCGGGGACGCCGTGAACCCGTCCCTGGGGGCTCCCTGTCGAACGTCCTGTTCCCCAGGGCGAGATTCCCAGGTTCCGGGTTATCGTTAGCGCCGAACCTTGTAGGAGCGGGCCTCGCCCGCGAAAGGGAGCGAAGCTCCCGGCAGGATGCCAGAGACCTCTCTAACGACA
>JBELJS010000076.1:0-12425 GCA_042090255.1 Alcanivorax sp. | reverse complement strand
GTGGTGCCTGGAGGGACCTATTTGGCCAGGGATGGCCAAATGAGAGCGCCCAGGGGTGAGGCAAGCGTGTTGCGAAGCACTGCTTCGCGCGCCGCCGAACGCCGCCCATCTGTGATGGGTGGCCGGGCCCGCTTGCGGGGCTTGAGCGATCCCGGAAGGCACCACCATTGCACCGCGTCTCCGATACGGAGCACCGAACACCTGGGCATCAACGCCTCTGGAATCCTGCCGGGTGGCTAGCGCCACCCTTTCGCGGGCTGGGCCCGCTCCCACCAGGCCGCTCCCACAAGGCGCGCTCCCTCAGGCCCGGCTCCCACAAATTAGCGCCCTGTCCCGGTTGGGTTCGTGCGTGGTTGCGGTTAGGCTTAACGCCGTCGCAAAGGAGTGGCCATGACTCGCGAAGGCAACCGCAAACCGGAAATCCTCGATACCCGTCTGGTGGCGAAAAGCCGCCTGTTCGGCATTGAGGAGATGCACCTGCGTTTCAGCAACGGCGTGGAACGCACCTACGAACGTCTGCGCACCCCGCCCATCGCCGGCGTCATGTGCGTGCCGATGCTCGACCGTGACACCGTGGTGCTGATCCGCGAGTACGGCGCCGGTGTCGAGGACTATCAGATCACCCTGCCCAAGGGCGCCTACGAACACGGCGAGGACTGGCGCGACGCCGCCAACCGCGAGCTCAAGGAAGAAGCCGGCTACGGCGCCGGCAAGTTGACCTTTCTCAAGCGCATGACCCTGTCACCCGGCTATATGGGCCACCATATTACCGTGGCGCTGGCGGAGGACCTCTATGAGGAGCGCCTGCCCGGCGATGAGCCCGAACCCCTGGAAGTGATTCCCTGGAAACTGTCACGGCTGGATGAGCTGCTGCAGCGCGAGGATGTGACCGAAGCCCGCGTGATCGCCGCCCTGTTGATGACCCAACGTTTGATGGACCGCTGAATGAACGATTTGAACGCCCTGCTGGGCCCGGTATCCGCCATCGCCGTGGACGCCGGCGCCGCCATCCTTGAAATCTACGACCGTGGCGACGTGGCGGTGGATCACAAGGAAGATCAGAGCCCGATCACCGAAGCCGATCGCGCCGCCCATAACCTGATCGAGGCGCGCCTGCAGGCGCTGACCCCGGACATTCCGGTGTTCTCAGAAGAGTCCGGCGGCATTGCCTTTGAAGACCGTAAGGACTGGCCCCGTTTCTGGCTGGTGGACCCGTTGGACGGCACCAAGGAATTCATCAAGCGCAACGGCGAATTCACCGTCAATATCGCGCTGGTGGAAGACGGCGTGCCGGTGCTGGGCGTAGTGCATGTGCCGGTCACCGCCATCACCTACTCCGGCGGCCGGGGCCTGGGCGCGTTCAAGGAAGAGGGCGGCCAGCGCTCGCCCATCCATTGCCGCAAGCGGCACGCACCGATCGTGATGGTGGCCAGCCGCCGCCATGGCGCCGAGCAGGTGGCGGCGCTGGAGCGGCTGATCGAGGGGCAACTGGGCCCGGTGGAAAAGACCTCGATGGGCTCGTCCCTGAAGCTCTGCCTGGTGGCGGAAGGCGCGGCGGACATCTACCCGCGTCTGGCGCCCACCTGCGAATGGGACACCGCCGCGGCCCACGCGGTGGTCAACGCCGCGGGTGGGGTTGTAGTGAACACTCACTTTGAGCCTTTAGCCTACAACAAGCCGGACGTGCTGAACCCGCACTTCCTGGTGTTGGGTCAGGCGGCGGAAGATTGGCGCTTTATCGAGCCGGCGCTCGCCTGACGATGTTTCACCGCGCGTTGTCGGGTGACGCTTCGCTAACCCGACCTACATCATCGGCAGGTCGAACGGATTCGCCGGTAGGTCGGGTTAGCGAAGCGTAACCCGACAAGGCCCGTCCGTCTCGCGTCATCCCAACCAGGTCGGCATCACGTCCAGCAGCACCAGTTGCAGGCGCTGGCTGAGCATGTGAGCGCCAGTGGTGATCATGCACAGATGCACCAGCGGCATCATGATGCCCAGCGCCAGCACATTGACCAGCAGACGCTGGCGAATCCGGCCGGTCCAGAGAACCGCCGCCACCATCACCAGCGCGCCCAGCGGAATCGCCAGCATTTCCCAGAGATTGTGATCGGGCAGGGCGAGCGCCAGGGGCAGGTCGTTGAGCAGGCTAGGCATTGTTTTCACTCGGTACGGCCGGAATATTTCCGTATGTTGGTATCTGTTACCGAGTGTTATCGACCGCTAGTGGGATTTCCTTTAATCACGTCACAAAACTAATGCCAAAGTGCCATCATGTAGGTAATAATTACTACCCGGTACGTTCGTCCAGGTAAGCCTTCAGGGCGTCCGGGTCCGGCACCGTGATGCGGCCGTAGCTGAACCGGATCAGCCCGCGCTGCTCCAGAGCCTTGAGCACGCCGTGCACGCCCTGGCGGGTCATGCCCATCATGTTGGCGATGTGTTCGCGGGTCAGTTTGAAGGTCACCGGCCCGGGGCCGCGCTGGGGGTCGTGCATATGGGCCAGGAACAGCAGCCGCCGTCCCACCCGGCCGGGCATGTCACGCAGCGCGTTATCCTCAATGATGGAAATCGCCGACCAAAGCCGCCGGCTGAGCATATCCAGGGTACGCGGATAGGCCTCCGGATAGCGCGCCAGCAGGGCGCGGTAGTCCTGGCCGGGCACTTCCACCAGCTCGCCGTCGGTGTGGGCGGTGGCGCCGAACACCCGCGGCATGCCCGGCGAAAACACCGTGTCGCCGAACCAGGCGCCGGGCTCGAACAGGGTGAGCATGATTTCCCGGCCCTCCGCGTTGGTGGAGCCGATGCGCACATTGCCGGCGCCCACCACCGACAGCGCCGATTGCACCTCGCCGCGCTGATAGAGCACCTCGTTGGCGTGGAACGGGCGCACCCTGGCCAGCGGCGCCACCTCGCGCAGCGCCGCCTCGGGTAGCCCCGACAGCAGCGAGCAGCTTTTCAACACCTCGAGAACGTGATCCACCATCGCCCGGACACCTCGTAACAGCGCGCCGCGTGCCAACTGTCAAACCGTTGACAGTCTCAGTCCGGCGCGCGGCCTAGACTCTCCATCATACATCCAATAAACGCCAGGGCGTTCAAGCCCCAGCCGAGGAGAGAAGTATGGACGGTCACCACGACGAGCCGCGCGCTCAGTTCAAACACATGGAAGAGGGCACCGCCGAGGATTGGAAGATCATCGGCCAGGCCTTCGGCGGTTTCGCCAAGGAACTGCCCGATCGCGTCATCACCCATTTGCAGCTGCTGGAAGGCGATTGCGGCGGCTTCCCGGTGGACCGCCTCACCCACTGCCTGCAGACCGCCACCCTGGCGCACCGCGACGGTCAGGACGAGGAGTACGTGGTGTGTGCCCTGTTGCACGACATCGGCGATACCCTGGGCCCCTACAACCACGCGGATGTGGGTGCCGCCCTGCTGGAACCGTTCGTCAGCGAGGAGAACCACTGGATGGTGAAACACCACGCCATCTTCCAGGGCTATTACTTCTTCGAGCACCTGGGCCTGGACCCGGAGCTGCGCGAGAAGTACCGCGACCACCCCTGTTTCGATCGCACCGTGGAATTCTGCGCCAAGTACGACGCCGCCGCCTTCGACCCGGAGCAGGAAACCCTGCCGCTGTCGTTCTTCGAGCCGATGCTGCGCCGGGTGATGGCCAAGCCCAAGCGCTCGCTGTACAAGAACAAGCTCGACGCGGACCAGCAGGAACAGCGCCAGACCGCCTGACACCTTTCTGATCACAACGCCCCGGCCCGTTGGCCGGCGGCGTTGTCATATTCCGTTTATTGAAATGCAATTTCGTCGAAACGCCTCGTTCATCCCGTCGCGATAGCGTGAAGGCTGCGTTCAGTCTTCTTACTCGGGAGTTCAACCATGATGATTTTGCATCGGCCCCGGTGGTACGCCGCCGGGCTCAGTTTTTTGTTGTGTCTGTTTCTTGCCGCCTGTGGTGGCGACAGCGATTCCAATCCGTCCGCCGTCGCGCCGCCGGACAGCGGTGGTGGCGACAGTGGTGCCAATGCCTTCACCGTAGCGGTGATTCCGGATACCCAGAAGTATTCGCGCTACTCACCGGAGCGCTATACCGCGCAGACCCAATGGATCGCCGATCACTACCAGGACGAAAAGATCAAATTCACCCTGCACCTGGGTGATGTGGTCGATCTGCCCCGCCAGAACGGCGAGTGGGTGGCCGCCCGCGAAGCGATGCAGATACTGGAAGCCAACGCGGCGACGCCGTACAGCGTTCTGGCCGGCAACCACGATGTGCTTAACAGCGGCCAGTGGGACGACCAGCGTGACCTGACGGCGGAACCCTTCCTGCAGCATTTCCCGGCGTCCTTGCAGGCCGCCAACTTCACCACCTTCCAGGGCACCGACAGCACCGGTTTCAACAGCTACCACATTTTTGAAGCCGGCGGCCGTGAGTTTCTGGTGCTGGCGCTGGACTGGCTGCCGTCGGAGCAAACCGTGGCCTGGGTACAGGGCGTTCTTGACCAGCATCCGGCTACCCCTGCGATTCTGACCACCCACCAGCTGCTGGGCATCGGCTCCGACGGCGAAACCGCCGTGTTCACCCCTCTGGGCGAACAGTTGTGGGAAGACCTGATCCGCGCCAATGACCAGATTTTCCTGACCGTGAGCGGGCATAACCACGGTGAAGCCACCCTGATCGGCAAGAACCAATACGGCCGCGATGTGGTGATGGTAGTGGTGGACTACCAGTCCGGCTTCTGGGGCGGCAACGGCATGATGCAGCTGGTGACCTTCAACGAAGCGGACCAGCAACTGGATTTCCGTTCCTACTCGCCCTGGGTGGCGGCCATCCCGGAGGCTGAGCGTCAGCCCCAGGATGAGCTGTCGCGCTGGGAATTCAGTGTGCCAATGAACTTCGAGCGGCGTTTCGCCGACCTCAACCAGGGCAATGTGGCGGACGCCCCGGGCAATATCGAGGGCACCGAGGCCTACTGGATTCTCGACGATGATCACCGCATCACCCGCGCCGACGGCTCGGTGCAGTTCCTGGACGCGTCCGGCAATGGCAACCTGCTGGAGCTGGTCGCCTATAACGAGCCGCAGGGCGATCTGGCCGATTTCTTTGAGCTTCGTGATGACAAACCGCCGTTCGGGTACGCCGCCGGCATCGCCACCTTCCACGGCAACAACGACATTGGCGGTTACTACCTGACCACCGGCGGGGCCGGTCTGAGCTTCGAGAACAGCGCCGCCGGCAAGCCGGGTTTCCTGCCGCAATACACCATCGAAGCCATTGTCCGCTTGCCGTCGGATTGGATGCGCGACGAGAACCAGTGGTCCGGCATTCTCAACCACGAACCGGGCATCACCCAGGTCTGCCAGTACCACGAAGTGGCCTGCTCCGGCAGCGACGCCGCTCTGGGGCTCAATGTTTCCTCCCTGAAGGAGTTCCAGTGGGTGAGCACCTCGCAGAACGGCAAGGGCCAGGACAACTGGTCCTGGGAAGTCAGCAACGACTACTGGTACCACCTTGCCCTGGTGAACGACGGTGAGCGGGTACAGATGTACGTGGACGGCTCACTGACCATGCGCACCGGCGTGGATGAGCAGCAGGGGCTGCTGGTGGAGCCGGGCCAGCCCTGGAACATCGGCATCAACAGCTGGCAGGGCAACCCGGGCAATCTGTTCGCCGGCGACATCGCCGAGATCCGCATCAACAACCGGGTGCTGGAGCGGTCGGAGTGGCTCTATAGCCAGTAAAGTGCTCGGCACCCACGAACGGAGAGTGATTGACTTTTGTCGGCCACCCCCTAGCATTGCCGACCATTATTCGTATTCCGTGGCAGGTGTCCCGGCCGCTTAAAGCGGTCGGGATTAAACGGGAAGTTTGGTGCAACGCCAACGCTGCCCCCGCAACGGTGATCGGTTAAGGGTTCGACAGGTCCGAGGACCAGCCACTGCGTTCGCGTGGGAAGGCGTCGAATCCGGGATGCGCGAGCATCCGGCCGTTAGCCCGGAGACCGGCCTGCCACCGGCTATCAACGTGACCGCGGTGGGCGGTGACGTGGGATACCGCCTCAACGGCACCCTCATCCCTTTGATAGCTGTTCAGCTAACCCTCCCGTTGCCGCAGGGCAACGGGACTGTCGCGCCTGTCCGCGTATCGGGGAATCATGGGGGAAAGACCATCGTGCCGGCTGGCACTGGTGCTGTTGGCGGCGGTGCCGGCGCTGTCGCAGGGCGACGGCGGGCACTCGCTGGCGCCGGTGATCGTCAGTGAGGCGCCGCGCAACGCCGCCGCCACGCTGACGCCGGAGGACGAAACCGGCATGGTTCGCGTGATTGAGCGCGAGGCGTTCGCCAACCGCATCACCACCCT
Source organism: Alcanivorax sp. (assembly GCA_042090255.1). GTDB lineage: Bacteria > Pseudomonadota > Gammaproteobacteria > Pseudomonadales > Alcanivoracaceae > Alloalcanivorax. The sequence continues at coordinate 6,055 of JBELJS010000076.1, read as the reverse complement.
CGCTGATACCCTGGCCACGCAAACCGGTGTTCAAGTACGCCGGCTGGGCGGCTTGGGCAGTTACTCGGCGGTGTCGATTCGAGGCTCCAGCAGCAAGCAGGTGCAGGTGTATCTGGACGGCATGCTGCTGGACGACCCGGTATCCGGCGGCAGCGACCTGAGTTTGTACACCCTGCACGACGTCGCCGAGATTCAGGTTTACCCGGGCAACGCGCCGGCCCGCTACACCCAGGCCGGCGTTGGCGGCGTGGTGGCGATGACCTCGCTGCGCGCCGACACCCCGGCCACCACGCGGATTAATCTGGGCGCCGGCACGCACGGCGGTCGGCGTCTGGGCCTGTTCCAGGCGGGCGCCGAGGGCCGCTTTGATTACTGGCTGTCGCTGAACCGGCAACAGGCGGAAAACGATTTCCAATACGAGAACCGGCCGGAGTGGTTCAACCCCACGGACGGGGAAGAGAGCCGCCGGCGCAATGCGGATGTCACCCACGACGACGCCAGCGCCCGTCTCGGTTACCGGCTGTCGCCGGATCGGCGCGTCGACGCCCTGCTGCAGTGGACCGACAAGGACCAGGGCATCCCCAGCCTGCAGAACTGGCAAGCGAATCAGGCGCGGCTGGAAACCCGGCAGCAGCGCGTGCAGTTCCATTACCAGGACAGCGGCTGGTGGGACGGCCAGCTGCAGTCCAGCCATCGCCTGTTGCTGGGCCGCCGTCAGCAAACCTATCTGGACCGTGTCGGTCGCATCGGCACCGGCACCCATGACGCCCGGGACCGCACCGATCAATTCGGCTTCAACAACGCGCTCACCTGGCTGCTCGGCGCGCACCGGCTCAGCGCCGGGCTGGATGCCAGCCTGTACCGGCTGGACCAGGAAGACCGCCTGCAAACGGAACCGGAAACAGAGCGCGAACGCCGGCAACTGACCAGCGCCCTGAGCCACGAATGGCACAGCGACAGCGAACGCTGGCGCACCCAGGCGGTGTTGCGGCGTTTCCAGGTGCGCGATCAATCGGATGACGCCGGCACCGACGGTGAAAGCCGCCAGCATTATCACGCCTGGCAGCTGGGGGCGCGCTACGCGATGACGTCCCATCTGTGGCTGTTCGCCAACGTCGCCCGGCAGGTGCGCATTCCCACCCTGGTGGAGCAGTTCGGCCAGCAGGGGCTGTTCGTCGGCAACCCGGATCTGCAGGCGGAACAGGCGCTCAACGCGGACGCCAGTATCCGGATTCTGGTGCCGCGCGGTTATCTGGAGGTCACCGGCTTCGTGCGTGATCTGGACCCGGCGGTGACCGCCATTTACGACGCCCGGGGCGTGGGCCGCTACGTCAATATCGCGGCGCGGGTACAGGGCCTGGAGCTGGAAGCCTCTTACGATGTCCTCGACCGCTGGACGCTGAGCGCCAACGCCACCACCCAGGATTCCCGGAACCGTTCCGACCAGATCGCCGATCAACGCGACAAATCCCTGCCCGGCCTTTATCACCATACCGCTCTGGTCAAAAGCACCTGGCGGCTGGCGCCGTTCATCGCCAGCCTGAGCTGGCACTACCGCGACGAACTCTACTACGACTCGGCCAACCTGCTTGAAGCCGAGCGCGGGGAGACCTTTGACGCCGATCTCGGCTGGCGCCATGCCTGGGGGCGGGGCGGCGAAACCCGCGTCAACCTGGAAGTGCACAACCTAACCGACGAAACCTATCAGGATTTCAACCGCTTTCCCGGCCCTGGCCGCACCTTGTTCGTCAATCTTCAACACCGTTTCTGATCAGCGCGTACCCAATAGAGGAATCACCATGGCATTGCACAACCCACCCAAGATGTTTTTAAAAACGTTGTTTCTGGCCGGCCTTTCCGGCCTGGTTCTGACCGCCTGCGGTGGTGGCGGGGGCAGCGATGACCCGGTGGCGGTGTCGGGCACCGATGTGGCGGTGGTCGCCACCGCCTCGTCCGGTTATGACTCCGGCGCGGTGGAGTTGGTGGGTATCGACGAGCGCATCAGCTCCGGCAGTTACCACCCCACGGTTTCCGACCTGGCGGTGGCGAGTTACGGCAGCGACTATTATCTGATTGAGCGCTATCAATCGGACCGCATCAAGAAAGTGGCGCTGTCCAACCCTGGCGTGTTCGAGTGGGATTACTCCACGCTGGACTCATCGGATACCGATTCGGCCAACGTCTACGATCTGGTATTCGCCGCCCCGGACAAGGCCTACATGATCCGTTACGGCGCCAACACGGTCTGGGTGGTCGATCCCACCGCCACCCGCGAGCGGAATTTCAAGCTCGGCGAGCTGGATCTGTCGGGCTATATGATCACGGGCAACACCACCGGCAGCGCCAATATGTCCGCCGGGATCATCGTCAACGGCAAACTGTTCATCACCATGCAGCGTCTCGACAGCTTCTTTCAGCCGAATAACACTGCCTACGTGGCGGTGTTCGATACCGCCACCGACGAGGAAATCGATACCGGTAAAGGCGAGAACGGTTTGAAAGGGATTCCGCTGGTCGGCAGCAACCCCATGTCGATCATCCATCACCCCGACCTGGGGCTGCTGGTGCAGAACCAGGGGTCTTTCGCCATGGATTACAAAGGCGGCATCGATGTGATTGATCCGGACAGCTACGCCGTGGAGCAACGCCTGGACGACACCGAGGAAACCGGGCTCATCGGTGCCATCGAGCTGGTCGATGCGGACACCGGTTACTACCTGGCTTACTACAACTGGCAGAACATCGCGTTAACGCGGTTCAACCCCGGCACCGGGGAAGTGGGCGCCATCGTTGCCGGCTTGAGCGGTATGGACCTTCGCGCGTTAGCGCTCGGCCCGAGGGGCCGTCTGTGGGTCGCCGATGCCTCGGCGGACGCCCCCGGCTTGCGGGTTCTGGACGCGGACAGCGGCGAGCAAATCGATTTCGTCGCCACCGACCTGCTACCCGCGGACATCACCTTCGCTCGCGACCAATAGGAGGCTACACGCCCAGGCGGCGCGCCATGGTCTCCATCACCCGGAACCAGGCGTCGGCGCCGTCTTCACCCACTTCGCCGAAGGCATGGGTGAGCAGCTCGCGCTGAATGCCGGTCAGGCGTGACTCCAGGGCCGCGCCCTGCCCGGTGAGGGCGAGCCGTTTGACCCTTTTGTCAGCGGCGTCCCGGGTCACTTCGACCAGATCCTTCTCGACCAGGGATTTCAGCGGTTTATGGATGGCCTGCTTGGTCAGCCGCATGCTCTCCACCAACTCGTTGACGCTGAGGTCCGGGTTGCGGCCGATAAAGAACAGCAACCGGTGGTGGATACGGGACAGCCCCTGGCTTTTCAATATGCTGTCGGGTTCCGCCACCAGCCCCCGGAAGGCGAAATGCAGGGTTTCCAGGCACTTGTTCAGCCGGTCCAGCGAAGCGTCTTCAACCATATTGATTCACCACCAGTCTTAATTTCGGGTAACAGGTCATAAAGGTTGACCTTTATCGGCGCGCCATGCAAGCGTTTCCCCCAGGGGCGCCGTCGTTGGGCCTGCAAAGTGTAACCTGTATCACTCTCAACCGCAGAGCAAGGTCTCGCTGGCCAAAGGAGCAAGAGGCTAACGTTTGGATATTGGCCACCGCGTGAAGGCGTGTTTACCGCAAGATTGCCGTGGCCCGGCGGCCCGGTCCAGTTTTGCCGCCCCTGACACGAAAAACGCCCGGCGTGCGGTGGCACGCCGGGCGTTCGGAGGTCGCCGCGGGAACGGTCAGTCGCGCAGCGCTTCCACTTCGTAGACGGCGGTGGTGCCGCTCACTTCGTAACCCACCACCAACAGCGCCTTGCCGTTGGGGGAGTCCGAGGCGGGGATGAACACCAGGCCTTCCGGACCCAGATCGCCGGCGCTGGCCAGCACTGATTCGGTGTCCTCGGTGGCCCAGTCCTCGCGGCTGTTCAGGTACTCCTGCATCACCGGGGCTGTGGGGTCGGTGATGTCGTACACCAGAATGCCGCCCATCCGCTCCAGGCCCAGGAACAGGAAGGTCTTGCCGCCCAGCGTGCCCAGCGTCAGGCCCTCGGGCTCCGGCCCCTTAGCGTCGCTGCGGCTGTCGAACGCACTGCCTTCGTCGTGGCCGCTGTTGAAGTAGTCCGCGCAGGGCACGTCGCGCTGGGCGCCGGCGAAGCACTGGTCGCTGGCCAGGAACTGTTCGATCGCATCGCCGGAGTCCCACACCAGCTCGCCCTGGGCGTCCCAGATCGAGAACGACCGGCCGCCGTAGGCGTACAGGGTGTCGTACATGATGCGGTCGCCGGCCGGGTCTTCCACGCCGGCGGCGGTGAACATTACCGGGTCGCCGTTGCTGTCGGTGCGGTAGCCCTCGGTCCAGGTGATGTTGAGACGGCCCAGCACGTCGTCCTCGCGGCAGTCACCGGGGTCGCCGTCCACGGCGCCGCAGTAGCCAAAAGTGGAGGGGTTGAGCAGGCCGCCGGCGCCCAGCGCGCGCAGCTGGGGCGGCAGGTCGTCGCCGCAGCGGCGGTCGAAGCCATTGGCGTGCACCAGATGTTTGACGCGGAATTCCTCCACGAAGCCCTGGCTGGCATCGCTGGCGCAACCCGCGCCCTCGGCGCCCCAGTAAGCGTCGTTGTCCTCGCCCCAGGCGCGGGCGTCGCCCTCGTTGGCGGTGACCAGATAGGTCTCCCCGCTGGCGCTGTAAGCGTGAATGGCGTCCGGCATGTACAGGCCGACCACGCCGTCGAAGGTGCGGATGTTGATGACGCCGTCATCGTCACTGGCGTCGATACCATTGCCGTCCTGGCTGAGGTCCTTTTCACCCAGCGGCAGAATGTCGGTGACCGTGGCGCTGGCGATGTCCACCTTGGCGAGGGCGTTGTTCTCTTGCAGGACTACCCAGGCGGTGGCGCCGTCGGCGTCCAACGCGATGTATTCCGGCTCCAGGTCCTGGGCGGCGCTGGCGCCGGGCCCGAAAATACGTACGCCCCGGTTGCGCAGGTCGTCTTCCTCACCGTTGTAGGCCCTGAAGTCGGCGGTGGCGACCACCGGATTTTGCGGGTCGCTGATGTCCACCACGCTCACCGAGCCTTCCGGATCGACGCTGTAGTCGTCACTGGGCTCGCCTTCGTTGGCGGTCAGCACATACTGGCCGTCGGCGGTGAACGCCACCATATCCGGCAGGGCGCCGACCTCGATAGAGCTGATCAGCTCCAGGGTCTCGGCGTCGTACAGCGCCAGGTAGCCGGCATCGGTCTTCACCGGTGCTTGCACCGCCACCGCAACCAGACCGTCACGCACCGCCACGCTGTTCACTTCGGTGTTGGCGGCGATCTCCGAGGTGGTCAGCGTATCCACCAGCGCCGGGTTGGCGGGGTCGTCCATGCCCAGCACGTCGAGGGCGCCTTTCTGGGCGTTGACCACGAACAGCCGCTGGGTGCCGGCGTCGTAGGCGGGAATTTCCGCCGCGCTCTCATCGAACTGGCCGGTGCTGTAGCGGCCCATGAAGTTCAGCTGCACGCCGCTTACAGCGGGCGTCTCGGAAGAGGGCAGATTGTCGTTGCTGTCGTCACCGCCGCAACCGGTCAGCAACGCGGCGGCAAGGGTGCCGGCGCCCAGGGCAAGCCAGAGTCTCATGGAGTTACCTCGTCATTATTCGTTTATTGGTATCCAGGCAGTGGGCCGCAAACGGATGACAAGGCGATGACGGATTTTTGAAGGTTCCTTGAGGTTTGGGGGGTTGTAGGAGCTTGCCTGGCAAGCGAAAGGGTGGCTTTAGCCACCCGGCGGGATACCAGAGAGGTTGCTGTTCCGATGTCCGGCGCTCCGTATCCGAGACGCGGTGCAATGGTGGTGCCTTCCGGGATCGCTCAAGCCGTCCATGGGCGCTCTCATTTGGCCATCCCTGGCCAAATAGGTCCCTCCAGGCACCACCATTGCCCCGCTCACTGGGTAGCGTCACCGCCACGGGTTACAACACCCCCGGACCCTCCAGGTAGGGAAGCTTGGAATCTCCCAAGGAGCGCCGGGATCGGGTGGGCCCGTCCAGGACCGTGTTTGGCCAGGGATGGCCAAA
>JBELJS010000025.1:0-55984 GCA_042090255.1 Alcanivorax sp. | reverse complement strand
AGGTACATCACCACGATGCGGTGGCACAGGTGGCGCACCACCGCCAGATCGTGGGCGATGAACAGATAGGTCAGGCCCAGCTCTTGTTGCAGGTCTTCGAGCAGGTTGATCACCTGGGCCTGGATCGATACGTCCAGGGCGGACACCGGCTCGTCGCAGATGATCAGCTCCGGGTCGGCGGCCAGCGCCCGGGCGATGCCGATGCGCTGGCGCTGGCCGCCGGAGAATTCGTGCGGGTAGCGGTCGGCCATTTCCGCTTTCAGGCCTACTTTCTCCAGCAGCCCCATGACCTTTTCCCGGTAGGCGGCGCGGCCCCGGGTAAGACGGTGCACGCGCAGTGGTTCGCCGACGATATCCAGCACCTTCATGCGCGGGTTGAGGGCGCCGAACGGGTCCTGGTAGACCATCTGCATGCGGCGGCGCAGCCGCTTCAGCGCTGGCTTGTCCGGGCTGGTGATGTCCTCGCCGTCGAAATGAATGCGGCCGTCGGTGAGCGGGCTCATGCGCAGCATGGCCAGGCCGGTGGTGGACTTGCCGCAGCCGGATTCACCCACCAGGCCCAGGGTCTCGCCGCGGTCGATATGGAAGGCGACCCCGTCCACCGCTTTCACGGTGCCGGCGCCGCGGCCCAGCAGGCCGGCCTGCAGCGGGAAGTGCACGCGCAGGTCGGAGACTTGCAGAAGCGGTTCAGCGTTTGGCATCGGTATCCACCCAGCAGGCTTTCCAGTGGTTTTCGGTGATTTGTTCCAGCGGCGGTCGCTCACTGCGGCAGCGCGCCTCGGCGAAGCGGCAGCGCGGATGAAACGGGCAGCCCGGCGGCGGGTCGGAGAGATCCGGCGGCTGGCCGGGAATCGGCGTCAGCCGGCTGCCGGGGGCCTGATCCAGGCGCGGCATGGATTCCATCAGACCCAGCGTGTAGGGGTGTTTGGGGTGGTGGAAAATCTCTTCCGCGGTGCCTCTTTCCACGATGCGCCCGGCGTACATCACGTTGATGCGGTCGGCGTAGCGGGCCACCACGCCCAGGTCGTGGGTGATCAGCATCATCGACGAGTTGTTGGCGCGCACCAGATCGCGCAGCAGTTCCAGGATCTGCGCCTGCACGGTCACATCCAGCGCGGTGGTGGGCTCGTCGGCGATCAGCAGTTTGGGCAGGCAGGCCAGGCCCATGGCGATCATCACCCGCTGGCGCATGCCGCCGGAGAGTTCGTGGGGGTAGGCGTCGAGGCGTTTTTCCGGGTCGCCCAGGCGCACCTGGCGCAGCAGCTCGAGGCAGCGCTCGCGGACCTTGTCCTTGGGCACCGAGCCGTGCACGCGCAGCGGCTCCGCCAGTTGTCGGCCGATGCGCAGGCTCGGGTTTAGCGAGGTCATCGGCTCCTGGAAGATCATGGCGATGTCGCGGCCGCGCAGGCGGCGGATCTGCTCGTCGTCCAGGTCCAGCAGGTCCTCGCCGTTGAACAACACACGACCGCCGATGATGCGCCCGGGCGGGCTGGGAATAAGCCGCAGCAGTGACATGGCGGTGATGCTCTTGCCAGAGCCGCTCTCGCCGACGATGGCGAGGATCTCGCCTTCCTTGACGTCGAAGCTGACCTGGTTGACCGCATGAACCTCGCCGCCGTCTTTCTCGAAGACGGTGTGCAGGTCCTGCACGTCGAGCAGGGTGCGGCGGGTAACGTCTTGCGCTTTCATATTCATACGCCGATGGCCCTTTTCACGCGTGCCAGGTAGCGACCGCTGCCGCCGCGCATGCGCGGGTCGAGCATGTCGCGCAGGGCGTCGCCGAACATATTGATGCCGAACACCACCACGGTCAGGGCGATGCCGGGAATGATCGCCAGCCAGGGGGCCTGGAACATATAGCTGCGCCCGTCCAGGCTGAGCATGCCGCCCCAGCTCGGTGACGGTGGCGGGATGCCCAGGCCCAGAAAGCTGAGGCCGGATTCCGCCAGGATCACCGCCGCCAGGCGCGTGGTATAGAGCACGATCAGCGGCGCCATCACGTTGGGCAGAATGTGGTGCCAGAGAATGCGGGTGCTGGACGCGCCCATCGACTGGGCGGCGTGCACGTACACGTTCTGCCGAGCGCTGAGCACCGCGCCGCGCACGATCCGCGAGCCGGAGATGCCGAACAGCAGCCCCAGGATCACGATGATCTGCCAGGTGCCGGGGCCGAGCACGGCCACCGCCACGATCAGGAGAATCAGGTCGGGGAAGCACATCCAGCCGTCCACCAGACGCTGGATGAACATGTCCAGGCGGCCGCCGAAATAGCCGCTGAGAATGCCCAGCAGCGCCGAGATCACGATCGACAGGGTGGTGGCGGCGAATGCCACGATCACCGACAGGCGCGCGCCGTGCACGATGCGCGCGAAGATATCGCGGCCCAGCTGGTCGGTGCCGAACCAGTATTCCGCCGACGGCGCTTTCAGCCGGTCGATGGGGTTGATCGCGTTGTAGCCCTGCGGTGCGATCAGATCGGCGAACACGCCGGTGAACAGCAGCAACAGGCAGATTAGCGCGCCCACCGCGCCCAGCGGGCGTTCCCGGCAAAGACGGGCGCAAAATGCCAGAGGTTTGGGCAGGGCCTTGCGGCGTTTCGCGGGCCGCGCCGGGGTGGCCGTGACAGCGGCCGGTTCAACGGATGCATTCATACTTCGAGGTTCCTGTTTCACCGGTCGAACCGTACTTTCGGGTCAAGGTACCCGTAGCACAGATCCACAATCAGATTGACGAGCATGACCACCACGCCGGTAACCAGGAAGACACCGGTGATAATCGGGTAGTCGCGGGTGCTGACCGCCTCCAGCAACAGCTGGCCGAGGCCGGGCAGACGGAATATCTGCTCAATGATCACGGTGCCGCCAAACAGAATCGGCACCAGGATGCCGACCAGGGTGATCACCGGGATCATGGCGTTCTTGACCGCGTGCACCAGTACCACGCTGCGTTCGCGCAGCCCCTTGGCCCAGGCGGTGCGGATGTAATCCTGGCGCAGCACTTCCAGCATCATGGTGCGGGTCATGCGCATGATCACCGCCGACAGAGAGGTGCCGAGAATCAGGCTGGGGACCAGGAAGGTTTTGAGGTTTTCAATCGGGTCCTCGAAGAACGGGGTCATTTCCGTGGGCGGCGACCAGCCCCACCACAGCGCCGGCAGGATCACCACCAGGGTGCCCAGCCAGAAATTGGGAATCGCCAGCGCCAGGATCGAGAAACTGCGCCCCAGGTTGTCGCCCAGGGTCTCCTGGCGTATCGCCGAGAAGATGCCCACCGGCAAGGCGATGATCAGAGCGATCAGTAGCGCCAGAATGCCTAGTTCCAGCGTCACGCCCAGGCGGGCGCCGATCTCCTCGGTGACCGGGGTGTTGCGCCACAGGGATTCCCCCAGATCACCACGAACGGCATTGCCGGCCCAGTGCAGGTATTGCATATAGAGCGGCTTGTCCATGCCCAAGGCTTTTTCCAGTTGGGCGCGGTCTTCAGGGGCATTGGAGGAATAGGCGTTCTCGCTGAGCATCAAGTCGAGCACGTCGCCGGGGACCAGGCGTACCACTCCGAACACGATGATGCTGGCGATCACAAGAGTGGGAATCAATGCCAATAGGCGGCGCAAGACATAAGCACCCATAGGTACATCCGTTGTTGTTGTTGGTATCTGGCGTGATATCGAAAAACGCCATTAAAAAATTATCACTGGTTCAAATAATGAACTTGAATTTCACTTTAGTACGCGGTTTTTGTGACTGTCAAGTCATTCGAATGAACGCTCTTTAGGGCTACCGGGTTGATATAAATAGCGGAATTTGCGCTGTTTTTAGGTTAATAAGTAATCAAAGTGGCGGGGCCGACGTCCAGGGCGGCGAAAGGCGGGGGCCGCAGGGCGGATTTCAGCTTAGATGGAACGGCCTTCCGTTCCTGACAAAACAAGCGCTTTGTTTAATTGTTACGCATTATTTATTGCGCCGGACGGACGGGGTGCCCGACCGGCGCGACGGTGTCATGGCGCCAGGTCGTAGCGGCGCAGCCGAGCCTGGTTGTCCCGCGCCCAGTGTTCGTAGCGGCGGCGCAGTTCGTCGTCGTCAGGGACCGGCGCACCGACCCACTTACAGCGCTGCAGCACGGCGCGTTTAAAGGCGCCGTAACCGCCATAGCGGCGCATGGAAAACCATTTCTTGCGCCCTCGGTTGGCGGTGACTGAGAAATTTCCTCCCAGGGGCTTTTCCCGAAAAGTGGCGGTGACACCGACCAACCCGAAGGGGTTGCCGCCGTCACCAATACGGCCGCTGTCGTCGCCGGCGTAAAGCACCAGAGGACGGCGGTCACCCATGGCGACGCGCACCCGGGGGTCGGTAATCGCCTGGTCCCGCCAGGCGCGGGCCGCCGTCAGGGCGTCGCTCTTGCCGCCCAGTCGGCCGTCCCGGAACGACCGTCGCCGTTGTCGACGGCGGCCCTGAGTATCCACATAGGGCACCGCGCACCACCAGAATTTTCCAGCGTGATTGCGATAGATATAGAGAAAAGCGTGCACATTGGGTTTGCGTTTTACGGCTTGTTCCATAAGGCGGGCTTCCTTCCTGTTTCTTTGTTGTTATTGCGTTCCTGCAATGCGGAAACCGGCTTATTATTACAATATAAGGCGTGGTTTTAGAAATCGAAGGCCAATAAAATGCGGAAGGCGCACGGTGGTTTGCGTTTGGACAAAAAGGGGACAAGAAAAAAGGGGCGCCAAGCGCCCCTTTTTGCAAAGGTTCTTTTTTTAAAAGAACCGTTCAGTCGGTCATCATCTGGCGCAGCACGTAATGGAGAATGCCGCCGTTCTTGAAGTAGGTGACTTCGGCGCCGGTATCCAAACGGCTGATCGCTTTGACCGTTTGCTCCTTGCCACCTTCCTTGCGGAACACCACTTCGATCTCCTGGCTGGGCTTGAGATCATTGCCCAGGTTGGGAATGTCCACTTCCTCGGTGCCGTCGAGATTGAGCGTTTTGCGGGTGGTGCCTTCCGGGAACTGCAGGGGCAGCACGCCCATGCCGATCAGGTTGGAGCGGTGAATGCGCTCGTAGCTTTCCGCGATCACCGCGCGCACGCCGAGAAGACGCGTGCCCTTGGCCGCCCAGTCGCGGCTGGAGCCGGTGCCATACTCTTTGCCGGCCACTACCACGGTAGGCACGTCGTCCTTTTTGTAGCGCATGGCGGCGCCGTAGATCGGCATCTCCTCGCCACCGGGGAAATGCTTGGTGTAGCCGCCTTCGATATCCGGGGTCATCTCGTTGCGAATGCGGATATTGGCGAAGGTGCCGCGCATCATCACCTCGTGGTTACCGCGCCGGGAACCGTAGGAGTTGAAGTCGATCGGCTCCACATCGTGGCCCTGCAGGTAATGGCCCGCGGGGCTGTCGGCTTTGATGGCGCCGGCCGGAGAGATGTGGTCGGTGGTCACCGAGTCGCCGAGCATGGCCAGAATGCGGGCGTTCTTGACCGGCTCGACGTCGTCCAGGTCAGAGGTCAGGCCGTCAAAGAACGGCGGGTTCTGAATGTACGTGGATTTGCTGTTCCACTCATAGGTTTTGGAATCCGGAATCGGCAGGCTTTTCCAGGTTTCGTCGCCTTCGAACACGCTTGCGTATTGTTTCTCGAACATGTCGTGGTCGACCATGACCACGGCATCCTGGATTTCCTTACTGCTCGGCCAGATGTCTTTCATGAACACATCGTTGCCGTCTTTATCCTTGCCGAGCGGGTCTTTTTCCAGGTTGATTTTGACCGTGCCCGCCAGCGCATAAGCCACCACCAGCGGCGGTGACGCCAGCCAGTTGGTGCGCACGCTCTGGTGAATACGGCCCTCGAAGTTACGGTTACCGGAAAGCACCGAGGCAACCACCAGATCGCCTTCGGCAATGGCCTTGTCGATCTCGTCCGGCAATGGGCCGGAGTTGCCGATGCAGGTGGTGCAGCCGTAGCCCACCAGGTCGAAACCGATCTGGTTGAGGGGCTTCTGCAGGCCGGCCTTGTTCAGGTAGTCGGTAACTACCTTGGAGCCCGGTGCCAGAGAGGTTTTCACCCAGGGTTTGCGGTTCAGGCCTTTTTCCACCGCTTTCTGCGCCATCAGGCCGGCGGCCATCATGACACTGGGGTTGGAAGTGTTGGTGCAAGAGGTGATCGCGGCGATCACCACGTCGCCGTGGTCGAGGTGGAAGGTCTCGCCGTCCATGGTGACCTCGACGCCACTGCCGGGCTCGTGATTGCCGATGGCGGTCTGGCCGCCTTCGCCTTCGAGTTTGCTGATTTCCTGGTCGTTGAGTTTCAGCTCTTTGCTGATCACGTCGATGATGGTGCGTTTCACCTCGGTCATCGGCACGCGGTCCTGGGGCCGTTTCGGGCCGGCCAGGCTGGGTACCACGTCGTCGAGGTCCAGCTCCAGCACGTCACTGAATTCCGGGTCCGGATCGTCATTGGAGCGCCACAGGCCCTGGGCCTTGCAGTAGGCTTCCACCAACTCGATGTCTTCCTTGGGTCGGTTGGTCAGCTCCAGGTATTCGATGGTGCGTTCGTCGATCGGGAAAAAGCCGCAAGTGGCACCGTACTCCGGCGACATATTACCGATGGTGGCGCGATCCGCCAGGCTCAGGTCGGACAAGCCGTCGCCGAAGAACTCGACGAATTTGCCGACCACGCCGCGTGAGCGCAGCATTTCGGTGACCGTGAGCACCAGATCCGTGGCGGTCATGCCTTCGCGCATTTTGCCGGTGATCTTGAAACCGACCACTTCAGGAATCAGCATCGCCACCGGCTGGCCGAGCATGGCCGCTTCCGCTTCGATGCCGCCCACGCCCCAGCCGAGCACGCCCAGGCCGTTGATCATGGTGGTGTGGGAATCGGTGCCCACCAGGGTGTCCGGGTAGGCGAAGGTCTTGCCGTCCTCGGTGTCGCTGTACCACACACCGCGGCCCAGATATTCCAGATTGACCTGGTGACAGATGCCGGTGCCCGGCGGGACCACGCGGAAGTTATTGAAGGCGTTCTGGCCCCAGCGCAGAAACTGGTAGCGTTCCTTGTTGCGCTCGTACTCTCTTTCCACGTTCTGTGAAAACGATTGTGGGGTGCCGTATTCGTCCACCATCACCGAGTGGTCAATGACCAGATCCACCGGTGCCAGCGGGTTGATTCGCTGCGGGTCGCCGCCGGCCTTGGCGATGGCGTCGCGCATGGCGGCGAGATCGACCACACCGGGCACGCCGGTGAAGTCCTGCATCAGAACCCGTGCCGGGCGGTAGTTGATTTCGCGATCGGAAGCGCGCTTCTCGGTCCAGCGTACCAGCCCTTCAATGTCCTCCACGGTGACGGATTCGCCGTCCTCGTGGCGGAGCAGGTTTTCCAGAAGAACCTTGAGTGAAAAGGGAAGCTTGCTGAGATCACCCCAGCCCTTATCGGCGACGGCATTGATATCGTAGTAATGATACGTCTTGCCGCCGACATCGAGGGTCTTGGCGCTCTTCAGGGTGTCCTGGCCAATCCGTGTCACTGCGCACCTCCTTAGTTGGCGATGTATCTGTACTTGGGTGTTTTGATACTACGCCCTTATTGCGAGCACATGAACCAGGCCTCAAGGCTAACGCCGGCTATCGCCGCCATGGGCCGCGGCGATGCGGCGTTTGCGCGCCCAGGTTTTACAGCTTTTCGCAAAGTGGCCGGCGAGGGCGCTGTAAAGTTCACGCATGTTTGACTGGATATCGCAAAATAAAGACGTTCTGAACGTACTGATCGGCTTCGCCACCCTGATGGTGTGGGTGGTCTATGCGCAGTTGCTTTATAACGGCTACAAACGTCAGCGCCGGCCCCGTGTGGTGATTAATCGGGGTCGGCATAAAGGCGTCGATGCGCTCTGTTTGATCAGTAATATGAGCGCCGAGTCGATCTTCGTTCAGCACATCGTTGCACGCCTGGAGACCAACAAAGGCACTTATCTCCAGGATGTCACCGAGCTGGAGCAGAATTACCAGGAAGGCGACGAGGAGCGTGAGCGGCACAGCACCAGCGGCGCGCCCTCGCTGAGTGACAGCACCCGGCAGGGGCCGCTTCGCTCCGGCGAGTTCGTGCATATCGGCGCCTTCAACAGCGTCATTGAGCGCATCGCCCGCTGTGAAAACCTGCGTCTGGATCAGCACCGCGACGATCGCGCCGAAAGCGAGCAAGGCATTGTGCGTTTGCGGTCGCTGACCATCCAACTGGTGGCGATTTACGGCTCCGACGATTACCCCATCGGCGTGGAGCGGCGCTTTCTGATCCGCGATGTGGACACAGGCCGCTTGCTGGTGCCCGCCACCTGGGACAGCAAGCGCCTTACCAGCCGCCGGCACCGCAAGCAGGTGCGCCAATTGATCGAGTCGCTGGCCCGCGATGAAGCACGCGGCTGACGCCGGGTATTCTTAGCCCCGGTGCGAATACGGTATCCTCGGCGCTGATCCGATGTTGATCGCTATGGGGGGAACCGCATGTCGCTTGAATCCGTGAGTCCGGCCACCGTGCCGGTGTGGCGTTTGCGCGCGTTAGGCACTGCCGTGGTGTTGGCGGGCGCGCCGGTGGGCGCCGCCCTGGCGCTATGGCCAATGGCGCCGGGAGCGCCACTGGCGCTGGCGTGCCTGGCCTGGGTGCTGCTGGTGTTCGGTGTGGCCTGGTGGCTGCCCGGCGCCTGGTTCCGGCACTTGGGCTACCGGCTGGATCCGCACGGTCTGGTGATCCGACAGGGTATCTTCTGGCGACACCGTATCGCTATCCCGCGGGTGCGTATTCAACACTCCGATGTCAGCCAGGGGCCGCTTCAGCGCCGCTACGGCGTTGGCACCCTGAAGCTATACACCGCCGGCAGCCGTTTCACCTGTAACGAGCTGCCCGGCCTCGACCACGACACCGCCCTGGCACTGCGCGACACCCTGTTGCGCCAGGGCGACGGGGGCGACGGCGATGCGGTATGAGGCTGGCCAGCCGCTTCCGGAAAAACGCCTGCACCCGCTCAGCTGGGTGTTTCAATTGGTGGGCAGCCTGGGGGCGGTGGTCCCGATCGGGGCGGCGGTGGCGCTGGGCGCCGAGCGCAGTGGGCTGATCTGGGTGGCGTTGCCACTGCTGTTGTTGGGGCCGCTCGGCGCCCTCTGGCATCAGTGGGTATACCGCTACGATTTCGCCGACGACGGTCTGGTGATTCGTGACGGTCTGATTTTCCGCAATCTGCGCCAGATCGACTATCGCCGCATCGAGAACATCGATACTCAGCGTAATCTTTTGCACCGCCTGCTTGGCGTCGCGGACGTCAAGGTGGAGACGTCCAGCGGCGGTGGCGCGGAAGCGACGGTCCGTGTGCTGTCCCTGGACGACGCCCGCGCCCTCAGCGATACCGTATTCGCGCGGCGCGACGCCCTGAAAGGCGCCACACCGGAGGACCAGCAGGGCGCCGCGCCCGCCGAAAGCGGCACGCCTCTGCTGGCATTGCCGCCCGGCGAACTGGTGATGCTGGGGCTGATCGACAACCGTAATCTGCTCTGGGTCGGCGCGGTGCTGGGCGCCTTGATGCAGGTGGTCAACGTGGAGACGTTGCAGCGCCTGCTCGGCCCAGTGCTGCGTGACGCCGGCGTCGCCTGGCTCGACCAGCTGGGGCTGGTGGTGGCGGTGCTGCTCGCCCTGGGGACGCTGGTGGCGGTGCTGGCGGTGGGCAAGATTTTGTCCGTGGTCGCCGCGCTGGTGAAGTATTACGGCTACCGACTGGACGAGCAGGGCAGTGACCTTCGTGTCCGCCACGGCCTGTTCACGCGGGTGTCCGTGACCCTGCGGGTGCCGCGCATCCAGGCGGTGCATCAGGTGGCGACGCCGTTGCACCGGCTGTTCCGGCGGGTGGCTCTGCAGGCCGACCAGGCCGGTGGCGGTGGCGACCCGGAAGCCGGGCAGGGCGGTGCGCGGCCGCTGGCGCCGATCTGCACGCCGGCCCAGGCCGAGGCGCTGATCGCCCGCGCCTTACCGGGCATGACCGAACACGTGCCGCAGTGGCAGTCGCTCTCCAGCCGTACCCGCCACCGCCTGGCGCGGCTGTGGCTGTGGTGCTGGACGGCGCTGACGTTGCCCCCCGGGCTGTGGTGGCTGGGCATGCACGGTCTGTGGCTGCCGCTGGTGGGGGTGCCCCTGGCGCTGCTGCATGGCCATCTGTACGCCAAGTACACACGTTGGGCGCTGACCCCGGACCTGTTGTTGTTCCACCGGGGCTGGCTGTGGCGCCGGCTGGCGGTAGTGCCGCGCAACCGCATACAGGCGATCCGCCTGACCCGCAGCCCGTTTGATCGGCGTTATCGCATGAGCGAGCTGGAAGTGGACACCGCCGGCGGCGGCCTCGGCAAGCGCCGGGTGCGGCTGCCCTACCTGGACCGCCGCGTGGCGGCGCGTCTGGGCGCGTCGCTGTACCATTAAATTCGCTTGCAAGATGGCCGCCGTGGGTTTCGAATGGCGGTTTTATCTGACCGGGATTCACCATGCTCGAATGGATCACCATGCCCGAGGCCTGGATCGCTCTGGCCACGCTGACCGCCCTGGAAATCGTGCTGGGCATCGACAACATTATCTTCTTGTCGATCCTGGTGGACCGGCTACCGGAAAAGCAGCGCCCCAAAGCGCGCCTGATCGGCTTGTCGCTGGCCATGGTCATGCGCCTCGGCCTGCTGGCGTCGCTGGCCTGGCTGACCAAGCTCACCGCCGACTTGTTCATGGTGCTGGGGCAGGGCATCTCCGGCCGCGACCTGGTGTTGGTGCTGGGTGGCCTGTTTCTGCTAGCGAAATCAGTGCTGGAGATTCACCACTCCATCGAGGACGCCGCGGAGACCCATGAACTGGCCAAGCCCAAGGTGGGCGGCTCGTTCATGGGTATTCTGGTTCAGATCGCGATTCTCGACATGGTGTTCTCGCTGGACTCGGTGATCACCGCGGTGGGCATGGCCGATCACATCGAGGTGATGGTGATCGCGGTGGTAATCGCGGTGGGCTTCATGATGGTGTTCGCCAATGCCATCGGCCGCTTTATTACCGAGCACCCGACGTTGAAGATGCTGGCGTTGTCGTTTTTGGTGCTGGTCGGCACGGCGCTGATCGCCGACGGTCTGGAATTCCACATTCCCAAGGGCTACATCTACTTCGCCATGGCGTTCAGCTTCGGCGTGGAAATGCTCAACTTACGCATCCGCGCCAAGAAGAAGAAAGCGGCCGGCTAACCGGTGGGAGCGGGCCCCGCCCGCGAAAGGGAGCGACGCTCCCGGCAGGATTCCAGAGAGGCTGCTTGCGCGGCCGTTATAAAAGTCTCTGGGATCCCGCCGGCCGGCTTTGCCGGCCTTTCGCTTGCAGGCAAGCTCCTACAATGGGGCATCGTCAGAGACCTTTCTGGTCGTCCTCGCGCGTCCATTCCGGCGGCGCCCAGAAGTGTTTCAGGCGCTGCCGTAGCGGCCCCGGCCGGGTCGCATCCCGGAACATAGCCACCGCCTCGTGCAGGGTCAGGGTCACCGGGTTGTGGCTGTTCACCGGCCGGGTGATGCCGTACTCCACCGGCACGTCCTCTTTCTCTTCCACGAAGGTGCCGAACAGGCGGTCGTAGAGAATCAGAATGCCGCCGTAGTTGCGGTCGATGTACTCCGCGTTGCGGCCGTGGTGGGCACGGTGGTGGCTAGGCGTGTTGAACACGAATTCGATGGCCGGATGCAGCTTGCCGACCCACTGGGTGTGAATGAAGTACTGGTACGCCAGATTCACCGTGAGCATGAAGAACACCCAGATTGGCTCGAAGCCCAGGAACGCCAAGGGTACGTAGAACAGCCAGTTGCCGACGAGGCTGTAGATGGCGCTTTGCCGCATGGCGGTGGAGAAGTTCATCAACGTGCTGGAGTGGTGCGCCACGTGGGCACTCCAAAACCAGCGGATACGGTGGCTGGCGCGGTGGAACCAGTAGTAGCAGAACTCCAGGGCTGCGAACAGCAGCAGCCCGGTGAGCGGCGTCATGGCGATGTCGAACAGGCGGTGCTGGTAGGCCCAGGAGAAAATCAGAGCGACCAGAGTCACCGTCACGATGGTGTCGAACACCATGTACAACAAGCCCAGCCCCATGCTGGCCATGGAGTCTTTAAGAGTGAGGCGCCCTTGGCCCCGGAAGCGCCAGGCTTCGGCGATCAGCACGGCGACGAATATCGGCACCATGGCCGGCAGCACCAGGGTGCGCCAATCTAATTGCTGAAGAAGGTCGTTCATGGTCCAAGCCTCTAGCGATTATAGGGTTGTAGGAGCGAGCCTTGCCCGCGAAAGGCCGGCAGCGCCGGCCGGTGGGATACCAGAGAGGTTGTTTGTGACCGCGTTAGAACGGCCTCTGGAATCCTGCCGGCAAGCTTCGCTTGCCTTTCGCGGGCGAGGCCCGCTCCTACAAGGCCCGCTCCCACAGTGGGTTTAAGATAGCCGGGTGGGGCACGCCGGGCTTGACAGCGGCCTCCTATTTTTTGACAAATGACGCCATGACTTCCGTTTCCCGCGCCGCCAACGACACCCCGCCCACCAGCAATTACGTGGCGGCCACCTATGTGCAGTTGCTCTACGACTATCTGGAGGCCCGGGGCCACGACGCCCGGGCGTTGCTCGGGCCGATGCCGGTGGAGCGCTCGCCGGTGGGCCTGGAGCGGGTCGCTTTGGGGTTCTGGGAACAGAGCTTGGCGACGGCCAGCGCGCTGCTCGGCGACCCCGCCGTGGGCGTGGCGGTGGGCCGTACCATCACGCCGCGCCATTTCGGCCTGCTCGGCTACGCGGTGCTCAACTGCGCCAACCTGGGCCAGGCTCTGGCGCGCATGGAGCGCTATCACCGGCTGATTTACGACGTGAACCCGGCACGCATCGAGGTCCACGGCGACCGGGTGGAAGTGCGCTGGGGTGTGGAGCGGGGTTTGTCGGGGCAATTGGTGGACGAGACCGGCATCGCCGCGGTGGTGCAGATCACCCGCGATCTCACCGGTGAAGCGCAATTGGTGGAGCGGGTCTGTTTCGTCAACCCGCCGCCGGCGGATACCGGCCCCCATCAACGGTTCTTCGGCGGCGAGGTGTGCTTTAACCAGCCGGAGACGGTAATCCGGGTGCCGCTGGAGTACCTGGCCCTGCCGCTGCGCGAGCCCGACGCCAACCTGCTGGCTATTCTCGACCGTCAGGCCGAAGCATTGCTGGCGCGCCAGGGCGAGGCCGCCGACCCCCTGGAAGGGCAATTGGCACGGCTGATGCGCGAACAGCGCCCGACCCTGGAGGCGTTGGCGGCCGTCAACCACCTCAGCGTGCGCACCCTGCAGCGCCGGCTCAGCGAGCGCGACGACAGCTTCCAGGCGCTGCTGACCCGGACCCGTTACCGGCTGGCGCGGGAATACCTGCGCGACCCGCGCCTGGAGCTCACCGAAGTAGCGGCGCTGCTCGGCTACTCCGAGCACAGCGCCTTCACTCGTGCTTTCCGCCAGTGGAGCGGCGAGAGCCCGGGGCGCTGGCGCCGGCGCTTGTAGGAGCGGGCCCCGCCCGCGAAAGGGGGCGGAGCCCTCGGCAGGATCCCAGAGACCTGTTTCCAGGGCGCCGCTTGAGAGGCTTCTGGGATCCTGCGGGGCAACCTTTGCCGGCAAGCAAAGCTTGCCTTTCGCGGGCGGGGCCCGCTCCTACAAGGCGTGCTCCCACAGTGATTTCCTTAGCCGCCGAGCAGTTTCTCCTCGCTGGCTTCCACCGCTTCCAGCGGGCCGTAGAGAATCAGGATGTCGCCGTCCTGGAGGACTTGGTCGCCCGCCGGGCGGTCAATGGTGCGGTCGCCGCGCCGCAGGGTCTGCACTTCCACCTTGTTCTCGTTGAGCTTGAGTTCGTCGATGCGCTTGCCGAGGCAGGCGGCGCGCCCGTTGAGGGTCACCGCGTGCAGCAGCCGGTAGGGGTTGCCGGCGCTGTCGGCGGTGGGCAGGGATTCGCCATGGTAGTAGCCGCGCAGCAGCTTGTAGCGCTCGCGGCGGCTTTGGCGCAGCATCGCCAGCACCTTGCCGAACGGCGTGTCGAGCATCATCAGCGCGTGGGCCACCAGCATCAGCGACGCTTCCAGCACCTCCGGCACCACTTCGGCGGCGCCGGCCTGGATCAGTTCGTCCAAGTGAGTGTCGTCGCGGGTGCGCACCAGCACGCGCAGGTCCGGGCACAACTGATGCACGGTGTGCAGGATGCGTTCCGCCTGGCGGGCGTCGTCGAAGGTGATCACCAGCAGGCTGGCGCGGTGGACGCCAGCCCGTTCGAGAATCTCCTTGCGAGTGGCGTCGCCGAAGATAATCCGCTCGCCGGCCTGGCTGGCCTCTTGGATGCGCACCAGGTCGGTGTCGATGGCCACCGCCTGGTGGTGGAAGCGGGTCAGGTAGCGCATCAGGTTCTGCCCCACGCGGCCATAGCCGCACAGCAGCACGTGGCCGGTGGTGGCCTCGTCCACCGCTGGGGTGTCGGGCTCTTGTTCCCATTGGCGCAGCAGACGGCGGGTGAGCGTGCCGCTGTTCTCCAGCAGCGCCGGGGTGACGGCCATGGTCAGAACGCTGATCGACACCAGGACGCCGGCTTGCTGATTGTCCATCAGCCCGTGGTTTACCGCCAGGGCCACCAGCACGAAGCCGAACTCGCCGCCCTGGGCCAGCAGGATGCCGCTGCGCAGGGCGGTTTCGGTGCGCTCACCCAGCCAGCGCAGCAGCAGGCTGATCAATGCCAATTTGAACAGCATCAGCACCGCCGCACCGAGCAGAATCCAGTGCCAGTGACTGGCGAACAACGCCGGCGACACCAGCATGCCCACGCCCATGAAAAACAAACCCAGCAGCAGGTCCCGGAACGGTCGGATGTCCGCTTCGATCTGATGGCGGAAGTGGCTTTCGCCCAGCATCATGCCGGCCAGGAAGGCGCCCAGCGCCATGGACAGACCTAGGGCGTGAGTCACCCAGGCGGCGAGCAGGGCGAGCAGCAGGGCGGTCATCACGAACACTTCGTCAGAGCGCGCCCGGCCGGTCTCCTCGAGAGCTCGCGGCAGTACCCATTTGCCGATCACATAGATGCCGATGAACAGCGCCAGCGCCTTGCCCAAGGTGATTGCCGCGGCGATGCCGGGGTGGCCGCTTTCCGGGTTGGCGAGCACCGGCAGCAGCACCAGCATGATCACCGCCGCCAGATCCTGGAACAGCAGCACCCCGGTGGTGGCGCGGCCGTAGCCGGTGTTCACCGCGCCGCGCGTGATCAGGTCACGGATCACGATGGCCGTGGAAGAAAGCGCGAAGGCGCCGCCCGCGATCAGTGCCACCGCCGGGCTGAAGCCCAGCAGCCACATCAGTGCGGCCACCGGCACGCCGGTAAGCAGCACCTGCAGCGGGCCGGCGCCGAAAACCACGCGGCGCAGTGCCAGCACTTTGGGAATCGAGAATTCCAGCCCCAGGGAAAACAGCAGAAAAACAATGCCGAATTCCGCCAGATGCAGCATGCCCTGGGTGTCGCCGACCCAGCCCAGGCCACCGGGGCCGGCGAGGACCCCGGCACTGAGGTAGGCGAGAATCGGCGGTAGATGCAGGCGCCGGAACACCACCACGGCAAGCACCGCCGTGGCCAGCAGGACCACTACTTGGGTTAATGCTCCGGTCATGCTGTTCTTCCCCCTGCCTGCGGCTCACGGGGTACTGTAATACATGGACGAATCAGCGTTATGGATTACAGCTGTAGCGGAAGCTGCCGTCGAGCAGTTGCGGTAGAGTCAGAGTACTAAAACCCAGGCTTTGGGTGTACAGGCACAGCTCGGCGCGGCCGACCGGGTCGTCGGCGTACAGGTAATTGATGTGCACCACCGGCTTGCCGGCCTGGATGAACGGCATCAGCAGCTCGCACTCGTCCCACTCGTGGCAGGATTCGTTGATGGCGAAATCGAAGTGCGCCACCAGGTCGTCGATCTGGCCCAGGTCGTTCTTCAATGAAATCGCCAGGCCGCGCTGGTGCGCCTGATCCGCCAGCCAGGTGTTGTAGTCGATTTGGTCCTGGTAGGTGAGCGGCAGGCCGGTGCGGTTGGAATAGCCGTCCACGTTGTCCGGGTCGACGCCGTCGCAGCCGCGCTGCACCGCCAGGTCGAGGCGGTCGGCCATGATCGCGCGCACGTTCTGTGAGCGGATATCCAGCCAGCGCTCGCCGGGCCAGTTACCCAGGCGCCGCCCCTTGTCGGCGGCGGTGAAACGGCCGGCGTCGTCGCGCCAGTTTTCGAAGGTGCCGGCGGAGAAATAACAAATCATCTTGCGCCCGTCGGCGTGCAAGGCGTCGATCACGGCGCTGTCGGTGTCGAACAGGTCGAGCACGTATAGTTCCACGTCATAACTGATGTTGGGGGTGCCTTGAAGCTGGACCTGGGCGTTCACGTCCACCGCCGGGCGATACCAGTCGTTGTTGGTGACAGTGGGGTCGTTGGCCGGTGCGGGTGCCGCTCCGGTGGAGAGAACGGTGCTCAGCACTGAGGGAAGCACATTGAATAAAGAGGTGGATGCCATGCTGGCGCTCCCTGCGCGAATCGGATGGATAGCGGCAGATTAGCACCAATACCAAGGCGGCGGGGAGTGCTTATCCGACGAGCGGAATGCCGCTCGTCGGATAAGCGTGCTGCGGCTCTAGACCTTGCGGCTGAGCTCGCGGATTTCCTGGTTCAGCACCCGGTCGTTGTCGCTGTAATCAATCTGCAGATCGATCACGTGGACACCGCCGGCGGCGTAGCATTGTTCCACCAGCGGGCCGAGGCCCTCGGTGCTTTCCACGCGGTGGCCCTGGGCGCCATAGGCTTTGGCGTAGGCGACGAAATCCGGATTCTGGAAGTCCAGGCCGAAGTCATGGAAGTCCATTTGCTTCTGCTTCCACTTGATCATGCCGTAGCCGTCGTCGCGCAGGATCAGCACCACCAGATCCAGGCGCAGGCGCACGGCGGTTTCCAGCTCCTGGGAGTTCATCATAAAGCCGCCGTCGCCGCACACCGCCATCACCCGGCGGTCCGGGTGCACCATCTTGGCGGCCATCGCCGACGGCAGGCCGGCGCCCATGCTGGCCAGGGCGTTATCCAGCAGCACCGTGTTGGGGTGCGTGGCCGGGTAGTTGCGCGCGAACCAGATCTTGTACATGCCGTTATCCAGCGCGATGGTGCCGTCGTCGGGCATCACCTTGCGGATCTCGCGCACCAGGCGCGGCGGCAGGATCGGGAAGCGGTCGTCGCGCTCGCCTTCGGCGATGTGCGCCTGGAGCGCGTCGCGGACCCGGTGGAAGTCGGCGAAGCTCCAGTGCTCCTGGGGTTCCAGGCGCTCTTTGAGCTGCCACAGGCTGTTGGCGATGTCGCCCACCACTTCGATCTGCGGAAAGTAGACCGGGTCCACCTGGGCGGAGTTGAAGTTCACGTGCACCACGGTGGCGCCGCCGGGCTGCATGAAGAACGGCGGCTTCTCCACCACGTCGTGGCCGACGTTGATGATCAGGTCGGCGGCGCCAATCGCGCGGTGCACGAAGTCGCCGTCGGAGAGCGCGGTGTTGCCCAGGAAGTGGGGGCCGGTTTCATCCACCACGCCTTTGCCCATCTGTGTGGTGATCGCCGGGATGCCAAGCTTCTCAATGAACTGTCGCAGCATCTTGCTGGTGAGCTTGCGGTTGGCGCCGGCGCCCACCACGATCAGCGGTTTGCGGGCGTTTCGAATCGCTTCCACGCCGCGGCAGATGGCCTTGTCCTCGGCGATCGGGCGGCGCGTCAGGCTGGGCTCAAGCACCGGCATCGAGGAGTGTTCGCGGGCGATGTCCTCGGGCAGCTCCAGGTGGGTGGCGCCCGGGCGCTCTTCCTGGGCCAGGCGGAAGGCCTCGCGGATGCGCGCCGGGATGGTGTCGCCGCTGACCACGGTCTTGGTGAACTTGGTGAGCGGGCGCATCATGTCGACCACATCGATGATCTGGAACTGGCCCTGCTTGCTGGATTTGATCGGCTTCTGGCCGGTGATCATAACGATCGGCATGGCGCCCAATTGGGCGTAGGCGGCGGCGGTCACCAGGTTGGTGGCGCCGGGGCCCAGGGTCGACAGGCAGACCCCGGCTTTGCCAGTGAGCCGCCCGTAGGTGGCGGCCATGAAGCCGGCGCCCTGTTCGTGACGGGTCACCACCAGCTTGATCGTGCGGGAGCCGCGCAGGGCTTCCAGCAGATCCAGGTTTTCCTCGCCGGGGATGGCGAAGACGTATTCCACGCCCTCGGCTTCCAGGGCGCGAACGAACAAATCCGAAGCTTTCATTCAACCTTCTCCTTCCGGCGCCGGGAACGCGCCATCACTGTGCGGGACACTATAACGCGCGGGTGGGGCAGGGGGGTATGGTCAATGCTGATGCTTGGGATTGGGAGAGTCGATTCGGAGTCAGTGCCAGGTGCCTTCGGCGTTCTCGCACTGCTCGAGGAATTCCTCGGCGCTCATTTCCACGGTGTCGTCGCCGTCGAGGTGCGTGGCGACCTGCTCTTTGAGCTGGCTGACCACGGTGGTCATCACCGAGAGGGTTTCCTCCACCTGCTCAATGGTGCTGAGAAGCTCCTGGGCTTCCTGCTTGTAGTCGTCGAAATCGTCGTAGTCTTCGTAGTCGCTCATGGACGTCTCCGGCTTGAGTGCCCTAATGGTGCCAAAGGGTGGCGGGGGAGACAATCGGGCGGCGCTTGTGGGAGCAGGCCCCGCCCGCGAAAGGCCGACTTGTCGGCCGGCAAAGGTTGCCCCGCAGGATACCAGAGGCCTCTGGTATCCCGCCGGCAAGCTCCGCTTGCCTTTCGCGAGCAGGCTCGCTCCCACGGGACAGGATCAGTCCCAGCTGAGCGCGCCGCCGACCTGATACTCGGTGACCCGGGTTTCGAAGAAGTTTTTCTCCTTGCGCAGGTCCATGATCTCGCTCATCCAGGGGAACGGGTTGCTGACGCCCTTGAACTGCTCGGGCAGGCCCAACTGGGTGAGGCGGCGGTTGGCGATGAACTGCAGGTACTCTTCCATCATCGCCGCGTTCATGCCGAGCACACCGCGCGGCATGGTGTCGCGGGCATACTGGATTTCCAGCTCGGTGCCTTCCAGGATCATCAGGGTGGCCTGGTCGCGCATTTCCTGGTCCCACAGGTGCGGGTTTTCCAGTTTGATCTGGTTGATCACGTCGACGCCGAAGTTCACGTGCATGGACTCGTCGCGCAGGATGTACTGGAACTGCTCGGCGACGCCGGTCATCTTGTTGCGGCGGCCCATGGACAGGATCTGGGTGAAGCCGCAGTAGAAGAAGATGCCTTCCAGCACGCAGTAGAACGCGATCAGGTTCTTGAGCAGCGCCTTGTCGGTTTCCGGGGTGCCGGTGGTGAACTGCGGATCCGAGATTTCACGAGTGTAGTCGACACCCCATTGCGCCTTCTTGGCCACCGAGGGGATTTCCCGGTACATGTTGAAGATCTCGCCTTCGTCCATGCCCAGTGACTCGATGCAGTACTGATAGGCGTGGGTGTGGATCGCTTCCTCGAAGGACTGGCGCAGGATGTACTGGCGGCACTCCGGGTTCGTGATCAGCCGGTAGATGGCCAGCACCAGGTTGTTCGCCACCAGGGAATCGGCGGTGGAGAAGAAGCCCAGGTTGCGCTTGACGATGCGGCGCTCGTCTTCGGTGAGGCCGCCTTCCTTCTTCCACAGCGCCAGGTCGGCGTTCATGTTGATTTCCTGGGGCATCCAGTGGTTGGCGCAGCCGTCCAGGTATTTCTGCCAGGCCCAGTCGTATTTGAAGGGCACCAACTGGTTGAGGTCGGCGCGGCAGTTGATCATGCGCTTGTCGTCCACCTCGACCCGGCCGGCGGCGCCTTCCAGCTCGGCGATGCCTTCGGCGGTGTCCATTTCAGCCACCGCCTGCTGGGCGCGCAGTACCGCGTCGCTCAGCGCTCGCTCCCGTGAGGATTCTCCTCGCAGTTCGTCGTGTCCGGGATGTCCGGTTTCATTTCCCGCATCCGTTCCACTTCCCGCTGCCGGTGCTTGAGGTGCAGGTGCCGCTTCCTCAGATACCGGTTGAGATTGCGGCGGCGCTGTCCGCCCGCCGGGCTGCTTGTGGTTGGGCGTTTCTGGCGCATGAAATTCGTCCCAGCTCAGCATGATCTTTCTCCATTCTGTCGGGGTGGCGCCTTGGCGTCACCGATGGTGCATTCTTTAAATGGCCCGACGCTGGACGCCTGACGCCGGACGCTTGGATAAGCGAGTTTGGCGTCTGGCGTCTGGCATCCGGCGTCAAGCGTCCGGCGCCTTTTACTGGCACGCCTCGCAATCCGGGTCGTCCAGGGAGCAGGCCTGCGGCACGTCCGCGGGCTGGCTGAAATCGGCCTCGGACGGGGCGGCGGAGGCGGGTGCCGCGTCGGAGGCCCCCGCTGCGCCACCGGAAGAGACCCGGTTGAGCTTGTTGTCGTTGACCGTGGACTTCTCGGTCTGGGTGGCGCCGATGGCACGCAGGTAGTAGGTGGTTTTCAGACCCAGCAGCCAGGCCATCTTGTAGGTCACGTCCAGCTTCTTGCCGTTGGCCTCGGCGATGTAGAGGTTCAGCGACTGGGCCTGGTCGATCCACTTCTGGCGGCGGCTGGCCGCTTCCACCAGCCAGCGCGGCTCGATCTCGAAGGCGGTGCGGAACTCTTCCTTGAGGTCGTCCGGCACCCGCTCAATGGGCAGCACGGAGCCGTCGTAGTATTTGAGATCGTTGACCATCACGTTGTCCCACAGGCCGCGCTCCTTGAGCGCGTTGACCAGGAACGGGTTGACCACGGTGAACTCGCCGGACAGGTTCGATTTCACGTACAGGTTCTGGTACGTGGGCTCGATGGACTGCGACACGCCGGTGATGTTGGCGATGGTGGCCGTCGGCGCGATCGCCATCACGTTGGAGTTGCGCATGCCTTTGCGGGCCTTGTCGCGCACCCGGTCCCAGTCGAGGGTCTGGCTGCGATCCACCTTGCAGTACTCCTCGCCACGCTGCTTGACCAGGATGTCGATGGAATCGATCGGCAGCACGCCCTGGCTCCACAAAGAGCCGTCGAAGCTCTGGTAGGCGCCGCGTTCCTCGGCCAGCTGCGCGGAGGCCTCGATGGCGTAGTAGCTGACCGCTTCCATGGATTGGTCGGCGAACGTCACCGCGTCGCTGGAGGCGTAGCTGAAGCCCTGCTTATAGAGCGCGTCCTGGAAGCCCATGATGCCCAGGCCCACCGGGCGGTGCTTCATATTGGAGCGCTCCGCCTGGGGCACGCTGTAGTAGTTGATGTCGATCACGTTATCGAGCATGCGCACGGCGGTTTTCACGGTGCTCGCCAGCTTGTCGCGGTCGAGGCCGTTGTCGCCGACGTGCTGAGCCAGGTTCACCGAACCCAGGTTGCACACCGCGATTTCTTCTTTATTGGTGTTGAGGGTGATCTCAGTGCACAGGTTGGACGAATGCACCACGCCCACGTGCTGCTGCGGGCTGCGCAGGTTGCACGGATCCTTGAAGGTGAACCAGGGGTGGCCTGTTTCAAACAACATGGAGAGCATCTTGCGCCACAGGTTGATGGCCGGCAGACGCTTGTAGAGCTTCATGCGGCCGTCGCGGGTCATCGCTTCGTACTCTTCGTAGCGCTGCTCGAAGGCTTCGCCGTACAGATCGTGCAGGTCGGGCACGTCGTTGGGGCTGAACAGGGTCCAGTCCTGCTCGTTGATCACCCGCTTCATGAACAGGTCGGGGATCCAGTTGGCGGAGTTCATATCGTGGGTGCGGCGGCGGTCGTCGCCGGTGTTCTTGCGCAGCTCGATGAACTCTTCAATGTCCATGTGCCAGGTTTCCAGGTAGGCGCACACCGCGCCCTTGCGCTTGCCGCCCTGGTTGACCGCCACGGCGGTGTCGTTGACCACTTTCAGGAACGGCACCACGCCCTGGGATTTGCCGTTGGTGCCTTTGATGTAGGCGCCCAACGCGCGCACCGGGGTCCAGTCGTTGCCCAGGCCGCCGGCGAATTTGCTCAGCATGGCGTTGTCGTGGATGGCGCTGTAAATGCCGGACAGGTCATCGGGCACCGTGGTCAGGTAGCAGCTGGACAGCTGCGGACGCAGAGTGCCGGCGTTGAACAGGGTCGGCGTGGAACTCATGTAGTCGAAGCTGGAGAGCAGGTTGTAGAACTCGATGGCGCGCTCTTCGCGGTTGTCCTCGCGCACCGCCAGGCCCATCGCCACGCGCATGAAGAAGCACTGCGGCAGCTCGATGCGGGTCTCATTGTGGTGAATAAAGTAGCGGTCGTAGAGGGTTTGCAGGCCCAGGTAGGAGAACTGCAGGTCGCGCTTGCCGTCGATGGCGGCGCCCAGCTTGTTCAGGTCGAACTCGGCGAGCTCCGGGCTCAGCAACTCGTATTCAATGCCTTTCTCAATGTAGGCGGCCAGAGCTTTGGCATAGAGGTCTTCCATCTCCTGCTGGCTGGCACGCTCGCCCACGCCCAGATACTGCAGGGCCTCGGCGCGGATCTTGTCCATCAGCAGCCGGGCGGTGACCTGGGAGTAGTTGGGCTCCATTTCGATCATGGTGCGCGCGGTCATCACCATGGAGGTGTTGACGTCCTTGATGGAGACGCCGTCGTACAGGTTCTTGACGGTTTCAGCGATGATCTTGTCCGGGTAGACCTCTTCGAGACCGCTGCAGGCCTCGTGGATCAGATGCTCGAGACGGGCCATGTCGAGCGGCGCGCGGCTGCCGTCTTCCATGGTCACGTTCATGTCCACCTTGTGCTTGGGCTCGGGCAGGTCGCGGGCCCGCTCGGCGCGTTTGCGCGCCTGCTGGTCGCGGTACAACACGTAATCGCGGGCCACTTTGTGCTCGCCGTTACGCATCAGGGCGAGTTCCACCTGGTCCTGAATTTCCTCGATATGAATGGTGCCGCCGGAGGGCATGCGGCGTTTGAAGGTGGCGCTGACCTGCTCGGTGAGACGATCCACGGTGTCGTGGATGCGCGAGCTGGCCGCCGCAGTGCCGCCTTCCACGGCCAGGAACGCCTTGGTGATGGCCACGGTGATCTTGTCGTCATCGTAGGAAACCACCTTGCCGTTGCGCTTGATGACGCGCAGCTGGCCGGGGGCGGTGGCGGTGACGTCCTGCTCGGCGCTCACTTCGCCGCCTTGCGCGCCCGCGTGGGACTGATCGCGATTCATATCCGTGTGCATGATGCCCTCTCCGTTGTCTCTGTGCTGGCTATTCTGATGGTAAAAAACGTTGTGACCGTAGGTCGGAAACCGCCGGTCCGGCGCCCGTGGTGGGCTGACGAGTCGAAAACACCATATGTTGTGTTAGCGGCTTGTGCCGGTGGCCGGACTGTCGGCGACTTCTGGACTGCATAATTCGGGCCGGAACGCGTAAGCGGCTGATCCGGCGGCATTTTCCGGGGGGCGGAAAGACGTAGGCCTGCTGAACCGGAAAACGTTTACAAAACCCAATATGTTGGGGTCGGTGACCAATAACAGTACAAGTTATAGATGGGTTCCGGCTTTTGCAAGCATTCCGCCTGGGGAAATCCTGTGGATAAACTGTGCGCGGCTTGTGCAGCAGTGTGGGCGAAAAGCAAACTCACTTGAGCGTCAGGAGACGACCACTATATATTGTGTCCCTTCCGCCGGCTCATTCTGGTTGCTCAACCGCACGGGTATGCGTATAAACAGAATTGGCGGCTGCGCCGTAACAACAATGAATCGATAAGGATAACGACGGGAATGACAAGCGTGCAGGATAACCCGCCGACCATCATGATCGTGGAAGACGATGAACGTCTCGCCGATCTTACTTGCGAATACCTTCAATCCAACGGCCTTGACGTCAGCGTGGTGAGCGACGGCGAGGAAGCCATTCGCCGTATCCGCTCCGAACAGCCGGACCTGGTGGTTCTTGACCTGATGCTTCCGGGCGCCGACGGTCTCACCGTCTGCCGGGAGGTACGCGCCACCTTCAAGAATCCGATTCTCATGTTGACCGCACGCACCGACGACATGGATCAGGTTCTGGGGCTGGAAATGGGCGCCGACGATTATGTCGCCAAACCGGTCAAACCGCGCGTTCTGCTGGCCCGCATCCGCGCCCTGCTGAGGCGGGTGGAAACCGACAGCGAGCGCGACAGCTCGCCGTCGCGGCTGGAATTCGGCGCCCTGGTGATCGACAACTCCGCCCGGGAAGTGAGCCTGCGCGGCAAATCGGTCGACCTGACCAGCGCCGAATACGACCTGCTCTGGCTGCTGGCCTCCAACGCCGGCACGGTGCTGTCCCGCGAGACCATCTTCGAGAAACTGCGCGGTATTCAGTACGACGGCCAGGACCGCTCCATCGACGTGCGCATTTCCCGCATTCGCCCCAAGGTTGGCGACGATCCGGAAAACCCCAAGCGAATCAAGACGGTACGCTCCAAGGGCTATCTGTTCGTGAAAGAAATGAGCAGCGGATGACGGGGGCGGGCGCTGTCGCCCGCTCGCGCCGGCAGGTGTGATTTGAACAGTATCTTCGTCCGAATCTACGGTGGCGTCCTGGTGGCACTGCTGATCATCGGCGCGCTGACCTATGCCGGCGTGGAACTGGTCAACGACTATCGGTCGCAGTTGTACCGCGAGCGCATGGCCCGTGGCACCTTCTATTTGATGGCCGAAGGCTACCGGGCGCGCGCCAGCGACGCCGAGCGACAGGCCTGGTCCCGTTCGCTGAGCCGCATGTTCGGCGCCCCGGTGACGCTGCGCGACGCCGGCGAACTGGGGCTGTCCTACCGCGACGGGCTGCATCTGCAGGAAGGCCGGGTGGTGTTGCGCGGCAACCCGGACAGCGAACGGGTGGAAGTACTGTTCGCGGTCCCCGACGAACCACTCTATATACGCGCCGTTATGACGCGCCTCTCCGAACAACAGGCTCGCGCCACCGCCATGCTGGTGCTCGATTATCTGCGCGCGCTCCCGGCCAACCAGCAAGATCGTGCCCTGGCCGATCTGGACCAGCACTTCGGCTACCCCCTGACGCTGGTGCCGCGCACCGAGCTGGACCTGGACGTGGAACAGCAGCGGCGCCTGGAGCGTGAAGAGGTGGTGTTCACCCTCACCGACAGCACCCGGCGCGACGCCGGGGTGCGGGTGCTGGTGCCGGTATCGGGGGGCGACCGTGTTCTGGTGATGGGGCCGCTGCACCTGTTCGATCAGTTCCCCTGGGAATTGCTGGTAATCGCCGGTGTGGTGGCGCTGCTGCTGGTGGCGCTCTCCACTTACCTGCAGGTGCGCCCGCTGCAGACCCGTCTGCGGCGCCTGGACCGGGCGGTGAAGCGGCTCGGCAGCGGCGATTTGGGCGCCTACGCGGATATTCCCGGCAACGACCCGATCGGCCAGGTCGCGGCCACCTTCAACGGCATGACCGCGCACATCCGCCGTCTTATCGAGGCGCAACGGGAAATGACCCGGGCGGTGTCCCACGAACTGCGCACCCCGGTGGCGCGGCTGCGCTTCGGCCTGGAGATGCTGGCGGATTGTGAATCCGCCGACGAGCGCCGCGAAAAGCTCAACGCCCTGGACCGGGACATTGAGCAATTGGACGAGTTGATCGACGAGATTCTCACCTACGCGCGCCTGGAGGAGGGCACCCCCAACATCGAGTTCCAGCCGGTGTTCCTGCTGGAAGTGTGCGATCAGCTGATCGGCGAGCTGGAGGACATCCGCGGTGACATCCTGATCGACGCCCGCGGCTCCCGGGACCTGACCGTGGAAGGGGACCCGCGCTACCTGCACCGGATTCTCCAGAATCTGGTCACCAACGCCCTGCGGTACGCGAAAACACAGGTGCGGATGACGGTGACCGAACAGGAAGACAGCCTGATTCTGGACGTGGACGACGACGGCGCCGGCATCGCCGAGCACCAGCGCGAGCGCGTCTTCAAACCGTTCGCGCGGCTCGATAAAAGCCGCCATCGAGCCAGCGGTGGCTACGGCCTGGGGCTGTCCATCGTCAAGCGCATCGTCGACTGGCACGGCGGCGACGTGGCGGTGGCGGAAAGCGACTGGGGCGGCGCCCGCTTCCGGGTTATCCTGCCCCGAGAACAACGCCGCCAGCACGTGCTGGGACGACCAAAAAACAATTGAGAATGGGTAATGGAGAATGATAACAAGCCCTCTTATCGCCGGTTTTTCATTCTCCATTTTCAATTATCCATTCTCCATTAAGGGATTTTATGGCTTCTTTCATTCTCGCAATCGACCAGGGCACGACCAGTTCCCGCGCCATTGTGTTCGGCCGGGACGGCGTCGCGGTGGGGCAGGCGCAGAAAGAATTCCGCCAGCATTTCCCCCGCGACGGCTGGGTCGAGCATGACGCGCAGGAGATCTGGAACGACTGCCTGGCGCTGTGCCGCCAGGCGCTGCGCAATGCCCAGGTGGAAGCGGATCAACTGGCCGCCATCGGTATCACCAACCAGCGCGAGACCACCGTGCTCTGGGACCGCGCCACCGGGGAACCGGTAGCGCGGGCCATCGTCTGGCAGGACCGGCGCACCGCGGATTACTGCCAGCGGCTCAAACAGGAAGGCCACGAGGACCTGGTGCGCGAGCGCAGCGGCCTGCTGCTGGACCCGTACTTTTCAGCTACCAAGCTGGCCTGGCTGCTGGAGAATGTGGACGGCGCGCGCCGCCGGGCCGACGCCGGGGAGCTGGCGTTCGGCACCATTGACTGCTGGCTGCTGTGGAAGCTCACCGGCGGCCGGGTGCACGCCACCGACGCCACCAATGCGTCGCGCACCCTGTTGTTCAATATTCATAGCCAGCAATGGGACGAGGAACTGCTCCGGTTGTTCGACATTCCGGTTTCGCTGCTCCCGGATGTGCGTGACAGTGCCGGCGAGTTCGGCCGCACCGACCCCGGGGTGCTGGGCGCCGCGGTGCCGGTGACCGGCATCGCCGGCGATCAGCAGGCGGCGCTGGTGGGGCAGGCCTGCTTCGAGCCGGGCATGGTGAAAAGCACCTACGGCACCGGTTGCTTCATGGTAATGAACACCGGCGCGGCGGTGCTCTCCGACAACCGTCTGCTGACCACCGTGGCCTACCGGTTGAACGGCGAGACCTGCTACGCGCTGGAGGGCTCGATCTTCGTCGCCGGCGCGGCGATTCAGTGGCTGCGCGACGGCCTCAATCTGATTTCCCATGCCAGCGAAACCGAGGCTCTCGCGCGCCGTGTCGGTTCCGCCGGAGGGGTCTATCTGGTGCCCGCCTTCACCGGCCTGGGCGCGCCCTGGTGGGACCCGCACGCGCGCGGCGCGCTGCTCGGCCTGACCCGCGACACCGGCATCGCCGAGGTGGTCACCGCCGGCCTCGAGGCGGTGTGCTACCAGTCTCGTGATTTGCTCGAGGCGATGGCGGCGGATTGCGCTCAGCGCCCCACCACGCTGCGCGTGGATGGCGGCATGGTGGTCAATAACTGGCTGGGCCAGACCCTGGCCGACGTGTTGGGGGTACGGGTGGACCGGCCCCGTGTCACCGAAACCACCGCCCTGGGTGCGGCCTACCTGGCCGGGTTGGGCTGCGGCCTGTTCCGCGATCTGCACGAAATCGCCGAGCACTGGCAGCCGGACCGGGCGTTCGAGCCGGCCCTGGAAGAGGGCGAGCGGGAGCACCGGTACCGGGGCTGGCGTGAAGCCGTGCAGCGGGTGTGTTCGGATAACCGGCAGTGAAAGCCCGACCGAAAGTGTGATTCAGTGCACAGTTTTGATTATCATCCCCTTGCCATAAGAAGACGACCTTGGGGAAGGATCGCATGCATGGACGGCTTGCCACAGTGACCGACCGACGCCAGGCGTTGCGCTTGCGCCGTCTGGCATTCTCGTTGCTGATGGGCGGCGCGGCGCACACTCTGGTGTGCTGGCTGATCCTGCAGTGGGGGTTCTTTCACGGTGGCGCGCCGGCCTTCTACGGCTTGTTCGGCGCGATCTGGGTCGGCCACTTGGGCCTGCTGGTCTTTGCCCACGCCGGCTTGAACCGGCGGCTGAAGAACCCGGCGATGACCGAGCCGGTAATGATCTGGTGCATCGTCACGCTGCTGGCTTCGGCGCTTTACCTGGATCAGGGCCGCCTGGCGGTGATGGCGTTCTTCTTCGCCATCCTGCATCAGGGGGTATTTCGCGTGCGCCGCCGCCAGGTGGCGCGGTCCGCGGCCCTCGCCGTGGCCGGTTACGCCGTGGTGTTGCTCTATCTGAATGGGCGTGGCGATCTGGCGCAGCCGTTGCTGGAAGCGGGCCAGTGGTTGCTGTTTTCCCTGGTCACCCTGGCCATGGTGTTACTGGCCAGTGAGATCACCACCATTCGTTTGCGGCTGCGTGAGCGTAACGTCCAGCTTGCCGAGTTGCTTGAACGCATCCAGGACCTGGCCGTCAAGGACGAGCTGACCGGCTTGTACAGCCGCCGCCATGCCATGGAGCTGCTCGCCAAGGCCTGCGGTCAGGCGCGCCGGGGGGCGTTTTTGCTGGCGGTGGGCTTCGTCGATCTGGATCATTTCAAGCGCATCAACGACCGCCACGGGCACCTGTTCGGTGACCAGGTGTTGGTGCGGTTCGCCGAACTGACCCGCCGTTACCTGGGCGATAAGGATATGGCCGCGCGGCTGGGCGGCGAAGAATTTCTGGTGATGCTCCCGGTGATGGATATGGAGCAGGCGCTGACCAGTGTGGAGCGCCTGATGAGCGCGTTGCGCGCCCAGCGCTTCATGGCCGCGCCGGCGTTGGAAGTGACCGCCTCGGTGGGGCTCACCGTGGTTGGGCACGGGGAAAGCCCGGACGAGGTGCTGGTGCGCGCCGACCGTCTTCTTTATCAGGCCAAGGCCGCCGGCCGTGATCGGATCATCACGGCGGGCCCACCGTGAACGGCCGTTATTGGCGCCGGGCGCGCCGTCTGACGGTCAGCGAGCGGCGGCTTATGCTTCGCCATGGTTGGTCCCTGGCGGCGGTGGCGTTGTTCCACTCGCTGCTGGTGGTGGCGCTCTGGCTGTGGGGGGCGCTGGACGCCGGTGGCCTCTATGTAGGCTTGCTGCTCGGCACCCTCGCCGCGATCACGGCCCTTTACCTGCTGCTGATTGAAACCGGCGCCACGCTGGAGTGGCGGGAACCCAGCCTGTCCGTGCCCATGGCCCTGGGGTTGGTGGTGGCCTTTCTGGTCGCCGCCTTTCCCATGAACGAAGCGCGCATCAGCGCCATGATTCTGTTCTTTCCCCTGTTGCTGTTGGTGTCGTTCCGGCTCGGCGCGCGGTCGCTGTTGTCGTTGGCGCTGCTGGCCAGTCTCGGCTACGCGCTGATGCTGGCGTTGGCGCTGGCGACCCGGGGCCTGCGCTTGAGCTTGAGCCTGGAATTGCTGCAGTGGCTGATTTTTACCCTGGTGGCGTTGAGCTTCGCGGTGACCGGCAGCGGAGTAAACGGCCTGCGGCGCAGCCTGGCGGTAAAAAATCAGGCGTTGGCGGATGCCCTGGAACAGGTCCGCGATCTGGCCATCCGCGACGACCTTACCGGCCTGTTCAACCGGCGCCATATTCTGGAGGTTCTGGAGCACCAAAAGGCCCTGGCGGACAACCAGATTTATCCCTTTTCGGTGTGCTATGTGGACCTGGATCATTTCAAGCGGATTAATGACGAGTACGGACACGACATGGGCGATCGGGTGCTGCGGCAGTTCGCCGAGCACACCCTGGATAATCTGCGTGAGGGAGACTACCTGGCCCGGCTGGGCGGCGAGGAATTTATTCTGGTGTTACCGCAGAGCGATCTGGCCGGCGCCGAACTGGTGGCCGAGCGGCTGCGCGAAAGCTGGGCGTCGCGCAGTTTCGAGGATCGTCGCGGGCCGCCGGCGGTGAGCCTGTCGGCGGGGGTCGCCAGCTACCGGGGCAAGGAAACCGTGGACCAGCTCCTGGGCCGCGCCGACCGCGCCCTGTACCGCGCCAAGACCGGCGGTCGCAACCGCGTCTGCCGCGAAGATGACGCGTAGGAGCGGGCTTTGTGGGAGCGGGCCCCGCCCGCGAAAGGGAGCGAAGTTGTGCGAGCGGGCCCCGCCCGCGAAAGGGTGGCGCCAGCCACCCGGCAGGATCCCAGAGACGCTGTTTGTGCTGTCGTTAGGCAGACCTCTGGCATCCTGCCGCCAAGCTTCGCTTGCCTTTCGCGGGCGAGGCCCGCTCGCACAAGGTTAGTGCGTCCCGGTGAGCAAGAATTCCAGCAGAGCCTTCTGCGCGTGCAGCCGGTTCTCCGCCTCGTCCCAGACCACCGCGCGCGGGTCGTCGAGCATGTCGTGGCTGACTTCTTCGCCCCGGTGGGCGGGCAGGCAGTGCATGAACAGCGCTTCCGGGTCGGCCCGGTCCATCAGTGCCGGATTCACCTGATACTCGGAGAACCGCTTGATGCGGTCGGCTTGCTCGTCTTCCTGGCCCATGGAGGCCCACACATCGGTGACCACCAGGTGAGCGCCTGTCACTGCCTCGGCGGGGGCGCGCTGCAGGGTGACGCGGTGCGCGAAGGCTTCCACCAGATCCGCCGGCGGCTCGAAGCCCTCCGGGCAGCACACCACCAGTTGGAAATCGAACTGCTCGGCGGCGTTGATGTAGCTGGCGCACATGTTGTTGCCGTCGCCCACCCAGGCCACCGTCTTGCCGGCGATGCTGCCCCGGTGCTCCACGAACGTCTGCATGTCAGCGAGCAACTGGCAGGGATGGAACTGGTCGGTGAGGGCGTTGATCACCGGCACCTGCGAGTGAGCGGCAAAGGCTTCCACGGTATCGTGGTCAAAGGTACGGATCATCACCGCGTCCACCATCCGCGACAGCACGCGGGCGGAATCCTCCACCGGTTCACCGCGCCCCAGCTGGGTGTCGCGCGGCGACAGGAACACGCTGGCGCCGCCGAACTGGGTCATCGCCACTTCGAACGACACCCGGGTGCGGGTGGAGGACTTCTCGAAAATCATGCCCAGGGTCTTGCCGCGCAGGGGTTCATGGAACTGCCCGGTGTGCAGCATGGTTTTCAGCTCCACGGCGCGCTGTATCAGATACCCCAACTCCTTGGGCGTAAGGTCCATCAGAGTGAGAAAGTGACGCGGGCTGCTCATGGGTTCTCCTGATCACGGGCAAAGTCGCGGATCACCTGGGCCAGGGTGTCCACCAAGAAACGGAGTTCGTCGTCGTTGATCACCAGGGGTGGCAACAGCCGCACCACCGAGCCGGCGGTGACATTGATCAGCAGGCCGGCCTCGCGGGCGCGGCCCACCAATTCGCCGCAGTCGCGGTCGAGTTGCACACCGATAATCAGCCCGCGGCCGCGCACCCCGGTGACCAGCGGTACGTCGGCAAGCTGCTCGCGCAGCGCCGCGCGTAGCGTCTCGCCTTTGGCGTTGACCGCCGGGATCACCTCGCCGCTGAGCGTCTCCACCACCGCCAGCGCGGTGGCGCAGCCCAGCGGGTTGCCGCCGAAGGTGCTGCCGTGGCTGCCCGGCCCGAACAACGCGGAAGCGGCGCCGCTCACCAGGCAGGCGCCGATCGGGAAGCCGTTGCCCAGCCCCTTGGCGGTGGTCAGCACGTCGGGCCGCACATCGTCGCTCTGGCAGGCAAAATAGGTGCCGGTGCGGCCGTTGCCGGTCTGGATTTCATCCAACATCAGCAGCCAGCCGTGGCGGTCGCACAGCTCACGCAGGCCGCGCAAATAGCCGTCGTCGGGCACGTTGACCCCGCCTTCGCCCTGCACCGGCTCCACCAGCACCGCCGCTATGTGGCCGGCCTGGTCGTCGTCTGCGGCGGCTTCCACCGCCGCCAGATCGTTATAGGGCAGGTGCTGGAAGCCTTCCACCAGCGGCTCGAAGCCTTTTTGCACCTTGCGGTTGCCGGTGGCGGACAGGGTCGCCAGGGTGCGGCCGTGGAAGCTGTTCTCCATCACCAGAATGCGCGGTGTGTCGCTGCCGCGCTGGTGGCCGTGCAGACGCGCCAGCTTGATCGCCGCCTCGTTGGCTTCGGCGCCGGAATTGGAGAAGAACACCTTTTCCATGCCGCTCAGCGCGCACAGGCGCGCGGCCAGGTTTTCCTGGGCCGGTATCCGGTACAGGTTAGAGGTGTGCACCAGTTGCGCGGCCTGATCCGCCAGGGTGCGGGTCACCGCCGGATGGGCGTGGCCCAGGTTGCACACGGCGACGCCGGACACGGCGTCCATAAAACGGTTGCCGTGCGCGTCGTATAGCCATACCCCTTCGCCACGTTCGAAGCTCACCGGCTGACGGGCGTAGGTGGGGATCAGAAACTGCTCGCTCATGGTCTTTGGCGCTGTAGGTCGATGAAGAACGCTTACCAACAAAAAACGGCAGCCGAGGCTGCCGCGTGGACCCCGAATAATACTGAGGCCGGCGCGGGGACGCAATTCCCGCGCCGGTATCCTGTATCCTGATCGGTGAATCGCATTGTCAGGGAGGCGCCATGGACCCGGTACAGTTAAGCATTTTCG
Organism: Alcanivorax sp.; assembly: GCA_042090255.1. Taxonomy (GTDB): domain Bacteria; phylum Pseudomonadota; class Gammaproteobacteria; order Pseudomonadales; family Alcanivoracaceae; genus Alloalcanivorax. The sequence continues at coordinate 23,435 of JBELJS010000025.1, read as the reverse complement.
CCAACCGCCTGGCGGGTATCTGTGATGAGATGGGCGCCTTGCTGCGCGCCAGCGCACTGTCGCCCAACATCAAGGACCGGCTGGATTTCTCCTGCGCGATCTTCGACGCCGCCGGCGGTCTGTGCGCCCAGGCCGCGCATATACCCGTGCATCTGGGGTCCATGGCCTACGCCATGGCCGATCTGGTGGAAGGGCGTGATTGGCGCCCTGGCGACCTGCTGGTGGTTAACGACCCTTGCCTGGGCGGCACCCACCTGCCGGACGTGACGGTGGTGGCGCCGGTGTTCGCCGGCGAGCGGCTGGCCGTCTTCACCGTGACCCGGGCCCACCACGCCAATATCGGCGCGCACAGCCCGGGCTCGATGCCAGTGTCCAGAACCCTGGATGAGGAAGGGTTGGTGATCGCCCCGCAATGGCTCAAGCGGGAAGGCCGCTGGCAGCTTCCGTTGAGCCGCCGGCTGGCGGGCCTCGGCGAGGGCGACCGGCTGCCCCTGGACGTGCCCCGTTTCGCCGATTTCGCCGCCCAGGCCAGTGCCTGCGAGGCGGGGGCGCGGCGGTTGGCGGCGCTGGTCGGCGAGCGCGGCCTGGAGCCGCTGCGCGCGTCCCTGGACGCCCTTAACACCTATGGTGAGCGGCGCATGCGCCAGCGCCTGGCGGACCTGGCCGACGGCGAGTACCGCTTCAGCGATGTGATGGACGATGACGGGCAAGGGCTGTTCGACATCCCGCTGGTGGTCACCCTGCGGGTACAAGGGGACGGCGCCGAGCTGGACTTCACCGGCACCGCGGACCAGGTGAGCGGCAATATCAATTGCCCGTTGTCGGTGGCGGCGGCCGCTGCGTATTACTGTTTTCGCTGCCTGTTGCCCGATGACGCGCCATCCTGCGCCGGCCTGTTCCGGCCGATCGCGTTGTCGGCGCCGGAGGGCAGCCTGGTCAACGCGCGCCGTCCCGGGGCGGTGGCCGCCGGCAATGTGGAGACCAGCTCGCGGATCGTCGACGTGGTGCTAGGCGCCCTGGCCCAGGCCCTGCCCGGTGAGATTCCCGCCGCCAGCCAGGGCACCATGAACAACCTGGCGATGGGCGAGAGCGGCGAGAGCGGGGCGCGGCCCTGGGATTATTACGAAACCATGGCCGGCGGTATGGGGGCCCACCACCGTGGCGACGGCCTTTCGGCGGTGCACAGCCATATGACCAACACGCTGAACACGCCCATCGAAAGCCTGGAAGAGCACTACCCACTGCGGGTGCGTCGTTACGCGCTGCGCCGCGGCAGCGGCGGGGACGGCGCCCGGCGGGGCGGCGACGGCATCGAGCGGGAACTGGAGTTTCTCGCCGCCGCCAGTTTCACCCTGCTCACCGAGCGTCGCCGCCACCGGCCCTGGGGGCTGGAAGGGGGCGGCCCCGGCGCCGCCGGCGAAAACCGGCTCAACGGTCAGGCGCTGCCACCCAAGTTCACCGGATACGCGCAACCCGGCGACCGCCTGCTGTTGGCGTCACCGGGCGGGGGCGGCTACGGCCTTACCGAAAACGAACAAAAAAACAGGAATATAGGTAAAGTCACTTAGCTGTTAGTGAGAATCGTTTTCATTATTATTTGCTGCGACTTACAAAACATACACGTCGCAGGAACCATAACGATGAAACGACGCAATGCCCCCCTGGCGCTCTGCGCCCTTGGCGGTGCCTCCGCCCTGCTGTTTGCCGAAACCCTGGCCGCCGACACCAACCGGCTGCCCGCCGTGGACATCATCGGCTCCACGGAGGACACCTTCAGCTTGTCCGGCTCGGCCTATGTGCTGTCCAACGAGGATCTGGAGAAAAAGGAATACACCGACGTGCACCGCATCCTGCGCGACGTGCCCGGTGTCTATGTGCAGGAAGAAGAGGGCTACGGCCTGCGGCCGAATATCGGTATCCGCGGCACCGGTACCAACCGCAGCGATCGCATCACCCTGATGGAAGACGGTATTCCCATTGCCCCCGCCCCCTACGCGGCGCCGGCGGCCTATTATTTCCCCAGCGCCGGCCGCTTCCACGGCGTGGAAGTGCTTAAAGGCCCGGACACCTTGCGCTATGGCCCCTTCACCGTGGGTGGCGCGCTCAACGTGCTGTCCACGCCGATCCCCACCGATGAAGCGGGCATGGTGCAGTTGGAGGCCGGCGAGGACCGCCATCAGCGCGGCCATGTCTGGTACGGCGCCACCCAGGGCCAGTGGGGCTTTTTGCTGGAAACCCACCAGCAGCGCAGCGAAGGGTTCAAGGACGTGGACCGCTCTGACCGGGACACCGGCTTCGACAAGCAGGACTACGTCGCCAAGCTGCGCTGGACCAGCCCGGACACTGCCGATGTGAAGCAGGCGCTGGAGCTCAAGCTATCGCATTCCAGCGAGGTGTCCAACCACAGCTACCTGGGCCTCACCGACCGCGATTTCAGTGATGACGCCAACCGCCGTTACGGGCTCAGCGCCTTCGATCAGATGGACAACGACCACGACGGCGTGGCCCTGCGGCATCACCTGGTGCTGGGCAGCGACACCAGCCTGGAAACGGCCATTTACCGCAATAAGTTCCAGCGCAATTGGTTCAAGGTGGCGAGCGCCGGCGGCCAAAGCATCGGCGACCTGATCGAGGACGCCAACAACGGCGACGCCAACGCCCAGGCGATTCTCGACGGCGACCAGGACGTGGCCGACGTGCGGCTTAAGAACAACAACCGCGAGTACACTTCCGAAGGCATACAGACCGAGCTATCGCACGGTTTCGAGTGGGGCTCGGTGCGTCACGATCTGGTCGCCGGGGTGCGCTTCCACCAGGACGAGGTGGACCGCTACCAGCCCATCGAGGTGTTCGAGCAGCAAAATGGCAGCCTGGTGCGCAGTGGCTACATTGAGCCCACCGGCGGTGATAATCGCATCGAAGAAGCGGACGCGTTTTCCGCCTGGATGGTGGATCACATCCGCCTCGACCAGGTGCTGCTGACCGCTTCGCTGCGCTACGAAGACGTGGAGAGCGAAGCCAAGCGTTATGCCGACCCGGGCCGCAACGTGGTCAGCCAGCGGGTCGACAATCAGGTCGATGAGCTGATGGCCGGCCTGGGCGCCACCTGGCTGCTGGACGACCACTGGGCGCTGCTGGCCGGCGTGCATCAGGGTTTCGCGCCCCCCGGCGCGTCCTCCGCCGAGGGCACCGATCCGGAGAAAAGCGTGAACTACGAAGCCGGCGTGCGCTATTGGAGCGGCCCGTTCAGCGCCGACGCCATCGCCTTCTTCAGTGACTACGAGAACACCGTCAACAACTGCTCGGTGGCGGCGCCGTGCCCCAACGGCGACACCATCGGCTCGCAAAGCTTCGGTGAATCCCAGGTGCGCGGGCTGGAACTGGGCGTCAACAGCCGTTTGTGGCAGGGCGGGGGTCTTACCGCGCCGGTGCGGCTGGCGTACACCTACACCGACGGCGAAATCACCGAAACCGCCGACGACCTGAGCGTGCAGGACGGCGACGTGCTGCCCTACCTGCCGGAAAACCAGGTGAGCCTGACCCTGGGCCTGGAGCGCCCCGCCCAGTGGGGTGCCTACCTGACCACCACCTATGTGGACGAGGTCTGCGTCGACAACACCTGTGACCGCTCCAACGGGCCCGCTTTCCGTAGCACCGATGACTATCTGGTGGTGGACCTGGCGGCGTCCTACTATCTGCGCAGCAATGTGGAGGTGTACGCCAAGGTGGACAACGTGTTCGACGACCAGGAAATCGTCGCGCGCTCGCCGGACGGCGCCCGCCCCAACAGCCCGCGCACCGCCTACATGGGCGTGAAGGTGGGTTTCTGAGGCGGCTTCCCCGCCACACCGATGGGTGCCGCACCGGTGGGTGCCACACCGACGGGTGCCGCACCGGTTGAAACCGGCCGGCGTTGCCCCCACTGTCTGCGGATACAACAGAAAACCGGGCGTCGGTGTTATACTGGCGCCTTTCACTATCAGCAGGCAGGTGGTTTCTATGGATGATGTGATTCAGGTCATTAAGGACCAGATCGCGAAAAATCCGGTGCTCGTGTACATCAAGGGCACGCCTCAGTTTCCCCAATGTGGCTTCTCCGCCCAGGTGGTGGAAGCCATGACCAGCGTGGGCAAGCCGTTCGCCTACGTGAACATTCTGGAAGCGCCGGAAATCCGGCAAAGCTTGAAGGAATACGCCAACTGGCCCACTTACCCGCAGCTTTGGGTGGGCGGTGAGCTGGTCGGCGGTTGCGATATCATCATGGAAATGTACCGTTCCGGACAGCTCCAGGAGCTGGTCGAGAGCGCCGCCGTGGAAGGCGATGCCTGAGGCCGGTCGCCGCTGATTGGTTTTGCCAATCAAAACCAATGGTGGCGCCTGTTGAATCCTGGCACGGGATTCCCATGATAAGCGAGCGAAGGTGGCGTCAAGGCGCCGCCCGCCGGATGAGCGAAGACGTCTTCAACATTGATTCAACGCAGAGAGGAAAAACATGGGCGTACTGGTAGGTAAACCCGCACCTGATTTTACGGTTCCCGCCGTCCTGGGTGACGGCAGCATTGTGGATGAATTCACCCTTTCCGAAGCCATCAAAGGCAAATACGGTCTGGTGTTCTTCTATCCGCTGGACTTCACCTTTGTGTGTCCGTCCGAACTGATCGCCCTTGATCACCGCATGGACGCATTCAAAGAGCGCGGCGTGGAAGTGATTAGCGTGTCCATCGACAGCCACTTCACCCACAACGCCTGGCGCAACACCGCCATCAACGACGGCGGTATCGGTCCGGTGAAATACACCATGGCCGCGGACATGAACCATCAGATTTCCCAGGCTTACGATGTCGAATCCGAAGGTGGCATGGCGTTCCGCGGTGCCTTCCTGATCGACAACAAAGGCGTGGTTCGCAGCCAGCTGGTCAACGACCTGCCCTTGGGTCGTAACATCGACGAGCTGGTACGTCTGGTGGACGCCCTGCAGTTCCACGAGGAGCACGGCGAAGTGTGCCCCGCGGGCTGGCAGAAAGGCGACCAGGGCATGCAGGACAACCCGGCCGGGGTTGCTTCCTACCTGTCCGAGAACGCCGAGAAGCTGTAACCCACAGCGCTCAGCGACAACAAAAAGGGCGCCTTCACGGCGCCCTTTTTTTGTGTCTGCTTGAGCGAGGTTTGTGGGAGCTTGCCTTGCAAGCGAAAGGCCGGCTTCAGCCGGCCGGCGGGATTCCAGAGAGGCTGTTGTTGCCGTTGGTAGAAAGGTCTCTGGGATCCTGCCGGGAGCTGCGCTCCCTTTCGCGGGCATGGCCCGCTCGCACAACTTCGCTCCCTTTCGCGGGCTGGGCCCGCTCCCACAAGCCCGCTCGCAAAGGCAGTCAGTCCAGCGCGCGGGCCAGGGTAGGGGGCATCTCGCCGGCCGGCGGCGGTGGCCAGCCGCCCAGGTCGCGGAAGCGGTTGACCATCGAGCAGAACAGCTCGGCGGTGCGGGTGGCGTCGTACAGCGCGGAGTGGGCGTCACGCTGATTGAACGGGATGCCGGCCGCTTCGCAGGCTTTGGCCAGCACCGTTTGCCCGTACACCAGGCCGGCCAGTGTGGCGGTATCGAAGCTGGAAAACGGATGGAAGGGGTTGCGCTTGATGTCGGCGCGTTCGCTGGCGGCGTTGAGAAAGCCCTGATCGAAAAAGCTGTTGTGCCCCACCAGTACCGCCCGGTTGCAGCCGTGTGCCTTGATCGCCTTGCGCACCGGTTCGAACACGCCCTTGAGGGCGGTCAATTCGCCCACCGCCCCGCGCAGCGGGTTGTTGGGGTCGATGCCGGTGAAATCCAGGGCCGCCTGCTCGATATTGGCGCCGGGAAAGGGGTCGACGTGGAAGTGCACACGGGTCGACGGCCGCAGATGGCCCCGGGCGTCCATGTCCAGCATCACCGCGGCGATTTCCAGCAGGGCGTCGTTGCGGGCGTCGAAGCCCCCGGTTTCAACGTCCACCACCACCGGCAGGAAGCCGCGGAAGCGCAGGGCCAGGGACGGGTGTTGATTAGTCATGCTCTCTCCAGTCAGCGGTCGACATGCTACCCGATTACCGCACCCCGGGACAGGTGACGGCGGCGGATGGGCGCGGGTACAATACGCGCCTTTCTAATCGTGAGTTCTTGGAGTGACGCATGTCTGATATCAACAAGGTGGTCCTGGCCTATTCCGGCGGCCTGGACACCTCCGTGATCGTCAAGTGGTTGCAGGAAACCTACAACTGCGAAGTGGTCACCTTCACCGCTGATATCGGTCAGGGCGAGGAAGTGGAGCCGGCCCGCGCCAAGGCCGAGGCGATGGGCGTGAAGGAAATCTACATCGAGGACCTGCGCGAAGAGTTCGTGCGCGACTATGTGTTCCCGATGTTCCGCGCCAACGCCATCTACGAGGGCGAGTACCTGCTCGGCACGTCTATCGCCCGCCCGCTGATCGCCAAGCGTCTGGTGGAGATCGCCGCCGAGACCGGCGCCGACGCCATCTCTCACGGCGCCACCGGCAAGGGCAACGACCAGGTGCGCTTCGAGCTGGGCGCCTACGCCCTGGCGCCGGGCATCCAGGTGATCGCGCCGTGGCGCGAGTGGGACCTGAACTCCCGCGAGAAGCTGATGCAGTTCTGCGAGGACCACGAGATCCCGGTGGACTTCACCAACAAAAAGAAAAAGTCGCCGTACTCCATGGACGCCAACCTGCTGCACATCTCCTACGAGGGTGGCAATCTGGAAGATCCCTGGTGGGAAGCGGAAGAAGACATGTGGCGCTGGAGCGTCAGCCCGGAAGCGGCGCCGGACCAGCCCACCTACGTGACCCTGACCTACGAGAAGGGTGACATCGTCGCCATCGACGGGGAGCGCCTGAGCGGCGCCGAGATTCTCAGCAAGCTCAACAAACTGGGCGGCGACAACGGCATTGGCCGTCTCGACATCGTCGAGAACCGCTACGTGGGCATGAAATCCCGGGGCTGCTATGAGACCCCCGGCGGCACCATCATGCTGCCCGCCCACCGCGCCATCGAGTCTCTGACCCTGGATCGTGAATCCGCCCACCTGAAGGATTCGTTGATGCCCAAGTACGCCGAACTGCTCTATAACGGCTACTGGTGGTCCCCGGAGCGGCTGGCGCTGCAGAAGCTGATCGACGCCACCCAGGAAAACGTCAATGGCGAAGTGCGCATGAAGTTGTATAAAGGCGCCGCCACCGTGGTTGGCCGCCGCTCCGAAAACGACAGCCTGTTCGACGCCTCCATCGCCACCTTCGAGGACGATGCCGGCGCCTACGACCAGAAAGACGCGGAAGGCTTTATCAAGCTCAACGCCCTGCGTCTGCGCATCGCCGCCAAGAACGGCCGCAAGCTGTCCTGATCGCCCCGCCGTAGCGGGTCCCGGCCGGGGCCCGCTGTTACACATCGTCAATGGAAACCTTTCTGTTCTTGTACGAAGGTACCGATTAAGGCATTCCTTCGAATCACAACAACATAAAGGTGGACCATGGCGATGTTCCCTGTTCCCTCGTTTTCAGCCGCGCGTGCCGCGCTCTGTCTGGCATTGATGCTGGTGGCCGCGCCGGCGATGGCCGGTTGGCCGTTCAACCTGCTTTCTCCGCCCGAGTTTTCCGACCAGACCCGCGATGTGATCTTCGTCGGCAATAACTGGGAAGGCACGGTCAATGTGATCGACGCCGAGACCTATGAGCCGCTCGGCACCATTAACGCCATCCCGGATAAGACCGAGCGCACCACCGAAATCTACCTGAACCCGGTGCGTTTGCTGTTTTTCCAGGGCGTGCGTCTGCTGATCGGCGAAGGCAACCACCAGTACGTGGACGATATGTACAGCTCCAACGACGGCCGCCTGCTGGTGGTGTCGCGGCCCAGCTTCGCCGACGTAGTGGCGCTGGACGTGATCACCGGCGAAGTGGTGTGGCGCTTTCAGGTGGACGGCTACCGTTCCGACCATATGGCGATCTCACCGGACGGCCAGCATGTGGCGGTGTCGGCGTCCACCGGCGGCGTGGTGCACGTGCTGGACGTGGCCACCGGCGAAGAGGTGGGCAATTTCCCGTCCGGGGATTCCCCCCACGAGAACATCTATTCCGAAGACGGCGAGCGCATCTTCCACGCCGCCATCGGCCAGGTGTTCACGCCGCTGGACCGGGGCCGGGTGGTCAAGCGCCTGACCAAGGGCGAGCGCCTGTTCCAGATCGTCGACGCGGAGACCTTCGAGATCATCAAGCGGTTCGACCTGCGTGAAAAGCTGGACGAAGCCGGCTACACCGACCTGAGCCCGGCGATTCGGCCGATGGCGCACACCGATGACGAGCGCTATTTCTACTTCCAGGTGTCGTTCTTCCACGGCTTCCTGGAGTACGACATGCAGGAAGACCGCATCACCCGTTTGGCGCACCTGCCGAACCTGGTGCCCAACCTGCCGCGGGAGAAGTACGTCAACGACTCCGCCCACCACGGCATCGCGCTGAGCGGCGACCAGAGCACCCTGTGCGTGGCCGGCACCATGAGCGACTATGTGGCCATCGTGTCGCGGGAGACCTTCGAATACACCATCTTTACCGGCATCGGCGAGAAGCCCTATTGGGTGACCACCAGCGAGGACGGCGAGCACTGCTATATTTCCTGGAGCGGCACCGATCAGATGTCCGTGTTCTCCTACGAAAGCGGCCAGGAAGTGGCCCGGCTGGACGTCGGGGATCACCCGCAGCGGGTCCGTGAAGGGCGTATACTGGAAAACTGGTTGACCCCGTGAAACAACCGGCGGGCGCGGTCTGCCGGTAAAATTTACGCTATTGTCTGGCCCCGCCGGGCGTCCCTGTGTACTCTGCCGAAAAGTCGGCGCGCCGGGGCGCGGCGGGGTTTTTTGTTATCCAGAAGCTTCCTGGCAAAAGAGCAAGCGCATGAATAAAACCACCGTGGGTTGGCGGGAATGGGCCAGCCTGCCCGAGCTGGGGATCAAGGCGATCAAGATGAAGGTGGATACCGGCGCGCGTACCTCGGCGCTGCACGCCTTCGAAGTGGCGAGTTTCCAGCGTGACGGGCGCGAGTGGATCCGCTTCAGCATTCATCCGTTTCAGGATTCCGACCAGTCCCGCGAATGCGAAGCGCCTGTGCTGGACCGTCGTGTGGTGACGGATTCCGGTGGTCACCGGGAAGAGCGCCCAGTGATCAAAACACTGCTCGCCCTGGGCGGGCGCCGCTGGCCGGTGGAGATAACCCTGACCGACCGTGACACCATGAAATTTCGCATGTTGCTTGGACGCACCGCCATGGATCAATTGGTGGTGCATCCCCAGGCTTCATTTTTACTCGGTGGCAACGAGCATCAACCATGAAGATAGCGATTCTGTCCCGGAACAAGCACCTTTATTCCACGCGCCGCCTGGTTCAGGCGGGCGAAGACGCCGGTCACGAAATGCACGTGATCGACACTTTGCGCTGCTATATGAGCATGGTCTCCCATAAGCCGGAGATCCATTTCAAGGGCCAGGTGTTGGAAGGGTTCGACGCGGTGATCCCGCGAATCGGCGCGTCCGTGACCCAGTACGGCACCGCGGTGCTGCGCCAGTTTGAAATGATGGGCGTGTTCCCGGTCAACGAATCGGTGGCGATTTCCCGTTCCCGGGACAAGCTGCGTTCCCTGCAGCTTCTGTCCCGCAAGGGCGTGGGCCTGCCGGTCACCGGCTTCGCCCACTCCCCGGACGACATCCCCGACCTGATTAATATGGTCGGCGGCGCGCCGCTGGTGATTAAAATGCTGGAAGGCACTCAGGGCATCGGCGTGGTGCTGGCGGAGACCCGCAAGGCGGCGGAATCGGTGATCGAAGCCTTCATGGGCCTGAACGTGTCGGTGATGGTGCAGGAATACATCAAGGAAGCCGGCGGCGCCGATATCCGCTGTTTCGTGGTCGGCGGCAAGGTGATCGCCGCCATGAAGCGCCAGGCTCTGCCCGGCGAGTTCCGCTCTAATCTGCACCGTGGCGGTACCGCCAGCCTGATCCGCATTACCCCGGAAGAGCGGGCCACGGCGGTGCGTGCGGCGCGCATCATGGGCCTGAACGTGGCGGGTGTGGATATTCTGCGCTCCCATCACGGTGCGCTGGTGATGGAGGTGAATTCCTCGCCGGGGCTGGAAGGCATCGAAGCGGCCACCAACAAAGACGTGGCGGGCATGGTGGTGAAGTTCATCGAGAGCCATGCGCGTCCGCATCGTACTCAGACGAAAGGCGCTAAGGGCTGACGCCCAGTTGACAGTGGATAGTTGATAGTTGACAGCTAAAACAAGAATCCGGTGAGTGATGACGAGCAGCAAAGGTAAGAGTGGGCAGGAGCAGAAGGCGGCGCCGTTTGAGTTGAACGGCACGCGGGTGATGCCGGGTACCCGGGTTAAGGTGGAATTGCCGCTGGCGCAGCTGTACACGCAGACGCCGTTGAACGTGCCTATCCATGTGATTCATGGGCGGCGGCCCGGGCCGGTGTTGCTGGTCAGCGCGGCGATCCACGGCGATGAGCTGAACGGCGTGGAGATTATTCGCCGGCTGCTGCGTCATTCCTCGCTGAACCGCCTTAACGGCACGCTGCTGGCGGTGCCGGTGGTCAATGTGTTCGGCTTTATTCACAAGACCCGTTACCTGCCCGACCGCCGCGATCTCAACCGCTCGTTCCCGGGCTCGGAAACCGGCAGCCTGGGCGCGCGCATGGCCTGGCAATTCAAGACCCAGGTGCTGGACCGCGCCACCCACGCGGTGGACCTGCACACCGGCGCCATCCACCGCGCCAACCTGCCGCAGATCCGCGCCGACCTTTCCAACGACGACACCGCCGCCATGGCCGCCGCCTTCGGCGTGCCGGTGGTGATCAACTCGGTGCTCGGCGAAGGGACCCTGCGCGAAGTGGCCGAAGCCCAGGGCATCCCGGTGATCACCTATGAAGCCGGCGAAGCGCTGCGTTTTGACGAAAGCTCGATCCGCGCCGGCGTCAAAGGCGTGCTCAATATCATGCATCACCTGCGCATGACCGGCCCACGGCGCACCCGCGCCCCCATGGAGCCGCACATCGCGCGTTCGTCGAGCTGGGTGCGCGCCGAGCGTGACGGCGTCTTCTTGCCGCTGGTGGCGCTCGGCGCCTGGTTGCGCAAAGGCCAGTTGATCGGCCGCATTTCCAGCCCGTTCGGCGGCGAGGACGTGACTATCGAATCGCCTTGCGCGGGCATCCTGGTGGGCCGCAACAACCTGCCCTTGGTCAACGAAGGGGAAGCCCTGTACCACATTGCCCGCTTCGAGGAAGTGCGCGAGGTGGCGCAAAATCTGGAAGTCTTCACCTCGGATATTGAGCGTGGACCGGGGCTCACCGGCGAACCGCCGATTGCGTAGGTCGGGTTAGCGAAGCGTAACCCGACTGCAGGCTTGGTGCCTCTTTGACGGGTCGATTGTCGGGTTACGCTGTTGCTAACCCGACCTACGGTTTTTTGGGAGTTTTGATGAATTTGCCAACCCCGCGTCACTGGTATCGCGGTTTGCGCAAAATGCTGCGTTTCCTGGCGCGCCCGGCGCGGCGCGCCGGCAGCCGTGGCGGCCAGGTGATCCAGACCTACCGGGGCTACGGCTCCCGGGAGGAAGTGTTCCTGATGGGGCGCGTGTTCCGCCAGCCCGGCCTGGGGCTCAAGCTGGGCGAGGGCCCGCTCGATGACCTGGTTAACATCGCCCGCCGTACCGCCCGCTGGGGCATCCGTGACGCCCGGGTGGCGGTCACCGTGGGCGACGCGCACGCCTGCGTCACCACCGACCGGGACGGCTATTTCAGCGCTCAACTGCCGATCGAGGAACCGCTACCGGACGGTGGCTTCTGGCAACAGGCGCGGCTGGAACTGCTGCCGGCCACGGAGCGCACCGATAGGAGCGCCGGTGCGCAGCCCGGTGAGCGCAGCGTGGCCGCCACCGCGGAGATTTATATTCCGCCCCGCGATGTCGATCTGGCGGTGGTCAGCGATATTGACGACACGGTGATCTACACCGGCGTGGCCAGCAAGCTGACCATGATGTACCAGCTGTTTATCGCCAAAGCCCGTCACCGTACCGCTTTCCCTGGCGTGTCCGCGTTCTACCGGGCGCTGTTCCATGGTGAAAGTGGCGAGCGCCGCCGACCGATGCTGTACGTGTCGCGGGGCCCCTGGAGCATCTACGACGTGCTGGTGGAATTCTTTCGCCTCAACCATATTCCCCACGGGCCGGTGCTTTTTCTGCGCGAATGGGGGGTCACCTTCCAGCGGCCGCTGCCGATCCGCGCCAAGGACCACAAGGCGATGCTGATCGAGCGCATGCTGTCGCTGTACCAGCGGTTGCCGTTCGTATTGATCGGCGACAGCGGCCAGCACGACCCGGAAGTGTACGCCGACCTGGTGGCCCGCTATCCGGGCCGTATCCACACGATCTATATTCGCCATGTGCATCAGGGCGAAGGCCGCGACCAGGCGATCCAGGCGCTCGCCGACCGGGTGGCAGAAAGCGGCTGCCAGATGATCCTCGCCAAGGACAGCCTGGAAATGGCCCAGCACGCGTTCCGCAACGGCCTGATCGCCGAACGCGGCCTCGACGAGGTGCGCGCCGACTGCTCCCGCCGTCCTACCGGCAACTAATTGCTCGCACAAGGTGCTACGAAGCCAGATTTGTGGGAGCTTGCTTGCAAGCGAAAGGCCGGCTGCGCCGGCCGGCCGGATGCCAGAGAGGTTGTTGGTACTGCCGTTAGACAGGTCTCTGGCATCCTGCCGGGAGCTTCACTCCCTTTCGCGGGCAAGGCCCGCTCGCACAACTTCGCTCCCTTTCGCGGGCGGGGCCCGCTCCCACCATACGAAGCCAGTTGTATCAGAGCTGGCCTGAATCTTTCATCAGCTTTTTTGTTCCGTGGGCCCGGTTGCGTCGCGCCAGGCGTTGAAGCCGCCTTCGATATCGCAGACCGGCCCAAACCCCATATCCATGAGTTGGGCGGTGGCGAGGGCGGAGCGGTGGCCGAGGGCGCAGAACAGCACGAAGCGCTGGCCGCTGGCGAAGTCGGGTTTGTGGTAGGGCGAGTCCGGGTCGACCCAGAATTCCAGCATGCCGCGCGGCGCGTGCAGGGCGCCGGGCACGGTGCCTTCCCGTTTTAGTTCGCGCACGTCGCGGATGTCCACGAAGCGCACGTTCGGGTCGTCCAGCAAGGCTCGGGCCTGTTCTGGCGTGAGACGTTCAATGCGCGCTTCGGCGGCGGCCACCAGTTGCGAGACGCTTTGCTTCAGGGCCATGAGGGCTCCTCCATTATTGGGGTTTGCCTGGCGCGGACACCAGGCCGTCGCGGCTGAGCACGGCGGCGATCTCATCGAGTATCGCCGGGTCGTCGATGGTGGAGGGCAGCGGGAAGTCGCGGCCGTTGGCCATCTTGCGCAGGGCGGCGCGCAATGTCTTGCCGGAACGCGTCTTGGGCAGGCGCTGCACCACCAGGGCGCGGCGGAAGCGGGCCACGGCGCCCACTTGGTCGCGGATCAGCGTCACCAAATCCTGTTCCAGGCGCGCCTCGTCGATGTCGGCGCCGTCCTTGAGCACCACCAGGCCCACCGGTACCTCGCCGCATACGTCGTCGTGCATGCCCACCACGGCGGATTCCGCCACCGCCGGGTGGGTGGCGATGTGCTCCTCCATCACCCCGGTGGAAAGCCGGTGGCCGGAGACGTTAATCACATCATCGGTGCGGCCCATGATGTAAACGAAGCCGTCCTCGTCCAGGTAACCGCCGTCGCCGGTGTGGTAATAGCCTGGATGGGCGTTCAGGTAGGCGTCCAGATAGCGTGGATGGTCGTTCCACAGGGTCTGGGCGCAGCCCGGCGGCAGCGGCAGACGCAGCACGATGGCGCCTTCCTCGTTCGCGCCCAGGGGGTGGCTGTCGGCGTCCAGCACCTCCACCTGGTAGCCGGGCACCGGCCGGTTGGTGGAGCCGCCGCGCACCTCGGTCTGGCCGAGGCCGGTGCAGGGCGCGGTGACCGGCCAGCCGGTTTCGGTCTGCCACCAGTGGTCGTACACCGGCCTGCCGGTGAGCTCGCTGAGCCATTGATAGGTGGGCGTATCCAGCTTCTCGCCGGCCACGAACAGATGCCGCAGGCTGCTCACGTCGTAGCGTTTGAACGCCTCACCGTCCGGGTCTTCCTTGCGGATCGCCCGGAACGCGGTGGGTGCCGCGAACAGGCCATGCACCCCGTGTTCCTGCACCACCCGCCAGTAGGCGCCGGCGTCCGGTGTTTTCACCGGCTTGCCCTCGAACATCACCGTGGTGCAGCCGCCCAGCAGCGGGGCGTAGACGATGAACGAATGGCCCACCACCCAGCCGACGTCCGAGCAGCCCCACCAGACTTCGCCGGCCTGCATGCCGTACACCTGGCGCAGCGCGTACAGCAGCGCCACCGCGTGGCCGCCGTTGTCGCGCACGATGCCCTTGGGTTTCCCGGTGGTGCCTGAGGTGTACATGATGTACAGCGGATCGGCGGCGTTCACCGGCACCGGCGCCGCCGGCGCACTGCCGCTGACTTCCGCGTGCCAGTCCTTGAAGCCGGTGCCGCTTAGGTCCGCCGGCCCGGCGTCCCGTTGCAGCATCAGCACCGCCTCGACCTGATGCGTCGCTTGCTTCAGGGCGCCGCTGACCAGCGGCAGATAGGGGATCACACGGTCGATTTCGATGCCGCAGGAGGCGGTCAGCACCACCTTGGGCTGTGCATCGTCCACGCGAATCGCCAGCTCATGGGCGGCGAAGCCGCCGAACACCACCGAATGCACCGCGCCCAGCCGCGCGCAGGCGAGCATGGCGATGGCCGCTTCCGGCACCATCGGCAGATAGATCACCACCCCGTCGCCCTTGCCCACGCCGAGGCGTGACAGGGCGCCGGCCAGTTCTTCCACGCGGGCTTTGAGCTGGTTGAAGGTAAAATGTTGCTGGCTGGCGGTGACCGGGGAATCGTGGATCAGGGCCAGCTGTTCGCCGCGACCCTGCTCGATCTGATAGTCCAGCGCCAGGTAGCTGGTGTTGAGTACGCCGTCGCCAAACCAGCGGTGGGTGCCGTCCTGCAGGGTTTCCAGAATGCGGGTTGGGGGTTGGTACCAGGCCACGGCCCGGGCCTGCTCGGCCCAGAAGTCGTCGGCGTTCTGCCGTGCCTGCTGGTAGGCCTGCGCGTAACTCATGCTCCGCTCCTCGCCGTCGTCGCTGCTTGTTGTTATTCGCCGCGCCCATGGGGCGCTCAGACTCATACAACCACGAAGCGGGCGGGGAGGCTATTCGACGAAGGGGGAGGGCGTCGTGGTGCGGCTACGTAGCCCGGTTCGGTCTCGGTGTCCGTGTCCAGGACCCGCCGTGAATCCATCCCTGGAGGCTTGTGTTCGGCTCCCTGCCTCA
Organism: Alcanivorax sp.; assembly: GCA_042090255.1. Lineage (GTDB taxonomy): Bacteria > Pseudomonadota > Gammaproteobacteria > Pseudomonadales > Alcanivoracaceae > Alloalcanivorax. The sequence continues at coordinate 8,003 of JBELJS010000025.1, read as the reverse complement.
CACAGTCCTGGACACGGACACCGAGACCGAACCTCCCTAGGGAGCAAGCCGCGCGGCGCGGCTACGAAGCCGGATTTGTGGGAGCGGGCCGCGCCCGCGAAAGGGAGCGAAGCTCCCGGCAGGATGCCAGAGACATTTCTAACGACGGCACAAACAGCGTCTCTGGGATCCTGCCGGCCGGCACAGCCGGCCTTTCGCTTGCAAGGCAAGCTCCCACAAGACCCGCTCCTACAGGTCAGGCGCCGCGGTTGCCGCCGCCGCTGCGGCGGGCGCGGCCGCCCTGGCTGGGACGGCCAGAGCCACCACCACCGCCGGGACGACCGCCACCGCCGGAGCGCGCGCCGCCGCCAGAGCGTTGGCCGCCGCCGGGCTTGTTGCCGCCGGGGCGGCCGCCGCCACCGCCGCGGGGGCGCTGGGGCGGCCGGGGCGGACGGTCGTCGGCCGGCTCGGGCGCCGCTTTGCTGGCGTCGAAGCCGGTCACTTCCTTGCGTTCCAGGGGCTTTTTGATCAGCCGCTCGATGTCCTTGAGCAGTTTGCGGTCCTCACCGCTGATCAGGGACACCGCCTGGCCGCTGGCGCCGGCGCGGCCGGTACGGCCGATGCGGTGCACATAGTCTTCGGCCACGTTGGGCAGGTCGAAGTTGACCACCTGGGGCAGTTGGTCGATGTCCAGGCCGCGGGCGGCGATGTCGGTGGCCACCAGGGCGCGAACCTCACCGTTCTTGAAGCCGGCCAGGGCCCGGGTGCGGGCGCCCTGGCTTTTGTTGCCATGGATGGCGGCGGCCTGGATGCCAGCGCTTTCCAGTTGTTTGGCGAGCCGGTTGGCGCCGTGCTTGGTGCGGGTGAACACCAGCACCTGGAACCATTGTTCGTCGTCGATCAGGTGCGTGAGCAGAGCGGCCTTGTGGCTCTTGTCCACCGACACCGCCCACTGGCGCACGCGCTCGGCGGTGCTGTTGCGCGGGCTCACGTCGATCTGCACCGGGTCGTTGACCAGGGTCTTGGCGAGGCCGCGGATTTCATTGGAGAAGGTGGCCGAGAACATCAAAGTCTGACGCTTTTGCGGCAGCACCTTGAGAATCCGGCGAATGTCATGGATGAAGCCCATGTCGAGCATCCGGTCCGCTTCGTCGAGCACCAGGATTTCCAGGTTGTCGAAGCGCACCGCTTTTTGCTGGAACAGGTCCAGCAGCCGGCCGGGGGTCGCCACCAGGACGTCCACGCCACGGCTGAGTTTGTCGATCTGCGGGTTGATTTTGACCCCGCCGAACACCACCGCCGAGCGCATCGCCGGCAAGTACTTGCCGTACAGGGCGACGCTGTCCGCCACCTGGGCGGCCAGTTCGCGGGTGGGGGTGAGCACCAGCGCGCGCACCTGGCGGGCCGGCGCGGGCGTGCCTTCACTGAGGCGCTGCAGCAGCGGCAGGGTAAAGCCGGCGGTTTTGCCGGTGCCGGTCTGGGCCGCGGCCATGGCGTCGCGACCTTCCAGGACGGCGGGGATCGCCTGTGCCTGGATCGGTGACGGGGTGGTGTAACCCTGCTCGGCAACAGCACGCAGCAGAGGATCGATCAATCCGAGGGAAGCAAAATCCATATGAAGAGTCTTTCAGAAAACAAGGAGGGCTTAGCCCGAAGGGCGGGCAAGCCTAACGGATTGTGGGGCTGGGTACGAGTGTTATTTGTCGGATACGGCGGGGGATGGAGCTCCGTAGCCCGGTGGTGGCGGGTTGTGGGAGCGGGCCCCGCCCGCGAAAGGCCGGCTTTAGCCGGCCGGTGGGATACCAGAGACGTTGTTGGTGCTGACGTTAGAGATGTCTCTGGCATCCTGCCGGGCAACCTTTGCCGGGAGCTACGCTCCCTTTCGCGGGCAGGGCCCGCTCGCACAAGTGCCTTTAGCGGCGCAGCAGGGCCAGTTCGGCGTCCTGTTGCAGGACGGTCCAGAAGCGGCGGCCGTGATCCGGGTCGACGCCGACCAGCGGCTGGTCGGCGCAGGTGTCCGGGCGGGTCGGCGGGGTGCTCAGGTAGCCACCGTCGAACGGGCCTTCCACCAGACAGTCGGCGCTGGCCAGGGGCTGCCAGCCGTCGGCGGTGCGCACGCCCAGGTTCAGGCTTTCCACGTCGCTGCCTTGCGGAGCGTCAAAGGTGAGCGCGTAGGCGTCGGCGACGGCGGTGGCCAGGTCCCAGTCCTTGCTGGCGCCGGCGGGCAGAGTGTGCGGCTGTTTGGCGGTGCCGTCGGGCTGGCTGCCGGGCAGACCGACCATGGTTTCGATGTCCTTCACCGCGCCGTAGGCGCTGGAGTAGGTGCCGGTCTGGTTCTGCGTACCGCTGATAATCAAGATGTCCGAAGCGGTATCGGCGTTGCCCCGCTGCCAGCTCATGGTGACCAGTTCCTTCAGGTCGATGGTGGTCTCGGGGATTTCCACTTCACTCTCGTTCAGTGGCACCAGGCGGTTTTCGCCGTTCAGGTTGGGGGTCCAGGGCTGGTGGTACTGGAACAGGAACTGGTAGCCCAGGCGCATCAGGTCGGTGACCGTTTCCGCGCGGCTGAAACCCGGGGTGATGCCCATGTCGCGGGTGCGGCTTTCAACCCGGTTGAAGGTGTTGTTGGTGCCGGCCACCATGCGCGCCACGCTGCCGTCGTCGCCGGAGCAGTCGTTGCTGATATAGCTGGCGTCCAGGTACATCACCGGGCGGGTGCCTTCGGGGATGGAGTTGGGGTAGACCAGCCGTTCGCAACGGTTCTTGGTGCGGGTGAAACGGTCCATCAACTTCCATTGCGGGTCGGCCAGTTCTTTCACGCCGTCCTCATTGCTGCCGATGGTGTGCTCCACAAACCAGGACTCGTAGTCGACCCGGTCACCCTGGAAGGTGAGCACCGAGGCGTTGGCGTCATAGGCCGGCGAACCGTTGCTGCGGGTGTTCATCTTCTGTTGCACGATACGCTGCACCAGTTCCCGTTCGCCGTAGCGGAACTCATAGCCTTTGTATGAAGCGTTACCGGACATGATCTGGGTGTACTGCGGCAGGCGGTAATTGCCGTCGGCGGTGGTCCAGGACGACGGATCGACCCAGATCGGCGCGGTCACCACGGAGCGCTGGTACATGTGCTCGTGGCCCTGCACCCAGAGCACGTCGTAACGGGCGAAGAAGGCGCGGATGTCGTCCCACATGTCCATCAGGGCGTTGTCGCCCTTGGTGCCCTCGACGATCATCTCGCGGGTTTCGCCGTACTTGGCGCCGATCAGGCCATCATGGCTGGCGATCACAAGGTGGTCGAATTTGCCTTCGTTGGCCGCCACTTCCTGCTTGATCCATTGAAAGGCGATAGGCAAGTTGTAGTACTTGAGCAGGATGATCATCACATTGTCGCGGATCACGTAGTAGTTCAGGTACTGGGCGCCGGCCATGTGCACCGCATCCTCGGGGATGTAGTGCTTCATGTTTTCGATCCACTCCACGGAGTAGGCGTAGCTGTCTTCGTGGTTGCCCATCAGGGGCAGGAATTCGATACCGGCGTCGCGGTAGCTTTCCGCCACCGAGGTCCATTGCTCGAATTCCCGGGTGGTGCCGTGGTCGGTGAGGTCGCCGACCGGGATCACGATGTCCACGCCCAGCGCCTGCTCTTTGTCGAGCACCGCCTTCATCGGGTGCATGGAGACATTGTCGCCGCCGCCTTGAGTGTCCGGCAGCAGGCCGATTTTCAGGGTCGAAGCGGTGGTGGGGGGCGTGGCGCCGCCGTTATTGCCGTCGGTACCGTTGTCGGAACTGGATGAATCGCCGCCGCAACCGGCCAGCGTGGCCGCCAGCAATCCGGCGGCCAGTGAGTATCGAATGGTTTTCATGATTATCCCCAGAAAGAAAAAATAAAACCCGGGGAAAGCATGCGTGAGGAAAGCGTTAGTTTTATAACGGCAAAATGAATTTTATTTGAACAAACAAAAACCAGTGAACTGTTTATCAGAATAAAACGAGGGCACCCCCATGGAGACTCTGGATTGGCATCAAATATTCACCCATCTGGTGCAGTTGGGCATGGCGTTCCTGATCGCGCTGCCGGTGGCCTGGAACCGGGAACACCGGGCTGAAGGGGCCGGGCTGCGCACTTTCCCGCTGGTGGCGGTGGCCGCCTGCGGCTACATGCTGGTGGGGCTGCAGATGTTCGGCGGCGACGACGGCGCCCAGGCGCGGGTGATGTACGGCATCATCACCGGCATGGGCTTTATCGGCGGCGGCGCGATTCTCAAAGAAGGCGCCAGCGTGACCGGCACGGCGACCGCCGCGAGCATGTGGAATACCGGCGCCATCGGCGTGTCGGTGGCGTTCAACCGTTACGAGATCGCCATTGTGCTGTCGCTGATCAACTTTCTGATCCTGCAGTTCGCCTCGCCGATCAAGCGCCGCGTGCGGGGTCAGTAAGCACCCGGGCCAGGGCGTCGCCCTGGTCTTCCTGCAGGTAGGAGCGGGCCCGGCCCGCGAAAGGGTGGCTTTAGCCACCCGGCAGGATCCCAGAGGCATCTCTCACGGCAGCTCAAACAAGGTTTCTGGAATCCCGCCGGTCGGCTTTGCCGACCTTTCGCTTGCAGGCAAGCTCCCACAAACCTCGCTTCGTAGCCGCTCTCGGCGGTGAATTTTCCGAGGAGCGCCGGGATTGGGTTTGCCCGTCCAGGACCGTGTTTGGCCAGCGAGGGCCAAACCCGAGCTTACAGGGACGTACTTGCAGCGTGTCCTGGACGGGCACACCCAATCCCGGTGCGGCCCTTCTGGAGAGGACAGGTTCCGAGACCCAAACCGGCTAAGAAGCCGCTTCGTTGAGGACGGTGAGGAAGGCGTCGCCGTAGGCGTCCAGCTTGCGGTCGCCGACGCCGCTGACGGCGGCCATCTCGTACCGGTCGCGGGGGCGCAGGGCGAGCATGTCCATCAGGGTGGCGTCGTGGAAGATCACATAGGGCGGCACGCCGGCTTCGTCGGCCAGCTGCTTGCGGCGGGCGCGCAGCGCTTCCCAGAGCTGGCGGTCCGCTTCGGCCACCTGCGGTTTGCTGCGGCGCGTGCGCTCGGCGGCCTTGGCGGCATCCTTGCGTAGATGCAGCGGCACTTCGCCACGCAGGTAGGGGCGGCAGGTTTCGGTCAGTTTGAGGGCGCCGTAACCGTCCGCGTCCACCGCCAGCAGGCCGCGCGCCACCAGTTGCCGGTAAATGGCGCGCCACTGGTTGGCGGCGAACTCGCCGCCGATGTTCCAGGTGGACACGTGGTCGTGGCCGGCGGCGGCCACTTTATCGCTGCGGTTGCCGGTGAGTACGTCCACCAGATGATTGACGCCGAAGCGCTGGCCGGTGCGGAACACGCAACTGAGTGCCTTCTGTGAGGCTTCGGTGGCGTCGAAGGTTTGCGGTGGATTCAGGCAGGTGTCGCAGTTACCGCACGGCTGCTCCAGGTCTTCGCCGAAGTAGTGCAGCAGCGCCTGACGGCGGCAGTGGGTCACCTCGCAGAGCCCCAGCATGGCCTCCAGGCGTTGGTGCTCGTGGCGTTTGAACTGTTCGTTGCCTTCCGACTGCGCCAGCATCTGCTTGTGGCGGATGGCGTCTTCCAGGCCGTAGGCCATCCAGGCGGTGGCGGGCTCGCCGTCACGGCCGGCGCGGCCGGTTTCCTGGTAGTAGGCTTCGATGCTTTTGGGCAAATCCAGGTGCGCGACGAAGCGCACGTCCGGTTTGTCGATGCCCATGCCGAACGCCACCGTGGCCACCATCACCAGGCCGTCCTCGCGCAGGAAGCGCTGCTGGTGGTCGGCGCGCACCGCGCCGCTCAGGCCGGCGTGGTAGGGCAGGGCGGGGATGCCCTGGTCGGTGAGCCACTGGGCGGTCTGGTCCACCTTGTTGCGCGACAGGCAGTAGACGATGCCCGCCTCGCCGGCGTGTTCGGCGCGCAGCAGCCGCAGAAGCTGTTTGCGGGCGCCGTCTTTACGCTCGATGCGGTACTGGATATTGGGCCGGTCGAAACTGGATACATAGTGGCGCGCGCCGGTCAGGTCCAGGCGTTCGGCGATTTCCGTGCGAGTGCGCGGGTCCGCGGTGGCGGTCAGCGCGATGCGCGGCACCTTGGGGAATTCACGGTGCAGCAGGGAAAGCTGCAGATAGTCGCTGCGGAAGTCATGGCCCCATTGCGACACGCAGTGGGCCTCGTCGATGGCGAACAGCGCCAGCGGTGACTGATGCAGCAGCTCCAGGGTGCGCGGCTGAATCAGCCTTTCCGGCGCCACATAAAGCAGGTCCAGCTCGCCGCTGCGCACCTGCTGCTGCAGGGCCTGGCTCTGTTCGGCGCTGAGTGTGGAATTGAGGAAGGCGGCGCGCACCCCCAGCGCGTTGAGCGCGCTGACCTGATCCTGCATCAGGGCGATCAGTGGGCTCACCACCACCCCCACGCCGTCGCGCACCAGCGACGGAATCTGGTAGCACAGGGATTTGCCGCCGCCGGTGGGCATCAGCACCAGGGCGTCGTCGCCGTCGATCAGGTTGTCGATAATGGCGCGTTGCTCGCCACGAAAGTCGTGATAACCGAAGACGTGCTGTAAAACAGAAAGGGCGTCGCGTTGCATGGCGGCGAGTATACCCGCCCGCCGCCGACACTGACATCCGGCTGACACCGTTTTCCGTCATTGTCGCCAGTTGTTTTAAGATTCGGCTTTCGTGCGTTTAAGAGTATCGCCATGAGATTTTGGAAGGTGTTCTGGGAATTCCTGTGGCTGGGCTGCGTCAGCTTCGGCGGCCCCGCCGCCCACGTGGGCTATTTTCACCGCCGCTTCGTGGTGCGGCTGGGCTGGTTGGACGAGGCCGCGTTTGCCCGTCTGCTGGCGCTCACCCAGTTTCTGCCCGGGCCGGCGTCCAGCCAGCTCGGTTTCGCCATCGGCCGCCAGCGCAGCGGGCTGGCCGGCGGCGTGGCGGCTTTCCTGGGGTTCACCCTGCCGTCTTTCCTGATCATGATGATGGTGGCTTTGTACGCCACCCGGCTGCCGGACACCTGGTTGAACGGCCTGGTCACCGGCCTGAAATGGCTGGCGGTGGTGGTGGTGGCCGATGCGGTGCTCACCCTGGGCGGCAAGTTTTGCCGTGACCGCTTTACCCGAGGGCTGGCGCTGGCGACGGCGCTGGCTCTGTGGTTGTTCCCCGGGGTCGGCGTGCAACTGCTGGCGCTGGTGCTGGCGGCGCTGATCGGCCGGCGCTGGCTCAAGCCCTCGGCGGCGCCGGAGGAAGCGGACGCCGGCGGTGGCCGGGTCGCCTGGCTGCCGCTCGGCCTGTTCGCCGCCGCTTGGATTCTGTTGTGGCTGATCGATGGCGGCGTGATGGCCGGGCTGGCCCGGGACTTCTACAGCGCCGGCGCGCTGGTGTTCGGCGGCGGCCATGTGGTGCTGCCGTTGCTGGAAGGCTTTGTCGGCGGCGCCATCAGCCAGGACCTGTTCCTCACCGGCTACGCCACCGCCCAGGCGGTGCCCGGGCCGATGTTCTCACTGGCCGCCTACCTGGGCGCGCAGCTGGCGCCGGCCACCCCCTGGCTGGGCGCCGGCGTCGCCACCCTGGCGATCTTTTTGCCCGGCTTTCTGCTGGTGCTGGCCCTCGGCGACGCCTGGCGCGCCCTGGCGGCGCGGCCCGCCATGGTGGGGGCGGTGGCCGGCATCAACGCGGCGGTGGTCGGTCTGCTGCTGGCGGCGCTGTACCAGCCGGTGTTCCTGTCGGCGGTGGCCGGACCCCGCGACCTGGCCCTGGTGGTGCTCGGGTTCCTGGCCTTGCGGTCGGGGCGGGTGCCGTTGCTGGCCCTGGTGGTGGTCATGGCCGCCCTCGGGCTGATGTTGCACTAGGCTGACCCTTGTGGGAGCGGGCTTGTGGGAGCGGGCCATGCCCGCGAAAGGGAGCGAAGCTCCCGGCAGGATGCCAGAGACGCTGGCTCTTCCGGTGCCCGGTGCTCCGTATCGGAGACGCGGTGCAATGGTGGTGCCTTCCGGGACCGCTCAAGCC
>JBELJS010000024.1:0-56593 GCA_042090255.1 Alcanivorax sp. | reverse complement strand
GGTGGGCGCCACCCGCGACGCCGCCGGCGAGTACGACCGCCGCGCCCTGGCCGGCCAGGCGCTGCCCGAGTACCACTTCAACGACGGCGTGCTGCATGGCGACGACGTGGCGATCACCGACCGCGACATTCGCCTGCCGGGTTGGGCGCAGCCGCTGACCTTTGGGCATGACAGTGGGTTTGATGAGTATCGCTAAGCGGATACTTTAAGCGTCTCTGGAATCCTGCCGGGCGCTTCGCGCCCTTTCGCGGGCGGGGCCCGCTCCCACAAAGCCCGCTCGCACGGTGCCTATGCCCGCCTTGTGGGAGCGGGCCTTGCCCGCGAAAGGCAAGCTCAGCTTGCCGGCAGGATTCCAGAAACGTATTTTCGGTGTACTTGGAAAGCCCACCCAACACTAAACAAGTACCCATAAACCATGCCCTCTTCCCGCAAACGCCCTGTCCTTCTATTGATCCTGGTGCTGGCTTCCGCCTGGCTGCTCACCGCTCTCTACCATGTGTTCAAACCGCTGCCGGAGGGCGTCGGCGAAGCCTGGCCGACACGGCCGGCGGAGGACGTGGCGGTGCTGATCGACGACACCTGGGTCAATCAGACGGCGGCGGATAACCAGGACGAACCCCGCCGCCATTTCGATCAGGCGATCTTTGACGAATTCTTCCGCCTGATCGGCCAGGCCGAGAAACAGGTGGTGGTGGACATGTTCCTGTTCAACGACATGGCCGGCGCCACCACCGACACGCTGCGCCCGCTCAGCGAGCAGCTCACCGGCGCCCTGATCGAACGCAAGCAGCAACGCCCGGACCTGCGCGCGGTGTTGATCACCGACCGCTTCAACACTCTCTACGGCGGGGTCCGCGCGCCGCACCTGACGCGTCTGGAGAACGCCGGCGTGGAAGTGGTGTTCACCGACTTGCCGCGCCTGCGCGATTCCAACCCCAGCTGGTCGGCGCTGTGGCGGCTGTGCTGCCAGTGGGCCGGCAACAGCACCGAGGGCGGCTGGCTGCCCAACCCCACCGGCGACGGCAAGGTGACCCTGCGCACCTATCTGTCGCTGGTTAACTTCAAGGCCAACCATCGCAAAACCCTGGTGGTCGACGAGGGCGACAGCTGGACCGGGCTGGTCACCTCCGCCAACGCCCACGACGCCAGCAGCGCCCATTCCAACATCGCCGTGCGCTTCAGCGGCCCGGCGGCGCTCGATCTGCTGCAGTCGGAACGGGCGGCGGTGGCGTTCTCCAGCGACAACGACACGGGCGGCTGGCCCCTGGCCCGCGCCGAGGCCGGGAGCGAGGAAAATGGCGCCACGGTGGCGGTGCTCAGCGAAGCGGCGATCCGCGACGCCCTGCTGGAGACAATCAATGACGCGGGCGGCGGCGACCATCTGGACGTGGGCGTGTTCTATCTGTCGCACCGGCCGCTGATCGAGGCGCTGGCCGCCGCCCGCGAGCGCGGCGTTACCGTGCGGCTACTGCTGGACCCCAACAAGGACGCCTTTGGCCGCAAGAAGAACGGCATGCCCAACCGGCAGGTGGCCTGGGAGCTGCACCGCGCCGGGGTCGACATCCGCTGGTGCGCCACCCATGGTGAGCAGTGCCACACCAAGATGCTGCTGCGCTACGCCGACGACGCCAGCAGCCGGCCAGCGGTGCTGATTGCCGGCTCCGCCAACTTCACCCGCCGCAACCTGGACAACCTCAACCTGGAAACTAACGTCCAACTCACCGCCGCCGCCGATCACCCGGCCATGACCACCGCCCGCGACGCCTTCCAGCGCCGCTGGAGCAACCCGGACGGCAAGCTGTTCAGTGAGCCCTACGAAGCCTACGCGGACGACTCCAGGCTGCGCTACGCGTTGTACCGATTTATGGAGTTTACCGGCTGGTCGACCTTCTAACAAAGCCACCTTGTGGGAGCGGGCCTTTGTGGGAGCGGGCCTTGCCCGCGAAAGGGCGCGAAGCGCCCGGCAAAGGTTGCCCCGCGGGATCCCAGAGACCTTATTCCAGAGATCTCAGTGGAGCCCCGCTTTCTTAGCTCTCTGGTATCCTGCCGGCAAGCAGAGCTTGCCTTTCGCGGGCTGGGCCCGCTCCTACAAGTCAGGCGGCGCGCCTTCCTTCGTCGCTCATCATGCGGCGGATGTGCAGGTCCAGTCGCCGGTACTCGGGGTGTTCGAGCATGGCTTCGCGGTCGCCGTTCAGCGACGCCTTGAAGCCGGGGCGGATGGTCTCGCGCAGCCGGCCCGGGTGGCTGGAGAGAAAGAACACCACGTCACCCAGGTAGAGCGCCTCTTCGATGTCGTGGGACACCAGCAGCACCGTGGTGCGCTCCTTACGCACGATCTCCAGCAGCAGCGACTGCATCTGCCAGCGGGTCTCCGGGTCCAGCGCCCCGAACGGCTCGTCCATCAGCAGCAGGGCCGGGTGATTGGCCAGGGTACGGGCAATCGCCACCCGCTGGCGCATGCCGCCGGACAGTTCGTGCGGGTAGGCATCGGCCACGTCGCCCAGGCGCACCGCGTCGATGAAGTAGTCCACCGCCCCTTCCCGCAGGCTGCTGCTGTCGCCGGTGATGCGCAGCCCGTAGGCCACGTTCTGGCGCACCGTCAGCCAGGGAAAAGAGGTGTAGCTCTGGAACACCATGCCCCGGTCGCGGCCGGGCCCGGTGATCGCCTGGCCGTTGAGGGCCAGCGCGCCGGTGGTGGGGTCTTCCAACCCCGCCACCATGCGTAACAGGGTGGACTTGCCGCACCCGGACGGGCCCAGCAGCACGCCCACCTGTGCGGGGGCGAGCTGCAAGGAGACGTCTTCCAGCGCCGTGCGCGCGTGACGCATGCCGGCCCGGAAGGTCTTGCCAACGCGGCTCAAACTCAGACCGTTGTGATGCATTTGCATGGTCGTGCCTCCTTACCTTGGCCTCGGTTTGATTGAGTGCGGGCCGACCGCTTACTCAGCCAGAACCGCTTTCAGCGGCGCGGTGTTAATGCCCGCGTCCATCGGATGACGGTCGTCGATAAGACCGAACTTGAGCCACCAGTCGGTGGTGGTTTCCCAGTGCTGCGCCATCTGGCCGTTTTGCGGGCCCAGGGGCAGCTCGCCGGGAATCAGGCCCATGAATTTACCGGCCTGCTCGGCGTCGAACACCCAGATGCCTCCCTTGAGAATCTCGCCGTCCTTACCGATCACTTTTTCCACGTCAGCGACTGGAAATTTAAGGGCTTCGGCGATGATTTTGTTGCCCTCTTCCGGGTTTTCTTTCCAGAACGCCACCGCCTTGAAGTAGGCTTCCATGGTCTTGGCGGCCAGCTCCGGCTTGTCGTCGAGGAAGGCATCGCTCATGTACATGCCGTCACCGAGCAGCGCGGTTTCAATCCAGTCTCCTTCCGCCGAAGAGGCGGCGACCTTGGCCCCCGGCAGGGCATCCAGCGCTTGCGAGCCGAACGGTTCCCAGAATTCAGCGGCTTTCACATTGCCGCCCACCAGCGCGCCCACGGCGTCGTCCATGATCAGGTTGGTGAATTGCACGTCGTTAATGCTGACGCCGTTCTGCTCCAGCCAGATGCCCATGAAGATTTGCGTGAGGCCGCCTTCCAGCACCGCCACGGATTCCCCTTTCAGGTCTTCGGCGCTGTCCACGCCGGGCGCCAGCACGATCTTGTCAGTGCCGTAGGAGGGGTTGGTGTAGGTGACCAGCTTCAGCGGCACGTCCTTGTCGGCGGCGATGGGCCCGTACTCGGCGGTGCTGGACGTGACGTCCAGGGCGCCGGCGGACATCAGCGAGAAGCTCTCGTAGGGGTCCTCGATGATGGTGATTTCCAGGTCCAGGTCGGGCACCAGGTTTTTCTCCTGGGCGATAAACCAGAAACCGTAACCGGGCCACGAGAACAGCGACACCCGCACGGTGTCGGCGGCCTGGGCCGCCGCGGCCAGGCTCAGGCCCGCCGCCAGCATCAGGGTTTTAAACATACGCATGGTAGAGACTCCTCGGGGAACGAAAATCACTGGTGGCCACCGCGCAGATACGGGAACCACCAGCGGTGCAGAACACGGAACAGGGCGTCCAGGGCCAAGCCCAGAATGCCGATGGTGACGATGCCGGCCATGATGTCGTCGACGTGCACGAAGCGTTTGGCGCGCATCATCATGGCGCCGATGCCGTCGGTGGCGGCGACGATCTCGGCGATCACCAGGTAGGTCCAGCTCACCGCCAGCATCTGCCGGCAGGTGTCCAGGTAGCCGGGCAGCGAATGGCGGAACACCACCGTCCACAGCACCGCCCGGCGGCCGCCGCCCAGGGTTTTGGCGGTCTCCACGAACGCCGCCGGCACCTGGCGGGTGACGTCCGCGAGCATGATGGACAGGAAGAACACCACGCCGATCAGCAGCAGCGCGACCTTCTGGCTGTCGCCGGTGCCCAGCCACATCAGCAGCAGCGGAATGAACGCCGGCGCCGGCAGATAGCGGCAGGCGCCCAGGAACGGATTGAGCACGCCGTCGACGCGGGCGAAGGCGCCCATCAGCAACCCCAGCGGCAGCGCCACCGACACCGCCAGCCCGAAACTGACCAGAATCCGGCGGACACTGGCCAGCACATCGCTGAGCAAGGCTTTCTCGAAGAACAGCTCCTGAAGGGAGGCGAGCACTTGCAGCGGCCCCGGAAACAGGCGGTCCGGCGCCAGCCCGGCGTTGGCGGCCAGGTACCAGCCGGCGAAGAACACCAGCCAGCCGGCGCTGCCCAACAGCAGCCGCTGACGCCAGTTCAGGGTCTGCCCGAAATCCAGCCAGCGGCGGCGCGGTCGCGCGGCGGCGGGCGCGACACCGGGCGCGCGGGGACCAGCGGCGCCGGTGACGAGGCGGTCCTGCAGGGAAACGGTCATGGACAACTCCTCTTCCATACTCGGCAAACGAATCGACAAAGGGCTCAAAACGCGGTCAGGAAACTGAGCCCGTAGACCGGCACCGCCTGGCCTTCGCGCATGGCCTGGCGCGCCGGCACCTGGCCATAGGTTTCGGCGTGAATGCCGGCCAGGCGGTGGCGATGATAGCTGCGCAGCTGATCGCTGAACGCCAGGGTGCGCTGGTACTCATCGCCGTACAGCTCGCGGTGCAGGGCCGGCAGCTTGTACCAGGGCAAGGTGGGCTTCACGTGGTGCGCGTTGTGGTAGCAGAAGTTGAGCACCAGCAGGTTGAGCACCGGCCAGCGGCGCGACACCGGGTTGCTGTAGGTGTTGTCGTTCTCGTAATCACGGTCGCCCTTATGCGGCAGCGGCGCGTCCGGATTATTGAGAATGGCGATGATCTCGTAATTGTGCTGAAAGGCGTCGAAGAAACGCAGCACGGTGAGCATCAGTGTGTAGGCCAGCGCATACAGCAGCACCGCCTTCAGGCTCCACAGCGCCAGCAACGCCAGCGCGCTGAAACGCACCGCCAGCACCAGCGCCGCCCGGGGCCGCTGGGCTTTATCCGCGTAGCCAATGAAGGGCGCCACCATCAGAACCGCGTGCATCATGTAATCCACCGCCGGCACATAGGCCCATTCCAGCGCGAACACCAGCTTCTCGGTGCGCGGGTGGGCCTTGAGCCAGGCCCGGTAATCGAACGCGATGGTGTCGGCGTTATCCACGTGATGGCGCATGTGTTTGTAACGCAGATCCTCGTAGGTGCCATAGCAACCACCGGTGAGCCAGTTGAGTGCCCGCCCCAGACGGGTGTTGTGTTCCACCTTCTTAAACAGCGCATTGTGGGCGCAGTCATGCACCAGATAGGCGGCGATCACCATGGCGTGACCGCAGGCCAGCACACCCAGTGCGGGCAGCAGCCCGCCCGGCTGGGCCATCAGCAACCAGCCGCCCACGTAACCAAGCAGGATGTAGGCCAGCACCAGCAGGTTGGGCATCAGGGCATCGGGATGGCGAAGGGTTTGCTGTATCGATTTCATCACCGTTCTCTCCTTTGCTCAGGCCACGCGGTCGCGGCCGGCGGCAGCGGCGCGCCAACGGTGGAAATGACGTTGTTGGCAGTCGCCGATCCAGCGGTTGAGGTCCCATAAATCGGCCACCGGGGCGTTGGTGAACGGCAAGGTATGCAGATAGCCGTCCGGGCCGAATTCCGGTGTCAGGGTGGTTTGCGGCAGGCCGCGGCGGCGCTGGGCCTGCCAGACCGCTTCCCAGCAGCGCTGGTGGGACACCAACGCGCTGGCGTATTCCGGCGCGCCGGGGTGCGGCACCTGGGGGCCCTGGTCGTAGCCGACCCGGGCATGCACGTGCAGGGCCTGCTCGGCGACCCGCTCGATGCAGTCCCATTCGCTGTCGGGCAGGCGCTCGCAAACCACCGCCCAGTGGCTGAAGTCGCAGGTCACGGGAAGCGTCGGCACCCGGTCGAGCACCGCCACCGTGGTCCAGGGGTTGAAGAAGCTGCGCCCGCGGTGGGTCTCGAAGCTGGCGGTGACGCCGACTCGCTCGGCGATCTCGTGGGCCTCGGCGAAGAAGCGCACGCTGTCCTCCAGCGGCCAGGCGTCACAACCGCCCATCACATTGGCGAACTCGGCGCCCAAGGCGCGGCCGTCACGGAGCTGGGTTTCGAAGTCTTCCAGATGTTCGGCGACGCTGGCGTCCCGGCGCGGCACATAGCTGCCGGCGGTGCAGATTTCCTGAATCCAGCGCAGGCCGTGGTCGTGCAGGGCGGCGGCAAGAACGTCGCGGGCCTCGTCGCGGGCCGGCAACGGCGCTTCCAGGCCGTCGAAACCGGCCGCTACCGCGCGGACGGCGGCCTGATCGGGGCTGCCCGAGTGTCCCCATAGCGTTTTGAATCGCAGTAACTGCATGGTGCTCCTCGTGGTTCGGCTCGGCCCGTAGCGGGCCCTTCACACCGAATACAGCAACAGCCATGCCAACCCACTTAACATCAACAAATGCATGCAATTATGCATATTTATGGTCGTAAAAAAGCACCGCCTTGGCAGAGAGCGCCCCACTCCGGGGCGCACGCACCAGCAACGAGCACACTCAGGGTTTGGTTGGGCGGGGGTTCCTGGCGAGCAACCACCGCCGTACCGAAACAGCGCCGTTGATCCCCCAGACGAGCGCGACCAGCAGCCCGCCGGCCAGGCCACGCTGGCTGTCGTCCAGCAACGAACTGGTGAGCGCCGCCGGTAAAAACAGCAGCGTCTCCAGGAGCGCCAGGAGAATCGGTGCCGCCAGCAATGCCGGTTGGTGCAGCTGTATGCCGGCGCCGTTTAAAAGCGCCCGCCCGCCACTCAGAGCCAACCAGATCACAATGATGCCACCCACCAGTACCGCCGCCACGATCTCTCCTTTACTTGCCAAGTCGAACACTGCGCGCATGATGGAATGGCTCGCCGCGCGTCGCAAGCCTAACCGCTAGCGCGGATCGCCTTCTGCAACTCGCTCTTGTTCATCTGGCTGCGGCCTTCCACGCCCAACCGCTTGGCCTCTTCGTACAATTCCTGTTTGGACAGCGTGGCTAGATCCCGGCCGGTGCTCTTTTTCTCCGGTGGGGCGTCGGGTGGGGTGCGCCCCTCCCGCAGGCTCTTTTTGATCGTCGCCATCAGATCGTCGGCCGGGCCCTGCCGGGATTTTCGGCGCCGCGCCGGCGCTTTCTGGGCCACGTCCTTGCCGCTCTTCAGCTTACGTTTCGCCTGCTCGACAATCGCCTGGCTGCCGCGGTCCTGCAGATCCTGCTCCTCGAAGTCGTCCTTCATCAGATGTTTGATGCCGGTCTGGAAGCGCTGCACGTCCTTGGCCTTGGCCTTCTGCTTCGCGGGCAGGCCGACGTCATCCGGGGAGCGCAGCTCATCGAAGAAGCGCAGGGTTTCGGCGCGCAGGATGCCGTCGCGGGCGAGAATCGCCACCAAGCGCTCCTTACCCCGCATCACAAAGGTGGCGATGCCCGCCCGGCCGCTCTCTTCCATACTTTTCGCCAGCAGCCGGTAGGCCTTGATTGCCCCCTGGTCCGGAGTGAGGAAGTAGGCCCGCTCAAAGCGGATCGGGTCCAGTTCGGAGACCGGCACGAAACGCTTCAGGTCGATCTCCTGAGATTTCTCCGGTGCCAGCGACGCCAACTCTTGATCCTCGATGACCACATACTCGTCTTTACCCAGCGGATAGCCACGTACCAAGTCGTCGCCGTCGAGCAGCGTTTCCTCTTTCGAGCAGAAGTAACGTCGCCGTAGTCGGGTGCCGTCCTGGTCGACCATGTGCAGAGAGACCGCCTTGCCGCGGTTGGCCGGAAACAAGCCCACCGAGAGGCTGACCAGCCCGAACGTAATGGCGCCCGACCAGAACGGGCGGGGCCCACGCTGCCCGCCGCCCTGGCCTTTCTTTTTTCTAGGCATGCTTGCGCCCTCTGTCGAGACTCGCCTGTAGTGCCTTACTGAGATCGTCGGACGGCTTTTTACGACGTATCGGCGTGACTTTTTTCGGGCCTTCGCCTCGCCGCTTACTGTCGATTAGCGCCATCACCCGCTCGCGGTATTCGTCCTGGTATTCGCTCGGATCGAACTTCGCCGCCAACATCTCGATCAGCTGACCGGCCATGTCCAGGTCCTTGCGCCCCAGCGCCTCGCCGCCGGGCGGCTCGAGGGTGTCCGACGCCACCACTTCGCCGGCGTAACGCAGCGTGATCAACATCGGGTACCCCTGATGCAGTCGCAGCGCTCCGATATACTCTTTGTTGCGCATGGTCCAGCGCGCCAGCCCTTCGCGTCCGGAGCGCTGCATGGCAGCGGCGAGCGCGGCGTACGCCTCGCCGCCGCTTTCGTCGGGCCCCAGATAGTAGGGGCGGTCGTACCAACGATGATCAATCACACCCGGCGGAACGAAGCGTGTCACCTCGATATCACGGCTCTTTTCCGGCTCCAGCGCTTCCAGATCCTCCGGCGTGAGAATCACCAGATCACCGCGCTCGGACCGGTAAGCGCGGCGAGCGTCCGCGTAGGGCACCACCTGATCGGTGTCGGGGTTGACCAGCGCCTGACGGACCGGCGCCTTGTCCTTGCGATGCAGCAGACGAAAATGAACGTCGCGGTCCGCTACCGCTGAATACAACTTCACCGGCACCGTCAGCTCGTCGAATACGATCACGCCTTTCCAGATCGCCCGCGCCGCCATCAGTCCTCCTGCGGCCCGCATTCGGGGCAGGTCACGGTGTGTTCGGCGCGTACTGACACCACGCACACCGGGCAAACCGGCCGGTCACAGTGAACGCAGTGGTAGCCCGCTTCATAATGAAAGCTGTACTGGCAGAAGTCGCAGTGCTCAGGCCCCGGCTCCAGCCACCAGGGCGGATCGGCGAGGTTAACCATTACGCCTCCTTATCCTTGATGCCCACCGCACGGGTCATCGCCAGAGTGAGCGAACGACGGGCGCCGTCGAAGTCGACCCAGGGGTCCTGATTCAACGCGGACAGCCGGCGTCCGAGATTGTCGACGTTGTAACGGTCCGGACGCATTGACGCGGTCAGTTCATCCCAGCGCAGCGGTACCGCTACCGGCGCACCGGGGCGCGCCCGCACCGAATAAGAGGCCACCGCCGTGGCGCCGTGGCCGTTGCGCAGATAATCGAGGAAAATCCGTTCCTGGCGCAGCGCCTTGGAAGCCTTGGTGGTGAGCCGGTCCGGGTCGCGCGCGGCCATCTGCTCGCACACCGCGCGCGCGAACGCCTTGGCGCGGTCCCAACCGACACCGCGGCGTAACGGCACTACCACATGCAGGCCCTTGCCGCCGGTGGTGCGCAGAAAGCCGCTTAGGCCGAGCGCCTCGAGATCGTCGCGCAGCAGGCGGGCAACCCGACGCAATTCCGCCCAGGGGACGTCCGGTCCGGGGTCCAGATCGAAGATCAGGGTGTCGGGCTGCTCGACGTTATCGACGCGGCTGCCCCACGGATGAAGCTCCATGACCCCGGCCTGAATCAGCGAGATCAGGTCCGGCAGCTGGGTGACGTAGACATAGTCCGCGTGCCCTTTTTTTTCATCAATCGACACCCGCGGCACCTCAGCGTTGATCGCCGCGTGCGGATGTTTCTGATAGAAGCATTCGGTATCCAGGCCGCGCGGGCAGCGCAGCAGCGACAACGGCCGGTTAAGCAGCGGCGGCAACACCCAATCCTGGTAGCGTTCGTAGTAGCGGGCGAGCGCCACCTTTGTGAGCCCCTGCTCCGGGTATAACACCCGTTCCGAGTGACTGATGCGTACCCCCGCCACGTAAGCGTCGCCGCGCGCCGACGGGCTCGGCTTGGGGCGTTCCGGCGCGGTCGACAGTGCCTGCTCCGCGCGTTGCCAGCGGATTTCGCGCGCCTCGCGATCCTCGCGCAGGCCCCGGAACGCGGGGTGGCGCAGCAATCCGTCGCGGGTACGCTCGGTGAATTCCACTTCCACCACGATGGACGGCGAAACCCACCGCACACCACGGCTGTCGGGGGGCTTGCTGGCAAACGGCGGCGTGTCGGCGCGCCGCTGTTCAAGCGCCTGGTGCAGATCTTCCAGTTGAGTACGGCTGAAGCCAGTGCCGACTCTGCCGGCATACTGGAATCGGTCTTGATGGTCGTAGGCGCCCAGCAACAACGAGCCAAAGCCGCTGCGGGAGCCTTTCGGTTGGCTGAACCCGCCGACCACGAACTCTTCGTGCTGTACGCACTTCACTTTACGCCAGCTTTTATTGCGACCGCTGCGATAGCGGCCGTCGACACGCTTGCAGATTACTCCCTCAAGGCCCATATCGCAGACGCGATCCAGCAGAGCTCGGCCTTGGTGACGCATATGATCGGTATAACGCACCAGCCCGTCGTCATCCTGTTTCCAGCCGCTGCGCTCGAGGAGATCCGCCAGTATTTCCTTGCGCTCAAGATTGGTGTCGTCGGTGAGGTCGCGTCCATCGAGTTGCAGCAGATCGAATACCTGGTAGATCAAATCCGCGGTATCGCCGTGACTCAGCGCCTCCTGGAGCTCCCGGAAACTGCTGATGCCATCGGCGGTCAACGCCACGACTTCGCCATCCAGCACCGTCTCCGCCGCCGGCAGCTCCGCCAGTTTCGCAGCCAACTCGGGAAAGCGGTGGGTCCAGTCCTTACCGTTACGGGTGCTCAACCGCACCTGGCCGTCATCAACCTGAGCGAGGACGCGGTAGCCGTCGAACTTTATTTCGTAAAGCCAGTCACCGGACGGCACCTCGGTGTCGAGCGTCGCCAGCTGTGGACGGATAGCAAGCTTTCCCATAAGCCTCCCGGGGCCTCACTGTGGATGCCCGAAGCGGCACCCTTCTTTCCACTGTTCCGGTTGGTTGCCGTACGCCGGAACGCCGCCGCTGTCTTTCAGCAAGCGCGCCATGTGCAGCAGATTCCAACACATGAAGGCGGTGTTCTGCTGCGTGAAAGAGTGATCCACGCCGGCGACACCCAGGTCGGTTTCATCGCCATAGCTGGGGCCGGGGCCGGCCTCGCCGACCCAATACGCATCGGCCTGCGGCGGCACCGTGAAACCAATGTGCTGCAAGCTGTACAACACCGACCGCGCCACCGTCTTGGCACCGTCTTCATTGCCGGTGACCAGACTGCCGGCGACCCGACCGTAATAGATATACTGCCCTTTATCGTTGGTTTGCGACGAGTGGGCATCCAGACGCTCTATCAGCCGTGAACATACGGAAGAGCGCTCCCCCAGCCACACCGGGGAGCCGATTACCAGAATGTCGCATTGGCGTACTTTTTCGAACAGGGTCGGCCAATCATCGCGTTCGAACGTGCCGTCTTCAGTCATGTCCGGTTTGAGGCCGGGCGCGACGTCATGGTCCACCAGACGCACTGTTTCGACCTGAACCTTTTGATTGGCCATTAGTGTCTGCGCTTGTTCCATCAGCAAACCGGTATGGGAGAACTTTGGTGACGGTGACAGCGTGCAGTTGATAAACAACGCTTTCAGATCGTCGTAGCGGGCCGGCGGCTTGGGTTGCGTATCCATGTAACCTCCTTCTAGCTGCCTCTGACTGTAGGCCGTCCCGAGCCGTCACAAATACCGGCAATGGTAAAAAGTTATCTAACCAGTCTGAAACTTAAAACAGTGCTAAAGATTCGCCACCCTCACCATGCTCTGAGGCATACTCCAGGCTCATGGATCGTTACCGCATGGAGGTAGCAATGAACAGCGATCAGTTGAAAGGCAATTGGAAGCAGCTCATGGGCGATGCCAAGAAACAATGGGGCAAGCTCACCGATGATGACCTGAAGCAGGTCGAAGGCCGCAAGGATAAGCTGGTCGGTAAGATTCAGGAGCGCTATGGCTCCACCCGCGAAGACGCGGAAAAGCAAGCCGATGACTGGCTCGGCAAGCAAGGCTGAAATCTCAGCCTGAACACCGAAGCGGGCCGGCGTGAATGCCGGCCCGTTTTTGTTATGACCGCGTGGCTACAAAAGCGCGTACAAGTCCCGCCACGGCATCGGTTTCCCGAACAGATAGCCCTGCCCTTCCCGGCACCCCAGTGCCCGCAGTACGTCCGCCTGCTGGCTTGTCTCTATGCCTTCGGCGGTGATCGCGAAGCCGAACGTCTCCGCCAGTTGAATCATTGCCTGTACCACGGCGTGGTCCTCGCCGGATTCGTGAATCGCATCGACAAAGCTCTTGTCCACTTTCAGCCGGGTGATCGGGAATTCCTTGAGCATGCTGAGGGAGGCGTAGCCGGTACCGAAATCATCGAAGGCGAGCTGGCAACCCAGGGCTCGCAGGTCGTTGAGGGTGTTCTTTAGCCGGTTGTCGCTATTGATGATGACCCGTTCGGTGATCTCGATTTCCAGCCATTTGCCGGGCAATCCGCTCGCCTGCAGCGTGTCCGCCACCATGCGCGCCAGCCCACCCAGCTTGAACTGGGCGGAGAACAGATTGACCGCCATGCACAGCGGCCGGCCCTGTTGGTAGAGCAGCGCGCCCTTGGTGCATGCCTGGCGGATCACCCAGTCACCGAGGATCCGCGCCATCGGGCTGCCTTTGAGCAGCGGCAGGAACTCCCCCGGCGCCAGCAGCCCGCGGCGCGGATGGTGCCAGCGCAACAGGGCCTCGGCGCCGACGATGTGGCCGTCGCTGAGCCGCACCTGCGGCTGATAGTACAGCTCGAACTGCTCACCGAGCACCGCGGTACGCAGTTCCGCGCTCATGTTCTGGCGTGCCCGCAACGCCTTGCGCAACGCCGGCTGGTAGACGCGGCTGGCGCCGTAGCCGGCGGCCTTGGCGTCGGCCAGCGCCAGGTGGGCGTCGCTAAGCAGCGTTCTGGCGCAGCCCCGGGGCGCCGCAAAGGCAATCCCCACGTGCCCGCTGATCGCCACCGGCCGGTCCTTGATCATGAACGTTTCCAGCAAGACCTCGTGGACCCTGTCCGCCAATTCGATTAACGGCCGGGCCACATCATGGTCGGGCAGCATGACGACGAATTCCTCACCGGTGGTGCGCGACAGCAGCGCGCCCTCCGGCAACAGCCGGGTGAGGCGGGTGGCGGTCAATTGCAGCAACCGATTGCCGGCCTCCTGCCCCAGCGTGTCGCTAACTTCCTGGAAACCGTCCAGCTCCAGCAACAAATAGCCGGCGGGCCGCCCCTGATCCAGCACCGTCTGGGTCTGTTCGGTGAGCAACTTCTGGTTGGCGAGGCCGGTCAGTTCGTCGTAGTGTGCCTCGTAGAACAGCTTGACCTGTTCCTCCTGTTGCTCGGAAACATCACGGAACACGCCCAGCATACGGGCCGGCCGGTTGTTGTCGTCGAACACCAGCTGCGCCGAACAGCGCACCAGGGCGAGCCGTTGCAGGTCGCGGCGGTGGGCCCGGAAAGTCACTTCGAAATGGCCGCTGACCGCCGCCGTCAAGGCGCCGTGCAGCACCTGGCGCACCCCGTCACGGTCGTCCGGATGGACGAACTCCCAGAACAAACGGACGCTGGACCGGGCGCCCTCGGGGATACCCACCATCCGGCTGATGTTGTGCGACGCCCAGAAGGTGTTCTCACGCAGATCGTGATCCCAGATGCCCAGATCGTCGGAATCCAGCGCCACCTGCAAACGTTCCTCCACCACCGAGGCGGGGCACGTGGTCTGCGTCACCATGTTCTTGTTCGCGGTCGCGGCATTCCCGCGCGAATCCTTCATGCGATCCCCAGACAGCATTTTGGTCCCCTGTTCCGGCGGGCGTTTCCCCTTGGCGCCCTGCTCCCTGCTGTCCTTGCCTTCCCCACCGTATGCATTGGGTTTTATACCATCAAGCATGGGCAAATAGGCGCAAATATAGAAAACCAAGCGCTTTAGTGGCGAACATTTCACCACTTAGCCGGAAAAATCGCCGCTACCGGCCTTATCGGCACGGCCCCGCCTTTCTTGAGGGGTGGGGAAAGGCAACACCTGCCCCCCATAAAAAAGGCGGCCCCGAAGGGCCGCCTTTTTAAAGCACGGCGACCGGGGCCGCCGTGTTCACACCGGGAACCGGATTAGAACTGGTTCATGGTGTTGTCTTTACCGCCCGCTTTCAGCGCGGCCTCACCGGAGAAGTACTCTTTGTGGTCATCGCCGATGTTGGAACCGGCCATGTCCTGGTGTTTCACGGTGGCGATGCCACGGCGGATTTCCTCACGCTGAACGCCTTTGGCGTAGGCCAGCATGCCTTCCTTACCGAAGTAGCCTTCCACCAGTTGGTCGGTGGACAGCGCCGCGGTGTGGTAGGTCGGCAGCGTGATCAGGTGATGGAACACACCGGCTTCACGGGCCGCCTTGGCCTGGAACTCCATGGCCCACTGATCGGCCACGTCGGCCAGCTCGGTGGTGTCGTACTTCTCGTTCATCAGGTCGGCGCGCTCGTACTCGCCCAGATCCTTGCCTTCTTCTTTCCAGGCATCGAACACCTGCTGACGGAAGTTCAGGGTCCAGTTGAAGGACGGGCTGTTGTTGTAAACCAGCTTGGCGTTCGGCTCCTGCTCGCGGATACGGTCGACCATGTGCTTGATGTGAGCCACGTTCGGGGTCGGGGTCTCGATCCACAGCAGGTCGGCGCCGTTGCGCAGGCTGGTGACACAGTCCAGTACCACGCGGTCGATGTTGGTGTCCTTGCGGAACTGGAACAGACCAGAGGCCAGACGGGTGGGCTTGAGCAGCTTGCCGTCGGACTTGATCACGACATCGCCGTTGTTGATCTGCTCCGGAGAATCGATGTACTCGCCTTCCAGGAAGCTGTTGTACTGGTCGCCCAGATCGCCCGGCTCGTTGGTCATGGCGATCTTCTGGGTCAGGCCGGCGCCTTCGGAGTCGGTACGGGCAACGATCACGCCGTCGTCCACGCCCAGCTCCAGGAACGCGTAGCGAACCGCGTTGATCTTGGAGATAAAGTCGGCGTGGGGCACGGTCACTTTACCGTCCTGGTGGCCACACTGCTTCTCGTCGGACACCTGGTTCTCGATCTGGATGCAGCACGCGCCCGCTTCGATCAGCTTCTTGGCCAGCAGGTAGGTGGCTTCCGGGTTACCGAAACCGGCGTCGATGTCGGCGATGATCGGCACAACGTGGGTCTGGAAGTTGTCGATCTTGTCGATGAGCTCGGCCTGCTTGGCCTGGTCACCGGCGGCCTTGGCGTCGTCCAGGTCACGGAACAGGTGGTTCAGTTCCCAGGCGTCGGCCTGCTTCAGGAAGGTGTAGAGTTCGCGGATCAGGTCGGCGACCGCGGTTTTCTCGTGCATGGACTGGTCGGGCAGCGGACCGAACTCGGAACGCAGCGCGGCGACCATCCAGCCGGACAGGTACAGGTAGCGGCCTTTGGTATCCCCGAAGTGTTTCTTGATGGAAATCATCTTCTGCTGACCAATGAAGCCGTGCCAGCAACCCAGGGACTGGGTGTACTTGCTGTTGTCGCCGTCGTAGGCCGCCATGTCCTCGCGCATGATCTTCGCGTTGTACTTGGCGATGTCCAGATGCGTTTTGAAACGGTTCTGCAGACGCATGCGAACAGCAGCTTCCGGGTCGATGTCGTGCCAGGTTTTGTTGGCACCAACCACGGAATTCAATGCTTCGATGTCTTTGGAGTATGACATGGTCAATCCTTTCGATATGGAAATGGATACCGAAGCCGGCTCACCAGCTACCGATGGCGCGCATTCTAGGAGTGGCGGCCTCATAAAAGAAATCAATCTTAATGATACCCGGTATTTCTTTCATGAATGGTGGTCACCGCAGAATCAAATGCGGCACCCGGGCGTTGCGGAGCATGCGGTCGGTGGTGCTGCCGATCAGCAATTCACGGATTCGAGAGTGACCATAGGCGCCCATCACGATCAGGTCGATGCCCTGCTCCTCCTGATAGCGGTGCAGAGCGGACTCCACCTCGCCTTCCAGGCGCGCGGTGACCACGGTGTGGCCGCTGTTTTCCAGGCACTGGGTGGCCCAGTCCAGACCCTCGTCGTCGCCGTTGACCTTGACCAGGTGCAACTGACACGGCGTGCCCTTGAACAGCGGGCTGTCGGCGAGCAGCCGCACGCCGGTACGGGTGCTGGCGCTGTTGTCGAACGCCAGCATGATGCTTTTCGGCTCGCGGAATTCGCCCACGGTGATCAGCACCGGCTTGTGAATGGTGCGTACCACCCGCTCCACATTGTCGCCGACCTCGCCGCCGGGCTGCGCCGTGCCGTCGTGCTTGACGCCCTGCTTGCCGATTACCAGCAGGCGGGTTTCGTCGTCCAGGCTTTTCAGGGCCTCCACCAGATTGCCGTGGCGCTGGCGCAGCACCGGGTCCGGCACGCCGTCGGCGGCCACCCGGGCACGCGCCGCTTCCAGGGTGGCCTTGCCCTGTTCCAGGGCCAGGCGGTTGCGCTTGGCGTCAAGGTCCGCCAGTTCGGTCAGCAGGGTCTCCCGGGCGCCCAGGCCCAGGTTGCCGCTGAGGTTGGTCTCGCTGGGGTACTGCTTTTCGTCGAGAACGTGCAGCAGCATCAGCGGCGCGTTCAGCCGGCCGGCGGCCCAGGCAGCGTGGTCGCAGATCGAATCCGCGGCGGCGGAGCCGTCGATGCAGGCAATCACATAACTCATAGTCTTGTTCCTCGTATTAGGGAGCTTTCCAGAGGCTCCTTAGTGACCGCCCATCAGTTTTTCCACGGCGTCGGGCTTGTCGTGCACGGCGTATTTGTCCACCAGGGTGGCGCTGGCCTCGTCCAGGCCGATCACCTCCACCTCGGTGCCCTCGCGGCGGAAGCGGATCACCGTCTTGTCGAGCGCGCCAATGGCGGTGATGTCCCAGAAACGGGCCCGGTGCACGTCGATGGTCACCTTGTCGACGCCTTCCTTATAGTCGAACGAGGCGATGAACTGATCGGCGGAGGTGAAGAACACCTGACCCACCACCTTGTAGTCGCGGCGGTAACTGCCCTCTTCGGACTCGCTGGTGACGTAGAACACCCGGCCCACCTTGTTAGCGTAGAACAACGCGCTAAGCAACACGCCGATGCCCACGCCGATCGCCAGGTTGTGGGTGAACACGGTCACCACCACGGTGGCCAGCATCACCACGCTGCTGCTCGCCGGGTGGGTGCCCAGGTTGCGGATCGACTCCCAGCTAAAGGTACCGATCGACACCATGATCATCACCGCCACCAGGGCGGCCATGGGAATCCGCGACACCCAGTCGCCCAGGAACACCACCAGCACCAGCAAAAAGGCCCCCGCGACCAGCGTCGACAACCGCTTGCGGCCACCGGACTTAATGTTGATCACCGACTGCCCGATCATCGCGCAGCCGGCCATACCGCCCAGGAAACCGGAAGCAATGTTGGCCACGCCTTGGCCCCGGCATTCGCGGTGTTTGTCGCTTTCGGTGTCGGTGAGGTCATCGACAATGGTGGCGGTCATCATCGATTCCAGCAGGCCCACCACCGCCATGGTCAGTGACACCGGGAAGATAATCTTCAGTGTTTCCAGGGAGAGCGGAATATCCGGCAACAGGAACACCGGCAGGCTGTCCGGCAGATCGCCCTTGTCGCCCACGGTGGGCATCTCCACCCCGAAATAGAGCGCCACGCCGGTGAGCACCACAATGCACACCAGCGGCGAGGGAACCGCCTGAGTCAGCAGCGGGAACAGATAGATAATGCCCAGCCCGGCCGCCGTCATGGCGTACACGTGCCAGGTAACGCCCACCAGCTCGGGAATCTGCGCCATGAAGATCAGAATCGCCAGGGCATTGACGAAGCCGGTAACCACCGAGCGGGACACGAACCGCATCACCGTGGCCAGCTTGAACACCCCGAACACGATCTGCAGCACCCCGGTAAGCACCGTGGCCGCCAGCAGATACTGCAGCCCGTGTTCCCGCACCAGAGTCACCATCAGCAGCGCCATGGCCCCGGTGGCGGCGGAGATCATTCCCGGCCGGCCGCCGGTGAACGCGGTCACCACGGCAATACAAAACGAGGCATAAAGACCCACCTTGGGGTCCACCTCGGCGATGATCGAGAACGCGATCGCTTCCGGAATCAACGCCAACGCGACCACGACCCCGGCGAGCACATCACCGCGCACATTGGAAAACCAGTCTTGCTTGATATTGGGCAACATAGAATCCCTTAACCTGAACAACAGACGGACAACCGCGGCAATGCCACGGCGGCAAACAAAAAGAATCAGCTTGAGAATCAAGACGGGGGATGGACCGCCAGAAGGTTTCTGGGATCCTGCCGGCAAGCTTCGCTTGCCTTTCGCGGGCGGGGCCCGCTCCCACAGCAACAAATAAAGAAGTGGGGCGCTAGGGCGGACTGCAGATCAAACGCATGAATCGGGGCCGGTCGAAACGGAGGGCGCGGAGTCTAGCACAAGTAGCACGGCTTTTGGGAGCCAGCCTTGCTTCCGGGCAGACCTTGTGGGAGCGGGCCTTGCCCGCGAAAGGGAGCGAAGCTCCCGGCAGAATCCCAGAAATCGCTCTAACGGCGCCACAAACAGCCTCTCTGGAATCCAGCCGGTCGGGTTAGCGAAGCGTAACCCGACACCCATGGTGGGCGCCGCACTCAACGATTGTCGGGTTACGGCCTTCGGCCTAACCCGACCTACTCGCACAACCCTGCCGGGCACCTCGCCCTTGCCGGAGGGAGCCTCCAAATCAGATCTCGCGCGTCTCGCGGAAGAGGATGTCCGGGTGGCGCTCCTGGGCGAGCTGCAGATTGACCCGGGTCGGCGCCAGATAGGTCAAGTGATCGGCGCCGTCGCGGGCCAGATTGTCGTAGCCCTTACGCTCGAACGCTTCCAGCTCGCGTTCGCTGTCCGCTTCCACCCAGCGGGCGGTGGTGACGCTGATCGGCTCGTAGCGGCAGTCGACGCCGTATTCGCCCTTGAGCCGGGCGGCCACCACGTCAAACTGCAACGTACCCACCGCGCCCAGAATCACATCGTTGTTGCGCAGCGGGAAAAACACCTGGGTGGCGCCCTCTTCCGCCAGCTGCTTGAGGCCCTTGTGCAGCTGCTTGCTCTTGAGCGGGTCGTTGAGCACCACGCGCTGGAACAGCTCCGGCGCGAAATGGGGAATACCGGTGAAGCGCAGCTCCTCGCCCTCGGTGAAGGTATCGCCGATCTGGATGGTGCCGTGGTTGTGCAGGCCGATAATATCGCCGGCGTAGGCTTCTTCCACGTTGTCCCGCTCGCCGGCCAGGAACGTCAGGGCGTCAGCGATGCGCAGGTCCTTGCCGGTGCGGCATTGCTTGAGCTTGATGCCCTTTTTGTACTTGCCGGAGCAGATGCGCAGGAAGGCGATGCGGTCCCGGTGACGGGGGTCCATATTGGCCTGAATCTTGAACACGAAACCGGTCATTTTATCTTCGGTGGCGGCCACCTGTCGCTCGCCCCCATCGCGGGGCAGCGGCGGCGGTGCCCACTCCACCAGGCCGTCGAGCATGTGATCGACGCCGAAGTTGCCCAGGGCGGTACCGAAAAACACCGGCGACAGCCTGCCGTCCAGAAAGCGCTGCAAATCGAACTCATGGCTGGCGCCCTGCACCAGCTCCAGGGTGTCGCGCAGCTCCTGGGCGTAATCCGCGCCCACCGCCTGGTCCAGGTCCGGGTTATCCAGGCCTTTCACCTCACGGCGCTCCTGAATGGTGTGGCCCTGGCCGCTCTTATAAAGAACGGCGGTGTCGGTGAGCAGGTTGTAGACGCCCTTGAAGTTCTTGCCCATGCCGATCGGCCAGGTCACCGGGGCGCACTCGATCTTGAGCACGTCCTCGATTTCATCGAGCACCTCGATGGGGTCGCGCACTTCCCGGTCCAGCTTGTTGATGAACGTCAGGATCGGCGTGTCGCGCAGCCGGCACACCTCCATCAGTTTCACGGTGCGCTCCTCCACGCCCTTGGCGGCGTCGATCACCATCAACGCGGAGTCCACCGCCGTCAGGGTGCGGTAGGTGTCTTCGGAGAAGTCGGCGTGGCCAGGGGTGTCCAGCAGGTTGACCATGGCGTCCCGGTAGGGGAACTGCATCACCGAGGTGGTCACCGAAATGCCCCGCTCCTTTTCCATCTCCATCCAGTCCGAGGTGGCGTGCACGCCGGACTTCTTACCCTTCACGGTGCCCGCGGTACGGATCAGGTGCCCGTACAACAACACCTTCTCGGTGATGGTGGTCTTACCGGCGTCCGGGTGGGAGATGATGGCGAAGGTCCGCCGTTTATTGATCTCGTCGGTGGGGCTCATAGAATCCTCGGTCTGCGTCGGCGCGCATTGTACTCCTGCCCGAGGGATTCTTGTAGGAGCGGGCCAAGCCCGCGAAAGGCAAGCAAAGCTTGCCGGCAGGATACCAGAGAGCTAAGAAAGCGGGGCTCCAATGGGGCCTCTGGGATCCTGCGGGGCAACCTTTGCCGGGCGCTCCGCGCCCTTTCGCGGGCAGGGCCCGCTCCCACAAGTTGCTCCCACAAGCCGCTTCAGAGAGTTCAGGCGTCCTGAGCGACAAGTTTGGCGCGCAGGCGGCTCACCGCCTGGCTGTGCAACTGGCAGACGCGGGATTCGGTGACGCCGAGCACGGCGCCGATTTCCTTGAGGTTGAGTTCTTCCTGGTAGTACAAGGCGAGCAGCAGCTTCTCGCGCTCGGGCAGCGTCTCGATCGCGGCGGTCAATTGTTCGCGTTGTTCGCCGGCCACCAGGGCGGCGAACGGCGACGGCGGCGAGCCGCTGCCGGCTTCCGGTTCGCCGCGCTCGGCGACCATCTCTTCATAGGGCAACAGCAGGCCGTTGTTGGTGTCGGTGAGCAGCTGACGGTACTGCTCCAGGTCCATGCCCATTTCGTTGGCGATTTCACGCTCTTCGGCGGGCCGTCCCAGCTTTTGCTCGAGCCGATGCACGCACTGGTCCACGGCACGGGCGTTGCGGCGCACGCTGCGCGGCAACCAGTCGCGGGTGCGCAGTTCATCAATCATGGCGCCGCGAATGCGTTGGCTGGCGAAGGTGGAGAAGCTGGCGCCGGCGTTGGCGTCAAAGCGTTGCAGGGCGTCCAGCAGCCCCACGGTGCCGGCCTGGATCAAATCATCCAGGTCGATGCCTGAAGGCAGCTTCACCTGCAGCGCCAGCGCCTGCCGGCGGACGGCCGGAAGATGCTCTTCCAGCAGTGCGTCGTGATTGATTTTACCCTGTGCCGTATACATGGTTTTCCCCGAAACGGGCCCGGATGCCATTTTGATGCTTCCATTATTAGCGGTCGGCGTTATTTGGAAGCGGCAAATAGCGCCCTTTATTGGGTTCTTTTCTAACGGTATTCCACCGTCAGCCGGGGCGTGCCCACGGTGACCGCGCGGCGTTCGCCGGCGGGCAGACGGAAACGCAAACGCAGCGGCCGCGACACGCGCCATTCCGGCGGTGCCAGGAAACGACCGCGGCGGGCGCTGCCCAGGGGCAGACACTGCCCGCCTTGGCACAGCCAGGCCTGAACGCGGCGTCCGGCGGGTAGCCGGTAGCGCCAGCCGACCCGCACCACCGTTGCCCCCATCGCCGCCGGCGGCGCCGTGGCCGGCTCGCTGTGGTAGAACCGGCCGGCCACCGCCAGACGCAGCTCCGCCAGCGGCGACTGCCAGCTCCCCGGCGCCGCCGCCAGCGGCGACCACAACACAAGCAGCAGCACGCCGGCGGCGCCTTTCATGACGACAGCACCACCAGTTCGATACCCAGAAATCGCCGCGCGCCATGCTGTAGGTTGGTGAGCAGCCCGGCCTTCGGCAGCCCCGGGGCGTGCAACGCCAGCAAACGCTTGGGGCCGGGGTGGTGGCGCAGAATTTTGAGCGTGCGATAAGCGCGCCGGAAACCGTCCGCGTCGCTGTCCACCCACAAGGCCCAGCGCCGTTGCTGGCTGGCCAGAAGGGGCAGGTGCGGGCTGGCCGGGTCCAGCGCGACAATGCGCCAAGCGGCCGGGTCGCCGACCCAGCGCCGGCCGCTACGGGCCCAGCCGGCGAGCCGTTCGGTGACCGTTTCAGTGGCGGCTGCGGCCGGCAGACCCACCACCATGAGCGTGGGCCCGTCGACGCGTGGCGCAAGACGTGCCCGCGCCCGCAGCCCGGCGGCCTGATCAGGCATCAACGCCACCCCCGGGCACCGCGCCAAGGCGCTGCAGGTCGCGGCGGGCGCTGAACAGCCGCAACAGCGCTTGCAGCAGGCTGCGAGCAGTACGCCGACGCGTGCCGGCCAGGCTCAGCAACTGGGCGCGCAGATCCAGGGCCCAGTCGCTGTCGTCCTGGTCCAGGCGAATCGCCAGCGCGGCCAGGTCCCCGGCCATGGCGTGGTCGCCCTCGCCGAGCCAGCCGGCGGCGCGTTCTGTCAGCGCCGGCCACTCCTCGCAGCGCAACAGGGTGCGCAGCAGCCCGCTGTCGCATGCGCGGCTCTGCCCGGCGGGCGCCAGCCAGTAGCGGCGCCCCAGCGATCGGCCGCTGTCCAGGTCGCGGAGTTCGCCGAACCAGGCACACAGCAACGCGGTGAACGGTGCCGCGTCGCCGCTGCCGGCCGGGCCGCGGGCGGCCGGAGACGCGGCCAGGTCCAGGCGGCGCAGGCGCAGCTGGGCGGGGCGGCCGCGATGGCGCACCATCAAACTGTCCCAAGGACCGGCCAGCGGGTAGCACTCACTGAGCGGCAATCGCCGGCCGCGATACCAGACGCGGTTGTTGGCCCGCGCCGCCGCCAGCCAGGCCTCGCCGTTGCCCTGCAAGGTCCGCCACAGCGCCGCGTCCGGCGGCGCCGGCAGCAACCGGGCGGCGCCGTCCTGCGCGGCGGCGGTCGAGGCCGTGGCGGGCACACCCAGGGGCAGCCCGGCGGCGTCCAATGCCAGGACCGGCGAGAGCCGGGCACCGCCCCGCCATAGCCGGGCCGACGGCGTTACCTGGTGCTGGTGGCCGGGCTGCGGCGCGCCGCCCCGCCAACGCTGTTCCAGGTCGTGGAACCCGGGGGCGCCCTCGCGCAGCAACGACACGGCGGCCTCCAGGGCACGGCCCTGGGCCAGCACCCGCCGCGTCCAGCCGGCGGCGCCGGGCTGGTTGTCCTCGCCGCCGTCACCGGTGAGCGCCAGGGCGTCATCCACCAGGCCGGCGGGGTCGGCGGCCACCATGTCCTCGGGCACCCTCTGACCCCGGCAGACAAAATGCAGCCGCAGGCCGTGGCGGATGGCGGTGTCGAGGACCGGCCCCAGGCGGCTCGCCTCGTCCTGTTTACTGATGATGGCGTCGTCCAGGGCCAGGCCGGCGGTGCGCGCGGTGCCCCGGTAGACGGCTACGACCTCTTCCAGGGTCTCGCCCTGGCTGGCGGCGTTGAGCAGCAGTACGGGACGCACCGTCACGGCGCCGCTCAGTTGACGAAGCTGCTCACCGAGGCGGGCGTCCCGCTGGCTCATGCCGATGGTGTCCACCACCACCCAGGGACGATCCGCCAACGACCCGGCCAGGCTGTCCAGAGGCTGGTTTTCATCCAGGCTGTACAGGGCCACGCCCAGCAGATCCGCGTAGATGCGCAGTTGATCGCGGGCGCCGATGCGGTAGTTGTCGGCACTGACCAGGGCCACGCGCTCGGCACCGTGACGGTGGGCCAGACGCGCGGCCAGCTTGGCGGCGGTGGTGGTTTTACCGACGCCGGTGGGGCCGATCAGCGCGATCACGCCGGGCTGGTCCAGGTCGCCGGGCGCGGCCACCGAAAGGCGGCGCTGCAGTTGCCGTTGCAACCAGTCGTCGGCCTGTTGGGCGTGGCGCGCCTCCGGGGGCAGAGCGGCCAACAGCGGCTCGCTGAATTCCGCGCTGAACCCGGCCCCGCGCAGGCGCCGGCGCAAGACCGAACGCGGCCCGCCCTCGCCAGCCGCCGGGGCGCGGCGGTTCAACTGGTCGCGCATATCGCGCACTTCGCGCAGCAACTGCTCGGTGAGGTCGGGGCCGGCCGCCGTGGAGACCGGCGCGGCGGGGGCCGGACGCTCGCCAGGTGCCGCCGGACGCGGGCCGGCGGGTGCGCTCGCCGCCCGGGGCGAGGACGCATAGCCCGAGGCATCGTCCTCGGCCAGGGCGAGAATCTCCACGCCCTGGTCGGTGGCGCGGTTGGCCAGGATCAGGGCGTCGTCGCCCAGCGCCGCGCGCACCCGGCCCATGGCTTCCCGATTGTTGCTGCCGACAAAGCGTTGCACGCCCATGGCGGTATCCTCTGTGTTTCGCGGTTCTGGTTAGGGCCTGTTCACACTACTCGCATCCAGCAGGCGTGATGCGAGTAGTGTGAACAGGCCCTGGTTTACGCCGTGCCGCCGATCATGCTGGTGACGCGCAGGGTGCGGTCGTCCGGAATCTCCGCCTGTGACATCACCACCAGGTGGCGCAGGCGGCGGCGCAGGAAGTGGGCCAGCAACGGCCGCAGGCCGTGTTGCACCACCAGCACCGGCGGCTCGCCGGCGGCCTCCTGACGCTCCAGGGCGGCGGCGGCCTGCTCCATCAAGGTGTCGGCAAGGCCGGGTTCAAGCGCCCCGCCGCCGTTGAGCGCCTGGCCGAGCACCTGCTCGAGGTGGCTGTCCAGGCCGATCACATGCAGCTCGTCCTGGCCCGGGAACCACTGATGGGTGATCGCCCGGCCCAGAGCCACGCGCACCTGGGCGGTGAGTTCGTGAGCGTCGGCGTTCTGGCCGGCGTGCTCCGCCAGGGTGTCGAGGATGGTGCGCATATCGCGGATCGAGACGTCCTCTTCCAGCAGGTTCTGCAGCAGGCGCTGCAGCACGGTGAGCGACACCGCCTTGGGCACCACGTCTTCCACCAGCGCCTTGCTGTCCTCGCCCAGCTTGTCGAGCAGCTGCTGCACTTCCTGGCGGCCGAGCATCGCCCCGGAATGGTGGTGCAGCAGATGGTTAAGGTGGGTGGCCACCACGGTGCTGGCGTCGACCACGGTGTAGCCGTACACCTGGGCCTGCTCGCGCTGGTCCGCTTCGATCCAGACCGCCGGCAGGCCGAAGGCCGGGTCCTGGGTGGCGGTGCCCTGGACGTCGCCGGTAACCTGGCCCGGGTTGATCGCCAGCCACTTGCCGGGGAAGGCTTCGCCGCGCCCTACTTCCGCGCCTTTGAGGGTCACCACATAGGTGTTGGCGCCCAGGTCCAGGTTGTCGCGGATGTGCACCACCGGTGGCAGGAAGCCCACCTCCTGGGCGAACTTCTTGCGCACGCTCTTGATCCGGCCGAGCAGTTCGCCCTGCTGGCGGTAGTCCACCAGAGGAATCATGCGGTGGCCCACTTCCAGCCCCAGCACATCGATCAGCTGGACATCGTCCCAGCTCGCTTCCGGGGCCTCCGGTTCCGGCGGCGGCGCCGCGTCGATCTGCTCTTCGGCAAGGCGGTTCTCCTTGACGCGGCTCAGGTACCAGGCGGCGCCGGCCAGGCCGGCGGTAAACAGCAGGAACACAAAGTTGGGCATGCCGGGCACCAGGCCCAGCAGGCCCATCACCCCGGCGGCGAGGATCATCACCCGCGGGTTCATCAGCAACTGGCTGATCATCTGTTGGCCGACGTCCTGGTCGGTGGTCACCCGCGACACGGTGACGCCGGCGGCGGTGGAAATCACCAGCGCCGGAATCTGTGCCACCAGACCGTCGCCGATGGTCAGCAGGGTGTAGGTGCGGCCGGCATCGGCAAACGAGAGGTCGTGCTGCAGCATGCCGATCAACAGGCCGCCGATGATGTTCACCGCCATGATCACCAGGCCGGCCACGGCGTCGCCGCGGACGAACTTGCTGGCGCCGTCCATGGAACCGTAGAAGTCCGCCTCCTGGGCCACTTCGGTACGGCGTTGTTTGGCGTCTTCCTCGCCGATCAGGCCGGCGTTGAGGTCGGCGTCGATGGCCATCTGCTTGCCGGGCATGGCGTCGAGCATAAAGCGCGCGCCCACCTCGGCGATGCGCCCGGCGCCCTTGGTGATCACCATGAAGTTGATCACCACCAGAATCAGGAACACCACCAGGCCGACGGCGAAGTTGCCGCCCACCAGGAACTGCCCGAACGCCTCGATCACCTTACCGGCGGCGGCGCCGCCTTCGTGGCCTTCCATCAGCACCACGCGGGTGGAGGCCACGTTCAGCGCCAGCCGCAGCAGGGTGGTGAACAGCAACACCGCCGGGAAGGCGGCGAAATCCAGGGCCTTCAGGGTGAACATGCTGACCAGCAGCACCATTAGCGCCAGGGCGATGTTGAAGGTGAAGAACATATCCAGCGCGAACGGCGGCAGCGGCAGGATCAGCATGGACATGATCAGCAAGATCAGAATCGGCCCGGCGAGCACTTTGGCGCCGCCGTCGCCGAGCAACTCCCGGCCACCCAGGTAATGGCTCATCGCTTTCACGGCGCCACCTCCAGTTCCGCCGGTATCGGCAGGTCCGCCGGGGTCACCGGCCGGTCGCCGCCTTCTTGCCGCGCCCGTTTAAGCCGGAATGCCCACACCAACACTTCCGCCACGGCGGTATACAGCGGTCCCGGAATTTCCCGGTCGATGTCCACATGGCGGTACAGCGCCCGCGCCAGCGGCGGCGCTTCCAGCAGGGGCACGTGGTGTTCGCCGCCCAGCTCGCGGATGCGCGCGGCCACTTCATCGGCGCCTTTGGCGATCACCCGGGGGGCGCTCATCTGGCTTTCGTCGTAGCGCAGGGCCACCGCGTAGTGGGTCGGGTTGGTGACGATCACATCGGCGTCCGGCACCTGGCTCATCATCCGATTGCGGGCCATGGCCTGTTGCTGGGAGCGGATCTTGGCTTTCAGTTGCGGGTCGCCTTCGGTCTCCTTGTGCTCGCGCTTGATCTCTTCCTTGCTCATGCGCAGCTTCTTGGCGTGGCTCCACAGCTGGTACGGGACATCGATCAGAATCACCACCACCAGCGACAGCACCATCAGCCCGCAGGCCATGGCGGCGAGACGCAGCGCATTGGCCAGCGCCTGCTGCATGGGCTGGTCCATCAGCGCCATGAACTCACCGCGTTTGGCGCTGAGGAACGCCACCGCCACCGACCCCACCAGAATCGACTTGGCAATGGCCTTGGCCAGCTCAGCCAGCGCCTGGGACGAGAACTGCCGCTTGAGCCCCTTGATCGGGTTGAGTTTGGAAGGTTGGGGCTTGAGGGATTTGGCGGAAATCAGGAAGCCGCCCAACAGGTTCGGGGACACCAGCGCGATCACCGCCAGCATCAGAAACAGGGGAATCAGCGCGAACAGGGTGCGCGCGCCCAGGTCCACGGCGTGGGTGAGCATCACCGTGGTGTCGAAACCCTGGCGCCGGTCGAACAGGAACGACTGCTCCATCACCATGCCGACCTGGTCGAACAGCGTCGGCCCCATCGACCACAGGCCGCCGACACCGCCGAACAGCAGCATTACCGTGGTCAGCTCCCGGGAGCGGGCCACCTGGCCGTCTTCGCGCGCCTTTTCCAGGCGCCGGGGCGTGGCCTCTTCGGTCTTTTCCTGATCTTCGGTTTCTTCGGCCATGGCGGCGGCATTCCGGGCATCATTACTTCAATGCCCGGATTGTCGCCGATGGCCCGGCAAGCCAATCCAAGGATAAGAGGGGTTTGCCCGCCGCTATTCCGGCGACTCCTGGCTGACCTTGTGGGAGCTTGCCTTGCAAGCGAAAGGGTGGCGTTAGCCACCCGGCGGGATACCAGAGGCCTGGTGGAACAGGAATAGAGGGCTCTCTGGGAAAGGTCTCTGGGATCCTGCCGGCCGGCTTTGCCGGCCTTTCGCGGGCGGGGCCCGCTCCCACAAGCCCGCTCCCACAGGCCGCCTAAAAGCCCAGTTCGTCGAGCAGGTCGTCGACCTGGTCCTGGTTACTGACGATGCCGTCGCCCTCGGCGCTGAGCTGCGGCCCGTTGACCAGGGACGCTTCCTGGCGCTTGCGGGTGTCGGCGGCGTTGCGGTCTTCCATGCGCCGCTTGAGGGCGTCGCGTTCCTCGCCCTCGGGCACGCTCTCCAGCAACACCTGCAGCAGCTGGTTCTCCACTTCCAGGATCACTTCCATCATCTTCTTGATGACCTGACCGGTGAGGTCCTGGAAATCCTGGGCCATCATGATTTCCAGCAGTTCCTTGCTGGTTTCACGGGTCATCGCCGGCACCGCCGCCAGGTAACTGCGGGTGTCGTTCACCAGTTGCCGGGCGTGGTCCAACTCCATGGGGTTCTCGAACCAGGTTTGCCATTGCTGGTCGAGGCTTTCCGCCCGGGTTTCGATCTCGCTCTGTAGCGGCTGGGCACGGTCCACCGCGTTCAGCGCGCGGTCGGCGGCCTGCTCGGTCATCGACGCCACGTAATTGAGGCGCGCGCGGGCATCGGGAATCGCCTCCGCCGCTTTTTCCACTTCCTTATCCAGCCCCAGTTCCCGCATGCTTTCGCGCAACATGCGGGTGAGCTGTCCGATGCGCACCACCAGGTCGTCGCCGTGCGCGCCTTCGTGTGCCGCCACTTGCCGGGCCTCACCACTCATATTCGGTTCTCCTCACCAGGGAAGCTGGACCCCGCGTCGCTTATTTGCCCAGCTTCTCGAAAATCTTGTTGAGTTTTTCTTCCAGGGTGGCGGCGGTGAACGGCTTGACGATATAGCCGTTGGCACCGGCCTGAGCGGCGGCCACGATGTTTTCTTTCTTTGCCTCGGCGGTAACCATCAGCACCGGCAGCGCTTTCATGGCGTCGTCGGCGCGGATCTGCTTGAGCATCTCCAGACCGTCCAGATTGGGCATGTTCCAATCCGAAACGACGAACTCGAAATCGCCGCCTTTCAGCTTGCCCAAGGCTTCCTGGCCATCCTCGGCCTCGTCCACATTGGTAAAGCCCAACTCCTTGAGCAGACTGCGAACGATGCGTCGCATGGTGGGAAAGTCGTCCACCACCAGAATACTCATGCCCTTATCCATCGGATCCTCTCACTGCGTCATGGCACCGGGTGGCGGGAGCGCGTCCCCGGCGCGGTTCGGGGTCGTTAAAACTCTTCCCAGTCGTCCTCGGTGGTGACCGGTTCACGGCGCGGCGCCGGCCGGCTTTCGCGCGGTGCCTGCTGGGCGGAACGTGGCCGGGCAGCGTCATCCTGCCCGGTTGTCAGCTTGGGTTCGGACGGCGTGTCGTCCTGCTCCGGTGTATCGTCGTGCTCGTGGGTGATCATCGGAACCACAACGGTGTCCGCCGGTACGCCGGCCGCCGGCGCACCGGCTTCGCCGTCGAGCCGGAAGATCGAGACCGCTTCTTCCAGACGGCGCGCCTGCTCTTCCAGGGAGGCGGCCGCGGAGCTGGCTTCTTCCACCAGGGACGCGTTCTGCTGGGTCACTTCGTCCATCTGGCTGACCGCCTGACTGACCTGCTCAATACCACCGCTCTGTTCCTGAGAGGCGGCGGAAATCTCGTCCATGATGTCGGTAACGCGTTTCACCGCGGCGACCACTTCCTTGACGGTTTCCGAAGCCTGCTCGACCAGTGTGGAGCCTTCCTGGACCTCCACCGCTGACGTTTCGATCAGCTGTTTGATCTGGCGGGCGG
This sequence comes from Alcanivorax sp., assembly GCA_042090255.1. Classification (GTDB taxonomy): domain Bacteria; phylum Pseudomonadota; class Gammaproteobacteria; order Pseudomonadales; family Alcanivoracaceae; genus Alloalcanivorax. The sequence continues at coordinate 26,616 of JBELJS010000024.1, read as the reverse complement.
CGTCGGCGCTGCTGCCGGCCAGGTTGCGCACTTCCCCGGCAACCACCGCGAAGCCACGGCCCTGCTCACCGGCCCGTGCCGCTTCCACCGAGGCGTTGAGCGCCAGAATATTGGTCTGGAAGGCGATCGAATCGATCATCGAGGTGATGTCCGCCACCTTCTTGGAGCTCTCGGTGATGCCCTGCATCTTGCTGGTGACCTGTTGCATCACATCGCCGCCACGGGTGGCGGTGCCGGACGCGTCGTTGGCCAGGCTGCTGGCCTGGCGGGCGTTGTCCGCGTTCTGTTTCACGGTGGCGGTGAGCTGCTCCATGCTGGTGGCGGTCTCTTCCAGGGAGGCGGCCTGTTGCTCGGTACGCGAGGACAAATCGGTGTTACCCCGGGCGATCTCGGAGCTGCCCACGAAAATCGAATTACTGCCGCTGCGTACGTCGGTGACGATCTTGGCGAGGCTGGCCTGCATATCACGGGTGGCGGCGAACACCTTGCCGATCTCGTTTCGGCCGGGGACGTGCACCTTTTGGGAAAGGTCGGCACGGGCGATACGCTGCAGGTGTTCCACCGCCTGATAGAGCGGCTGCACCACGGTCTTGCGCAGGCCCCAATAGATCAGCAGCAGCACCACGGCGGTGGCCACCAGCACGGCCAGACCGATACGCCCGAACAGCGCGGTCTTTTCGTGATAGTTGGCCATGATGGTGGCGCCACGCTCATTGGCGTAACGGGTGAAATCGGTCAGGCTGCCGTCGAGACTGTCGCCCGGCGTAAGCAGCTCCTGTCGCAGGTCTTTGTACTCACTCAAATCGCCCGCTTTGAGCGCAGCGTACTGGTCGCCCACCAGCGCCATGACGGCGTTGAAGCCGGTGGACAGCTCACTGGCGCGCGCCTGCCCCATCTCCGTTTTAGGCGTTTCTTCGAAATTATTGAAGCGATTTTGAGCGCGCTCCAGCAAGTCTCCGACGCCGTCGATCTGGCTCTCCGCCACCAGGCGCATGCCCTGATCGAGATAATCGGCGGCCAGATCCATTTGGATGCGCGCGCGATTGAGCAGCACCGCCGCGCGGCTCACTTCATTGAGCTGCTCGACGTTCACCCGGTTCAGAGTGGAAATCGATTCGTCCACCATCTGGTTGGTGGTCAGCCGCAACACCGCGAGCACGCTGATCAAAAGCGCACAGCACAGCAGCGCGCCGGCCACCGTGGTGTTGATATTGAGGTTGCGTAGTATCTTCATCATAGCCGCCGTTCCTCTCTCAGGAGCTTGCTCAGAAATTCATTTTGTTATTCAAACCCGTTGCGCGCGGCCAGAGGCCGCCGCCAGAGCCAGCATGCGTGGCGCCATTTCTTCCAGTGCCAGCGTTTCCGTGGCCGCGCCAATGGCGATGGCCTCGCGGGGCATGCCGAACACCAGGGAGGTCTCCTCGTCCTGGGCCAGGGTGACGGCCCCGGCGCGGCGCATGGCCAGCAAACCCGCCGCGCCGTCCTTGCCCATGCCGGTAAGCAGCACGCCAATGGCGTTGCGTCCGGCTTGCGTGGCCGCCGAATGGAACAGCACGTCCACCGAAGGCCGGTGGCGGTTCACCGGCGGACCTTCGTCCAGCCGCACCACGTAGTTGGCGCCGCTGCGTACCAACTTCAGATGCCGATCACCGCGCGCTATGTAGGCGTGGCCGGGCAGCACCCGCTCGCCGTCCTCCGCCTCCTTGACGGTAATGCGGCACAACTTGTTCAGCCGCAGCGCGAAGGAATGAGTGAAGCCGCCGGGCATATGCTGGGCGATCAGAATCGCCGGGCAGTTGGCCGGCAAGGGCTCCAGCACTTGCCGTATGGCTTCCGGGCCGCCGGTAGAGGCCCCCAGAATCACCAGCTTCTCGCTGGATACCATCACCGACTTCAGCGGCTTGGGGGCGTCGCGCTCGCCGGCCTGAATGCGCCTGGGTCGCGAGCGTGCGGCCGCGCGGATCTTCTCCGCGATCAGCTCGCTGTACTCGATCATGCCGCTGCGGATACCCAGGGCCGGCTTTTGCAGAAAATCCACCGCGCCCAGTTCCAGGGCCCGCAGAGTCACCTCGGACCCGGCCTGGGTGAGCGAGGACACCATCAATACCGGCATCGGTCGCAAACGCATCAGCCGCTCGAGAAAATCCAGGCCGTCCATGCGCGGCATTTCCACGTCCAGGGTGAGCACATCCGGGTCATGGCGTTTAATCAGGTCACGAGCCACCAAAGGGTCCGGCGCCACAGCCACCACTTCCATATCGGCATGGCTGTTGATGATTTCACTCATCAGATCGCGGATCAGGGCCGAGTCGTCGACACACAGCACCCTTATTTTCTTCCCGGCCAAGATCGGTCTCCCCCTCTCCATGAGGCAATGCCGTAACCGGCATGACTTGCCTTTGTTATTCACGCTATCGGCGGATAGCGGCGCTTCTTTAGGATTTTTAACTTCCCAGTTTGACGACTTGTAGCAGCGGGCCCTGCCCGCGAAAGGGAGCGAAGTTGTGCGAGCGGGCCTCGCCCGCGAAAGGGTGGCGCCAGCCACCCGGCAGGATGCCAGAGAAATTGCTAACGGCAGCACCAACACCGTCTCTGGAATCCCGCGGGGCAACCTTTGCCGGCCGGCAAAGCCGGCCTTTCGCTTGCAAGGCAAGCTCCCACAATCCGAGCTTCGTAGAGAGGTTCAGTGTCACCGGTCGGCGAGGGTATAAACGGTCTGGCCGCGCAGGCGGAAGCGTTCGCTGATGTAGGAAAAACTTTCCGAGTGGCCGGCGAACAGCAGGCCGTCGTGTTTGAGCAGCGGCGCGAAGCGGTCGAGGATTCTGGCCTGAGTACCTTTGTCGAAATAGATCATCACGTTGCGGCAGAAGATAGCATCGAAACGATCGTCCACCGCCCATTTGGGGGCGACCAGATTAAGCGTCGCGAAGCGCACCCGGGCCGCCACTTCCGGGCGCACGCGCGCAAAGCCTGCGCGCGCGCCACTGCCTTTCTGAAAGAAGCGCTTGCGCCGTCGCTCGTCCAGCTTGTCGATCTGGTCCATGGGGTAGATGCCGCGCCGCGCCCGGTCCAGGGCTTCGGTGTCGATATCCGTGGCCAGCACCTGAAAGTCGGCCTTGTCACCGAGCACTTCGGTGAGCGCCATGGCAATGGAGTAAGGCTCCTCCCCGGTGGACGCCCCGGCGCTCCAGACCCGCACCGGGCCGCGCCGGTCGCGGACCAGGTCGGCAAGCAGGGGAAAATGATGGCTCTCGCGGAAGAAGGCGGTCAGGTTGGTGGTCAGGGCATTGGTGAACGCCTCCCACTCCGGGCCGCCGCTGTCCTGCTCCAGCTTCGCCAGGTAATCCTGGAAGCGGACCAGGCCGTGCTTGCGCACACGACGCCCGATACGGCTGTAAACCATGTCTTTCTTATGGTCGGCCAGAACGATGCCGGCGCGACGATAGATCAACTCGCGGATGCGCGCGAAATCGGCTTCGCTAAGCACCAGGTCACGCTCCGGCGAGAAACGCCCGGCGACGCCGGAGGCGGCGGTGGGGCTGATAGGGACTCGACTGCTCAAGGGGGTCATCCGGCAAGGGTCTGGGTAGAGGAAGCGGGGGCCGACCGGAGCGGCGACGCGGGCAGCCGACGAACCTCGGCGGCCTTCGCCGGCGCTTGCTCACCGCCGCCCTGCAAACGGAACACCGCGATCGAATGGGTGAGGCTGTCGACCTGGGCTTCCAGGGACGCGGCGGCGCGGGCGGACGCTTGCACCCGTTCGGCGTTGTGACGGGTGACGCCGTCCATCTGCGCCACCGCCTGGTTGATCTGGTTGATGCCGGTGCTCTGCTCTTCGGAGGCGGCGCTGATGTCGCCCATCAGGTCGTTGACCCGGGTTACCGAGGTGACCACGGATTCGATCGCCGCTTCCGCGCGTCGCACTAGTTCCGCGCCGTTTTCGATTTCACGGCCGGAGCCGTCGATCAGGTCGCGGATCTGCTTGGCGGCGTCCGCGGAGCGGCCGGCCAGATTGCGCACCTCCTGGGCCACCACCGCGAAACCGCGGCCGTGCTCACCGGCGCGGGCCGCTTCCACGGACGCGTTGAGGGCCAGAATGTTGGTCTGGAAGGCAATGCTGTCGATGGTGCCGATGATCACCGCCATTTTTTCCGAGCTGGCGGTGATGCGGCCCATGGTATCCACCACCTGACCCATCACCTCGCCGCTTTCGGACACCGCCCGGGACGCTTCGCCGCTGAGCCGGCTGGCCTGGCGGGCGTTCTCCGCGTTCTGCCCCACCGTTGCGGTAATCTCTTCCATGCTGGAGGCGGTCTGTTGCAGCGAGGCGGCCTGCTGCTCCGAACGCGAGGACAGGTCTTCGTTGCCCTGGGCGATATCGCGGGCCGCCGGGGTGACCACTTCGATGCCCCGGTTGACGTCGCCGACGATGCTGCCCAGGCTGCGGCGCATCAACTTCAGGCCCATCATTAACAGCCCCATTTCACCGCTGAGCCGGCGTGGCGGTTTGGCCGCCAGGTTGCCGGCGGCGATCTGCAGCGTGAACATGCCGGCCTCGCGCAGTGGCCCCAGCACCGAGCGGGCGGTGGCCCAGAACAGCAACGCCAGCACCGGCAGGCCCACCGCCGCCATCGCCATCAAAACGGTGGACAACGGCGCCGCCTCGGCGCGGCCAAGGAAGCCGATGACACCGGCGCCCATCAGCGGCGCGGCGCTGGCCAGAAACAGCATCGTGATACGACTGCTCACCGACCGGGGGTCCCAGCGCCGCAACGCCGCCACCACCCCGCGCCGACGGATTTCGCCGCGGTGCAGATAAAGGCGCCCGCCGCGCCCTTCCCGTAACGCGGTATAGGCCTGGTCGGCGGCGTCTATGGAGGGCTGGTCGGCCTTGAGCCGCACGGATACGAAGCCGGCGATCTCGCCGTCCTCGACAATCGGCGTGACGTGGGCGCGCACCCAGTAGTAACCGCCGTCCTTACGCCGGTTCTTCACCAATCCGATCCAGGTGCCGCCGTCTTTCAGGGTGCGCCACAGGTTCTCGAACGCCTGTTCCGGCATATCCGGGTGGCGCACGATGTTGTGCGGGGCGCCAACCAGCTCTTCGCGGTTGAAACCGCTGACTTCGATAAACGCCGGGTTGGCATAGGTAATACGCCCCCGGCGGTTGGTTCTCGAAATCAGAAAGTCATCGCCCTTGAGCGCGTACTCATGGTTTGTCACCGGCTGATTGTTACGCATTGCCCTTCTCCCCGATTGCCCGGCCCCGGCGACACTCGTCGACCGTTTCTGGCCGTTATTCGCCAGCCTCTTCCACCAGCGCCATCTCTTCGCTGGTAAGCATTTTTTCGATGTCCACCAGCACCAGCATGCGTTCATCCAGATTGCCCAGCCCGCTGATGTAGTCCAGCGGCAGGCTGAGTCCGAATTCCGGCGCCGGCTTGCGCTGTTCCGCGGTGAGTGTCATCACGTCGGAGACCCGGTCGACGACGATGCCCACCACGCGGTCGGCGATGTTGACCACGATCACCACGGTCTGGTCGTCGTAGTCGGCGCGCTCAAGCCGGAATTTGATGCGCAGATCGACGATCGGCACGATCACGCCGCGCAGGTTGGCCACGCCCTTGATGAAGTCCGGAGCGTTGGCAATACGGGTGACGTTTTCGTAGCCACGGATCTCCTGGACCTTGAGGATATCGATGGCGTATTCCTCGTCGCCCAGGGAGAACACCAGGAATTCCTGGCTGCCCGCTTCCACGGCGGCGGCGGTTTGCAAAGCAGTGGCATGACTCATGACGGTTCTACCTCCTCAACAGGCCGGGCCCGGGTCGGGGCGCCGAAGACAGGGTTTTCCTTTTTGCTCTGGCCAAGGCGGTGCATGTCCGCCACATCCAGAATCAGCGCCACGCTGCCGTCGCCCAGAATGGTGGCGGCGGACACGCCCGGCACTTTGCGATAGTTGGTTTCCAGGTTCTTGACCACCACCTGTTGCTGGCCGACCAGTTCGTCCACCAGCAAGGCGTAGCGGCGCCCCTCACCCTGCACGATGACAACGATGGCGCGGGTCGGGTCGGTGATGGCGTCGGCGACGTCCAGGGCGTGATGCACCGCCACCACCGGCAAGTAATCCTCCCGCACCTTGAGCAGCACATCACCGCCGGCCACGGAATAGAGATCATCGGCGCGCGGCTGCAGCGATTCGATCACCGCGCTCACCGGCAGGATGAACATTTCGCGGCCGACCTTGATCGACATGCCATCGAGGATCGCCAGGGTCAGCGGCAGCACGATGCGGGTGGTGGTGCCCTGCCCGGGCGTGGAGAGAATTTCCACGTGCCCGCCCATCGCCTGGATGTTGCGCTTGACCACGTCCATACCGACGCCACGGCCGGACACGTCGCTGACCGCTTCGGCGGTGGAAAAGCCCGGCGCGAAAATGAGCTGCCAGACTTCGTCGTCGCTCATCGAATCGGATACGGCCAGGCCGTTGTAGCGGGCCTTCTCGAGAATTTTCTCGCGATTGAGACCGCCGCCGTCATCAATGACCTCGATCAGGATATTGCCGCCCTGGTGCTGGGCGGAGAGCGTCAGACGCCCGGTGCGGGGCTTGCCCGCCGCCTCTCGGCGGGCCGGCGTTTCGATACCGTGGTCGAGGCTGTTGCGCACCAGATGGGTGAGCGGATCGATGATCCGTTCGGTGAGGCCCTTGTCCAGTTCCGTGGACTTGCCTTCGGTGACCAACTCCACGTCCTTGTCGAGCTTGCCGGCCAGGTCGCGGACCAGGCGCGGGAAACGGCTGAATACATAATCCATCGGCACCATGCGCACCGACATCACCGCTTCCTGGAGGTCGCGGGCGGTGCGCTGCAGCAGATTGAGACCGGTGACCAGGGCGCCGTCGTTGACGGTCTCGGAGTCCTCGGCCACCTGGTTAAGCATCGACTGGGTGATGATCAGTTCGCCAACCAGATTGATGATCTGATCCACCTTGGAAACCGGCACCCGGATGGACGTGGATTCACCGCCTTTCTTAGCCCCGTCGCCGCTTTTGGCGGCGGGTTCGGCTTTCGCCGGTGCCGCGGGCTTCGCCGGGGCGGGCGCAGGCGCCGCTTGCGCCTGCACCTCAGCCGCGGGCGCGGGTTTGCTGTCGCTGTCAGCAGCCGGGCCGGCGGCGGCCAGACTACGCACTTCCAGTTGCTCCGGCTCGGCGATAAAGCACATCACCGCTTCGATATCATCGCCACTGAGTGACGACGTGAGCACCACCCGATGGCGTTCGCCGTCGGCCTGCTGGTCCTCGATATCACCGAGCTGCGCCAGTTCCTCGATCAACAAATTCCGGTCCTTGTCGGCGACGCCGATCAGGGTTACCTGGAAACGGGCACCGCCGCCCGGCGCCGCCTCGCCGCCCGCCGGTTCGGCGGCCTGGGGCGCCTGGTCGGCGGGCGGCTCGGGGCTGGCCGGCGTGGACGGGGCGGCGCCGGCAACGTCGGCGCCAGCGTCTTCGCCCAGCTCTTCCAGGGCGAGCCGGCGCAGCGTCTCACAGATACGTTCCAGGGCTTCCGGGTCCGGTTCACCACCCTGACGATACGCGTCCAGTTGATCGTTTAGCATGTCTTTGGCTTCCAGAAAGGTGTAGACGATATCCCGTCGCAGCGCCAGTTCGCCGCGTCGCGTGTAGTCGAGCAAGTTCTCCAGCAGATGCGTGGTTCGCTGCAGGGCCTCGAAACCGAAAGTACCGGCCCCACCCTTGATCGAGTGCGCGGCCCGGAAGATGGCGTTGAGCCGTTCCACGTCCGGGTTATCCACGTCCAACTCCAGGAGATGGGATTCCATCTCCGCCAGCAGTTCGTCCGCCTCTTCGAAAAACGTGTCGTAGAATTCGGTGATATCCATGTTCACTCCCGCACGGGTTGAGGGGCGTCGCTCAGATCGCCGGGGCGGCTGGCGGCACGCAGCCGGTTCACCGCCTGACGGGTCAGGACCACCAGGGTGATACGCCGGTTGACCGGATCACCGGGGTTGCTGTCGGGCACCGGTACGCGGTCGCCCATGCCGGTGACCCGCAGCAGCTTTTCGCTGTCCAGACCACCGGCCACCAGTTCCCGGCGCGAGGCGTTGGCGCGGTCGCTGGACAGTTCCCAATTGCTGTAACCGCTGTCACCACTGGAATAGCGCAGACTGTCGGTATGCCCACTGATGCTCAGCGGGTTGGGCATGTCGTTGAGCAGTGGCGCCATAGTGCGCAACAGTTGACGCATATAAGGGGCGACCCGGTCACTGCCCAGCCGGAACATGGGGCGCCGGTCGGTATCCACCAGCTGGATGCGCAACCCCTCCGGGGTCATTTCAAAGCGCATCTGATCACGCAGTTCGCGCAGCTGCGGGTCGGCCTGGATCGCCTGCTCAATGCGACGCCGCAGGTTAATGAACCGCTGACGTTCGTCCGCCGGTAGCGTATGACGGCGCAGATCAATGCGCGCCTGCTCACCATCGGAATGGGCAGGGTCGGCACCGCCGCCGGGAATCGCGCTGCTGCTGGATGAATTGCGGTCACCATTCGCCATCGCCACCTTCAACGGGGTACGGAAGTATTCGGCCAGTCCTTGCAGCTCCGCCGGCGACGCGGTGGAGATAATCCAGAGCACCAGAAACAACGCCATCAAGGCGGTCATGAAATCCGCCAGTGCGATTTTCCAGGCGCCGCCGTGATGGGCCGTATGGGTGCGGCGGCGGCGGCGGATGACGATGGGCCGGTGCTGATCGCTCATGCCTGCTTGGCACCCGCGGGCCGGGCCGAGCGCACGTGCTCTTCCAGCTCCGTGAAGCTGGGCCGTTCGGCGGTGTGCAGGGCTTTACGCCCGAATTCCACCGCCAGCTGCGGCGCGTAACCGTTAAGGTTGGCAAGCAAGGTGACGCGAATGCATTGCAACATCTTCACCGCCTCGGCGACCTGCCGGTCGATGCGGCTGGCCACCGGATTGACGAAGCCGTAAGCGAGCAGGATGCCGAGAAAGGTGCCGACCAGGGCGTGCGCGATCATCAGCCCCATGTCCTCGGCGCCGGCGTCGGCGGACGCCAGGGCTTTCACCACCCCGAGTACCGCCGCGACGATGCCGAACGCCGGCAGGCCGTCCCCTACCTTGGCCAAGGCGTCGGCGGGTATATGGGCTTCGTGTTCGAACGCTTCGATTTCATGGCTCATCAGTTCATCGAGTTCCATGGGATCGACGCTGCCGCTGATCATCAGCCGCAGGTAGTCCGTGATGAAGCCCATGATCATCGGGTCGTTGGCGATTCTGGGGTATTCGCTGAAAAGCGCGCTCTCGGCCGGGTTCTCGATGTCTTTTTCCACGCCCAGGACGCCTTCGCGGCGCATCTTGGAGAGCAGGTTGTACTGCAGTGACATCAACTGCATGTAGATTTCTTTGTCGTACTTCTTCGTGCGCTTGAGGGTAGTGGCGGTCCGCAGGGTGGCTTTGATCGCTTTGCCGTTATTGGCGGCCACGAAGGAGCCCACCGCGGCCCCGACAATCATCAGGATCTCGGTGGGCTGGTAGAGCGGGCCCAGGTGCCCGCCGGCCATGGAAAAGCCGCCGAACACGGAAAGGGTGACGATGATGAAGCCAAGAGGTATCAGCACAACCGGTATCCTTCAAAACAGCGTGGATAGCATTACCATCTGTATCGGCAGGACGAGGTCAGGCTTGAGGGTTAAATAACGAAGGAGCCTCTGAAAAGCGCCCTAAGCGCCTACCGCCTGGCGGCGACCGCCAGCGTGCTGACCCTCTTCGTTCACCGCGCTCTGACGTTTGCGGGTCTTGCCGGCCCGCGACGGCGGCTGACAAATACCGCACACGAACCCCTGGCTGGGCGTATGAGCATGATTGACGAAATGACCCTGGCAGCTGGTGCATTGCGACAACTCGAACATTTCGCTTTCGAAGAAGCGCACCAGGGTCCAGGCCCGCGTCAGACCAAGCACCGGCTCGGCACCGTCGAGCGCGATCTGCTCCAGGTACAGACGGTAGGATTTGACGAAGCCTTCCATGCGGGTGCAACCGTGCTCACCGGTAAGTCGCCGGTAGAAGCTGTAAAACAAGGAAGAATGAATATTCGGCAACCAGGTAATAAACCAGTCGGTGGAGAACGGCAACATACCCTTCGGCGGCGACATCCCACGCACTTCCTTATAAAGCCGGATGAGCCGCCCACGGCTAAGCTCGGTCTCCGACTCGAGCACCTGTAACCGTGCCCCCAATTCAATTAACTCGATCGCCAATTGCACTTGGTGCATTTCGCCGACCAGACTCTTCTCGGACATCGGACCCCTCCCCCCGATCAGTTCGCGCAAGACGCCATCAACAAAGCCGCGTGGGTTTGCCCCAGCCCCTGTTCGCGTTTGTTATTGGTCAGCTTGGTGACCTGGTCCGCGTCATCGAAATGCAGACGGAACAACAGCTGGTTGGTACGCGCCATCTGGCTGAGCTGCTTGGCGGACAGGGAAATCAGCACTTCCGCCATCGCCTCATCGAGCTTCAACCGGAACATGGCGGTAGCGTAATCTTCCTTGAGAAGACGCTGCGCCAGCAGCAGGTAGGTCAGATTGATATCCTGGATTTCGTTTAACACGCTATCGATTTTCATTTTTGCTTTTACTCCTTCGGCACCCCATGACCGAGGCCTTCCCGGCGCTCACCGGCGCCGAACCTTTTACATCCCCAAATGCTAATACTTTATCACTAGATGAATTAATGGACTAAGCTATTAAGTACGCGCATTTTGTAGTGGCAACGTACCACAGTCCTCACGAGTCGCTCACACTTTTATGTGAACAAACTCACATCATGAAAGATTTTTGTGATGCTATTCACAAATATGCACCCGGTCTGAAACGAGCGTTTCAATAGCGCAAAGAAGGGGCGTTTCGGGCCCAAAAACCCATGACCCGACGAACAACGAAAACACTTTTTCTTTTAACTTCAATGACTTAAAGCTTAATCACAGGTTAACAAAAATAGAAACATTGTTTCATTAAAGGAGAATAGGGGCGAAAACCGCAAAAACAAAGGGCAAAAATTTGCAAACGACGACGAGACAAGGAACCAGGTCACAAATTGCCCAAAGCACAAATTTTTGCACAGATAGCTAATGCTTTAGTGTTACCCGCTATGCACGATGATCATCGGCATTCATCGCTTGCAACCACACCAGCAGCTCGGCGATGACCTGGTACAGGCGAGTCGGAATTCGCTGGTCCAAGTCCAGTTGCATGAGCAACCCCACCAGCTCCGGAGCGTCATGTACAAACACGTCCTGCCGGCGGGCCTCGGCGATAATCCGTTCGGCCAGATCACCGTAGCCCCGCGCCAATACCCGGGGCGCTTCGCCTTCCTGGTACGCCAGCGCCACGGCCTGACGGCGGCTGTTGGGTTCAGAGTCTTTCATCGGCGACCACTCGCAATCGGACCTGTTCGAAACCACAACCCTCAAGACTGGACCTGAGGCGTTGGCTGTCGGCGCGCAGCTGTTCGGCCACCTGCTCGGAGCGCGCATCCAAGTCAATACTGAGGTCCTCGCCGCGCAGATCCAGGCGCACCCGCACCGGCCCCAGCGCCGCCAGTTCCACGGTCAGCTCGGAACGCCAGGTGCCCTCCTCTTCGCCCGGTTCGTCGCTGTCCTGCCCCTGATCGCCGTCGCCGCGCGGCTGGCGCGGCGCCTCGGCGGGCACCTGGATCACCAAAGCCATGAAAATGCCGGACCAAACATCCCCTTCCCAGCGCAGTACCGGCGTTGCCAGGGTCTCCAACTGGTGGCGGAGAATCCCCTGCAAGGCCTGGTTGGCGTCGTCGGACAGGGTGCGCGGCGCGGGCCTGGGGGCCTCTTCGCCGTCTGCGACCAGGCGGCCCTCGGCGATGACCGCCGCCGTTGCCGGCCGCTCGGCGACCGGCGTGCTGGCCGCCCGGGCCTGTGACGGTGCCTCGGCCCCGGCCGGAGCCGCACCTTTGCCGCCCTCGGTACGGGCGGCGGCAGCCGGCGTTTCAGCCGACCGGGATAAGCGCATCTGTGGTTCCTGGGCCAGCCGCGCGCCGCTCACTTCGCCCCGGTACCAGTTTTGCAGATGGGATTCATAGAACAGCCCGCTCTGGCTGACGCTCGCCTGCAGACGGTGAGCCAGGGCCGGGGCCTCGCTGTCGGCGGCGGTCATCAGGGGCAAGGCCGGCCGCACCGCCGAAGGCGGTGCCGGGTAACGCGCGAGGATATCGGCGATGGTGCGGGCGGCGGCGCTGAAATGGGTTTGCGTGGAGCCGGGTGCCGCGTCAGGCGGCGGCGCCAGGGTTTGCGGCGCGCGGGCACGCTGGTGGGTGGCTGCCAGATCCGGCAAGGGTGCGCTGCGCGGGTCGAGACGCGAGTCGCTGCGCACCGCCGGCGGCGCGTCCGCCGGGCTCAACGGCCGTACCGGCTCGGGGGTCTGCCGGGCCACGGGCACATCCACCCGTTTGCCCAGCACTTGATGCAACAGTGTATCCAGTATCGGCGTGATGCCGCTCACGGCGTGTCTTCGTCCAGATGGAAAGCGGCGTCCATGGAGGCCGCTTCTTGGGGCCCGTAGGAGCGCCGCAGATCACGCGTGCGCTTTGAGGTGCCGATCAGCCCGGCCAGCTCATCCCGGCGCGCCAGCAAACAACGGCGTATTTCCAGATCACGCTCCAGTATCCGTTCCAGCAAATGCGCCTTGCGGGCGCTCTGCGCGGGATCGAGAACGGTCTCCTGCTCGCGGCTGGAAAGCTGCTCCACATCCACCAGGTAGTGTGCCTCTTCTTCCACCAGGGCCTCCCAGTCCTGGCGTCGCACGCAATCGAGCATACGCCCGGAGCGCGCCACCAGAGCCTCATAAGCCAGCAGTACCTGCTCCGCCGACAGCGCTCGGCGCCGGGATTCGATGTCCTTCATTCCGCCCCCTGATGCGCGCCGGGTTTTATCTCGCGCCAGGCCTCACCCAGGTCGGCAAGCAGCCGGCCGGCTTCTTCCAGACTGGCCACGTCGTTGCGAAGATTGGCGGTGAGCAGCAGGCGGGCGATGTAGTCGTACAGCGACGCCATGCGGTCGGCCAGCTCACCGCCCTTATCCCGGTCCAGGGCCGCCAGCAAGCCGTTGTTGACGATGTCCAGTGCCTTGGAAATGGCCTTGCCTTTCTCCGCCACCTGCCCGTCGCGCATGTGCAGCGCGGCCGCCCGAATCGCCGTACCGGCGCCGTCGAACAGCATGCAGATCAATTGGTGGGGGCTGGCCGACATTACGCCGCTTTCCACCCCTACCCGGGCGTAGGCCCCCGCGCCCCGGGCATACCCGGCAGCGCCACGCGTCATTGTCATGAGTCTTGCCCTCTGCTGATTACCTTTCTTGGCTTACTGTTTCAACTGCGCGTTGAGCGCGTCGAACTGCTGGGTCAGGTAGCTGCTGGTGGAGTTCATTTCCGCGATCATCGCGTCCAGCTTGCTGAACTGCTCGCGGTACCGGGCGATGGTGCTGTCGATGCGCTGTTCGGTGCGCAGGTAGCGTTCGCCGAGCCCCTCGATGCGGTCTTCCAGACCGCTGGTGGCGTTCTCCAGGGTGCCATCGTCGCCGAGCATCTTGCCAAGGGTGGCATCAAGCCGCCCGGCCAGGCCCTCCGACTCCCCGGCGCCGGAGAAGAAATCCGCCAGCGCGCCGCGGTTGTCCGCCACCACCGTATCCAGCTTCTCCTCGTCCACTTCCAAAGTGCCGTCGATGGTGAGATTCACGCCGATATCACCGAGCGCACCAAACTGACCGCCGGAGACCACCCCGCCCATGACGCCGCGAATACGGGATTCAATACCGCGCAGAGTGGTATCGCCGAGCAACCGGCCGCTGGTGCCGGTTTCCTGATCGTAGCGCGTCAGGCTGTCCATGCTTTCCTGGAGGCTGTTGTAACTCTCCACGAAACTGGTCACCGCTTTCTTGATGCCGGCGGTATCGCGGGTCACCGAAATGGTGGCGGTGCCCTCTTCCTCGAGATTGAGTGTGAGGCCTTGAATCGCGCCTTCGACACGATTGCTCTGGCTTTCGATGTCGATGCCGTTAACGCTCAAAGAGGCATTGACGGCGGACACCTCGGTACCGGCGTCCACGGCAAGGGTGTCGCCGAGACCGCCGGTGCCGAAGTCGACGCTGGCGATCGCCGCGTCGGTGCCGGTCTCGGTGGCGGACAGCACCAGCCGGTGCGGCTGGCCGCTGCCGTCGTTGACCAGAGACGCCTGCACGCCCTGGCCCGCCTCGTTGATGGCGTCGCGGATGCCTTCCAGGGAGCTTTGCTCCTCGCTCACGTCAATGCTGAAATTGTCGCCGTTACCGAGTGTGAAGCTGATCGCACCGGCGCCCAGCGGCTCGGTTTTGTCGGTGACGCCCTGGGTGGCGATGCTGTAGGCCCGGGCCTTGTTGTTGACCACGACATCGTGGGTTCCGGGCAGCGCGTCTTCGCCGACCACGGCGTTCAGGGCATCCCCGGCCACGCTGCTCTTCACCGCCTCGAACTGCTGGCTGTCGCCCAGCTTGGCGGCCGCCTCGCGGAAGGCGGTGAGCTTGTTCTCCAGCGTGCCGTAAGCGGAGATCTTCGCCTGATAACTTTTCTGTTGCTGGGTGATCGGCGCCAACTGCTGACGCTCCGCCGATTCCATCTGGTCGAGCAGACCGTTCAGATCAAGCCCGGAACCAATACCCAAAGAAGAAATAGAAGCCATGGTCTTTCCTTGCTAAGTACCTTCGTATTGTGCGCCGCCCCGGCGCCGCCGCAGCGGATAATAAGGACGACCATTTACCGCTATTTCATGCTATCGGCGGCAAGCGCCGCGACTTTAGAACGCTAAGGCGCCTCTAAAAAACCCGCTAATCCGGCGCCGGCACCGATGACAACGGCTCGCCGAGCCGATCCAGCGCACCGCCTTCCAGCAACTGCTCGGGGTCGCTGCCCGGGAAAGCACTGCCCCTGGATATCTGCACCTGCACCGGCATGCGTTGATCGTCCAGCCGCCGCACCCAGGCCAGTAGCCCGCCGGGATAACGCACCAGGCTGCCCACCGGCCACCGACCAAAATGGGCTTGATGGCGAGCCACCCAGCGGCGATCAAACTGATGGGGGGAAGCGTGCAGATGCTCCTGAATCGCCTCCGCGGACCAGGGCCGCCGGCCCGGGCGCACCCGCGCCATCACATCGGACACATCCACCACCGCCGCGAGCCGCGCCAATTCGGGCAACTGGTCGGCGCCGCGCCCGTGCGGATAGCCCTGGCCGTCCAGCCGCTCGTTGATATCGCGTACTACCGCCTCGACCACCGAGGTCGCCAGCCAGCGGCAACGCTCCAGGCGCTGTAGAATCAGCGTCACGTGGCCCTGCAACCAGCGATATTGGCTGGCGTTGAGAAACTGCATCTCGAGAAGATCGCGGGGCAGCAACGCCTTGCCCAGATCGTGTACCAGCCCCGCGGCGGCGAGCGCCTTACAAAGTTCATGGGGCATCTTTTCGCTTTTCGCGAAATCCAGAAGATGGGTCGACACACCCAACGAATGGCGCACCAACAACGTTTCTTTATCCAGACACTGCACCGCGAACAGCAGTGCCTCACGGTCTTCCTCTTGCAGCGCCAGCAACCGGTCGGCGTGCCGCGACAGCTGCACCGCGTCCACCATGCCGCCCTGGCGCAGCTCCAGTATCTGGTTATCGAGATAGGCGGCGGTGGGCGCCAGACGCCGGGTCATGGCGGTGGCGTAATCCTGTGTCTGGCGCCGGCTTACGGACACCTTTTCGACATCCTTTGTGGCCTCGAACAGCACCGACGGCGCCAACGGAGTGCGGCTGTCGCCGGCCATTCGCGCCGCTTCCCGCTCAATCTCGCGGACCATGAACCACAGCCGCCGGTCGTCCTCGGCGCTGCGCGCGCCAAACAGGAAGCCCACTTTCACCAACCCACGCTGCGCGTCCACCTTCTGATGGCGCGGGCTGCCCCGCGCCACGAAGCGGGTGCCATTGGGATAGCACAGTTCCAGTTCGAACACCGCGGCGTTGGACATCAAGGCGGTCATGGCGCTGGCGGACAGCTCCACCAAACACCCCTCCAGCGACAGATCACGCAGATCCCCCTGTGCCGACAGGCCGCTCTCGCGGTCGCGCAGCACCACGCCCACCTCCATACCCAGCCGTAACGGCGCCCGGAAGGTGTCACGACGCTGCAGGATCTCCATCTGCGGCGGGTAGTCGCAGCGGCACAGCATCCGACCCTCCCGTTCAAAGCACATATCCGCGCTGAGCAACGGGGTTCGCAATACCCCGCCACGGGCCTGGCCCAGCAGCCGGAAGCCGGCGCCGCGCCGCAGATCCGCGGCCAGGTGGCGGATGGCACTGATGTCCAACAGCAGCGATTCCCCGGGCTGGGATTCGAACACCACCACCGGCAACGGCTCGCCACCGTTCTTTTCCAACGCCAGGGACGCGGCCCCGGCCTGGCTGAGATGCTCCACTAGTTCTTGTATTTCCGGGGGATGGTCCACCCGGCTGAACGCGTCATCCTGCGACGTCATGCCAACAACCCTCGCCTTTCTATCAGTACGGCTTTATCTATCGGCACGCCAAGGGCGGCCTTTAACAACAAACTTTTTACCCCCCAACCCTAAAGCGAAACCGTAATCCGCCGAAAGACGGTGTAACGGCCAGCGCCGTTGCTCTCAAACCAAACGGTGAATCACAAAAGGACATTCGCTATGTCAGTTATCAACACCAACATCACGGCCATGATCGGCCAACAGAACCTGGGCAAATCCCAGAGTGCTCTGCAGACCTCCATGGAGCGTCTGTCTTCCGGCCTGCGTATCAACAGCGCCGCCGACGACGCCGCCGGCCAGGCCATCGCCAACCGCATGACTGCCCAGACCACCGGTCTGGCACAAGCCCAGCGTAACGCCAACGACGGCATCTCCGTGGCACAGACCGCTGAAGGCGCGCTCAACCAGGTGAACGACAACCTGCAGCGCATCCGTGAGCTGACCGTTCAAGCCCAGAACGACACCAACTCTCCGGAAGATTTGAACTCCATCCAGGACGAAATCACCCAGCGTCTGGGCGAGATCGACCGTATCTCCGAAGAAACCAACTTCAACGGCGTGAAAGTGCTGGCTGAAGATCAGGAATTCTCCATCCAGGTGGGCGCCAACGATGGTGAGCAGATCACCATGAACCTGAAGGAAATCAACGCCGAGACCCTGGGTCTGGACGATTTCAACGTGAACACCCGCCTGGCTGAAGTACCCGCCGACGGTGATTCCCTCAAGGTTGACGGCCAGAGCTACAACATCACCGCCGCCGACGCAGGCGCCACTGGCGCGGACTCCACCGACATCGACGCCGACGAAATCGCCGAAGGCACCGTTACCGGTACTCCGGTAGCCAGCGGCACCAACAGCCTGATCGTTGACGACAATGGCAACGCGTTTGTGAAGAACGTTTCCGGCGCCACCACCAGCTACTACGAAGCAGAACTGACCGTGACCGACGGTACTGCCACCGGTTCCGCCAGCGTCACCTACACCGTTGCCGCCGATGCTAAAGAAGCTAGCGGCATCACCGACGTCGCGGCCGACGTCGCCACCGAGAACCCGCTGGCGGCCCTGGACTCCGCGCTCAGCGACGTGGACAGCCTGCGCTCCGAAATGGGTGCCATGCAGAACCGCTTCGATTCCGCGATCACCAACCTGAGCACCACCGAAACCAACCTGTCCGCGGCCCGTTCGCGCATCGAAGATGCCGACTACGCGGTGGAAGTGTCCAACATGACCCGCGCGCAGATCCTGCAGCAGGCCGGCACCTCCGTTCTGGCCCAGGCCAACCAGGTACCGCAGAGCGTCCTGTCCCTGCTCGGCTAATCGCCATCCAAAGGGACGCTCCGGCGTCCCGATTGGGACAAATAGAAGGCCCCCACAAGGGGCCTTCTTCCGTTCAGCCACTGGCAAAATCCGCAAATAGCCATGCAAACACCCGCCTAATTCCACCTTTAGCCCGCCTGACCCACTGCTAATCTCGTACTACCGCCACAAAGCAGGCTTGGGGTCATCATGTCCGTCAAAACCACACCGTCCGCCACTTTCTCGCGTCTCCGGCATTCGTACCGGCAAGCTTTGAAGAATCGCGATTTCGAGAAGGCGGAGAAGCAGGCGCTGCTACTCACGAGACGCCACCCGAATTACGCGTTTTCATGGCGCGCGCTGGGTGCCGCGTATATTGAGATGAAACGCCCGGCTGAGGCTGTGGACGTGCTGGAGCGCGCCACTCAGTTGGACCAGAGCGATGTTCAGGGCTTCTATTTGCTGGGCACCGCTCAACTCGCTCTTAAGGACTGGGCCCAGGCATCGCGCCACCTGAAACAGTGCCTCTCCCTGGACCAGAATTACGGGTTGGCGCATATGCAGCTGGCCCGCGTTTACCTTGCCCAGGGCCGACGGGATGCGGCCGCCGAAAGCATCGACACGGCCCTGACACTGAGCCCTGACAACGCCGAAATTCTCACCCACCGGATGAATATTTTTTCCGCCGTGCGTCGTATGGAAGACGTGCTCGACGATTGCCGACGACTGCTTCATCTGGAGGGCGATAATCCCCGGGCCCATAACCTGGTGGCGGTGAAGTACTGCGAGATGGGTGATTTCGCCCAGGGAGCGCACCATTTCGAGGAAGCCCTAAAGAGAAAGCCGGACTACCTGGAGGCCTTCTCTAACCGGATTTTCAACGCCCATTATGATCCCACGCTGACCGCCGGGGACATCGCCGAGCTGATACAAAGGTGGCGCGCCCGCTTTTCTCCGGCGAAGCGCCCCAGCCGCCCGGAGGCCCGCGACCGCGATGAAAGCCGGCCGTTAACGATTGGGCTGCTGTCCGCCGGCTTGAGAATGCATCCGGTGGGACAAATGATTACTTCTGTTTTGGAAAACCTGCCGGATCAGGATTTTCGGCTGATTGCGTACTCCAATAACGATCTGAAGGACGCCCTCACCCGCCGACTGCGCGCGATCACCGATCAATGGCATAACGTGGGAGGCCAACCGGACGCGGTCGTGGAGGCTTTGATACGCCAGGATCAGGTGGACATTCTGATCGACCTGAGCGGCCATACCGACGGCAACCGCCTGCGGTTGATCGCCCGGGAGCCGGCTCCGGTGATCGTTAAGTGGGTGGGCGGCCTGGTCAACACCACCGGGCTGGACGCCATCGATTATCTGATCAGCGACTCGGTGGAAACACCGCCAGGTTGCGATGCGGACTATCTGGAGAAGCTGATCCGAATGCCCGACGACTACATCTGCTATATGCCGCCGGAGCACGCGCCGCCGGTAGGCCCGCTGCCGGCCGCCGAGAACGGCTTTGTGACCTTCGGCTGTCTGAACAACCCGGCCAAGGTCAATCCGGGGCTGATCGGCGAATGGGCCCGGTTGCTCACCGAACTTCCCGGTAGCCGGCTACTGTTGAAGAGCGGTCAGTACAGCGACGCCGCCTTCCGCGAGCGCCTGTGGAGCGACTTCAAAGCGGCGGGGATTGAACAGGAACGTATCCTGCTGGAAGGTCCGGAACACCATGCCGCCTTCCTGGACACCTACAACCGCATCGACATCGCCCTGGACCCCTGGCCCTACTCCGGCGGCCTGACCACCTGCGAGGCGCTACTGATGGGGGTACCGGTGATCACCCTGCCCGGCCCCACCTTCGCCGGCCGGCACGCCGCCTCCCATCTGGTCAACGCCGGCCTGCCGGAACTGGTGGTGGACAACTGGGACGCCTACCGAGCCCGGGCCCGCGATCTGGCCGGCGACCTGGACAACCTGGCCACGGTGCGGCGTCATCTTCGCGACACCCTGCTGCAATCGCCGGTGTGCGACGCACCCCGCTTCGCCGCCCACCTCAGCGCCGCGCTGCGCGGCATCTGGCAGCGTTATTGCCGCGATCTACCGCCGGCGGCGCTGACCTTCGAGCAGGACAGCACTGGCCAGTTCGAGGATCAGGCCCTGCCGGTACCAGAGCCGGTAATGCCGTCGCTCACTCTGCTAAAAGCCGCGGAGCGGCGGGAAAACGCCGGTCGGTTCCATTTCGATTTCAGCGGCAAGATCGTCGCCCTGGATAACGGCGGGCAACTGCTGGCAACCGGCGCAGCGGACTCGCTGCTGCCGCTGGGCGCGTTCGAACTGCTGGTGTTCGATCCGCTGGGTGAACACGCGACGCAGGCGGGCCGTCAGCGCACCGGCCTGCAGGTATTTTCGCAAACCACGCTGGGCGACGGTAATCCGGCGACCCACTACGCCTGCCTGGATCCCGCGTTCAGTGGCACCCTCAAACCGTCACCGGACGCCGGTGATGGCGCCCGGGTGCTCACCGATCTGCCCGTCAACACGGTAGCGCTGGACAGCATCGAAGGGCTTCCCAGCCTGGACTGGCTGGTGCTGGACCATCGTAACGACAGCCTCACCACCCTGCGCCACGGCACCCACGTCCTGGGCGGCACCCTGCTGATCCAGACTACCGTGTGCTTCGGCCCCGGCCCGATCAACCAGCCAGACCTGGCCACACTGTCCCAATGGTCCGCCGAGCACGGCTTCCGCGTTTACCGGCTCGATCCTGTCAGGTATCACAGCCATCTACCGGACCATCTTGGCCCGCAACGCCAAGCCACGGAACTGCGAACCGCCAAAGCACTGCTGCTGCCGGTACCTTCGCGCTTGTCGCGGCTGGACCCCAACCGCAAAAAGCGGCTGGCCTTCTTGCTGCACACCGTCTACGGCATCCAGGATCTCGCCTATGCGCTGCTCAAGGAGGTGGATCAAACCCAGGCGGCTCGCTATCTCGCCGATCTGAACGACGACGCACCGACCCAGCGGACGCCGGATATTCCCGACGCCCCTTTTATGTCCGAAGCGGAAAAAGCGCTGTTTAAGAAGAGTCTCGAGCGGGCTGGTCGTTACTTCGAGTTCGGCTCCGGTGGCTCCACGGTGTGGGCGTGCCAGGCCGGGTTGACCGTCCACGGCGTGGAAAGCGATGCCGCCTGGGTGACGGGGCTGAAACAGCGCCTGGGTGAAGCCTGCCAGGTCCACGCCGAAGACATCGGCCCCACCAAGGAATGGGGCTTCCCCGCTTCGGATGTGGCCCGTCACCGCTTCCCGGCCTACAGCGAGGCCATCCACCGCCATGATCAGGCCTTCGACCTGATACTGGTGGACGGCCGTTTCCGCGTCGCCAGTGTGTTGAACGCGATCCGGCATACGCTGAACGTCTCGAACCAGCCCGGCGACACCCGCCTGTTCATTCACGACTTCTGGAACCGGCGGCATTATCACGCGGTGTTGGAATTTCTGGTCGAGGAAGAGTCGGCGGAAACCGCCGGGGTATTCCGTATCGCCGAGGACATCGATCCGGAACGGATTGCGAGCGTGCTGGAGGAGTACCGGTACCAGCCGGCTTAGATATAGGACTCTGGGATCCTGCGGGGCAACCTTTGCCGGCCTTTCGCGGGCGGGGCCCGCTCCCACAAGGCCCGCTTCCACAAGCCTGGGCGGGTGGCGGCATAAAGTTATGGGCGTGGCGGCCGATAGAGGTACAAACCTGTGCATATCACTGTCGGCTGAGGGGCCCGCCCATGACCACGCCCGTGGACAACAACGTTTCGTCGCTGCCTTCGCAGTTCTCGTACCACGCCGCGCGTCAGCGGGTGGAAAAGGTGCTGGCACAGCTGCCCGCCGCCGGCGGCGCGGTGCAGGAGAGCGACTCGGAAGGTCGGATGGTGCAACGGGAGGAGCTGGTCAAACCGGTCCAGCAGATCAACGAAGTGCTGCGCCGCTACGGCGTGGAGTTTCAACTGAGCGAGGATTCCGGGCGCACCATCATTCGCCTGATCGACCGGGAAAACGGCGAACTGATCCGCCAAATCCCCCCGGAAGAAGCCCTCAACGCCGCCCAACGCCTAGAAGAAGTAAAGGGCCGCCTCTTCAGCCTGGAAGCGTAGTGAGGGGCAATGGATAATTGATAATGGAAAATTGAGAATTATAAAAAACCGTGCTGCGTACGGCCCTTCTCCAACTATCAATTATCCATTATCAACTATCAATTGCCTTTCAGACCTGCATATTCATAACGTCTTTATAAGCGGACACCAGCCGATTGCGCATCTGCACGCCCATCTCGAAGGCGATGCTCGCTTTCTGGCTGGTGATCATGGTGTCGTGCAGGGACACGCCGGGCTCGCCAGCCTGAAACGCCTTGGCCTTGTCGCCGGCCTCGGTCTGCATCTGGTTGATGCGCTCCAGGCTGGATTGCAGCGCTTCACCAAAGCCGCCGGTGCCAACGGTGGTGTCCAGGTTCTGCCCGCCCGCCTGCGGCACGGCGGCGCCCGCCGCCTGGCCGGCCAGGCTCTGCATCTGGTTGAGCGCGGCCTGCATGGCAGGATTGATGGTCGGTGTGCTCATAACGTATCGCTCTGCGTTACCCGCTATTTGAACCGCAAGATTACCAGCCCCCGCTCTCACCCAAGCGGTCAAATGACGGCAAAAAGGCGGGCTTTTCTTTCCTTTGTGTATTCCGGCCCTGCTCATAATGGCATGCGTCGCAATACCACCGGAAAGCAGCAATGCCTTTTCAACACTCTTCCCGTCTCCCCGGGGGGCCCGCATGAGCAACGGCGAGACCCGCCCGGACAATAACGGCATCGAACAGATGCTGGCGCGTCTGCGTGCCAACCCGCTGGTGCCGTTGCTGGTAGCCGGTGCCGCGGTGATCGCCTTGGTGGCCGTCATGCTGATGTGGGCCAGCGCACCGGAATACCGCGTGCTTTACAGCAACCTTGGCGAAGCCGACGGCGGCCGCATCATCGGTGAACTGGAAAGCCGCGCGGTGCCCTACCAATTCAGCCAGGGCGGCCGCGCCCTGATGGTGCCCGGCGATCAGGTGCACAAGCTGCGTCTGCAGCTCGCTGAACAGGGCCTGCCGGAAGGCGGCAACGTGGGCTTTCAGATCATGGACGAGCAGGCGTTCGGGATCAGCCAGTTCGCCGAGCAGGTGAATTTCCAGCGCGGCCTGCAGGGCGAGCTGGCCAGCTCCATCGAAGCGCTGGGGCCGGTATCCCGGGCCCGCGTGCATCTCGCCATGGCCAAGCCGTCGGTGTTTATCCGTGACCGCGAACCCGCCAAGGCGTCGGTGGTGCTGACTTTGGAAGCAGGCCGCGCCCTGGGCGACGGTCAGGTCGACGCGATCGTGCATATGGTGTCCAGCAGCGTGCCGGAGCTGGCCCTGGAAGACGTCACCGTGGTGGACCAGGCCGGCCGGCTGCTGTCGCGCCCGTCCGGCAGCGGTGGCGGCCTGGACGGCACCCAGCTGGAATACGTGCGCGAAGTGGAGCGCGTCTACCGTCAGCGCATCGAAAGCATCCTGGCGCCGATTCTGGGCCGCGACAATGTGCGCGCCCAGGTCACCGCCGAAGTGAACTTCTCCCGCCGCGAAGAAACCAGCGAACGCTACGGCCCCAACCAGGGTGGCAACCCGGCGGCGGTGCGCAGCAGTCAGACCCGCGCGGTCTACAGCGGCGGCGAAGCGCTCGCCCAGGGGGTTCCCGGCGCCCTCACCAACACGCCGCCCGGCGCGGCGCCGTCCCCGGTTCAAGACGATCCAGAGCAGGCCAACACCGAGGACACCGGCGACACCAGCAAACGTCTGAACCACGAAGACGTGATCAATTATGAAGTGGACCGCAACATCACCCATGTTCAGCACGAGCGCGGCCAGGTGGAACGGCTGTCCGTGGCGGTGGTAGTGGATTACCGCCAAGGCGTCGACGACGACGGGCAACCGACGGCGGAGCCTCTCAGCGACGAACAACTGACGCGCATCAACCAGCTGGCGCGCCAGGCCATGGGCTTCTCGGCGGAGCGCGGCGACGGCTTGGAAGTGGTCAACAGCCCCTTCACGCGGGTGGAACCCGAAGACGACCAGCGTGCCTGGTGGCAGGACCCGTTCTGGCAGGACTTCCTGTTCTCCATGGGCCGCTGGTTGCTGGTGGGCCTGGCCGCGCTGCTGCTCTATCTCCTGGTGCTGCGGCCGATGCTCAAGCGCTACGCCCGCCAGGCACCGGCGGTGGCCCGGCCGGCGCAGGCCCAGGCCCCCGCGCCGGCGCCGGCCGCCGCCGCCGTCCACGAGGACGAAACCGCGGAGCCGGCCGAGCCGCGCCGGCGCCGCCGTCGTTCCTCGGCCTACGAACAAAACCGCCAGGATCTGCAGGACATGGCCCAGGAAGATCCGGCCATGGTGGCAATGATCGTGCGCAACTGGATGAACCGGAATGACTGAGCTCACCCACACCAAACGGGCCGCCGTTCTGTTGCTGGCTCTGGATGAAGACAGCGCCGCCGAGGTATTCAAGCATCTGTCCGCCCGCGAAGTGCAAGAGATCAGCCAGGAAATGGCGTCGCTGGGCAATGTGTCCCACGACCAGATGCGTCAGGTGCTGGACGATTTTTATGACGAGTCGGAACAATTCGCCGCTCTGAACCTCTATTCCAGCGATCATATCCGCTCGGTGCTGACCAAGGCGCTGGGCAATGAGCGCGCCTCCAGCCTGCTCGAGGACATCCTGGAACAGAACGGCGCCAATTCCGGCATCGACGCGCTCAACCTGATGGAAGCCAACATGGTGTCCGAGATGATCCGCGACGAGCACCCGCAGATCATCGCCACCATCCTGGTCCATTTGGAACGGCGCCAGGCCGCCGACGTGCTCGAATACTTCGACGACAAACTGCGCAACGATGTGGTGCTGCGCATCGCCACCTTCAGTGGCGTGCAGCCCGCCGCCCTGCAAGAACTCACCGAAGTGCTGGGCAGCATGCTCGATGGCCAGAACCTCAAGCGCAGCAAGATGGGCGGCGCCCGCACCGCCGCCGAGATTCTCAACCTGATGAACTCCAGCGCCGAAGAAACCGTGATCGAAACGGTGCGCGCGCACAGCGAAGACCTGGCGCAGAAGATCATCGACGAGATGTTCCTGTTCGAGAACCTGCTCGACGTGGACGACCGCGGCATCCAGCTGCTGCTCAAAGAAATCAATACCAACGCCCTGATGGTGGCGCTGAAAGGCTCCGACGAAAAACTCAAAGAGAAATTCCTGCGCAACATGTCCACCCGCGCCGCCACCCTGCTGCGCGAAGACATGGAAGCCAGCGGGCCGATCCGCGTCTCCCAGGTGGAAAGCGAACAGAAAGCCATTCTGCAGGTGGTGCGCCGCCTGGCCGACAACGGCGAAATCGTGCTGACCGGCGGGGACGACGCCTATGTCTAGCGCCCACTCAAGCTGGCGCCGCTGGCGGATGGGCGAGTTAGAAAGCGCCCGGGATCAACGCGCCGAACACCCCGCTGGGGCCGACGCGGAACAGCGCAAGGCGTTCCAACACCAGGCGGAGTTGCAGGCGCTGCGCGAGAAAGCCCGCGAAGAAGCACGCCGCGAAGGGCACCGGGAAGGCTTCGAGGCCGGCCGCCAGGAAGGCCACGCCCAGGGTCTGGAAGAGGGCCGCCGCGCCGGCGAGCACGAAACCGCCCGGCAGCGCCACGAAGCGCTCGCGCCGCTGGCCGACCTGGTCAATGCGTTCCGCCTGGCGCTCGCCGACCTGGACCACGCGGTCGCTGAGGATCTGGTGGACCTGGCGCTGGTCACCGGCCGCCAACTGGCCGGCGACGCCCTGCGCGAAGAGCCCGCCGAGATTCTCAATCTGGTGCGCACCCTGATTCACGAAGAGCCCGCGCTCAATGGCACAACCCGCCTGTGGCTGCACCCGGACGATCTCGCACTGGTGCAACAGGAGTTGAACGCCGAGTTCCACGCCGCCGGCTGGAAGCTGCAGCCGGACGACCAGCTCAGCCGCGGCGGTTGCCGCGTGACCAGCCCCAGCGGCGAGCTCGACGCCACCCTGGAAAGTCGCTGGGAGAACCTGGCGGCGCGGGTGCGCCGACGCAGCCGCCGACCGGATGCGGAGGCGCCGTCATGAGCACCGCCGACAACCTTCACCAGGCCCAGTGGCGCCGCACGCTGCACAGCGTCACCCGGCGCGTCGCCACGGCGCCCCACTACCAGGCCAGCGGCCGGGTGGTGCGCGCCACCGGCCTGGTGTTGGAGGCGGTGGGGCTGCGCACGCCGCTGGGCAGCGCCTGCCGCATCGAGATAACGGCGCCGGGCAGCGCCCGCCCCGACTTCGCCGAGGCGGAAGTGGTGGGCTTCTCTGGGGACAAACTGTTTTTGATGCCGCTGGCGGAAATCAGCGGCCTGGTACCGGGCGCCCGGGTGTTCCCACTGGGCGACGGCGAGGATACCGGCGCCCGCCGGTTTCCGCTCGGCGACGCCCTGCTGGGTCGGGTGGTGGACGGCAACGGCCGCCCGCTGGACGGCGGCGCGGCGCTGGATGAGGTGCCACACGGCACCCTGGCGTCGCCGCCGATGAACCCGCTGGCGCGGGCGCCCATCGACACCCAGATCGACGTCGGCATACGCGCCATCAATACCTTGCTCAGTATCGGTCGCGGCCAGCGCA
>JBELJS010000023.1:2443-57656 GCA_042090255.1 Alcanivorax sp. | reverse complement strand
GGAGAACAGGACGTTCGACAGGGAGCGTACAGGGACGTATTCACAGCGTTCCCGGAAGGGCAGAACACAGACACGCGACCCTGCTGGAGAGTCGGCTTGCGTTAACAACGCCGTGGGCGATAATGGCGCCGCCCGTTGCCAGCCGCGCCGGGACCAACAGCAGGAGGAGCCATGGCCGACCCCACCGACAGCGACATTCTCAGAGCCAAGCTCAACCAGGAAACCGCCAAAGCGGACTGGAAAGAGCTGCAGCCGTTTTTCGCCCGCGGCCAGACCGTGGCCGTGGCCGGCGATCTGGACCTGATCGAAGTGGCCGTGGCGTTCGCTGAAGACCGGGCCGAACAACTCAAGCCGTGGCGTGACCAGGGCCGCGTAGGCAGTGTCACCGACGACCAGGCACGGGTCTGGTTTGAGTCCGGCCAGGCCCTGTGGACCGTGGTCGTGATGCCCTGGGTGCTGGTGCAGCCGGTGCGGCCCCACTGACCGCCCTGATCTGACAATTCGCTATTGCGTTTCCCGGCGGGCTGCCCATAATACTGTCCATATGATCAGTATTTGGAGGCAGCATGGCCACCAGCGCATCCAACCGCGGCACCCTCAGCCGGCACCCCGGCCGCTTTCAGGTCACCACCGTGGTCAGCGACGAGGCGGACACCGCCCGGCCCACCCGCTATCACCGGGAGCGGGCCAAATCGATCATTACCCACAACCAGAGCCCGGACCTGCATTTCGACAGCAGCATCAACCCGTACCGGGGTTGTGAGCATGGCTGCATCTACTGTTTCGCCCGCCCCAACCATGCCTATGTCGATCTGTCGCCCGGACAGGATTTCGAGGCCGAGATTTTCTGTAAAGACAACGCCGCCGAGGTGCTGCGCGACAGCCTGCGCAAACCCGGCTACCGCTGCCGGCCGCTGGTGATCGGTACCGCCACCGATCCTTACCAGCCGGTGGAGCGCGAGCGCCTTCTAACCCGGGAGATACTGCAGGTGCTGGCGGAATGCCGGCACCCTTTCAGCCTGATCACCAAAAGCGCGCTGGTGCTGCGCGACCTGGATCTGATCGCGCCGATGGCCGTTGAGGGCCGGGCCTCGGTGGCGGTGTCGGTGACTACCCTGGATAACCGGCTCAAGAACCAGCTGGAGCCGCGCGCCAGCGGCGGTCGCGAGCGACTGAAAACGGTGCGCGAGCTGGCCCGTGCCGGGGTCCCGGTGACCGTGCTGGTGGCACCGCTGATTCCGTTTATCAACGATCAGGAGCTGGAGGATATCGTCGAGCAGGTGGCGGCGGCCGGTGCTCGCAGCGCCGGCTACGTGACCCTGCGCCTGCCCCACGAAGTGGGACCGTTGTGGGAGGAATGGCTGCAGCGGCATTACCCGGAACGGGCCGAGCGGGTTATGTCGGCCCTCAAGGCAATGCACGGCGGCGCCAGTTACGACAGCCGCTGGCACCACCGGCAGCGTGGCCAGGGGCCGATGGCGGAGGTGCTGGCGCGGCGTTTTCAGGTGGCCTGCCAGCGTCATGGCCTCGCCCCGCGGGAAAGTTTCACGTTGGACACCAGCGCGTTCCGGCCGCCGGGTCTGGCCGGGCAGATGCACCTCTGGGAAGCCTGACTACACCTGCGTTTACAGGGGCGCCGGGATCGGCGACATTGAGGCTCCGGTTTAACCCGACGAGGGAGCGAACATCATGGATGCGATTTTAACCGCCGCGCGGCTGCAGGCCTGAGCGGTGATGAGGGAACGGCTCTGGAATCGGGCGCCGTCCGCGCCCATCGCGACCCTGGTGCTGGCCCACGGCGCCGGCGCGCCCATGGACAGCCCGTTCATGGCGACCATGGCGTCGCTGTTGGCGGAGCGCGGTATCGAGGTGGTGCGTTTTGAGTTCGCTTACATGGCCCGGCGCCGTGAAGAGGGTATCAAGGCACCGCCGGATCGCGCCGCCAGGCTGATTGAGTGTTTCCAGGCGGTCCTGAATGACGTGCGGCAGGCGGCGCCGGGCCCGGTCTGGGTTGGCGGCAAATCCATGGGCGGACGCATGGCGACCATGCTGACGGCGGATTCGGACACCGCGCCGGACGGTTGCCTGGTGTTCGGTTACCCCTTCCATCCCCCCGGCAAGCCGGAAAAGACCCGGCTGGATCATTTTCCCGCGCTGGCGGCGCCGGTGCTGATTTGCCAGGGGGAGCGGGACCCTTTCGGCAAGCCCCATGAGGTGGCCGGGTACAGCCTGCCGCGCCCGGTGACGCTGCATTGGGTCGCGGATGGCGATCATGATTTCACGCCTCGCAAACGCAGCGGCATCGACCCGCGGACGAACCTGACCGGCGCCGCCGACCAGGCCGCGGGCTTTATTCGCGGGCGGGCTTCTCGGTGACCCACAGGTGGATGGTGCCTTCCACCACCACGGTGCCGTCGTCCCGGTAGGCGGTCACCGTCACCGGCAACTCGGGGCCGTTTTCCCAGGCGCCGGGGGCCACCTCGGCGACCGCAGTGATGTCCGAGGTCGCCTTGGCGGTGTAACGCACGTCCATGCCTTTGGGAATCCAGCGCAGGTGCTTGGGAATCGACGCCTCTGCCAGCGCGCCCATGGCCGCTTCCATGGCGTTGCAGATCGCGATCACGTGCACCGTGCCGATGTGGTTCTCCACCGCTTTGCGCTTCTTGAAGGTGACCTTGCAGTAGTCCGGACGCAGCTCGGCGATCAGCGGTTTGACGGTGCCGAAATAGGGCGCCTTGCGGCTGAACATCATCGAGAACAGCTGGCGACCGCGGGGCAGTTTCGCTGCTTTCTGGTACATCTTGAGTAGGTAGTTGTCGCTCATGGCGGCCTCCTTGGAAAAAGGGGAGTGTGAACCTTGCCGCCACCGGCGCAATGGCCGCCGGGGCGACCCGTTGACGGCGTTAATGCTAGACTTTGTGCTTGCGCAGCCGGGTAGGCAGAGGGAACGACGACATGGATACACCGATACAATGGTGGCGCTCGCGGGGATGGGGCGCCCGGATTCTGGCGATTCTGGCACTGTTGTATGTGTTATACGCGCTGACGGTTTTTCTGATTCTGCCCGGCTGGGTGCGCGGCGAGGTCGAGCAGCGGCTATCCGGTCTGTTAGGGCGGGAGGTGACAGTTGAAGAAGTGCGCCTTAACCCCCTGACTCTGTCGGCCACCGCGGAACAGTTCCGGATCGCGGACCCGGGCACCGAGTTTCTGGCGCGATTCGATCGCCTGTACGTCAACACCTCCTTCTGGGCTTCGCTGTTCCATTGGCGCCCCTGGGTTAGTGATGTGGACCTGGCTGGGCTGGAGATCAGGCTGCGCCGGGGCGAGGATGGCGCGCTCAACCTGGACGATATCGTCAGCCGCCTGCGCGAAAGCGGCGAGGAGGCCCCCGCCGATGAGCCGCCGCCGCAAGACCAATCCGCCGGCCCGCCTGCGTTCACCATCAGCCACCTGCGCCTGTCCGAAGGCCGCCTGACGCTGAACGACGCCTCCGGCAGCGAGCCCAGTTCCCTGACCTTGCCGGTGGCGTTTAGCATCGCGGATCTCACTACCCGGGGCGTGGGCGAAGAAGACAACCTCTACGAAATGCACGTGGAAGGCCCCGATGGCGGCACCCTGGACTGGCAGGGCCGCTTCGTGTTCGAGCCGTTGACCGTGGAAGGCCGCCTGAAAATGGAGAAGGTGGATGTGGCCGCCTTCACTCGTCTGCTGGAGCCGCATTTTCCGTTCCAGGTGCCATCCGGCATGCTCGGGCTGGCGGCGGATTACCGCTACGGCACCGGCGATGATGAGGGCCTGACGGTGAACAACGGCCGCTTCCAGGTGGATCAGTTGCGCATTCTGCGCGACGGCAACGACGCGCCCAGCTTTGTGGTGCCGACCCTCACAGTGAACGGCGTGAGTCTGGATTTGGCCGCGCGCCGTGTCAGCGTGCCGGAAGTCACGCTGGCTGAGCCGGCGATGCGCGCGGTGCTCACCGGCGAAGGGCTTGATCTCGCCACGCTGTTCTTGCCGTCCGATCCGGACCAGGCGCGGGAGACCCGCGAAAAAGTGCGCGAGGAAGCGGAACAATCCGCCGAGCGCATCCGCGAAGGTGAGGCCTGGGCCGTCACCCTGGATCAGTTCAAAGTGGAAAACGGCAGCGTGGTGTTTCGGGATGAGACGCTGGCCGACCCCGTTGAGGTGACGCTCAGTGAAGGCGCGCTCAACCTGACCGATTTCCGAGTTGAAGACAGCGTCAACTGGCGGTGGGAGGGCAGCGCGGTGCTGGCGGAAAGCGGCCGTCTGTCGCACTCCGGTACCGGACAACTGACCCCGCTGGACGTGTCCGCCGACTTGTCGCTCAAGGGCCTGCCACTGACGACGCTGTCCCCCTGGCTGGCCAACGCCGCGCCGTTGACCATCGAGCAGGGCAGTGCCAGCGGCGAGCTGGCGCTCTCCGTGACCGGCGACGCCCCGGACATTACGATCACCGGCCGCGCCAGCCTGGCCGATGCCGATATCCGCGAAAACGGGCGCGAGACACTCAAAGTGAGCCGCTTGTCGGCTGACGGTCTGAGTGTCAAAACCGCCGACCGGCGGGTAGCTGTGGACGGCCTGGCTGGCCGTGGCATTGATTTTCGCCATCTGCTGGATGAGCAGGGCCGTGGTTTGATGGCCCGCCTTAGCGGCGACGACGACAGCGAGGACAGTGGGCCGGGATGGCGGGTCCTATTGGGGCGTGTGTCCGTGGAAGGCTCCAGGCTGGTGCACCGGGATAACACCCTGACACCGGACTTCGACGTTGCCCTGGAGCAATGGAGCGGCGTCATGGAAGGCTTTGATACCGGCTCCGGCCGCGCCCGGCTGGAAACGTCGGGACGCGTCAACGGCCAGGCCCGCCTGCGCGCCCAGGGTGATCTGGCGGTGGCCCCGCTGTATCTGGACCTCACCGGGCAGCTGGACGGTTACGGCATGGAAACACTGACGCCGTTCACGACCCGCTATCTGGGCTTTGGCGTCGAGCGCGGTCGTCTGGACGTGGACACCGAAGTGGCGATTCAGGACGGCCAGCTCGACAGCACCACCCGGATTGCCGCCGACAAGTTTTATCTGGGCGACCGGGTGGACAGTGAGCAGGCGTTGGACGCGCCGGTGAAACTGGGCCTGTCGGTGCTGCGTGACAGCTCCGGCATGATCCGCCTGCCGGTCACTATTTCCGGTGACCTCAACGACCCGGGCTTCAGTGCCGGCGGCGTGGTGCTGCGGGTGATACGCAATGTGCTGGTGAAAGCCGCCACCGCGCCGTTCTCCATGCTTGCCAGCCTGGCCGGCGGTGGCGACGGTGATCTGAAATACCTTCCCTTCCAGGCTGGCGACGCCCGGCTTGCGGGCGGCACGCGCGATAAAGTGGCGCGCCTGGCGGACATTCTCAAGGACCGGGACAACCTGACCGTGGTGCTCACCGGGGAGGCCAGCGAGAACGACCGGCGCGCGCTCGGCGAAGCCGAAGTGGTCGACGACCTGGGGGGTAACTGGCCCGGCCTGGACACCGCGCTCACCGGCGAAGACTGGCGCGAGCGTATTCTCGACACCTATGAGGATCGGCTGGACCGCGACCGGGGGACGCTGGAAGGTGAAAGCGACAGCGATCGGGCGCGGGAAGCCTGGCGGCGGATGCTGGAGCAGGCGGCCGCCGACGTGGACAACGACGCTCTTTTGGAACTGGCCCGCGAGCGGGCGCGGGTGGCCCGTGACCAGCTGACCGAAGAGCACGGCCTGCCCGGGGACCGGGTGCGTCTGGGCGACCCGCGCGCCGACGGCGATGTGAGCGGGGTGGGCTTGGGCGTCGGCGAATCCTGATGGCGGTGGTCTGGCAGCGTCAGGAAGACGGTGTGCTGTACCAGGTACACCGTCGTGGCGACCGCATGCGGCTGTTCGCCAATGGCGTGCAGCACTCCGAGTTCCACCCCAAGCGGCTGGTCACCGGCAGCGTCTGGGACCTGCTCTGGCTGCCGGCGCTGCTCAGTGAGCCGGAGCGCTTTCGCAGGGTGCTGATCCTGGGGTTGGGGGGCGGCACCTTGCTGCCGCCGATCCGTACGCTGCTGGCTCCGGAAAAGCTGATCGCCGTGGAATTGGACCCCCACCACCTGGCGGTGGCCCGCGAGGTTTTTTCGGTGGTGGACGACGGCGAGCAAACGGTGCTCGGCGACGCGGTGGCCTGGCTCAACGCCTACGACGGTGAGCCGTTCGATTTGATCATTGAAGACCTGTTCGCGCCGGATAACGACGTGGTCAGCCGGGCGGTGCCCGCCGACCGGGCCTGGGTGCGGACGCTCGCCCGCCATGTCAGCGAGCGCGGCACGCTGGTGATGAATTTCGGTGATTTCACCGAATACCGGCAAAGCCATGCGGCTGACCAGCAGAGCATGAAAGGTTGGAGCAGTCGCTTCCGGTTATCCTGTGGCGACTGCCACAACGCGGTGGTGGCGTTCACCCGCGACCCGGCGCGCAGCGTGCATCTGCGACGCCGCCTGCAACAGGATGCCCGGCTGGCGCCCCTGCTGCGCCGGGGGCGCCTGGATTACCACCTCCGCCAGCTCGACTGAGCCAGCGTCTAATCCATCATCCCCAGGGAGTAGGGCGTGCGGCGCTCATCGGGACGCAGTAGCACCAGTTCTTCCCGGTCGCCGTGCAAGCCCTGGAACAGCACCCGGTAGGTGAGCACCGCCTGGACGTATTCCCGGGTTTCATAGAAGGGGATGGATTCGATCCACACGTCCGCCGGCACCGCTTCCTCTTCCTCGGCGAGCCAGTCGTCCACCCGGTGCGGGCCGGCGTTATAGGCGGCCAGCGCCAGCACCCGGTTGCCGTTGAACCGCTCGAGCAACTCCGCCAGATAACGGCTGCCCAGGGCCACGTTGGTGTCCGGATCCATCACCTGGCGGGCCCCGGGCGGGGTTTGACCGGCGTCGAGCGCCACTTTCCGGGCGGTGCCAGGCATCAGTTGCATCAGGCCCTGGGCGCCCACCGGGGAGCGGGCATGGGGGTAAAAAGCGCTTTCGCGGCGCGCCACCGCCATGGTCAGCCAAGGGTCCAGGTCATGGCGGCGGGCGGCGGCCACGAACAGGTCGCGGTGCGCGGCGGGAAAACGCCAGGCCAGCACGTTCCAGGCGCGGGCCTGGATCGAGGCTTGCACAACCAAATCGAACCAGCCTTGCTGCAGCGCGTGCTGCGCCAGCTTGCGTCGCTGCCCCTCGCTACTGTGCCAAAGCATCCAGTTCCACTCGTCCCAGGCCAGTTGCGGCTCGTCGATGTCCCGCAGCAGCGCCACCCGCGCCAGCCCCGGCTGCGTCGGGGCGCTGTCGTCGGTGGCCGGGGAGGCATTGCTGAAACGCGGCGCCTGGCCAAGCCGTTCGGCCGCCAGGAAGCCATAGAAATTACGTTGTTCGGCAGCCTTGCCCCAGAGCGCGCGAGCCCTGTCGTCGTCACCGTTTTCCTCCGCGGCACGCGCCAGCCAGTATTGCCAGCGGCTGTCGTCGCGTGTCGCCGCCGGTAGGCGGGCCACCCAGTCGGGCAGCTCGTCCCAGCGTTGTTCGATCACGCTGCGCCGGGCGCGCTGGTCCAGGGTGTCCGCGCTGCCGTTGTTCGCCAGCCAGCGATCCAGCCATGGGCGGTTTTCTTCAATGCCGCGAATGGTGGAGTACCAGGCGATGCGTTCTCCGGCGCGCTCGCGCAGTGCCGGGTCATTGAGGCCCAGATTGGCGCTTTCCTGTTGAAACAGCTCGCGGGCGCGCACTGTATCGGTGTAGGCCAGGCGGCGCAGGGCGGCGCTGAGCAGCTGCTCGCGGCGTTCGCCACGGATCCCCTCGGGCAACTCGCGCAGCCGCTCCGGGTCCCGGTAGAGGCGAGCGAGCCATTCACCGGCGGTGGCGTCGGCGCCGCTCTGCATGTCGGCCAGATAGCTCATCAGGCCGGTGGCGCCCTGGTCAAAGGCGAGCAGCAGGCGTTGCCAGATTTCCTGCTCGCCGATCACCTCTTGATCCCGGGCGGTGTCGAACAACGGGTCGCAACTGGACGGCCGTGAGCTGCCGGAGAGCCAGAGTTCGCGAACCTGAGGGAGTACACCTTTGTCGCCATTTTCCCATTGCGCGCGCAGGTAATAACAGCGCAGCTCGGTGCCCCGCGGGGCCCGGTCGTAGACCTTCAGGGCATCCTGCCAGCGACCCTGTTTGGCGTACGCCACCAGGGCATGCTGGCGAATGTCGTCGGGCAGCGGGGAATCCGGATAGCGTTCGCCATACGCGACCACCCGCTGCGGGGACAGCTCGGGCAGGGCGGCGCGCAGCCGGTGGAACTCCAGATAAGCCTGCAGCGGGTGATCGTCGGCCAGGCGCTTTTGCGCCTGCACCAGACCATTCCAATCATCATTGCGAGCGGCGTGCAGCGCTTCTTCGAACGCGCTTTCGCGAGTGTCGGCGCAGGCCAGGGACGCCATCAAAATACCAATAGCCAGAACTGCGGAACGGACCAACCTTTGCCTCCACAACATCGTCTGATTCGCGCATTCTATCGGTAGGGAAGCCTGCGGGGCGTGGTGTTTATGTAAAACTTGAATCGCGCCGTGAAAGGCGAATTTATCCCCCGCGGCCCGGTTTGTTTATACTGCCCGCTTTGCCGAGGCGCCAAGCGATGGAAAACAGCACACGGTTATTGTGGCGACAGGAAGAGAACCTGGCCGGACGGCGGGTTCTGGTGGTTGACGCCAACGACCCGGAGCTGGCCGACTTGCCCGCCGAACAGGTCTACCTGCACGCCGACGACTACACCGTCGGCGCCCATCAATGGGCGCCTCTGCCCACCCTTCCCGAGAGCACGGACCTGGTGATCCTGCCGCTGCCGAAATCGTCGGAGCGGTTGGAACTGCTGCTGCGCGGGCTCGCCGGTAGCGTGAAAGAACCCCTGGAGGTCTGGCTGGTGGGGCCCGCCAAGGGCGGCATCCGCGGCGGTGTGACGCGTTTGTCCCGGCACGCGGATGCGGTGACCCTGGTGGACAGCGCACGCCACTGTAAGGTTTATCGTGGCGCCTTGCGTCCGGGGCCGGCGGTGTCCCTGGAGCAGGTGGAAAGTGTGGTGCGCGTCGACGATCTGGATGTGATCAGCTATCCCGGAGTATTCAGCCACGGCCGCCTGGACGAGGGCACCGCCCTGTTGTTGCAGGCACTTGCCGAGGCGGCGCCGCGGGGCAAAGCGCTGGATATGGGCTGTGGGTGTGGGGTAATCACCGCCGCGCTCGCCCACGCTGGCTGCAACGTTACCGGCACCGATGTGAGCGCCACCGCGGTGGCGGCCGCCAGCAGCACCCTGGATCGAAACCATCTGCAGGGCACGGTGTTGGGGGGCGACCTCTACGGCGGCGTGGCGGGGCGTTACCAGATCCTGGTGACCAATCCGCCGTTTCACGACGGCCGTGACCGGACCATGTCGATCACCCGTCGGCTGATCGAGCAGGCACCGCGTCATCTCGAGGAAGGCGGTGCATTCTGGATGGTGGCAAACCGCGAGCTGCCTTACGTGCAGTGGCTCGACGCGGCGTTCCGGCATGTGCAGGTAGTTCGCGAGACCAACCGTTTCCGTGTCTACCGGGCGTTGCGCTAAAGGCGCCCGGTTTCTCGCATCCAGTCGATGCAATCGCGCAGCATGGTTTCCAGTGGCACGCTCTCGTCGAAGCCCAATTCCTCCACGGCTTTGCGGCTGTTAGCACGCACACGGTTAGTGAGCATGGCCACTTTTTCCGGGGTAAAGCGCGGCTCTTTGCCGGTGAATAAGGAACCGATCGGGTAGACCTGACCGAGAAAGCGCAAAAGCCGCGGTGAGAGGGTACGCTTGGGTGCCGGTTTACCCAGCAACTCGCCGATGGTCTGTGCCAATTCAAGAAAGCTCGCTTCCACGCCACCCAAAATGTAATTCTCGGCGGTACGGCCCTGCTGCCACGCTTTGAGATGCGCCCTGGCCACTTCCCGCACCGAACAAAAATTACTGGAGCCCGGCGGCACACCCGGTAGCTTGCCTTCGTTGATCAGCGTGATCATTTGCGACCAGTTATGGGTATCGCCGGAACCAATGATCGCGCACGGATTGAGAATCACCGCGTCCAGGCCGCTGTGTACACCGGCAAGAACTTCCTCCTCACCTTGGAACTTGGTCTGGTTATAGCCGATCCAGTCCTCCGCCATATTGGGCGAGGTGCTCTCATCCACCGTGCCCTCTTGGATGCCCCAGGCGGAGATCGACGAGGTATAAACGAAACGCCCGACCTGGTTGCGCAAGGCGGCGGTCACCATCGCTCGCGTGCCGAGCACATTGTCACGGTGCTGACGCTCGTTGCCCTTGCGCCATAGGCTGGTATTGCCCGCCACATGAAAAACGGCGTCCACCGCTGGTGGCATCACGTGCGTTACCTCGGCGTGGTTGTCCATGGGCGCATGGACCACCGAGACACCGGCTTCGGACAGCGCCGTGCCGTCGCTATCGGGGCGCAACAGGGCGGTAACCTGCCAGCCTTCCTCAAGTAGGTGACGGGCGATATGGCCGCCGAGAAAGCCACGGGCTCCGGTGATCAAGGCGCTGGGCATAGAGAGACTCCCTGAAAGCAAAATAGCCTCCCGTTATCGCCCAGTACGGCCGGCTCTTCAAGCGCTGAACTGTTAACCGTGCTGCTATCTAATGAAGCCCGGGCCTTCGCGCCGCACCCTTAGAAAGCTCGGAAAACGGGGCAGACCATGTCGCGTGCGCCCATAAAACTTGTAGGTTACCAGGCTGCCGATTGGCGGCGGAGCCGCCCGCTGGGCATCAGTGAAGCCGGTGCCAAGACGAAAATGCTGACCGCCGGCGGTTTTCAGCAGCAACGCCCCCATCTTTCCCTCCAGCCGCCCCTCGCCGGGCAAATGAGCCACCACACGCGCCTCGGCATCCTGGTAGGGCTTCACCTTGAGAAGGTCCGCCGAACGGTAGCTGCGGTAGGGCGCGTCGCCCCGGTGCAGCATCAGGCCCTCGCCGCCGGCTTCGATCACCTTTTCCAGGCGTCGGTCCAGCGCCGCCCGGCCGGGGACTTTGTGTTGCCGCACCAGACGCAAATGCGGATTGTCATGGTGCTTCAGCAGACCGCGCAGCGTTTGCAACCGTTCATTGAAGGGGCCCGCCGCCCGGGGCAGGTCGAACACCATGTAATAGACATCGCGCCAGTGTTCCGGCCCGGTGTCGTGCCGGTTGATCAAACCCACCATACGGCTGAAGGTGCCGCGCCCCATCCAAAGCTCGCCGTCCAGGGGCTGCTCCGGAAAGCCGCGGGTGAAGGCCGCCGGTACGTCGAAGCGGTTGCCGTGCCGGGAGATCAGGTCTTCGCCATCCCAGTAGGCGCGCACCCCGTCGAACTTCTCGCTGACCCAATAGCGGGAAAGATCCGCTTCGCCCTGATAGACACGGGCCTGGGCCAGCGCCGGCACGGCGCGGCCGTGCCCCACGCTGGCTACCACCACACCGAACGCCAGCACCGTGGCGAGTACGAAAAGAAAAATTGCACGAGACATCCTTGTCCCCTCCCATCAATAAACCGAAGGGGTCAGTCTCGAACAATCAAGGGCGTCGCTCTGTCGGCCAGGGATGAAATTCGTGTAAGCCAGAACGGCAATGCTTGAACGCTATTGATTCAGCGCTCAGGAACATCCTGTGAAGCCGGAGTTTTTGTGGGAGCTTGCCTTGCAAGCGAAAGGCCGGCTATAGCCGGCCGGCAGGATGCCAGAGACGCTGTTTGTGCTGCCGTTAGAGAGGTCTCTGGGATCCTGCCGGGAGCTTCGCTCCCTTTCGCGGGCAGGGCCCGCTCGCACAATTCCGCTTCCTTTCACAGGCAGAAGCGACTCCAGACACAAAAAAGGCCGCGCTAGGCGGCCCTTCTTGTATCTGGAGCGGGTGAAGGGAATCGAACCCTCGTATGCAGCTTGGGAAGCTGCCGTTCTACCATTGAACTACACCCGCGAACGGCGGCTATTACACCGGGATTCGCGCGCCCTGTCCAGCCGGTTCCGCACAATGTGGGAGCGGGCCCTGCCCGCGAAAGGGAGCGAAGCTCCCGGCGGGATCCCAGAGACCCTTGCTGCGAGGGTCGAGGGAATCAGCTCTTCTTGGGCTGCTTCACCATCCGCAGGTACGGTTTCTTCTCGTCCCAGCCTTCCGGGAACAGTTTGGCGGCGGCCTCGTTGTCCACGGAAGGTACGATGATCACATCCTGACCGTCATTCCAGTTCACCGGGGTGGCCACCTTGTGGCCGTCGGTGAGCTGCAGGCTGTCGATCACCCGCAGGATTTCGTCGAAATTACGCCCGGTGCTGGCCGGGTAGGTGATGGTCAGGCGCACCTTTTTGTTCGGGTCGATCACGAACACGCTGCGCACCGTCAGGGTGTTGTCGGCATTGGGGTGAATCATGCCGTAGGCCTGGCTCACGGAGCGATCCGCGTCGGCCAGCAGCGGGAAGTTCAGCGCCGAGCCCTGGGTTTCCTCGATGTCGCCGCACCAGGCGTTGTGGTCTTCAAGGGGGTCCACCGACAGGCCGATGACCTTGGCGTTGCGCTTGTCGAATTCGGGCTTGAGGCGGGCTACTTCGCCAAGCTCGGTGGTGCACACCGGGGTGAAATCCTTGGGGTGAGAGAACAGCACCACCCAACTGTCGCCGGCCCAGTCGTGGAACGAAATCGGGCCGTCGGTGGAATCCTGTTTGAAATCCGGGGCGGTATCGCCGAGTTGCAGTGCCATGGGTGTGTCTCCTGGTCTCAGTACGAATGCCATGTTGTTGGCTTGGTGCTAAGAACATAGAGGCTTCCGGCCCCCCTTTAAAGGGGGCCGGTCATAATCAATCGCGCTAAGCAAATAGCACCCCGCGGCGCAGGGTACCGGTGATGCTCAGCCGTTGGCGGCCACGCTAAGGCGGTTGAGGGTGCGTTCTTCCAACTGATCAAGTCGTTCGCGGCAGGCACGGAACGTGCGGCTGATGCGGGTGGTGTTGTCGATCATCGCCAGCTTCGGCCAAGTGGTTTGTTCGCCGGCGCGGATGAACGCGCGCACGTCTTCCAGCGATGGGTTGCTGAGCACGCGCAGGGCGTTGCGTGGCTGGCGCGGCGGAATCAGGTTGATGTCGCCGATGTAGCGTTGTTTGACCACGGTCTGTGCCTTGTCGACGATCAGGCCCAGGTCGTTTGAGTGTACCCGGCGGCGCACCAATTCAAGACCGTAATGCAGGTTCATGGAGACGTTGCGGATGGCCCAGTCGCTCAGGGTGCTGAGGCTGGAGCTGGTGCTTTCGCTGCGTGGCAGGAAGGGCACCACGTGGGGGTTGGTCTGGCTGACGATGGAGTGGTTGACGCCGAACAACCGCGACAGACGGCGGATCGGCAGATCGTCCTGGATTGAACCGTCGACGAATTTACGCCCGGGGATGTAGGGCACCCGTTCGCCGTCCAGATTTTTCGCCCACAGGTTCACCGGCGGATAGATGCCGGGGATCGCGCAGCTCGCCAGCGCCGCTTTACGGATCAGCACATTCGGCGAGGTGCGCCAGTTGAGCAGCCGGCTTTGCTGGTTGCGGTCGTAGGGGCTGACGGTAATGTTGATCTCGCGGCCGGTCTTGCGGTACGCCTCTTCGAACGTCAGGTCCTTGATGTTCTCTTCCAGGCAGGCCTCCAAGTGGTCGCCGTCGAGCACCGGGGTGCCGCGCAGCAGGCCTTTCCAGCCGATCGCCTTGAACGCTTCCAAATAAATGTTTTCTGGTTCCAGCTTGGCGGCCAGTTCGTCGTTGTCGTGGGTGCCGACCACGGCGGCGACAATGCTGCCGGCGCTGGAGCCGGAGATCACCGAGGGCAGCAGCCCTTGTTCCCAGAGGGTTTTCGCCACGCCGATATGGAACAGCCCGAGGGCGGCGCCGCCGGAGAACATCAGGCAGCTCTGGCCGAAGGCCTGGCCGGTGGTTTCGAAGAAATCCAGTTTTTGCTTGAGCCCGAACTCGGCGAAGTCTTCGTCGCAGAGGTAGTCCAGGGCGGTGCATACCTCTTCCAGGTAGCGCTCGATCAGCCGCTTGGTGCCGGTGCGGCTGTGGCCGTACAGGGCGGGGTTGGAGATATTGCCCAGATTGCCGTGCAGGCCTTCATGAAGGTGAAAGACCAGTTTGTTGACGTCGTGGCGCTCGCGGGCCTGGCGGATCTGCCACAAACGGTTACGGATCAACTCGTAATCGTAGTGGGGCGAGCGGTCGATGTCCTTCCACTCATCGGCGCCGCCGAACCGGTCGTATTCACGGCTGGCACGGCACCATTCGTCGTAGCTGCTGGCTTGCGCGATAGCGCGCTCAAGCTGCTTGAGCGTGCGTTTCATGCGGTTCTCCCTGGCGGATACTGTTTTTATCGTTGTCTCCGAGTCTAGCCTCGCCGGGCCGGGACCTGTCTCCCGGATTGTCCGACAAAGCCATAATATTGCCATCGAGCAATGTAAATATTGTCGCTATTGGCCGGAGTCCAGGCCACGACGGTACTGGCCGGGTGTAACGCCGGTATGGCGTTTGAAGCTGCGCTGGAAGCAGCGGATGTCCGCATAACCCAGGTCCGCGGCGATTTCCGCTTGCGGGCAGCGGCTTTCCAGTAACCGGGTCTTGGCGCGTTCCAGGCGTACGCTGTCGAGGATTTCCCGCCAGCCGGTGCCTTCGGCGACCAGATGCCGGTGCAGGGTGCGGGTGTTGAGTCGCAAGGCCTGGGCGACCTGGTCGCGGTCGGGTAGGGGGCCGCCCAGCGCCGCCTGCAGGTGATGACGGACGCGCAGGGACAGGCTGGTGGCGATGCCCAGGGTTTCCAGATGCCGGGCGGCGTGGTCTTCCAGGGGGGCCAGTTGTTGCGGTTCGGCCCGGCGTGGTGGGCGGGCGAGCATGTCGCGGTCGCCGATCAAAGCGGAGTAGGGCTGATTGAACTCCACCGGACAACCGAATAACCGTTGGTATTCCTGTGCTTGGCGGGGGTCGGTGGGGCCGGCGTGTTCGAACCAGACCCGCTCCGGGATGAGCGCCGGATCGTCGGCGAGCCAGCGGGTGTAAACCAGCCAGCCGGCGAACACGGCTTCCACCAGATGGCGCCGCACCGGTTGGTGGGTGAAGTGGCAGTGCCAGAGTATCCGCGACTCGTTGCCGCGCAACCGGGTCTCCACGCGGCCCAGATCGCCGATTCGTTTCTCGTAGCGCGCCACTTTGGCCAGGGCCTCCAGCAGCGTGCTGGCGCTCAGGCCGATATAGCCGAGTACGTTGAACACATCCTGCGGCATATGTTCACTGGCGTGCAGGCCGAACAGCGGGTCCCCGCTGCGCTCGGCCAGTTCCGCGATCAGGGCCTGGAAGCGATCACCCGGCACGTGGGCGTCGGGGCGCGCCGCTATCCCGGCATCGATGCCCGCCGCCGTGAGGGCGCCGGCGCTGTCCACGCCGGCGGCCCGGGCCGCGGCAAGATACGCGCGCATCCCGACCGCGGATACGAAGCCTAGCGGACCCATGAGGTCAGTTCAGCTGGAAGGTGACCTGCACGCTGGCGGTCACGTCCTGCTCGCCCGGGCGGTAGCTCTGTGAGGCGTCTTCCTTGGCCATGGCGGCGCGCATCGGCATCGGGCCGGGAACATTATGGCCCTGGGCGCTGATCTGCATTGCTTCGCCCAGCTCGCGGCCGGCGGCCCGGGCCAGTATCTCGGCTTTTTCACGGGCGGCGCGCACCGCCTTTTCCAACGCCTGGTTGGCCAGTTGGTTGGCGTTGCTGATTTCACTGCCGCCTGGGCGCACTTCCTTAAGACCCAGGTCGGCGAGACCGTCCGCCAGTTCCGCGTAGCGTTCCACGC
Organism: Alcanivorax sp.; assembly: GCA_042090255.1. Classification (GTDB taxonomy): domain Bacteria; phylum Pseudomonadota; class Gammaproteobacteria; order Pseudomonadales; family Alcanivoracaceae; genus Alloalcanivorax. The sequence continues at coordinate 41,764 of JBELJS010000023.1, read as the reverse complement.
CCGAGGTGCGGAAGCTCACTTCACGGCTCACCTGATGGCCGATCAATCTGCGCTCGGGCTGATACTCCCATTCCGGGGCGATCTGGATGTCGCTGGCGGTGATGTGCTTGTCATCGATCTGCAGCTGGCCGGCCAGATCCAGCATCGCCTGCACCTGCCGGTCGACCTCGCCCTTCATGGCCGCCACGTCGTCACCGCGCTCGCGGGCCACGGCCACCAGCGTAAAGATGTCCGGGCGGGCCTTGATGGTGCCCTCACCGGACACGCTGACGGTATCGCGGTCGGCGAGCGGCTGCCCGTTGCCGCCGCAGGCGGTGAGCACCAGGGCGGCCAACAGGACGGTGAAAAGGTGGGCGGTCTTCCTCATGGGGGTCTCCTCGCGATTAAGTGTGTACGGCCCTTGGTTGTGGGCTGCGCTAACTCTATCATCCCCTCCTGAGTTGCAGGAGGTACCATGACGCGTATTGAGCAGGCGATTAGACAGTCTCTGGGCGAAATCATCCCCGAGGAACTCGGCGTCGACCTGATTTCCGCCGGTATGGTGACGGAAATCGAGGAACAGGAAGGGCGCGTGCGTCTGGTGGTGCACCCCGGGTACCCCTGCGCCTCGCGCTTGCCGGCGCTGCGTCGGGACATCGAAGAACGAGTGACCCCGCTGCTGGAAGGCCGCGAGCTGGCGCTGGACCTGTCGGTGCGCATCAAACCGCACCGGGCCCAGCACGATATGCCGGCGATGATGCAGGCGGCCAATGTGATCGCGGTGGCCTCCGGCAAGGGCGGGGTGGGGAAATCCACCACCGCCGTGAACCTGGCGCTGGCGTTGCACGCGGAGGGCGCCAAGGTGGGCCTGCTGGACGCGGATATCTTCGGGCCCAGCCAGCCGATCATGCTTGGCCTGCCCAAGGGCACCCGCCCGGAAACCCGGGACGGCAACGCCTTCGTGCCGGTGATGGCGCACGGCATCCAGACCATGTCCATGGGCTACCTGGTCACCGAGCAGACGCCGGTGGTCTGGCGTGGGCCCAAGGCCAGCGGTGCGCTCACCCAGATGATGCAGCAGACGCTGTGGCACGACCTGGATTATCTGATCGTCGACCTGCCGCCGGGCACCGGCGACATTCAGCTGACCCTGGCGCAGAAAATTCCGGTGGCCGGGGCGGTGGTGGTCACCACCCCCCAAGACATCGCCCTGCTGGACGCGGTCAAAGGCGTGGAAATGTTCCGTAAAGTGGACGTCGGCGTGCTGGGCATTGTCGAGAACATGGCGGTGCACATCTGCTCGAATTGCGGCCATGAAGAGCATGTGTTCGGCCAGGGCGGCGCCGACCGCATGGGCCGTGATTACGATACCCCGGTGCTCGGCTCGCTGCCGCTGTCCCTGCGTATTCGCGAGCAGGCGGACGGCGGTACGCCCACCGTGGCGGCGGACCCGGACAGCGCCGAGGCCCGTCTTTACCTGGACACCGCGCGGCGCATGGCGGCGCGCCTGTCACTGACCCGCGAGGGCCGGCGCCCGTTTCCCAAGGTGGTGATGCAGCACTGATTCCGGGTACCATTAAACGTTTCGGGTTGCCGAACCAATAAAGGATTCCAATGAGCATCAAGTCCGACCGCTGGATCACCCGCATGGCCACCGAGCACGGCATGATAGAGCCGTTCCAGGCCGGCCAGGTGCGCACCGATGCCAACGGCGAAAAACTGATTTCCTACGGGGTCTCCAGCTACGGCTATGACGTGCGCTGCGCCGACGAATTCAAAGTGTTCACCAATATTCATTCGGCCACCGTGGACCCCAAGCATTTCGATGAGAAAAGCTTTGTCGACATCAAGGGCGACTATTGCACCATTCCGCCCAACTCCTTTGCCTTGGCCCGCACCGTGGAGTACTTCCGTATTCCGCGCAGTGTGCTGACCATCTGCCTGGGCAAATCCACCTACGCGCGCTGCGGTATCATCGTCAACGTGACGCCGCTGGAGCCGGAATGGGAAGGGCACGTGACGCTGGAGTTTTCCAACACCACCAATCTGCCGGCGCGCATCTACGCCCATGAGGGCGTGGCGCAGATGCTGTTCCTGGAATCCGATGAAGTCTGTGAGACGTCGTATAAAGATCGCGGCGGTAAATATCAGGGTCAGCGCGGCGTGACGCTGCCGCGTACCTGACCCGATTTACTCAGGGATGGGACCGTTGTATTCGGTCATGATCAGCTCACCGTGCAACAGCGCGCTTTCAATGTGGCGCGCTTTGACCACCATATAGCCCACGTCCGGGGCCACCCAGAACAGGGTGCGGCGGCTTTCTTCCTTGTCTTTCTCCCGCTTCTTTTCCACCACCAGGGTGTCCAGCTCGCCCATCGGCGTGTCGATGGTTTCCCGGTCGATAACGATAAAGTGATGCTCGCGAATATCGTCGCCGTACACGCTGATGGCGCTGTATTCCTTGTCGCCGGTGGCGAACACGCAACGCGCGCGCAGCAGCATGCTGAGCTCATCCAGCGCCTCGTCGGGAATCGGGAAGGACTCCTCGCCGGAATCCGATTCGCTCACCGCCCGGCTCTGTTCCCAGTCGAAGTCGGTGTCGTGGTAACGGTGCTTGCCGAAGCCCTTGAACTCGTGGGTGTAGCGCTCGGTGCGGGGGGCGCAGTCGTTCCAGTGGAACCAGCTTTCCTCGCGGTTGTTGAGCAGCCAGGAATGGGCTTCGAAGCGCATGTGGTAACGGTCTTCGCCGCTGGCGGGTTCCAGCACCAGGTCCGCCTTGATCGGCGTGGGGATTTTATTCACGTAGATGCGGTATTCGGCGGAGAAGGGCGGCAGCGTCGCGCCCGCCGCCAGGACCGGTAACAGGCTTGCCGCCACCAGCAGCAACCTGTTCAGGTATCTCCTCATGGCAGGCTCTCCAGGTTCATGACGTGGCGGCCGTCGTCGTTTTCCTGGACCAGTTGTACCAGGGTGTAATCGCTTTCGGGGGCGAACCACAGCCAGGTTTGCCGCTCGCTGTCCGCGTCGCGCAGCCGCCGCACCTTCACGGTGGCCAGATCCTTGCCGTCGATTTCCAGTGTTTCCCGGCCTTCCACCTGGAAGCGTTGTTTTTCCACGCCGCGCTCGTCGGCCACATTAAGGGTGATGTCCCGGTCGCCACGGGCCAGGTGGCACTGCAGCGCCAGGGTCAGGGCAATCTTGTCGGTGGCCGGCTCGTCCACCGCGTAGCGGTAGGGTTCGTGGTCAGTACGTTCGCTGGTGGCCTGCTTGTCCGCGATGCGCAACTCCGCCGCCTTGACCCGGCCCAGACCTTCCCGGTGGTAGCCGTAGTACTCGGTCACGGGCAGGCAGTCCTGCCAGGTGAACAGCGAGGTCTCGCGAATTTCGCCAAGAAAATTGCTGGCTGTCACTTCCATTTCCCAGCGCTCGCCGCCGGCCTTGGAAAGGGTGCGCTGCGCGCCCACCGTGAACGGGAAGCCGGCGGCTTTGAGCCGGTATTGGGTATCGAAGCTTTCCACCGGGGATTCCGCGAAAGCCGGGGTCGCGGCCAGCAGGCCGGCGAGTAGTACGCTAGCCGTGCGTGTCCATCTGAAAGCCCTGCGCGGGCAGGCGTTCGCCATCCAGTTCCACTCCCTGGTCGGTCATCTGTAAGCGCTGCTGCGCACGCCAGCGCAACACCTCAGGGTACAAGCGATGTTCTTGGGCTTGAACCTTTTCTGACAGGGTTTGCGCGGTATCGTTCGCCGCCACCGGGAAACGGGCCTGGGCGATCAGCGGGCCGCCGTCCAGCTCGTCGGTGACGAAATGCAGCGAGCAGCCGTGCTCGTGGTCGCCGGCTTCGAGCGCCCGGGCATGGGTGTTGAGCCCCGGGTACTTGGGCAGCAGGGAAGGGTGGATGTTGATCAGCCGGCCCTGGTAGTGGCGCACGAAGCCGGGGCTGAGAATGCGCATAAAACCGGCTAGCACCACGGTATCGGCGCCGTGGGCGTCGATGCGCTCGATCATCGCCTGGTCGAAATTGGCGCGGTCCGGAAAGCCCCGGTGGTCGATCGCCTCCGCCGGGACGCCGGCCCGCTCGGCGCGGGCCAGGCCGGCGGCGCTGGCTTTATTGCTCAGCACCAGGCTGATCCGGGCGGGCAACGCGCCGGCCTCGATGGCGTCAAGAATGGCTTGCAGGTTGGAGCCGGTGCCGCTGATCAGCACCGCAAGCCGGTGGGTCATGAGGCCAGGCCTTCCAGGGATACTTCGGGTTCGTCATTGTCGCTGGCGTGGATGGCGCCGATCACGAAGGCGTTTTCACCGCTCGCTTCCAGCAGCGCCAGGGTCTGGTCCACCTGTGCCTGAGGTACCACCACTACCATGCCGACACCGCAGTTGAAGGTGCGGTACATCTCGTTGGTGGGCACCTGGCCTTGTTCCTGGAGCCAGCGGAACACCGCCGGCCACTGCCAGGACTGAGTATCGATCACCGCCCGGGTGCCCTTGGGCAGCACCCGCGGCAGGTTTTCCGGCAGACCGCCGCCGGTGATGTGCGCCAGGGCGTGCACCGGTACCTGCTTGATCAGATCGAGCAGGCTTTTCACGTAAATGCGGGTGGGCGCCAGCAGGTGTTCCATCAGCGGCTTGCCGTCCAGGTCGCCGGTGTCGTCGGCCTGCTCGAGGATGCGCCGCACCAGGGAGTAGCCGTTGGAATGCGGGCCGGACGCGCCCAGGCCGATGATGGTGTCGCCGGGTTCCACCTGGCTGCCGTCGATGACGCCGTCGCGCTCCACCACGCCGACGCAGAAGCCGGCCAGGTCGTAGTCCTCGCCTTCGTACATGCCGGGCATTTCCGCGGTCTCACCGCCGATCAGGGCGCAACCGGCCTGCTCGCAGCCTTCGCCGATGCCGGAAACCACTCGCGCGGCGGTGTCCACATCCAGCTTGCCGGTGGCGTAGTAGTCGAGGAAAAACAGCGGCTCCGCGCCGCCCACCACCAGATCGTTGACGCACATGGCCACCAGGTCGATGCCCACGGTGTCATGGCAGTCGTGCTCCATGGCCAGGCGCAACTTGGTGCCGACGCCGTCGGTGCCGGCCACCAGCACCGGGTTCTTATACCCCTCGGGCAGGGCACAGAGCGCGCCGAAGCCGCCCAGGCCGCCCATCACTTCCGGGCGCAGGGTGCGCTTGGCTATTGGGCCGATGCGCTTGACCAGGTCATTACCGGCATCGATGTCCACGCCGGCGTCGCGGTACGTCAGCGGCCGTTTTTGTTCGCTCATGGCAGGCTCCAGGAAGGTGAGGGCGCGCTATTCTAGCAACCGCCGTCCCTGCGGGGGAACCGGCGAGTGGATATTCGCCAGCGCCGGCCATATCAGTGATAATGTCGCGCCCTGAAGTTCTCTGATTCGGAATGGTTCGATGTATCGCTTGCTGTTAGGCCTGATTGTCGGGTTTCTGTGCGCTTCTTCCGTGTTCGCCGCCGATATCGGTGAGGTGTCGGTGCCCCTGGAGAGCGAGCAGCCACGGGGCGTGCAAGCCCGCGAGCAGGCGTTGCGGCAGGGGCTGGAGACGGTCGTCCGCCGGCTTACCGGCCGCGACCAAGTGGCGGAGTTGCCCGGCGTCGCCGGTGTTCTCGAGGACCCGTCCCGTTGGTTGATGCGCTACGCCTACGAGGGCGGCACGCCGCCGCGGTTAAGAGCGGCATTCGATGACCGTGCACTGGTGCGCCATTTGTCCGACCAGGGCGCGCCGGTGTGGAGCGGCGAGCGGCCGCCGGTGCTGGTGTGGCTGGTCTCGGAAGGCGCTGGCCGGGGCCGAATGGTGGCCGCCGGTGACCCCCTGGCGGAAAAACTGACTGCGGCGGCGGCCCGTCGCGGCGTCGCTCTGACGTTGCCGGAATGGGACGCGCGCGACCGTGACACGGTCGCGGTCGCCGACGTTCGTGGCCGCTTCGACGGCCCGCTTCTGCAGGCTTCCCGCCGTTACGATGCCACTTGGGTGGCCACGGCGGTGTTGTACGACAGCGGCCAGGGCGGCGCCACCACCCTGAACTGGCGTCTGCTCCAGGATGGAGACGCCGTGGCCAACAGCCGCGACCGCGCCGACGATACCGGCGCCGCGCTGGATCGGTTAGTGGCTGTGATCGCCGACCGCATCGCCGACCGCTATTCGGTAAGTGCCGCGACCGGCGACGGCGGGGGCGAGGTGGACGTTGCCGGGCCGTCCCCGTCGGCGCCCACCACCGACGCGCTGATTGACCGCTCCGGCTGGATTACGGTGCGCGGTGTCCGCCGCCTGAGCGACTGGCAGCGGCTGCGCCAGGCGCTGTCGGACCTGGGGCCGATGCGGTCGGTGGCGTTGCGGGTAGCCAGTGACGATCGGGTCCAGTTCGAAGTGGACTTCGCCGGCGGCCGCCCGCAATTGATACGCAGCGTGACCGGTGTGGAGGGGCTCAGCGAATGCGAGGCCCCGGCCGCGCAGTCACCCACGTTCTGTTTCCGCTAGCCGCCCGTGACCGGTCAACTGCCCCTCGCCCTTGAGCTACGCGAAGGCCATGCCCTGGAGAATTTCCATGCCGGGCCGAACCGCGCTGCCTGGGCCACGGTGTCCGCCGCCGGCGACGGCGACGAGCGTCAAGTGTTTGTGTGGAGCGCCGCGGGCCAGGGCCGCAGCCACTTGCTGGAAGGGGCGGTGCGCCGGGCCCAGGAGCAAGGACGCGGCGCCTGCCTGTTACCCGCCGCCGAGCTGCTGCCCCTGGTACCGGACGTGCTTGAATCCATGGAGCAGTTCCAATTGCTGGCGGTGGACGACGTGGATTTGTTCGCCGGCCATGGGGAATGGGAGGAAGCGCTGTTCCATCTCTATAACCGGGTGATGGCTCTGGGCGGGACGTTGCTGTTTAGTGCCGGCGCCTCTCCGGGGGGTGTGCCCTGGGGGCTGCCGGACCTGGCCACGCGGCTGGCCGCGGGCCCGGTATTCCGGCTGCAGCCTCTGGAAGAGGACGATTTGGTGACCCTGCTGATCGAACGGGCCAGCGAGCGCGGCCTTAAGCTGGGCGGCGACGTGGCCCGCTTCATGGTGCTGCGTAGCGAGCGGGCGCCGGCGGCGTTGATTCAGCGGCTGGCGACGCTGGACCGGGTGGCCCTGGCCCGCCAGCGGGCGCTGACCATTCCTTTCGTCAAGGATGTGTTCGACTGGTGACCGTGGCGCCCCGCGCCCGGTCCGGCTTCAGTAGCTTGCGGCGCAACCCTTCCCAGACCAGCGCGCCGACCACCATGCTGATCAGAATCAGCACCAGTTTGGGCAGGCTCGCCAGCGTCCAGAACAGCACGTCGATGGATGTGGTTTCCAGATTCTGGGCAATCACGATCAGTACCAGAATCAGCAGCAGGATCTGCAGCGCGCCCAGCGGATGACGGCGCAGCCAGCCGCCGGCGCCGCGCGCGGTGCGGCTCAGAGGGGACGATGAGCGCCGGGTGTCATAGGGGTCCGTTTCCATAGATCGGCTCCTTCGGTTCGCTGCGGGCAGTTCGCTTGGCGCGATACTGTAACGAAGTTCCAGACTATCACGGTCTCGGTCAAGTATTTATCAAGGCGCCCCCTGTTGGGGGCGCGGGCGACGCGGGAGGTAACAGCCAGTTATGGATATCAGCTCCGGATGGGATCTAGTGGTGCTGGGCAGCGGCCCGGCCGGGGAAGCCGCCGCCATGCAGGCGGCCAAGGGCGGCCTGCGCGTCGCCATGGTCGACCGTGACGGCCAGATGGGCGGTAATTGCACGCACTGGGGCACCATTCCCTCCAAAGCGTTGCGCCACCAGGTGCGTCAGGTGGTGCGGTCCCAGCGCAATCCGTTGCTGCGCGGTCTGATCAGCCCGCGCCAGGTACGCTGGCAGGATCTGATTCAGCGTTCCCGCGAAGTGGTGGACAGCCAGGTGCAGGTGCGCACCGACTTCTATGTGCGCAACCGGGTGCGTTTGTTCAACGGAGAGGGTCGAATTGAAGGCGCCGGTGAAGTGCGGGTGGACGACCAGGCCGGTCGTCAGTGGTCCCTGCGCACCCGCAACATTCTGATCGCCACCGGCTCGCGGCCGTACCGTCCGGCGGACGTGGACTTTGATCACCCGCGCATCTACGACTCCGACAGCATTCTGGAAATGAAGCACACGCCGCGCAATATGATTGTCTACGGCGCCGGCGTGATCGGTTGTGAATACAGCTGCCTGTTCACCGGCCTGGGCATTCGCGTGGACCTGGTCAATAACCGTCAGCACCTGCTCGATTTCCTCGACGCGGAAATCTCCGACGCGCTCAGTTACCACCTGCGCGACCAGGGCGCCACCATTCGCCACAGCGAGGAATACACCCATATCGAGGCGGACGACGACGGCGTGACGCTGGTGCTGCGCTCCGGCAAACGGCTGCGCGCTGATGCCCTGATGTGGAGCAACGGCCGCTCCGGGAACACTCAGAATATCGGTCTGGAAAATCTCGGCCTCAAGCCCAACGGCCGGGGCCAACTGACGGTGGATGAGCGTTACCAAACGGAAGTGGCCGGCGTCTACGCGGTGGGTGACGTAATCGGCTGGCCGTCCTTGGCGAGCGCCTCCTACGACCAGGGCCGGTTCTGCGCCCAGGGCATCGTCGAAGGCGGCGTGGTCAAACAGGTCACCGACGTGCCCACCGGTATTTACACCATTCCCGGCATCAGCTCGGTGGGCCGTAGCGAACAGGAACTCACCGAGGCCCGCGTGCCCTACGAAGTGGGCCAGGCGTTTTTCAAGAATCTGGCGCGGGCGCAGATCACCGGCGAGCGGGTGGGCATGCTGAAAATACTGTTCCACCGCGAAACGCTGGAAGTGCTGGGGATTCACTGCTTCGGTTACCAGGCCATGGAGATCGTCCATGTGGGGCAGGCGGTGATGCGCCAGCCGGCGCCCAATAACACGCTGCATTATTTCGTCGACACCACCTTCAACTACCCGACCATGGCGGAGGGGTATCGGGTGGCGGCGATCAACGGCATGAACCGGGTCAGTCGCTAGCGCTGGGCGCGGCTGCGCTCGTGAAAGAATTCCCGGGTTTTCTGGCTGGCGCTGGTGGATTTGCGCAGCAGCGCCAGAGTCACGCCGGCGCCGCCCCGGTTGGCCGGCGCACTGTGGAACGCCAGCACCTGCTCGAACTGCTCCAGCCAGAACAGCACATAGCTCTTCAATAGCGCCGGGCGCTCGCTGTGCTCGCCCTTGCCGTGGCTGATCAACACCGTGCGCAGACCGTTCTGCTGGGATTCCTGGATGAACAGATAGACCCGGTCGCGGGCTTCGACCAGGCGGACCCGGTGCAAATCGAGGGCTGCCTGAGGCTCGTACTTGCCGAGACGCAGTTTGCGATAGACCCCTTCCTGAACACCGTTTTTCTTTAATCCGACGATGTCGTAGGGGCCGGCCTGTGGCACCTGGTCGGGCAGGGTCAGCGGGTTGGGGTCGCGGTCGGGGCGGGCCACCGCGGAGGCGCGGCGCAGGCGTTGGGTCAAGCTGGGCTCGCCACGACGGAAGTCGCGCACCCGGTCGTCTTCCTTGAGAGGGGCCACCCCGGTCATTTCCTGACGGAATAAATCATCGTCGAAGTCGGCCATGGCGCCTCTCCTGGAAAGAAATCTCTGCTAGAAATCCTACCAAAACGACAGGAAGGTGACATCAATGGGCTGCCGTCCGGCCATCTGGCCGCCAAAATAGCTACCAAGCGGGAAGCGGGTTTTGTGCGAGCGGGCCTTGCCCGCGAAAGGCCGGCAAAGCCGGCCGGCGGGATTCCAGAGACCGTGCCGGGTGCTTAGCTCCCTTTCGCGGGCAGGGCCCGCTCCCACAAATCCCCGTCAGTGCGTGTCGCGCTGGGGTCGGGACCGTCCCGCGGGAGCCGCCTCGTCATCATCCAGGTGATGACGCTGTTTCTTGGCTTCCCGTTTACGACGTTCCTTGTCGGCCCGCTCGTGTTCTTCCCGCCATTCCTGGGCGTCGTAGTCATCAAATTGGCGACGACTCATGTTCGGTACTCTCTATATCACAGTGGCTATGTCGCAATATCAATATCGCAGTAAACTGAGTCTTATATAGCACCGAACGCGGTCCCGGAGAAGGCCGCGCTGTTAATTAACGCGCGTAGGTTTCCTGCAGATAGTCAAGAATGCGCCCGGACTCAAAGTGCTCTTCGCCGGTATTGGGATCAATCAGATAGGGGATCGCCACGCGGCCGGCGCGGGCCACCAGTTCTTGGCGGTGACGCTGGCTCGGCTGGTAGTCCATTTCCAGTGCCGCGCGCACCTGCGGCAACAGCCAGTCCTGCCATTGATCCCGTCCGCACTGGCGCACCAAAAACGGCAGTTGCAGCTCGCACAGGCGCTCGCGCACCAGCCGCGCGAACGGGCTGGCCTCAAAGGAATAGAGAATCAGCGGCTGTTTGGCGACGTCGCTGTCCTGGCTGCGCAGACCGCGCCCGCCACGGGGTACCGAGGCGGCGAACGAACTGACGGTGCGCAAGGTACGCAGACGCCAGGCGGCGGGCGCCGGGCGACCGCCGTACTCGCGGTACAGGTAATCGATAATATCGGCGGATTCGTACAGGTCCACGCCGGTATTGGGGTCCATCAGATAGGGAAACAGCTGCTTGCCACCGAGCCGTTCCACCAGCGGCCGGTAGCGGTCGCCGCCCTTGGGGCAGGGGTAGATCAGCACGTCCAGGTCCAGGTCGGTGAGCGCTTCGCGGACCAGGCGGCAGAACGGGCAGCCCTCCATGTCGTAGAGCTCAAGCGGCTCGCTGGGCTGGCGTTTGGCCGGGCGGGTGGCGACGCCACGGCCTTGCTGGGCCAGCGTGGAGGCCAGGGACCGGGCAACGTCCAGGGTGCGGGGCAGGGGTGAAGACATGGGTAACTCCTTGATCGGTTGACGCTACGCTAGGGCCTGTCGCCAGAGCCCGCAATGGCCGTGCCGCCGTCCGCCCGGGCGTTATCGGAAAGGGCGTGTCCTTTCCGCTCAGGGCCGTTGAGCACTCCTGTCATTGTTGAGGCGGCGTCGGTGGGGCACTCTGAGCGCCTGATTTTCACAGGAGCCGGCGCTCCCGATCCGCGGGCGCCGCCGGCATTGGCCCAAGGCGAGAGGAAGGTTACATGACCGAAGCCTATATTTATGACGCTATCCGTACCCCGCGTGGCCGGGGTAAGCGGGACGGCTCCCTGCACACCGTTAAACCGTTGGACCTGGTGGTCGGCTTGATCGACGAAGTTCGCGGCCGCTTCCCCGACATGGACGTGAACCGCATCGACGACGTGCTGCTCGGCGTGGTCACTCCGGTGGGCGACCAGGGCGCCTGTATCGCCAAGACCGCCGCGCTGGCCGCGGGTCTGCCCGATACCGTGGCCGGTTACCAGCTTAACCGTTTCTGCGCCTCCGGCCTGGAAGCGGTCAACACCGGGGCCCAGAAAGTCGCCTCCGGCTGGGACGATCTGATTCTCGCCGGTGGCGTGGAAGCCATGAGCCGCATTCCGATGGGCTCCGACGGCGGTGCCTGGGCCATGGACCCGATCACCAACTACGAAACCGGCTTCGTCCCGCAGGGCATCGGCGCCGATCTGATCGCCACCATTGAGGGCTTTTCCCGCCGTGACGTGGATGAGTTCGCGGCGGAATCCCAGGCCCGTGCCGCCAACGCCTGGGAAAAAGGCCACTTCCAACGCTCCGTGGTGCCGGTCAAAGACCGCAACGGCATGACCGTGCTGGACCGCGACGAGCACGTGCGCGCCGGCACCACCGCCGATGTGCTGGGCAACCTCAACCCGTCCTTCGAAGTGATGGGCGAAATGGGCGGCTTCGACGCCGTGGCGCTGCAGAAATACCACCACGTAGAAAAGATCAACCACGTGCACACCGGCGGTAACTCTTCCGGCATCGTCGACGGCGCCGCCCTGGTGGTGCTGGGCAACGAGCAGGTGGGCAAGGACTACGGCATGAAGCCGCGCGGTCGCATTGTCGCCACCGCGATCAGCGGCGCCGACGCCACCATCATGCTCACCGGTCCCGCTCCGGCCTGCCGCAAGGTACTGAAGAAAGCCGGCATGACCGTGGACCAAATGGATCTGGTGGAAATCAACGAAGCCTTTGCCTCCGTGGCGATGCGTTTCATGCGCGACATGGGCCTCGACCACGACAAGGTCAACGTCAACGGCGGCGCCATCGCCATGGGCCATCCGCTGGGCGCCACCGGCGCCATGATCCTGGGCACCGCGCTCGACGAACTGGAACGCCGTGATAAGAAATTCGCCCTGTGCACCCTGTGCGTGGGCGGCGGCATGGGCATCGCCACCATTATCGAGCGTCTGTAACCCACCGGATTTGGAGAAAAAGCATGAGTGAAGCAACTATCCGCTGGGAACAGGACGCGGACAATATCGTTACCCTGGTCCTGGACGATCCCCAGCAATCCGCCAACACCATGAACGAACGCTACATGCGTTCCATGGAAGAGATGGTGGCCCGTCTGGAGAAAGAGAAAGACCAGATCGCCGGCGTCATCGTCACCTCCGCCAAGAGCACCTTCTTCGCCGGCGGCGACCTCAACGACCTGATCAAAGTGACCCCGGAGCACGCCGCCGAATTCGCCAAAGGCGTGGAAGCCGGCAAGGCGCAACTGCGTCGCCTGGAAACCCTGGGTAAGCCGGTGGTCGCGGCGCTCAACGGCACCGCCCTGGGCGGCGGTCTGGAAATCGCGCTGGCGTGCCATCGTCGTATCGCGCTGAACAACCCGAAAGCGCAATTCGGCTTCCCGGAAGTCAGCCTGGGCCTGCTGCCCGGTGCCGGCGGCGTGGTGCGCAGCGTGCGCATGCTGGGCATCCAGAACGCCCTGATGCAGGTGCTGATGCAAGGCCAGCGGCTGAAAGTGGAAAAAGCCAAATCCGTCGGCATCATCGACGAGGTGGTGGACAGCCAGGAAGAGATGCTGGCCAACGCCCGCGAGTGGATCAAAGCCAATCCCAAGTCCAAGCAACCCTGGGATGAAAAGGGCTACAAGATTCCCGGCGGCACCCCCAGCACCCCGGCCATGGCGCAGAACCTGCCGGCGTTCCCGGCCAACCTGCGCAAGCAGCTGAAAGGCGCCAACTATCCGGCACCGCGTAACATCATGGCGGCCGCCGTGGAAGGCGCCCAGGTGAGCTTCGACGACGCCCTCACCATCGAAGGCCGTTACTTCGTGGAACTGGCCTGCGGCCAGGTTTCCAAGAACATGATCACCGCGTTCTTCTTTAACCTGCAGGCGATCAATGCCGGCGCCAGCCGTCCTAACGACGTGCCCAAGTACAAGGCCGAGAAAGTGGCGGTGCTGGGTGCGGGCATGATGGGCGCGGGCATCGCTTACGTCACCGCCCGCTCCGGCGCCCAGGTGATGCTGAAGGATATTTCCATCGAGAACGCGGAAAAGGGCAAGGCGTACTCCGCCAAGCTGCTCGATAAGGAAGTTTCCAAGGGCAAGATGAGCAAAGAGAAGAAAGAAGAAATTCTCGCGCGCATCACCCCCACCGCCGATCCGGCGGACCTGGAAGGCGTGGACTTCATTGTCGAAGCCGTGTTCGAGAACACCGAGCTCAAGCACAAGGTGTTCCAGGAAGTGGAAGACGTGGTTAAACCCGATGCGGTACTGGGTTCCAACACGTCAACTCTGCCGATCACCGGTCTTGCCAAAGGCGTGAAGAACCGGGAAAACTTTATCGGTATTCACTTCTTCAGCCCGGTGGAAAAAATGCCACTGGTGGAGATCATCCGTGGTGAAAACACCAGTGATGAAGTGCTCGCCAAGGCGTTCGACTACACCCTGCAGATTAAGAAAACGCCGATCGTGGTCAACGATTCCCGCGGCTTCTTCACCAGCCGCGTGATCGGCACCTTCATCAATGAGGCCATCGCCATGGTCGGTGAAGGCCAGAGCGCCAACTCCATCGAGCAGGCCGCGACTCAGGCCGGCTATCCGGTGGGTGCGCTCAAGTTGATCGACGAAATCAACATGAAGCTGTCGCTGAAGATCGCCGATGAATACAAGGAAGCGGCCAGCAAAGGCGAGGGCGCCGGCCAGGCCCACCCCGCTCTGGCGGTGATGGAGAAGATGGTTCGCGAACTGGACCGCCCCGGCAAGCTGGATGGTAAGGGCTTCTACGAGTATCCGGAAAACGGCAAGGCGCACATCTGGCCCGGCCTGAAAGAACAGTTCGGAGAAAAAGAAGCGATTCCGTTCCAGGACATGCAAGAGCGCATGCTGTTCGCCGAAGCCATCGAAACCGTGAAGTGCTTCGACGAAGGGGTGATCGAATCGGTGGGCGACACCAACATCGGTTCCATCTTCGGCATCGGTTTCCCGGCCTGGACCGGTGGCGTGGTTCAGTACATGAACCAGTATGACGGCGGCCTGCGCGGTTTCGTGGCCCGCGCCCAGGCGCTGGCCGACACCTACGGCGAGCGGTTCACGCCGCCCAAGCTGCTGGTGGAGAAAGCCGAGAAAGGCGAAATCTTCAAGTAAGCCCTTCCCGTGGCGCCCAAGGGCGCCACTCCCCCAGTCCTGCTTGATCTTCTTCGGCCCCGCCTTTCGGCGGGGCTTTTTTGGTGCGCGGCCAGAATCTTTCTACGAAGCAGGCTTTGTAGGAGCTTGCCTGCAAGCGAAAGGCCGGTGTAGCCGGCCGGCAGGATCCCAGCGACCTTAGGAAGCGAAACACCAACAAGGTCTCTGGTATCCCGCCGGATGGCTAAAGCCATCCTTTCGCGGGCGAGGCCCGCTCCCACAAGCGGGGCTGGTCAACGTGGTCCCGATAGGGAATGCTTAGTGTTTTCTTCAGCGGGGGGAGAGTAATAACCAATGGCCGATCAGGACCAGGTGCGCATCTTGATGGAGGCGCCCTTTCTGCGCCTTTTGGGGGTGGAAGTGGAGAGCATTGAGCCGGGCCGGGTGGTGTCGCGCCTGCCGGTTCGCGAGGACCTCAATCAGCAGAACGGTTATGTGCACGCCGGCGCGGTGGGGACGCTGGCGGACCATACCGCCGGAGCCGCCTGTGGCACCTTGCTGGATGACGGGTTCATGCCGCTGACCGCCGAGTTCAAGGTCAACCTGCTGCGTCCCGCTCAGGGCGTGGCGCTGGTATGCGAAGCGTCGATTCTCAAGATGGGCAAGACGCTGACGGTGGCGGAATCCGAGGTGTTCGCCGAGGACGGCAAAGGCGCACGCAAATTGATCGCCAAGGCGACCGTGACGCTGGCGATCGTGGCGGAGCGCTGACCATGGCGGAACTGGAATTCTGGTTTGATTTCGCCAGCCCGTACGCCTACCTGGCGGCGGAAACCATCGAGCCGGCGGCCGCGGAAGCCGGTGTGCGGGTGGTCTGGAAGCCGTTCCTGCTGGGCCCGATTTTCAGCGAGCAGGGCTGGACTGATTCCCCGTTCAATCTGTACCCGGCCCGGGGCCGTTACCTGTGGCTGGATCTGCAGCGCGAGACCCGGCGCCAGGGCATCGCCTGGCGCCGTCCCGCCCGGTTTCCGTTCAATGGCACCCTGGCGACCAAAACCGCCACCTGGATTGATACCGGGTTCCGACTGCCAGCGTATTGCCGGGCGGTGTTCCGGGCCGGCTTCGCCGAGCGCCGCGACCCGGCCACGCCCTCGGTGATCGAAGAGTGTCTGCGTCAGGCGGGGCTGGACCGCGCGCCCTTGGAGCGGGCGTTGGCCGAAGGTGGCGGTGAGCGCACCCGGGCCGATGTGGCGGCGGCCCGCCAGCGAGACATTTTTGGCGCGCCGTCGTTCGTGGTGAATGGCGAACTGTTCTGGGGTAACGAACGCCTGGGCGCGGCCCTGGAACGGGCCTGGGTGGACGGATGAACCCCGTGGTGGGCTTAGCCGGTTACTTTGGGAGCGGTGGGGCGCGCCACGGCGCTGGATAACAGCACGCGGATCACACCGGGTGGCGCGTCTGGCGCGCGGTTAGCCCGGTAGCAGCCCCCAGCGCTGCCACCAGGGCAGCGGGGCCGTGGTCGCCGGCGCTGGCTGGCCCGCGCCAAGGGTGGCCGGGTTGCTGAGGTAGTTCAGCACCAGCCGGGCCACGTCCACACGCGGTTGATAGTGCAGGAACAGACCGCCCAGGGTGCCGAATACCCGCGCCAGCATGACAAATTCCGCTGGTATTTTTTCCACCGGATCATCTCCCATGCGAATCAATAGGGCGCGAACCTGCTCCATCAGGGCTTCCGGGCTGGGCCATTGCGAGCCGGCGTCGCTGTTTTCCACCATGGCGACCCGTACCTGATCCAGCAGGGCGTCGGTGAACGCCAGCAGAGTATCCGGGCTGCCGCTGCGGGTGGCGAAACCGAGCTCCGCCAGGGTCTCCGCGATCACCGTACGTTCGCCGACAATGGCGGCCTGCAACACCCGGAAGTAGCCACGTCGGTAGGTTTCCGGCAGCGTCATGGTGCAGCCGAAGTCGAGCACCACCACACGGCCATCATCGTCGACCATCAGGTTGCCCGGGTGCGGGTCGGCCTGGAAAACGCCGCCCACCAGCACCTGCCGGAACCAGGCGTCGAGCAGGGCATGCAGGATCCCGCTGATGGCGTCGTGATCACCGCGTTCGCGGTGTTCGTCCAGCACCGTGGTGAGCTTGCGCCCGTGGATGAATTCGCTGGTCAACACGCGCCGGCTGCACAGGCTATCCACGGTGGCGGGCACCGTGACCGCCGGCTGCGCCGCCAGCAGGTCGCTGACCCGCCGCATGGCGTCGGCTTCGCCGAGGTAGTCCAGTTCATCGCGGACGGTGCGCTGGATTTCGCCGATGATGGTATCGAAATCCATCGGCGGCAGGGCGCCACGCACGCTGTCGATGAACACCTTCAACAGGGTCATATCCAGCTCAATGACCTCATCCAGGCCGGGCCGCTGAATCTTGACCGCCACCTGGCGGCCGTCCGCCAGCCGAGCCCGGTGCACCTGGCCGATGCTGGCGGCCGCCAGCGGCTGCGGATCAAAGCTTTGGAACAGGTCTTCCAGGGGGGCACCGAACTCACCTTCGATCACCGCGCGCACCGCCTCGAAGGTTTCCGGGCGGGCCTGGTCCTGCAGCTGGGCCAGTTCTTCCACCCAGGCGGCGGGCAGCAGGTCCGGACGGCTGGACAGGATCTGCCCGATCTTCAGGAAGGCGCCGCCCTGTTCCAGGGATGTCTTGCGGAAGCGGCGCGCGTTCTTGCGGTGCAGGGCGGTCAGCGCCGCCTGCTGCATGCCGGAGGGCAAGAACGCCGAGCGCGTGCCCCAAAGCCGGTAACTGGCCACCACCCGGGTGAGCATCCAGCCGGTCACAGACAACCGTTTGAGCCGAGCGGGCCAGCGTCTCGCCTCGCGGGCGAGTTCCTGGCACTCGCCGGCCACGTCACCGGCACCGCTCTCAATGGCGCGCCAGGCGGCCAGCGCCTGCTGGGCCAGCTCGCGGCCCTGCCAGGCGGTGCGTTCGATGGCTTTCAGCGTGCCCTCCATCACCGCCAGCCAGGCGCGCAGGCCGCTGTCTTGCTGGTGGCCGCTGAAGGCTTTCAGCGCCGGCCAGTTGCGGTCGTGGCCCTCGACTTCCTTACTGCTGATGTTGTCGGCTTCGACGGCTTGCCGGGATACGGTCATACGGACGCCCCATGTCATTTAATGTATTACAAAATAGGACAGTCGAAGGCGCCTGGCAATGCCGATGTGAACACTTGTTACAAAATTACCCGGTGGGGTCTTTGTCGAGACAGTCCTGGCACAGCCACACCACCGGCGCGGCGGGCTCTGTGGTCAGCCCGCGCAGGGCCTTCTGGCCCCGGGACAGGGGGCCGCCACACTGGGTGCATTGGGTGGGCTTGTTGACGATCACTTCCTGCCAGGCGTCCACGGCGTCGAGCAGGGCGCGGGCCACGGTGCCACCCTGGTCGGCGGGCACGAAAGTGGCCGGCGCGCGGGGCTGCCCCTTGGCGGCGGAGGCCAGGCGGCGTGCGTCTCGGGCGACATTGTCCACCAGCTGTGAGGAATCGGCGACGATGCCGTCCACCAAGCGGAAGCTGTCTTCCAGCACGTTGCGGATCAAGTGGGACACGGTCACCCGCTCACGCTCGGCGGCGTCGCGCAGACTGTCTTCCAGGTCTTGGGGCACGCGCGTCTGAATGACGCGGTCCTTGCGTTCGCTTTCCGGGGCCGGGCGTCTTCCACGGCGGCTTTTATGCGGCTTGTCGGTCATGGTGGTCGGTCACGGCTTGCTGGTTCAAGTTACCACAATGTACTACAAAAAATCTTTTCACGCTTTAGTGGGGCTTCGATCCGGGGTTGGTTCTCTCCAGCGGGGTCGCGGGGGAGATTCCGGTACCCCGGGTCAAACCCGGCCGTTAACGGTTGTGCCAATTGCCGCCAGTTTATTTATCATGGGGCGCTTGCCCGAGGGGGGCAGGGCACGTGACGTTTCAGGATGGCCAATGATTCAGCGAAGAACAATCAACGTACAGCGGGTGGTGAAGGTTCTGCAGGGCGCTGCTCGCGGTGGCGTGAGCATTCCCGCGCTGCTCGACCAATGTGGTATCGAGCGGCGGGTGCTGGAGGATCCGGACGCGCGCATCGAGCGCGATACCTTTATTCGTTTGATGTTGCTGGTCATGGAGCAGACCCAGGATGAGTTCCTGGGCTTCGGCCAGGGCCGCAAGTCCAAACCCGGTACTTTCTCGATGATGGCCCACGCGGTGGTCAACTGCCCCAATCTGGAAGCGGCGGTGGACCGGGGCATCCGTTTCTACAGTCTGTTTAATCTGAGCATGGACAGCCAGCTGCTGCGCGACGGCGATCAGGCCTGCCTGGCGGTGCGGGTGGACCGCCGCCTGGATTTCCGCGATGTGATCATCGAGGCGATGCTGTTCTTGTCGCTGCGTTTCATGAGCTGGCTGGTGGGCAAGGCGGTGGAGCCGCAGGCGGTGTATCTGGATTACGAACCGGTCCGCGAGGACGACGAATACCGGTTTATGTTTGATTGCCCCACCCATTACAACAGCGACGTGAGCCAGGTGGTGTTCCCGGCCTGGTTTCTCGATCTGCCGCTGGTGCAGAATGAGCTGTCGTTGTCCAAGTTTTTGCGCGACTCGCTGGCGCAGTTGTTCGACGGCAACGTCCATAACGTGGGCCTGCCGGCGCAGATCCGGGCGATTATTTCCAATGAGTACGGTAACCACTTTCCTGACTTCGGCGAGATCTGCGAAAAACTCGGCATGACGCCACAGACCCTGCGTCGCCGCCTTAAAGAAGGCAACACCAGCTATCAGGAAATCAAGGATTCGATCCGCAAGGACGCCTCGGTGTATTACCTTTCCAAACCGGAACTGAGCATCGACGAAATCGCATTGCTGATGGGTTTCAGCGAGGCCAGCTCTTTCCATCGGGCGTTCAAGAAGTGGACCGGTCAGACCCCGTCCGCCTACCGGCGCGACCATTTCGGCAATCCGCACGGAGACATCCATGAACCCCGCTGAAAAACCCGAGGACGCGGCCACCGCCCGCCTGCTGGTGACCTGTCCGGATCAACCCGGCATCATCAGCGCGGTGTCCACCTTCCTGTACAACCACGGCGCCAACATCACCGACCTGGATCAGCATTCCAGCGATCATCAGGACGGCACTTTCTTTCTGCGTCTGGAGTTCCAGACGCCGGGGCTGGATTGCAGCCACGAAGCGCTGGAAAACAACTTTCGCAATCGCGTCGCCAACCGCTACGGCATGCAGTGGCACATCAGCTACGCCGCCGATAAAAAGCGCATGGCGGTGCTGGTGTCGCGCCATGACCATGTGATCATGGACCTGCTGTGGCGGGTGTCGCGGGGCGACCTGCCGGCGGTGATTCCGATGGTGATCAGCAATCACGATGACCTGCGCGGCGAAGTGGAGCGTTTCGGGATTCCCTATCACCATATTCCGGTGACCCGGGATAATAAGGAAGAGGCGGAGGCGCAGGCGCTGGAATTGCTGGAAGGCCAGGTGGACGTGATCGTGCTGGCCCGCTATATGCAGATTCTCAGCCCCACCTTCGTGGCCCGGCACCCACACCGGATCATTAATATTCACCACTCGTTTCTGCCCGCCTTCGTCGGCGCCAACCCCTACCAGCAGGCCCACGACCGGGGCGTCAAACTGATCGGCGCCACCAGCCATTACGTTACCGAGGATCTCGACCAGGGGCCGATCATCGAACAGAACGTGCAGCGGGTCTCGCACCGGCATTCGGCGGCGGAGCTGCGCGGTCTGGGCCAGGACGTGGAGCGCCAGGTGATGCTGCGCGCGGTGCGCTGGCACCTGGAAGACCGAGTGATCGTCGACGGACACAAGACCGTGGTGTTCGTTAAGTAACGAACAGGACGGTCAGTGAATAGTGTGTAGGTCGGGTTAGCGAAGCGTAACCCGACATCGACGCTGAAGGTTGCCCTCGCGTTCGTCGGGTTACGTCCGTTGGCCTAACCCGACCTACAAGCTATTAACTATTCACTGTTAACTATTAACTTTTCACCACTAGTTGTCGTTTTATGGAAACTTTTCTGGCGCTGTGTCGGCCCGGGTTCGAGTCCGATCTGGCCGCGGAATTCACCGAACGGGCCGCCGATCTGGGCGTGGCCGGTTACCCGCGCGCGGACAAGAACAAGGGCTACGTGCTCTGGCACAGTCAGCAGGGCAGTGCTATGCCGCTGCTGGACACCGGGCTGGTGTTCGCGCGCAGCCTGTATCCGTGCCCGGATCGTTTCAATGATCTGTCGGAGACCGATCGTATCGGTGCCTTGTGGCCGTCGTTACAGGCTCTGGGCCCGTTCAGCGAGCTTTATCTGGAGCATGCGGACAGCAACGACGGCCGCGAGCTGGCGCGCTTTCTGCGCGGCTTCCGCAAAGCGTTGGAGCCCCGCTTGCGCAAGGGCGGCCTGTTGCGCGCCAAGGCGCGGCAGCGGCTGCATTTGTTTTTCGATGATTCCCGCAACGGTCTGATCGGTGTCAGTCCGGCGGAGCTGCCGTTGCCGGAGAGCGGTCTGATGCGCTTGCGGTTGTCGCCGGAGGCTCCCAGCCGGTCGGCGCTTAAGCTGGAAGAGGCGCTGCTGCGTTTTTGCGGACGTGGCCGGCCACCGGGGCTGCACACCGCGGTGGATCTGGGCGCCGCGCCGGGCGGCTGGAGCTGGCACCTGGCGCGGCTGGGCATCAAGGTCACCGGCGTCGACCATGGCCGGTTGGACGCGCGCCTGATGGACGAATACCCGGTGCGCCATGTGGCCGGTGACGCCTTCACATGGCGCCCGGAGCGGCCGGTGGATCTGGTGGTCTGCGATGTGGTGGACAAGCCGGCGCGCACCCTGGCGTTGATGCAGAAATGGCTGCAGCAGGGCTGGGCCCGCACCGCCCTGTTCAATCTCAAGCTGCCGATGGCGCGCCGCTACCGGGAGACGGCGACACTGCTGGAGCGTTTGCAGGAGGGGCTGGCGCGTCAGCACCCGGACGCCCGCATCCAGGCCGCCCATCTCTATCACGACCGCGAGGAAATCACCGTCTGGGTGGATACCCGCGATGCCTGAAGCGGGGCGGCCGGCGCTGCCGGTGCTGCTCGGCACCCTGGCGGTGCTGTATTTTTTGCAGGGCCTGCCCGCCGGCCTGTTGGCGAAGGCGGTGCCGTCCCTGGCCCGCGAAAGCGGCCTGTCCCGGGAATGGATCGGTCTGCTGGGCCTGGCCGCCGCGCCCTGGGCGCTGAAGTTCCTGTGGGCGCCCTGGGTGGACCGGCTCGGGCGGGGCCGTCCCGGTCATCGCAAGCGCTGGGTGATCGGTTGCCAGGCGCTGGTGGTGCTCATCCTGCTGCTGCTTTCGTTTACCGAGCGGGCGGTCTGGTTCGCCGATGCGTTCCCTCTGCTGTTATTGCTGTTGCTGCTGCTGAACACCGCCAGCGCCACCCAGGATATCGCCGCCGACGGGCTGGCCGTGCGGTTGCTGCGCCCGGAATGGCGGGGACCGGGTAACAGCGTCCAGGTGTTGGGTTATAAAGTCGGGCTGATTCTCAGCGGCGCCCTGTTGCTGATGGCCAACGATTGGATCGGCTGGCGCGCCAGCCTGTGGTTGCTGGCGGCCACGGTGGCGCTATTGTTGATACCGGTGGCGCTGTTCCGCGAGCCGTTGGAGTCGATGCGCTCGAGCCCGACATCGGCGGAACGGGCGTCGCGCCATTGGTGGTGGCATCAGTGGCGCGGCTTCTGGCGGCGTCGCGGTCTGCTGCTGTGGGTGGTGATTCTGCTCGGCTATAAGGTGGGGGACGGCTTTGGTACGCGGATGATCAAGCCGTTCCTGGTGGACGAAGGCTGGAGCCAGGCGGCCATCGGGCGTTTGGATCTGGTCGCGTCCCTGACCGGGCTGCTGGCGGCGGCGCTGGCCGGCCTGCTGATGCTGTGGCTGAGCCGCAAGGTGGCGCTGATCGGCTTCGGGTTGCTGCAGGCGCTGGCCTTCGTCGGCTGGTGGGCGGTGGCCGCCGGCGCGGCGGGCTGGGTCTGGCCGGTGGCGCTGTTCGAACAGTTCGCGGACGGCCTGTCCACGGTGGCCCTGTTCGTGGTGATGATGGACTACTGCCGCCGCGACCGGGAGGGCGGTGATTACACCCTGCAGGCGTCGGTGTACCTGATGGCGGTGGGCCTGTTTACGCTGGGCAGCGGCTTCAGCGCTTCCGCGCTCGGTTACGCCGGCCATTTCCTGCTTGCGGCGGGCCTTGGCGGCTTGGTTATAATAGCGGCCCTTTTCTGGCGCCCGCCGCCGCAACGACTGGGCTGACCGCACTGCTATGACCGACACCCCGCACGCCGAACATCACCTCGACGCCACCGGCCTGGTTTGCCCGGAGCCGGTAATGCTGCTGCACGGCAAGGTGCGCGACATGGGCGCCGGCGAGGTGCTGGAAGTGCGCGCCACCGACCCTTCCACCGAGCGCGACATCCCCAAGTTCTGCCAGTTTCTCGGCCACACTCTCCTTGAACATCACCAGCAGGGCGACCTGTTCCTCTACTGGATAGAGAAAAAGCGCCCCTGAAGCGCCGCTACACTCGGTAACGTCATTTTCATTTCCGCTGTGTCATTTTGGGCTTGTTGGAGGCCATTGGCCCGTTTTTCCCATTGCGACAAGGAAAACAATAATGACTGGATTTACCGCTTTGCTGATCTTCGTGATTCTGAGTTTAGTGCTGGCGATGACCTATGCGGGCTACCGAGTGCCGCAGATTTTCCTGGGTAAGAAAAGTGCGAATCATTGGGAGCGCAATCAACCGGTGGATGATCCCGCCTTTCTGGTGCGTGCCAAGGGCGCTCATCTGAACTGTCTGGAAAACCTGCCGCTGTTTGCGGCCCTGGTGCTGACCGCCGCGGCCACGGGGCAGAGCGCCGTGGTTGACGGCCTTGCCGGTGCCTTCATTTTCTGCCGTCTGGGGCAGAGCGGGGCGCATTTGGTCGGCACCAGCCTGCCGCTGGTGCTGGTCCGCGCCACCCTGTTCGTGGCACAGGTGCTGATCATGCTGTATCTGGCCTGGGCGCTGTTGCCCTAGTCCCGGGCGCGTTAGTCCCGGTAGCGCTTGGTGAGGTCCTGGTAGGCGTCCACACGCCGGTCGCGCAGATAGGGCCAGATGCGACGCACCTCTTCCGAGCGCGCCATGTCCAGGTCGACCACCAGGGTTTGTTCCCGGTCCCGGTCGGCGCGGGCCAGGTATTCGCCCTGGGGCCCGCACACGAAGCTGTTGCCCCAGAAGTCGATGCCGCCGTTGCCGTCCGGGCCGGGTTCAAAGCCGGTACGGTTGGCGACCAGCACCGGCAGGCCGTTGGCCACGGCGTGGGCCCGTTGCACGGTGATCCAGGCGTCCAGCTGACGGTTCTGCTCTTCCGAGTCATCGGTGCGGTCCCAGCCGATGGCGGTGGGGTAGAGCAGCAAATCGGCGCCGGCCAGCGCCATCAGGCGGGCCGCTTCCGGGTACCACTGATCCCAGCACACCAGCAGCCCCAGCTTGCCGACGCTGGTGCGGATCGGCGTGAACCCGGAATGGCCGGCGTTGAAGGTGGCGTCGCCGGGGGTGAAATAAAACTTCTCGTAAAAGCCTGGGTCGTCGGGAATGTGCATCTTGCGGTACAGGCCGGCGAGGTGGCCGTCGCTTTCCAGCACCACCGCGGTGTTGTGATAGAGGCCGGTGGCGCGTTTCTCAAACAGGCTGGCGACAATCACCACCTGCAGTTCCCGGGCGAGCGCCCCCAGAGCGTCGGTGCTGGGCCCGGGTACCGTTTCCGCCAGGTCGAACATGGCGGTGTCTTCGCTCTGGCAGAAATACAGGCTGCGGTGCAGCTCCTGGAGCATCACCAGCTGGGCGCCCTGGGCCACGGCCTCGCGTATCTTGTCCATGGAACGGGCCAGGTTGGCGTCCAGGTCGGCGGTGTTCTGTTGCTGGATTACGGCAACGCGCATGTGGGCATCTCTTCCGGTGCGGTTTTGGAAAGTCGGCGTCGTGAAAAGGATAGCAGCTTCTAGCTCAGGCCAGCACGCCTTCGGGCAGCTGCATGGTAATGCAATGCAGGCTGCCGCCTTGCTCGATCAGCGGCCGGCAGGGGATGCCCTGCACCTCGCGCTCCCCGGCGACCGCGGCGAAGGCCTTGAGCGCGGCGTCATCGGTGTCGCAATCGTACAGCGGCACCAGAATCTTGCGGTTGGTGATCAGGAAGTTGGCGTAGGTGGCCGGCAGCCGCTCGCCGTCGTCGTTGTACTGAGCGCGGGCCATGGGCAGCGGCACCAGGTCGAGCCCTTCGCGGTCGGCCAGTTCGCGCAACTGCGCGGCCATCGCGGACAGCGCCGGGTAATGGCTGTCGTCGCGATCGTCGCAGTGCACATAGGCGATCGTGGTGGGGGTCACGAAGCGGGCCAGGGTGTCCACGTGGGCGTCGGTGTCGTCGCCCTCCAGGTGGCCGTGGTCGAGCCACCAGATATTGTCCACGCCCAGCGACTCGCACAGGCGGCTTTCCAGGGCCGCTTCGCTCAGTGACGGGTTGCGGTTGGGGTTGCGCAGGCAGGCGCGGGTGGTGAGCAGAGTGCCGTGGCCGTTGGTATCAATGGCGCCGCCTTCGAGTACCAGATCCTGCGGATGCAGGGCTACGCGCCAGGGCAGGGCGCGGTTGAGCCGGTCGTCGAGCGCGGCTTCGAATTTGCCGCCCCAGCCGGTGAAGTGAAAATCCAGCAACACTGGCGCACCGTTCTCTTGCACGCCAATGGGGCCGAAATCCCGCGCCCAGGTGTCATTGTAGTCGGCGAGGCGAATACGCAGCCGGCGGCTGTCGGCGCCACTGTCGTCGATCAGGGTGCGGGCGGTTTCCGCCGCTTCGTTGTCGCGGCACACCAGCAGCACCGATTCATGATCGAGCAGGGCTTTGATCAAGGCGAGATAGGTGCGGCGCGCGGCCGGCAGCCGCCCGGCCCAGTCGGTATGGTCGTCGGGCCAGGCCAGCAGAACGCCCCATTGCGGGTGCCATTCCGGTAACAGGCGGCGCTCAGCGGGCCGGGGATGCGTCACTGTCTTCGCCTTCCTGCGGGTCGTCCACGATAATGCGGCCGGTGGCCGGATCAAACCGGAAACGCCCTTCGCCCGCGTCGCTGTTTTTGGCCGCGCCGTTCGGGTTGGCGTCGCCGGCGGCGTCGTCCTCTTCGGTGCGCTCCCCGGAACCCTCCGCTTGGGCGCGCACCGATGTGGTGCCCGGCGCGGAATCGGATTCGGAACTGGCTTCGTCGTCCTCGTCGTCTTTATTGCGCGGCGGATGGAAGGTTTCTACTTCGATGTTGGTTTCCTGTTCTTCCTTTTCCGTCGGCGGCTCCTTGCCGTTGGCCGGTGACACCCCGAGGTCCGCTTCCAGCGTGGAATGCGCGCCTGGCTCTTCGCCCTGCGTGTCACCGGGCGGGGGCGCCTCGGCCGCCGGCGCGCGTTGCTGTTCGCGCACGCTGTGCAGGGTGGTGTCGTTTTCAAAGTAGACGCTGAAGCCGTCGTAATCCCAGCGGCTGATCGGTGGTTGTCCCACGGCCGGCCGGACGCGACCGGGTTTGCCGAACTGCGCGCGCACCTCGGCTTTGTTCATGCCACGCTCGGGCACGTTGCCGTCGGCCGGCACCGTGACCGGCCAGCTCACCGCCGCCGCCATTGCCAACGCCGTGAATATTTTTCCCATGACCTCTTCCCCCTTGGATAAGCCGGTACTGATAGTACGGACAGCGTGAACCTCTGTTCAAGTAAAACGGTGTTTAGGCCGCTCCGCGCCGCCGCCGGCTTTGCTGATTATTGTGGTGCCGGAATTGAATCAAATCGCCGTTCAGCGGTCGCCGATCGGAGTCACAAAGCGACTGGCACAGGGCGCCGTTTTAGTGCTTAAATGCGCGCCATGTTCCGACCCTTTGCCCTGTTCGTGGGTCTGCGCTATACCGGCGCCCGGGCCCGCAATAGTTTCATCTCCGTGATCACCCTGATCTCCGCGCTCGGGCTGATGCTCGGCGTCGCCGTTCTGATCACCGTCCTGTCGGTGATGAACGGCTTCGACCGGGAACTTCAGACCCGCATTCTGGGGATGGTCACCCATTTGTCCGTGCACGGCCGCGAGCCGGTGACCGACTGGCAGGCACTCGCCGATCAGGTGCGCGACTACCCGGGCGTGGAAGCGGCGGCGCCGTTCATCAAGCTCGAGGGCATGCTCACCTACCAGGGCAATGTGGCCGGGGTGCTGGTCAACGGCATTGAGCCGGAGGCGGAGAAAGACGTGTCCATCGTCGATGAGATGATGTGGGACGGCGACCTTCAGGCTCTGCAGCCCGGTGAGTTCGGCATCGTGCTGGGCTACGCGCTGGCCCGCAAACTGGGCGCCGAAACCGGCGACAAGGTTACCCTGGTATTACCCGAGGCGAGTGTCTCCCCGGCCGGGGTGATGCCGCGCTTCAAACGCTTCACCGTGGTCGGCCGTTTCCGCGCGCGCGCCGAGGTGGACAGTCTCTACGCCTACGTGGCCAACGAGGACGCCGCCCGGCTGGACCGGCAGGCGGGCACCGTGGAAGGGATACACCTGCGCCTCACTGACCTGTTCGCCGCGCCGGAGATCGGCTGGCAACTCCAGCAGGCACTGGGCCCGGATTACTACACCAGCGACTGGACCCGCAGTCACGGCAACCTTTTTCAGGCCATCAAGATGGAAAAGAGCATGATGACGCTGCTGCTCAGCTTTATCGTCGCGGTGGCCGCGTTCAATATTATTTCCAGCCAGGTGATGCTGGTCACCGAGAAGCGCGGCAACATCGCCGTGTTGCGCACGCTGGGCGCCTCGCCAGGCACCATCATGCGCATTTTCATGGTCCAGGGCACGGTGATCGGCCTGGCCGGCACCTTCCTGGGTACCGTGCTCGGGGTGCTGCTGGCCACCAATGTGAGTGAGGTGGCGGCCTGGGTGGAAGCCACCTTCAACACCCGTCTGTTCGATGCCTACTTCGTCAATTACCTGCCGTCGCAATTGAAGTGGAGCGACGTCACCGCGATTGTCGGCATCGCCATGCTGATCAGTTTCTCGGCCACGCTGTACCCGTCCTGGCGTGCCAGCCGGGTGCGCCCCGCGGAGGCCCTGCGCTATGAGTAACGCTGAACACGCCGACCCGGTCCTGGCGGCGCGGGGCCTGATCAAGCGCTACCCGGAAGGCCGTGGCGAGCTGCAGGTGCTCAACGGTGTGGAGCTGACCGTCCGTCGGGGTGATATCGCCGCTATTATTGGTACGTCCGGGTCGGGTAAATCGACGCTGCTCAACCTTCTGGGGGGGCTGGATGTGCCCAGCGAGGGCACCGTGGCGATCGGCGGCCAGCCGTTGGCGGGTCTCAATGACCGGGCGCTGGGCCGGCTGCGCAATCATTATCTGGGCTTTGTTTATCAGTTCCACCATCTGCTGCCGGAGTTTACCGCCCGGGAGAACGTGGCCATGCCGTTGCTGATCCGCGGCCTCAAGCCGGCCGAGGCCGCGCAACGGGCTGAGCGGTTGCTGGGCCAAGTGGGCCTGGCGCCGCGCGCCGAGCACAAGCCCGCGCAACTGAGTGGCGGTGAGCGGCAGCGGGTGGCGATTGCCCGGGCCCTGGTGACCGACCCGGCGCTGGTAATGGCCGACGAACCCACCGGCAACCTGGACGAGCGCACCGCCGACCAAGTGCAGGATTTGATGCTGGAACTCAACCAGCGTCTGGGTACCGCCTTCCTGGTGGTGACCCACGATCACCACTTCGCCGGTCGCTGCCAGAGCCGCCACGAATTGCACGACGGTCTGCTGCGCCCGGTGGCCTGAGCCACCGGCGCACAAGACTTTCCGCTTTTTCCTTCCCGAGTTATCGCCGCTGGCTGACAGACCATCGGTGCCGTTGGCATTAGGGTGTGCGAAGTCGCCGGCTATTGCTGCCGTTGCCGGCGGCGGGCGCGCAGGTTCCAGCTACGCACCACCGCCAGCCGCCAGAACAGCTTCACGGTGAAATAGGAGGCCAGGCCGGCGATCAGCGCGCAGGTCAGGGAACCGACCCACAGCGGCACCAGCTGCTCCACGAACCAGGCCACGTTGATGCCATGGTCGGAGCTGGGTGTAAGCCCGGTCATCCAGGCGCCCACCCGGTAGGTGAAGTAGAAGATCGGCACATAGGTGACCGGGTTGGAGATCCACACCAGCATCACCGAAAGCGGTAGATTGCAGTGGAAACGCACCGCCAGCAGCGCCGCCAGGCCCATTTGCAATGGAATCGGCAGCAACCCGGTGAACACCCCGATGAACGCGGCGCCGGCCAGTGAATGCCGGTTTATGTGCCACAGGTTGGGGTCCGATAATACCTCTCCCAAAAAGCTCAAGGATTTGTGTCCTTTGAGGCGATCCGGCGAGGGCAGGTATTTGCGGAACAAATGTTTGGGCATGTGAAACTGCAAGGTCCCTGGAAGACGGGCGCTATTATGCCGACCCGGGCGGCGTACGCCTACACCGGCCTGTCGCCGTGACGCCGCTCCGTTACATGAAAGCGTGATCATAACAACCCGGTGAGCAAGGATGCGATACTGGTTTTCCCCCGCTGCGATTATCGTGGCGGTCTGGAGCGGCGCCTGGTGGCCCCTGGGGGCACTCATGGCACTGGCGTTGGCGGTGCCGCGCCGCCGGTGGTTCTGCCTGCTACTGGCATTGTCCTGGGCTCACGGGCTGGTGGCCCTGGAGCGGGGGCTTGACCGCCGGCTGCCGGAGCACCTTAACGGCACCACCTTGACGGTGGAAGCCCGTGTGGTGGGGCTGCCGGTCACCGAGATACGCCGCCGTTTCGGCGAAGCGTTGCGCCGCCAGCGGATCATTCTGGATCTGCGCCTGGCCGTCGACGAGCGGCCCTGGCCGGGCCGCCACCGGGTGCGGGTAACGGCCTGGGCGCCATTGCCGGCGCTGAACGCCGGCGATCGGGTACGTGGCAAGGTGCGTCTTTTCTTTCCCCACGGCTGGTACAACCAGACCGGGCCGGACCGGGCCCGTTTCGATCTCGCCAACCGCATTGACGCCCGAGGCGTGCTCACAGCGGTGAGCCGCCAGAGGGCGCACCCGCACAGCCTGGACGCTCGCCGTGACCGCCTTTCCCGCCGCGTCAGTGAGCAACTCTCGCTAAGCCCCTTTGCCGCCGCGGTGATTCCGGCCCTGGTCACCGGCGACCGTCGTGGTCTGGACCCACCGTTATGGCGGCTGTTCCGGGACCTGGGCACCGCCCACCTGCTGGCAATCTCGGGCCTGCATTTGACGCTGGTCACCGGCCTGCTCTGGGGGCTGGGGCGCTGGCTGCTGGCGCCCTTGCTGTGGCTGGTGTGCCCGCCAGCGCGCCGCTTCAGCCTGCAGCAGTGGGCCTGGGGCCCGGCCCTGGCGGGGGCACTGGGCTACGCGGCGCTGGCGGGCTTCGCACTGCCCACCCAGCGCGCCCTGATCATGGTGGCGGTGCTGGCGGCCTGTCGGCTGCGCCGGGCCCGGCCGGCGGCGGGCGCCGTGCTTGGGCTGGCGCTGTTAGCGGTGCTGTTGCTGCAGCCGTTGGCGGCATTGTCCGCCGGGCTTTGGCTGTCGTTCACGGCGGTGGCGGTGATTCTGTTGCTTATCGACGGTGGCCGTTGGCCGGTGATGGTCAGTCTGCCGCTGTTGATGGCGGTGTTGAGCGCCTGGTTGTTCGATACCTGGGCCTGGCTGAGCCCGGTGGCGAATCTGTTGCTGGTGCCGCTGTTCAGCGTGCTGGTGGTGCCCGCGGCGCTGCTGGGTGTGGCGCTGGACGTTCCCGCTATTCTGATCGCGGCCGCCACCGGCGTGGAGGCCTCGGTGCTGATTATGGAGGGCCTGCATGAGGTGCCGTCGCCGCCGCTGGCGCCAGCGGCGGGTTGGGCTGGCCCGGTGTTGTTGGCTTCGGCGCTGCTGTCGCTGTTGCCGGCCTGGCCCTGGCCGCGCCGGCTGCTGCTGTTGGGGTTGCTGCCGTGGTGGTTGCCGGGCGCCGAGCCGCCGGCTCGGGGGCAGCTGGATCTGATTGTTTTCGAAGTGGGGCAGGGCCAGGCGCTGGCGCTGCGCACCCAGCACCATCTGGTGCTCTACGACCTGGGGCCGGGCTGGCCCGGCGGGTCGGCGGCGAAAAGCGTGTTGCTGCCCTGGCTGCGCCGCCACGGCCTGAGCCCGGACATCACCATCGTCAGTCATGGCGATGGCGACCACGCTGGCGGCCTGGCGGATCTGGAGCGGACCGGGCGCTTGCTGAGCGGGGAACCGGATCGCGTGGACGGCGCGCAACCATGCCGGGCCGGGCAGCAATGGCGGTTTGATGGTGTGCGCTTTGAGGTGCTGTGGCCTCCGGACGGGGGTTACCAGGGCAATGCCGCCAGTTGCGTGTTGCAGGTGGACGCCGTCGGGGCTAGTGCCCTGCTGACCGGCGATATTCCCAAACAGGTGGAATACCGGCTGCTGGGGCGCGTCGCTCCGGTGACTGTCTTGCAGCTCGCCCACCACGGCAGCGGCTCGTCCTCCTCGAGTGCCTGGTTGCGGGCCGTGTCGCCGCGCTGGGCGGTGGCTTCGATGGGCTACGCCAATCGCTTTGACCATCCCGCCCGGGACGTGGTGGCGCGGCTGGACGCGGCCGGCGTCACGCTTCTGCGCACCGACCGGACCGGCATGATTGTGTTTCGCCTGGGGGGCCCTGATAATGCCGCGCTTATAACAAAGTGGCGCCGGGCCCATGGTTGGCCCTGGCACCGCGAGCCGGAACTGTGAAAAGGGGATCGCAACGTGCAGGATCTTGTGCAGTCCGGGGGCTGGATGATGCTCCCGATCCTGATCAGCTCGGTGGTGGCGTTGGCCATCGTCGGTGAGCGTTTCTGGACTCTGCGTCCGAGCAAGCTGGCGCCGCCGGGCACCTTGCCGCAGGTGCGCGGCTGGCTGAAAAAAGGCCAGTTGAACACGCAGCGGCTCAAGGCGCTGCGCGAGGAGTCGCCGCTGGGACGGATTCTCGCCACCGGGCTGGCCAATGCCCGCCACGGCCGGGACATCATGAAAGAGAGCATTCAGGAGGAGGCCACCGGGGTGGTCCACGACCTGGAAAAGTACCTCTCCACGTTGGGGTCGATCGCGGCCATCGCGCCGTTGCTCGGCCTGCTGGGCACGGTGATTGGCATGATCGACGTGTTCGCCGCGATCATGATGCACGGCACCGGCGACGCGGCGCAGTTGGCCGGCGGGATCTCCCAGGCACTGCTGACCACCGCCGCCGGTCTGGTGGTGGCGATTCCGGCGATTTTCTTCCATCGTTTTTTCGTGCGCCGTGTGGAAGAGATCACCGTGGGCATGGAGCAGAGCGCCGTGCACCTGGTGGACCTGGTCCATGGGGAGCGGGAGGCGACACCAGGGCAGGCTCCTGGAGAGAAGACGTGAAGTTCCCGCGCCCGCGCCAGGAAGAGATCAGCGTCAACCTGACGCCGCTGATCGATGTGGTGTTCCTGCTGCTGATTTTCTTCATGGTCTCCACCACCTTCACCCGTGAGACCCAGCTTTCGCTTACCCTGCCGGAAGCCCAGGGTATGCCGCCGGAAAGCCCGGCGCAGGCGGTGGAGGTGCTGGTCTCGCCGCTCGGCGAGTACCTGATCAATGGGGAAAAACTCACCGACAACAGTGAAGCGGGCCTGCGTTCGGCGTTGCTACGGCTGGGGCAGGACAAAGCCGCCTTGCCGATGATCATCACCGCCGACGCCAACGCCAGCTATCAGGCGGTGGTGCGGGTGATGGATGTGGCCGGCCAGCTGGGCTTTGATAAGCTGTCACTGACCACCCGTGAAGCCGACGAAGAGGGCCAATGAGCCAACAACCCGATGACGCCTGGCAGACGTACAAGCGCCTGCTGTCGTATGTCAGACCCCACGCCCTGATTCTGTTCGCCAGTTTCATCGGCTACGCGATCTACGCCGCCACCCAGGCCGGCGCGGCGCAACTGGCGGGCTATCTGGGTGAAACCGTGGTCAACCCGGAACCGCACCGCGTGGTGATCGTCTCCATCGCGCCGTTTTTCATCGCTCTGGCGCAGGGGATCGGCCAGTTCATGGGCAGCTACTCGATGACCTGGGTGGCCCAGGAAATCGTCTACCGGCTGCGCAACGACGTGTTCGGTCATGTGCTGCGCCTGCCGCAGTCGGAATACAACAACAACGCCTCGGGGCGCATCATGTCGAAGATTATCTTCGACGCCCAGCAGATCACCAGCGCTGGCACCGACGCCTTGATCGTGATGCTGCGCGAAGGCCTCACCGTGATCGGTCTGCTCACCTTCCTGCTTTACCAGAACTGGAAACTGACGCTGATTCTGCTGATCGCCGCGCCTCTGGTGGGTCTGGTAGTGAATCTCACCAGTAAGCGTTTCCGCCATATCAGCCGCCGCATTCAGGGCTCCATGGGCAACATCACCCAGTTCCTGGGTGAAGCCATCGAGGGCAACCAGGCGGTGAAGATTTTCGGTGGCCAGAAGCTGGAAGCGGACCGTTTCCATTCGGTGAGCCGCCGTTTCTCGCGCCAGAACACCAAGCTCCAGGCCAGCAAAATCGGTTCCACGGTGATCGTGCAGTTGTTCGTCTCGGTGGCGATCGGCGCGGTCACCTATCTGTACATCACGATGATGGGCGAAAACCTCACCGTCGGTGGCTTCCTGTCTTACATTGCCGCCGCCGGCATGATCCAGAAGCCGCTCAAGCAGCTCACCGACGTGAACGTGAAAATCCAGCGCGGCGTCACCGGCGCGGCCTCGCTGTTTGAGCTGATGGACCGCCCGGAAGAGCGCGACGAAGGCGACCAGGATTTACCGCGCACCGACGGCAACATCGAGTTCCGCGACGTCACCTTCGGTTATGACCCCGCCCAGCCGGTGCTGCAAAGCCTGAGCCTCAAGGTGCACAGCGGCGAAACGGTGGCCTTGATAGGTCGGTCCGGCGCCGGCAAGAGCACCATTTCGGCAATGCTGCCGCGGTTCTTCGACCCGGACCAGGGCCAGGTACTGCTCGACGGCGTGCCCCTGCCGGACTACAAGCTGGCCCACCTGCGCCGCCAAATCGCCATGGTCAGCCAGAAAGTGGTGCTGTTTAACGACACCGTGCGTCACAACATCGCCTATGGCGAGATGCGTGACGCCGACGACGCCCTGGTGGAACAGGCTGCCCGCAACGCCTACGCCTGGGACTTCATCCAAAGTCTGGAGCACGGGCTGGACACCGAAGTGGGCCAGGACGGCGCGCAGCTTTCCGGCGGCCAGCGCCAGCGCATCGCGATCGCGCGGGCGCTGCTCAAGGACGCGCCGATCTTGATTCTCGACGAGGCCACCAGCGCCCTGGACACGGAATCGGAACACCACATTCAGCAGGCGCTGGAGCGCCTGATGGAAGGGCGCACCACGCTGGTGATCGCCCACCGCCTGTCCACCATCGAAAAAGCGGATCGCATTCTGGTGCTGGACCAGGGGCAGCTGATCGAACAGGGCACCCACACGGAATTGTTGGAAAAGAATGGACTCTACACCCAGCTCTACAAAATGGATTTCGCCGACAACGGCCATGGTTGATTGGCGCCGCCGCGTAGAGCGCGGCTGGTACGAAGGCAGCCGCTGGCTGACCCCGCTGCGCCCGCTCGGCTGGCTGGTGGGCCGCGTGGCCGGGCGCCGGCTGCGCCGTTTCCAGGATCGTGCCGAGCGGCCGCCGGTGCCGGTGCTGGTGGTCGGCAACGTGGCGGTGGGTGGCACCGGCAAAACGCCGCTGGTGATTGCCCTGGCCGAGCGCGCCCGGCAACGGGGCCTGAACCCGGTGGTGATATCCCGCGGCTACGGTGGCCAGGCGGACGCTTACCCGCGCGTGGTAACGGTGGACGACGCCCCCCGGGAAGTGGGCGACGAACCGCTGCTGATCGCCCGCCGCGCGGCGGTGCCGGTGGTGCTTGATCCGCGCCGCGACCGGGCTCTGCAACGCGCGATAACGGATTTCCATCCCGATCTGGTGATCAGCGACGATGGCCTGCAGCACTACGCTTTGCCGCGCTCCAGTGAGGTGGTCGTGATCGACGCCCGCCGTGGCCTCGGCAACCAGCGCTGCCTGCCGGCGGGTCCGCTGCGCGAGCCGGCGTCGCGGCTTTCCCGGGTGGACTTCCTGGTCGCCAACGGCGGCGCCTGGCCCGGCGCCACCACCATGCATCTGGTGCCCGGTGATCTGGTACGGCTATGCGATGGCGAAACCCTGGACGCCGCCAGCTTCCGAGAGCGGTACGGGGCGGTACACGGTGTCGCCGGCATCGGCAATCCGGACCGGTTTTTCCGCACCCTGGCGGTATTGGGCCTGGCGGTCACCCCGCACGCCTTTGCCGATCACCATGGTTTTACCGCCGCGGACCTGGACTTCGCCGACGGCCGACCGGTGATCATGACCGAAAAAGACGCGGTAAAATGCCGTGATTTCGACGATCCGCGCCTGTGGATGCTGCCCGTGCACGCCAGTTTGCCGGCGGCCACCCTGGACGCCATGATTGATCGTGCATTGCAACCGCAGCCTCTGTAAGGACAGTTATGAATTTCTATGTGGTAGTGCCGGCGCGGTACGCGTCCTCGCGTCTGCCGGGTAAACCGCTGGCGGATCTGGCCGGCCGGCCGATGGTGGCCCGGGTGGCGGAGCGTTGCGCCAAGAGCGGCGCCACGCGGGTACTGGTGGCCACCGACGACGAACGGGTCCGCGACGCCGTGGGCGATCAGTGCGAGGTGGTGATGACCCGCGCCGATCACCCCTCCGGCACCGACCGGCTGCAGGAAGTCGCGGCGCATCTGGGCCTCGCCGACGACGATATCGTGGTCAACGTGCAGGGTGACGAGCCGCTGATCCCGCCTGCCGTGATCGACCAAGTGGCGGAGAATCTGGCCGCCCACCCGGAGTGCCGCATGGCCACCCTGTGCGAGCCCATCGAGCGCGGCATCGACCTGTTCAACCCCAACATCTGCAAAGTGGTGTTCGACGCCAATGGGCGCGCCCTGTATTTCTCGCGGGCGCCGATTCCCTGGCACCGCGATGCCTTCGCCCAGCAACCGAACCCGCACGATATCGATATGGACCCCGGCTACTGGTGGCGGCATATCGGTATTTACGCCTATCGGGTCAGCTTTCTGCACCAGTTCGTGAGCTGGGAACCGGCCTCCATGGAAATGCACGAATCCCTGGAGCAGTTGCGGGCCCTGGCCAATGGCGTCGCCATCCATGTGGCGCCGGCCCGCGAGCCGGTGCCCGGCGGTGTCGATACGGACATGGACCTGCAGCGCATGCGTCGCCACCTGCGGGCGGAGGAAGACCGCGGATGACGTCCTTGTCGATACTGTTCGTGTGCCTGGGCAATATCTGCCGCTCGCCCACCGCCGAAGCGGTGTTCCGCCAACGGGTCCGTGACGCCGGCCTGAGCGACCGCCTGCGCATTGAAAGCGCCGGCACCGGCGACTGGCACATCGGCCGGCCACCGGACCGGCGCGCCAGCGCC
Source organism: Alcanivorax sp. (assembly GCA_042090255.1). Classification (GTDB taxonomy): domain Bacteria; phylum Pseudomonadota; class Gammaproteobacteria; order Pseudomonadales; family Alcanivoracaceae; genus Alloalcanivorax. The sequence continues at coordinate 5,677 of JBELJS010000023.1, read as the reverse complement.
GCCGCCGCCGAGCGCGGCTACCCGATGGGCGACCTGCGCGCGCGCCAGGTGAGCGCCGACGACTTCCGCCACTTCGATTACATCCTGGCCATGGACAACAGCAACCTGGCCGATCTGCGCGCCCTTGATCCGGGGCCGGGCATCGCCCGCGAGGGTCTGGTGCTGGCCCGTTTCCTCGACGTGCTCGGCGAGGACGGCCCCGGTGAAGTGCCGGACCCGTACTACGGCGACGAAGACGGCTTCGGCCACGTGCTCAACCTGGTGGAACGCGCCAGTGACCTGTGGCTGACGCGGCTGCGGGAGCGGCTGTGATCGAGCATGACGCCGACCTGAGTGGCGCCAACACTTTGGCGCTGCCGGCCCGCGCGGAGCGGCTGGCGCGGCCCACCGACGTGGCCGCGCTGGGCGAGCTGCTGGCCGGGCGTGACCCGGCCGAGCCACTCTATGTGCTCGGCGAAGGCAGCAATGTGGTGTTGCGCGCTGACCTGCCCGGCCTGACCGTGATCCCCGCGTTTGACGGCATCGACTATCTGGATGAGACGGCGGACCAGGTGCGGGTGCGCGCTGGCGCCGGAGTGGTCTGGGACCGCCTGGTGGCGGACACCGTGGCGCGCGGCTGGGGTGGTCTGGAAAACCTGTCGCTAATTCCCGGCACCGCCGGCGCGGCCCCGTTCCAGAACATCGGCGCCTACGGCGTGGAGCTGGCCGATTGCCTGGAAAGCGTAAACACGGTGGCGGTGGCCGACGGCCGGATAGGGCGCTTCCACGCCGATCAGTGCGAATTCGACTATCGCGACAGCCTGTTCAAAAGCCGCCGCCGTGGGGAATTCATTATCACCGGCATCACCCTGCGGTTGCAGCGACACGGCGCCCGCCGGGTGGACTACGGCGGCCTGGCCGAGCGCTTCGCCGACCGGGACCCGCGCACCCTGGACCCGGCCACGGTGCGGGCGGCGGTGATTGAGCTTCGGCAAAGCAAGCTGCCGGATCCCGCGGTGCTGCCCAATGCCGGCAGCTTCTTCAAGAACCCGGTGGTGAGCGTGGCGGAGCACGACCGGCTGAAAGCCCGCCATCCGAAGCTAGTGTCGTTCCCGCACCCGGATGGGGCCAAGCTGGCCGCCGGCTGGCTGATCGAGCAGGCCGGTTGGAAGGGCCGCCGGCTCGGGCCGGTGGGCATGCACCGGGACCAGGCCCTGGTGCTGGTCAACCACGGCGGCGCCCGCGCCGAGGACGTGCTGGCGCTGGCCGCGGCGGTCCGCGAGGACGTTCAGGCCGATTTCGGCGTGGCCCTGGAGCAGGAGCCGGTCGCGTTGCCCTGATGCTGACCCGCCGTCGTGTAAGCTTTGTGTTCTCCCGCCGGGCGCCAGTGGTTCTGACGGTGCGCGCCTGTTAGCCTGAACCGGCCTCGCCGCTGCGGCGGAACCGATAAGAAATCAGGATTGTTCTCCGTTGATGCCACCCCTCGCTGACCCTCGGTTCGCGGCCCGTGCTGTCGCCTTTTTCGCGCTGCTGCTGTCGCTGGCCGCCTGCGTCGGCCCGCCGCCATCGCCACCGCCACCGGTAAACACGCCGGCGTTGTTTTCCCGTTCCGGCGAGGCCGCCGCCCCGCAGCAATGGTGGGTGGCCTTCGACGATGCCTCCTTGAACCGTCTGGTCGACCGTGCCCTGGGCGCCAATCTGGATTTGCAGGCCGCCTACGAACGGCTCAATCAGGCCCGCGCGGTGCGTGAACGTCAGCAAGCCGGTCTGTTCCCCAGCCTGGAGGCGCGCGCCGGCGCCGAGCGCCGCGACGACGGCGACAGTGAGAGCGATCTGTTCAGCGCCGGGCTGGCGGCGGAGTACGAGCTGGATTTATGGGGCCGGGTGCGCGCCCAGGCCAACGCCGAGGCCTTCCGCGTGGCGGCCAGCGGCGCCGACTACCAGGCCGCCGCGCTGTCCCTGGCCGCCGAGGTGGCCAACACCTGGTTCCAGCTGCTTACCCAGCGTACCCAGCGGGAGCTGGCCAGCGCCCAACTGGACACCAACCGGGACGTGCTGTCGCTGATCCGTGCGCGCTTCGGCATCGGCGAAAGCGCCAGCGCCGACGTGCTGCGCCAGCGCCAGCTGGTGGAGGCGTCCCGGGAGCAATTGCTCACCGTGCAGGCCCGTGCCCGGGTGCTCGAGCATCAGTTGGCGGTGTTGCTGGGCGAGCCACCCAAGGGTGTGACGTTCCCGGATGACGGCACCTTGCCGGCGTTGCCGTCGCTGCCGGCTACCGGCGTGCCGGCGGAACTGGTGCGCCGGCGACCGGATCTGCGCCGTGCCTATTACCAGTTGCAGGCGGCCGACGCGGACCTGGCATCGGCGGTAGCCGAGCGTTTCCCCCGTCTGACGCTGTCCGCGTCGCTGAGCAATGAAACCACCGACAGCGAAGCCCTGTTCGATGACTGGCTGGCAACCCTGGCCGGTAATCTGGTATTGCCGTTGATCGACGGTGGCCAACGCCGTGCCGAGGCGCGCCGCTTCCGCTCGCTGCGCGAGCAAAGGCTGTATGAGTACGGCCAGGCGGCGCTGGTGGCGTTCCAGGAAGTGGAGGACGCCCTGGTCCAGGAGCGCCAGCAGCAGCGGCGCATGGAGAGCCTGCGCGCGCAACTGGAACTGGCGGACAGCGCTTACCGGCAACTGCGCATTCAGTACGTTAACGGCGCGGTCGGCTATCTGGAGGTGCTGAGCGCGCTCCAGGAACGTCAGGAATTGCGCCGCACCCTGATCACCGCCCGCCAGGAGCTGCTGGCGTTCCGGGTCGCGCTATACCGGGCCCTGGCCGGCGGTTTCCCAGTGCCCAAAGAGGAAGAGAACGCATGAGCAACACGGTGGACGACCAGGCCGCGCGTCCGGAGAGCGGGCGCGCCGGGCGCGGCAAAACGGCGCTGGTCTCGGTGCTGATTTTGCTCGCCGGCGTGGCGCTGATGGTGTTGATCTTCAAGACCGAGCCCACCGCCACGCGCGGCGATGTGGCGCGGGAAACCGCCATGCTGGTGGAGGTGGGCACCGCCGAACGCGGCCGTTTCAGCCCGGTGATCGAAGTAATGGGCCAAGTGGTGCCGGCCCGGGAAGTGACCCTGCAGCCCCGCGTCAGTGGCCGCGTCATCGAGCTGGCCGAGGCGTTCGAACCCGGTGGCCGGGTGGCCGAGGGTGCCGCCTTGTTGCGCATCGACCCGGCGGATTACCAGGCCGCGCTGCGGCAACGGCGCA
>JBELJS010000023.1:0-2433 GCA_042090255.1 Alcanivorax sp. | reverse complement strand
GGCGCGCGCCGATCTGGAATTGGAGCAGGGCCGCCAGGCGGTGGCCGAACAGGATTTCGAATTGCTGGGTGAGGCGCTGGACGAGGGCAACCGGCACCTGGTGCTGCGTCAGCCGCAATTGAAGCAGGCCCGCGCCCAGGTGGATTTCGCCGAGGCGGCCCTGCGTCGCGCGGAGCTGGATCTCCAGCGTACCCGCATCAGCGCGCCCTTCGACGCCCAGATTCTGTCCCGCGACGTGGCCACAGGCTCCCAGGTGAGCAGCGGCGACAGCCTGGCCCGGCTGGTGGCCACCGACCGCTACTGGGTGGCGGCCAGCGTACCGCTGTCGCAACTGCGCTGGCTGCGCTTCGCCGAGCGTGACGGCGAGCAGGGTGCGCCGGTGAGCCTGCGCCACGAGGCCGCCTGGGGGCCGTCACGAAGCCGCCAGGGCCGCCTGCAACGGCTGGTGGGGGAACTGGACGCCAACGCGCGCCTGGCGCGGGTGCTGATCAGCGTGGAGGACCCGCTGGCCCTGCGGGCGGAGGCCGGCACCCCGAGCCTGATCCTCGGCGCCTTCGTGCGCACCGCCATCGAAGGCCGGGCGCTGGACGATGTGGTGCGTCTGGACCGCAATCTGCTGCGCCGTAACGACACGGTCTGGGTGATGGAAGACGGCGCCCTGGTTATCCGCCCGGTGACCGTGCTGCTGCGTGATGGCGACTACGCCTATATCAGTGAAGGGCTCGAGCAGGGCGATCAGGTGGTGGCCACCGATCTGGCCACGGTGGTGGACGGCGCCGCCCTGCGTCTCGAGGACGCCGCCGGCGGGGAGAGCCTGGAATGAGCACGCCGCGCCGCCAGGGCTGGGTGGGGCCGATCGAGTGGATGGCGCGCAACAGCATCGCCGCCAACCTGCTGATGATCCTGCTGCTCGGCGGCGGTTTGTGGATGGCGGTGCAGGTTCAGAAAGAGATTTTCCCGCAAGCCCAGCTCGACATCGTGGAAGTGGAGGTCACCTACCCCGGCGCCGCGCCGGAGGAAGTGGAGCAGGGCGTACTGATGCCGGTGGAAGAGGCGGTACAGGGCGTCGAGAGCATCAAGGAAATGGTGTCCACCGCCCGCGAAGGCAGCGGCGTGATTCAGCTGGAGTTGGTGGCCGGCGCCAACCGCATGCAGGCGCTGCAGGACATCGAGCAGGCGGTGGACCGGGTGCGCACCTTCCCGGACCAGGCGGAAGAGCCGCGTGTGCGACTGCAGGCGCGCACCCACGATGTGATGGAACTGGTGCTCTACGGCGAGGTGGACATCTGGACACTGCGCCAGCTCGGCGAGCAGGTGCGCAACCGCCTGCTCAGCGAGCCCGCCGTTACCCGGGCGGAGATCAGCGATGTGCCCGATTACCTGACCAGTGTGGAAATTGCCCAGACCACGCTGCGCGAATACAACCTGACCCTGGACCAGGTGGCGTCGATCATCGAGCAATCCAGCCGCGACGTGCCCGCCGGCAATCTGGCCACCGACAACGGCGAGATCCTGCTGCGCCTCAAAGAACGCAAGCAATGGGCCGACGAGTTTTCACGCATCGTGGTGAGCCGCGCGGATTCCGGCTCGGCGGTGACCCTGGGCGACATCGCCACGGTGCGCGACGGTTTCGAGGACACCGGTTTTCACTCTCGTTTCAACGGCCAGCCGTCGGTGGAGATCGAGATCTTCCGCACCGGCAGCCAATCGCCGCTGGACATCGCCAAGGCGGTGGAAGGGGTGATGGCCGAACTCAAGACCACCCTGCCGGACCCGGTGCAAGTGCGCATCGACAGCAACCGCGCCGAGCAGTTCGAGGACCGCATGACCATGCTGCTGAAGAACGGCGTGCTGGCAATGGTGATCGTGCTGGTGATACTCAGCCTGTTCCTGGAATACCGGTTGGCGTTCTGGATCATGATGGGCATGACCGTGTCCTTCGTCGGTGGGGTGCTGTTCCTGCCGGCCATGGGCGTGAGCGTGAACATGATCTCCATGTTTGGCTTCCTGATGGTGCTGGGCATCGTGGTGGATGACGCCATCGTGGTGGGCGAGAACATTTACGAATACCGCGAGCAGGGCATGAGCTTCATGGACGCGGCGGTGCAGGGCGCCCGTGACATCGCCGGGCCGGTCACCTTCAGTATTCTCACCAATATCGTTGCGTTCATGCCGCTGTTGTTCATGCCCGGCGTTACGGGCAACTTCTGGTGGCCGCTGGGGGCGGTGGTGATCGTGGTGCTGGCGATCTCTCTGTTCGAAGCCTTGTTCATTTTGCCGGCGCATCTGGCGCACAGCGGCAAGGGCACGGTAACGGTCTACGGGCGTGCCCTGCACCGCGTGCAACGCCGTTTCTCCGGCTATTTCCAGACGCTGGTGGAGCGCGGCTACCGGCCCCTGCTGGATCGGGCGCTGCGCTATAGATCGGAAGAG
>JBELJS010000022.1:0-58198 GCA_042090255.1 Alcanivorax sp. | reverse complement strand
TGTCGTTAGAGAGGTCTCTGGCATCCTGCCGGGAGCTTCGCTCCCTTTCGCGGGCAAGGCCCGCTCCCACAGTCCCGCTCGCACAAGCGTTTCTCAGCCGCTAGAGGATGTAGCGGCTGAGGTCCTCGTCGGAGGCCAGTTCGCCGAGGTAGCGGTCGACGGCTTCGGCGTCCAGCACCAGCGGTTTGTCGTGGTACTGGGTGGCCAGGTCGTCGGCGTCGTAGCTGATTTCCTCGAGCAGCTTTTCCATCACCGTGTGCAGGCGGCGGGCGCCGATGTTCTCGGTGCGCTCGTTGACCTGCCAGGCCACTTCCGCGATCCGCCGGATGCAGTCGTCGGTGAGTTCCAGGTTGAGCCCTTCGGTGGCCAGCAGCGCTTTGTACTGCTCGGTGAGCGAACACTTGGGCTCGGTGAGGATGCGTTCGAACTCCTCCGGGGTCAGCGCGCTCAGCTCGACGCGGATCGGCAGGCGGCCCTGCAGTTCCGGGATCAGGTCGCTGGGCTTGGCCAGGTGGAAGGCGCCAGAGGCGATAAACAGAATATGATCGGTGCGCACCATGCCGTACTTGGTGCTCACCGTGGAGCCTTCGATCAGCGGCAGCAGGTCGCGCTGCACGCCTTCGCGGGACACGTCGGTGCCGCCGGTCTCGGAGCGCTTGGCCACTTTGTCCAACTCGTCGATAAAGACGATGCCGTGGTTTTCCACCACGTCGATGGCCTGCACCTTGAGTTCGTCTTCGTTGACGAAACGGGCCGCTTCCTCGTCACGCAGCAGCCGCAGCGCTTCGCGCACTTTCAACTTCTGCGATTTCTTGCGGCCGCTGCCGCCCATGCGCGAGAACATTTGCTGCAGCTGGCTGGTCATTTCTTCCATGCCCGGCGGCGCCATGATCTCCACCCCTTGCGGGTTGGCGCTCACTTCGACTTCGATTTCCTTGTCGTCCAGTTCGCCCTCGCGCAGTTTCTTGCGGAAGATCTGGCGGGTATTGGAATCGTTGTCGGCTTGCTCGCCGCGGGCGTTGGGCAGCAGGGCGTCGAGCACCCGGTCTTCGGCGGCGTCCTCGGCCTTGTGGCGGACGCGGGCCATTTCCTTTTCGCGCAGCAGCTTGATCGCCACTTCCATCAGATCACGGATGATCGATTCCACGTCGCGGCCCACGTAGCCCACTTCGGTGAACTTGGTGGCTTCGATTTTCAGGAACGGGGCGTCGGCCAGTTTCGCCAGGCGCCGCGCGATCTCGGTTTTACCGACGCCGGTGGGGCCGATCATGAGGATGTTCTTGGGCGCCACTTCGGCGCGCATTTCTTCCGGCAGCTGCATGCGCCGCCAGCGATTGCGCAGGGCCAGGGCCACTGCCTTTTTGGCGTTTTCCTGGCCGACAATGTGCCGGTTGAGTTCGCTGACGATGTCACGGGGAGATAAGGAGGACACTATTCGATCTCCTCAAAGGTGTGATTCTGGTTGGTGTAAATGCAGATGTCGCCGGCGATTTTCAGGCTTTGCGCCACCACGTCGCGGGCCGACAGATCGGTGTTGTGAAGCAGGGCGCTGGCGGCGGATTGCGCGAACGGGCCGCCGGAACCGATGGCGATCAGGCCTTCTTCCGGTTCCACCACGTCGCCGTTGCCGGTGATGATCAGAGAGTTTTCCTTGTCCGCCACCGCCAGCAGGGCTTCCAGGCGGCGCAGGGCGCGGTCGGTGCGCCAGTCCTTAGCGAGTTCCACGGCGGCCCGTACCAGGTGGCCCTGGTGTTTTTCCAGCTGGGCTTCGAAACGTTCGAACAGCGTGAAGGCGTCGGCGGTGCCGCCAGCGAAGCCGGCGATCACCTTGCCGTGGTAGAGGCGGCGCACTTTGCGTGCGTTGCCTTTCATGATGGTGTTGCCCAGGGTTACCTGGCCGTCGCCGCCGATCACGACATTATTGCCGCGCCGAACCGAGACGATGGTCGTGCCGTGATATTGCTCCACGGGAACCTCCTTATCCTGATTTGAACTGGATGTGCGGGTGGAGCAGGAGGTTTTCAAGTTTTTAGAGGCTGCTTACTCTTTCAATTGAATCGGCAGAGTCTCCACACCGTTGGCGGCCAGTTTGTCCTGGGCACGGTGCAGGGTGTTGATGTTGTCGTAGGGGCCGATCATCACCCGGTGCCAAGTGTCGCCATTATCCATGTCCACCGGTTGGATGCGCGCCTGGTAGCCCTTGAGGATCAATTCCGCACGGCGGCGGTCGGCGTCTTTTTCATTGCGAAAGCTGCCGGCCTGCAGCAGGAAACGCTTGTCGTGACGTCCGGCCACCGGCTTGTCCGCCGTCTTGTCGCCGCCGCTGGTCTCGCTACTGCTGCCCCGGCTGGTTGTCTGCTCGTCGCCTTCGCCCTTGGGAACGATGACTTCCATTTTCGGCAGCACCGCGTAGAAATCGAACTTGGGCTGATCGTCCTTGGCGGTGTTGTCCTCGCCCTTTTCCTTGGCCGGCGGTTTTTCCGCGACGTTACGGTCACCGCCGCTGGCCCGGCCCTGCTCCATCTGTACGTGGGCGAGGTGGACCAGAAACGCCACGAACAGGCCGGCGATGGCGCCGGTGAACAGCCAGACCCAGCCGGGCACCTGGCGCGACTGCTTTTTCGAGCCGCCGCGACTGGCGCCACGGCGCGAGGTGTTCTTCGCCATTACATACGCTCCAGGGGTGTCAGGCCCAACAGCGCCAGACCCCGCGACAGGGTGCGCGCGGTGAGCGCCGCCAGTTTCAGGCGGCTGGCGCGGATCGCCGGGTCGTCCACGGCGAGAATCGGGCAGTGTTCATAGAAAGCGGAGAACAGGCCGGCGAGGTCGTACAGGTAGGCGCACAGGAAGTGCGGCTGGCCCTTGTCGGCCACCTGACCGGTCACTTCGCCGAACTGCACCAGCCGGGCGGCCAGCGCCTGCTCCGCGTCGTGCTCAAGCTGGAAGTCGCCGCTCACCTGGGTCTGCACCTGATCCAACGCCAGCCCGGCCTTGCGGAACACACTCACCACCCGGGTGTAGGCGTACAGCAAATAAGGCGCGGTGTTGCCGTCGAAGCTGAGCATCTGATTGAAGTCGAAGATGTAATCGCTGCTGCGGTTTTTACTCAGGTCGGCGTATTTGACCGCGCCGATGCCCACCGAGCGGGCGATGTCGCGCAGTTCGGCGTCTTCCAGATCGGCGTTCTTCGAGCGCACCAGGTCGTAGGCGCGCTGTTCCGCTTCGTCGAGCAGGTCGATCAATTTGACGGTGCCGCCGTCGCGGGTCTTGAACGGGCGGCCGTCCGGGCCGTTCATGGTGCCGAAGCCCATGTGCGCCAGGTCCACACCTTCGCCGACGAAACCGGCGCGCCGGGCGACGGTGAAAATCTGCTGGAAATGCAGCGCCTGGCGCTGATCGACGAAATACAGAATGCGGTCGGCACCCAGGGTGCCGGCGCGGTAGCGCAGCGCCGCCAGATCAGTGGTGGCGTACAGATAGCCGCCGTCCGCCTTGCGCACGATCACCGGCAGCGGGTCGCCGTCCTTGTTCTTGAACTCGTCCAGGAACACGCACTGGGCGCCCTGGTCCTCGGTGAGCAGGCCGGCCTTATCGAGGTCGGCGACCACACGGGCCAGATCGTCGTTGTAGGCGCTTTCGCCGCGCACGTCGTCGGGCCCCAGGGTCACGCCCAGACGGCGGTAGACCGCGTCGCAGTGGCTCAGCGACACCTGGTTGAACTCGCGCCACAGCGCCAGGCAGTAATCGTCGCCGGACTGCAGCTTGACCACCAGCGCCCGGGCCCGGTCGGCGAATTCCGACGACGCGTCGAAGCGCTGCTTGGCGGCGCGGTAGAAGTTCTCCAGATCGCCCAACTCCCGGTTGAGCTGCTCGCCGCTTTCCTGGTCTTTCTGTTCTTCCAGGTAGGCGAGCAGCATGCCGAACTGGGTGCCCCAGTCGCCGACGTGGTTCTGCGGCACCACCTTGTGGCCAAGGAACGCCAGCGTGCGCACCACGGCGTCGCCGATGATGGTCGAGCGCAGATGGCCCACGTGCATTTCCTTGGCCAGGTTGGGCGAGGAATAGTCCACCACCACGGTTTGCGCGCGCTCCGGGCGGGGCACCGCCAGGTAGGGGTCGTCGAGGGCCGCTTCCAACTGGCTGTTCAGCCACTGGGCCGCCTGGAAGAAGTTGATAAAGCCGGGGCCGGCGATTTCCACCTTGGCCACCGCCGGGTCGTCGGGCAGCGCGTCGATCAGGGACTGGGCCAGATCGCGGGGCTTGAGCCCGGCGGGTTTGGCCAGCATCAGGGCGATGTTGGTGGCGAAATCGCCGTGGCTTTTGTCCTTGGTGCGATCAATCTGCACCGGGGGCCGGGCGTCGCCGGGCAGGGTGCCGTTGTCGCGCAGGGTGTCCAGAGCGTGTTCGATCAGGGTTATCAGGCGGTCTTTCATGCTTTATCGCGGCCATTGAATGGACGGGCGATTGTACGGCAATCGGGAAGGGAATGCCGCCCCCTAGGGCCTGTTCACACTACTTGCATCACGCCTGTTGCGGCTAAAAAGCCACCCATCAAGGCGCGAGGAGAGAAGTTTGGTGACTCCAAATGAACGACGAGCAACGCGGAGGGGTGGCTTTTTAGCCGCAACCCGAAGGGCTGGAGCCCTTTTTGCCCCCAGCGTCGTTGTCGGTCGCTTATTTGGAGTCACCAAACGGCGCTCCCTCCGCCTAGCTGGAAGCAAAAAGGGCACCCAGCAGGCGTGATGCAAGTAGTGTGAACAGGCCCTAAAGCAGGTCGATCGGGTCCACGTCCAGGTGCCAGCGGCAACGGCGGCCGGAAGGCAGGCCGCGGGCGTGTTCCATCAGCGCATCGAGCAGGCCATGCAGGGCCGGGCGCTGGTTGCTTTGCAGCAGCAACTGAGCGCGGTAACGGCCGGCCCGTTTTTCCATCGGCGCCGGTACCGGGCCCAGCACATGGACGCTGTCCAAGGCCGGCAGCCCGGCGGCGCATTCCTCCAGAAAGGTCAGTGCCTGGGCCATGTTCATGGCCTCGCAGCGCAGCAGGGCGAGGTGGCCGAACGGCGGCCAGCCGGCGCCGCGTCGCTCTTCCAGCAGGGTGTTGGCGAGCGCCTGATAGTCGCCGGCGGCGGCCAGTTGAACCAGGTTATGGTCGGTGTGGCGGCTTTGCATCAGCACCCGCCCGGGGCGCTCCTGGCGGCCGCTGCGCCCGGCTACCTGCAGCAACAGCTGGGCCGCCTGCTCCGGGCCCCGGAAGTCGGCGCTCAGGAAGCCGGCGTCCATATTGGTGATCACCGCCAGGCTCAGGCGCGGAAAGTGGTGGCCCTTGGCGAGCATCTGTGTGCCCACCAGCACCGCCGGCTCGCCTTTTTGTATCTGCGCCAGCTTGGCGTCCAGGCTGCCCTTGCGGCGGGTGGTGTCGCGGTCGATGCGCACCACCGGCGCGCCGCCTTTAACTTGCTCGCATTCCTTTTCCAGCAGCGCCTCCAGTTTTTCCGTGCCGGCGCCGGCGTCGGTGAGGTTGGTGGAGCCGCAATCGCCGCACCGCTGCGGCACCCGGTGCTGGTGGCCGCAATGGTGGCAGCGCAGTTGCTGTTCGCTGCGGTGCCAGGTCATCAGGCTGTCGCAGCGCGGGCATTCGTCCTGCCAGCCGCAGTCCCGGCACAGAATCACCGGGGCGAAGCCGCGCCGGTTGAGGAACACCAGCGCCTGTTCGCCGCGCGCCAGGGTGTCGCGGATCGCCTTGAGGGCGGTGGGCAGCAGCGGCCGGTCCGGGGTGGTGTCGCGGGCGTCGAGCAGTTCGATGGGCGGCGCCCCGGCGTCGCCGGCGCGGCGTGTCAGGCGCAGCCAGTGGTAGCGGCCGGTGCGCGCCAAGTGCAGGGTTTCCAGTGCCGGCGTGGCGCTGCCGTGGACCACCGGCACCGCCAGTTGCTGGGCGCGCCAGGTGGCCAGATCGCGGGCGTGGTAGCGAAAACCGTCCTGCTGCTTCAGTGAGGCGTCGTGGGTTTCGTCGACGATGATCAGCCCGGGGTGGGCGAGCGGCGTGAACACCGCCGAGCGGGTGCCGATAATAATGCGCGCCCGGCCGTCCCGGGCGGCGACCCAGGCGTCCAGACGCTCGCGATCGGTGAGGCCGGAATGCAGCACCGTCACCGGCACCGCGAAGCGCTGCCGGAAGCGGCGCAGGGTCTGCGGCGTCAGGCCGATTTCCGGCACCAGCATCAACACCTGCTTGCCGGCGGCGAGCACTGGCGCCATAGCCTGCAGGTAGACCTCGGTCTTGCCGCTGCCGGTGACGCCGTCGAGCAGGAAGGGCTGGAAACCGTCGGCGTCGACGATGGCGTGGATGGCGGCGCGCTGCTCCGGGTTGGCGGCCAGTGCCGGCTCGGCGAGCACCTCGGCGGGGGTGCCGGCGGCTTCCGGTTGCAGCTCCACCCGTTCCACCCATTCCTTGTCGCGCAGGGCCTGTAGCGCCGCCTTGGAGACCGACAGCGCCTCCAGCATCGCCGGAGTCAGGCCGTCCGGATGTTCCTTCAATACGGTGAGGGCCTGCAACTGGCGGGGGGCGCGGGTCAGGCGGTCGTCGCTGACATGGTGGCCGCGATCAGTGAGCCGCCAGCGCACTTCGCCACCGGCCAGGGCCGGCTGGCCCTGGCGCAGCAGGGCCGGCAGCACGAACCCCAGCACCTCGCCGAGCGGGTGGTGGTAGTAACGGGCGGCGCGCTCGCAAAGGGTGTAGAGGGGCTCGTCGATGAGCGCTTCCTGGTCGAGGACGCGTTGCACATTCTTGAGCTTGGCGAACTGGCTGGGCTGGTGGTCGTGGACCACCCCCACCAGGGTGCGGCGGCCGAACGGCACCTGGACGCGGGCGCCGCGGGGAGGCCTCGGCGACCCCGCCGGCAGGCGATAGTCGAAGCATCCCGGCAGGGGCACCGGCAGGGCGACCTGTATGGTGGACTCAGAAGGCACGGAAGGTTCCGGTTTATCTCTTGCGCATCGGTGTCAAGCTGTTATGATTCGCGCTCACTTTTGCCCGGCGCAAGCAAGTGTGGTGCCCGACAGAGCGCGTTTTGGCGCAGGTTCGGGTGGCGACACCTGAAGGAGCTTTGCTATGAAATCAGAGATTCATCCCGATTACCAGGACGTGTCCATTACCTGCAGCTGCGGGAATGTGATCGAAACCCGCTCCACCCGTGGCGGCAATTTCGAAGTGGACGTGTGCTCGCAGTGTCATCCGTTCTACACCGGCAAGCAGAAGCAGGCCGAGAGCGGTGGCCAGGTCGACAAGTTCAAGCAACGTTTCGGCGTGATCAGCTCAGGCAAGAAAAAGTAAGCGAGTCTGCTTCACTGTTTCTTGCCTGCAAAAAGCACCCGCCAGGGTGCTTTTTGCGTTCGGAATCACGCGTCATACTCTTTTATCAGCCTAGACTGGCTTTGTCCCAGAGCGGGAAGCGGAGACCACCATGTCCGAGGATTTAAAAAAGGCGGCCCTGGAATATCACGCCAAACCGCGTCCGGGGAAGATCAGCGTTGAGGTGACCAAACCGGCCAAGACCAGCCGCGACCTCAGCCTGGCTTACAGCCCCGGCGTGGCGGAGCCCGTGCGTGAAATCGCCCGGGAACCGGAACTGGCCTATCGTTTCACCTCCAAGGGCAACCTGGTGGCGGTGATCAGCGATGGCACCGCGATCCTCGGTCTGGGCAACCTGGGCGCCTTGGCGTCCAAGCCGGTAATGGAAGGCAAGGGTATCCTGTTCAAGCTGTTCGCCGGCATCGACGTGTTCGATATCGAAGTGGACGCCGAAGACCCGCAAGCGTTCATCGACACCGTGGTCCGTATCCACCGCACCTTTGGCGGCATCAATCTGGAAGACATCCGTGCGCCGGAATGTTTCGAGATCGAGCGCGTGCTTAAAGAGCTGTGCGACGTACCGGTGTTCCATGACGACCAGCACGGCACCGCCATCGTAGTGGGCGCGGGCCTTCTGAACGCTCTGGAAATTCAGAAAAAACGCATCCAGGACATCAAGGTGGTGTGCGTGGGCGCGGGCGCCGCCGGCGTCGCCTCGGTACGTTTGCTGATCGAAATGGGCGCGCGCAAGGAAAACATCCTGGTGTTGGACCGCAAGGGTGTCATCCACAGCCGCCGCGACGATCTCAACCAGTACAAGGCGGCGCTCGCCAACGACACCGACAAGCGCACCCTGGATGATGCCATTGCCGGAGCGGATGTGTTCATCGGCGTGTCCGGTCCGGACATGCTGACGCCGGAGATGGTCAAGAAGATGGCCGACAAGCCGATCATTTTCGCGCTCGCCAACCCGGATCCGGAGATTCGCCCGGAGGCGGCCAAAGCGGTTCGTTCCGATGCGATCATTGCCACCGGCCGCTCGGACTATCCGAACCAGGTGAACAATGTGCTGTGCTTCCCGTATATGTTCCGGGGTGCTCTGGATGTGCGCTCCACCTCGATCAACGAGGAAATGAAGCTGGCGGCGGTGCACGCCATCGCCGAGCTGGTGCGCGAGGCGCCGCCCAAGGAAGTGCTGGACGCCTACGGCGGCGAGCCGCTGAACTTCGGGCCGGAGTACATCATTCCCAAGCCCAATGACCCGCGCCTGCTGGGCCGGGTGTCGGCGGCGGTGGCGCAGGCGGCGGTGGATTCCGGGGTGGCCCGCAAGGGTTATCCGTCCCACTACCCGCTCAATTCGCTCGACGAGATCTTCCCCGAGCTGTAAAGAGAGCCGCAGGCTAAGCGCCAATCGAAAAGGGCCGGCATTCGCCGGCCCTTTTTTATGCTTCTGTGGGAGCGGGCCTAGCCCGCGAAAGGGAGCACAGCTCCCGGCAGGATGCCAGAGGGGCTGGTTCTTCAGGTGTTCGGTGCGGGCTCTCTGGAGGGAAAAGCCTCTGGGATACTGCGGGGCAACCTTTGCCGGGTGGCTGGCGCCACCCTTTCGCGGGCGGGGCCCGCTCCCACAAGGGTAGAACAGAGGTTGGCGTCCCCCGCGGAGAGAGCCGCTGCCTAGAAGATCTGTTCCGGCGAGCGGCCGTCGCCGCTGTGCGGTGCTTCCAGCTCCGGCACATTGTCTTCGCGGAAGTATTCGAAGATCGCGGTTTCGTTCTCCGGCCGGGCCTGCAGGCCGCTGTCCGGATCAATGCGCACCGACACCACGCCCGGCGGTTGCGGCGGCTGGATCTCCTCGACGCCGTCCAGGGCGGTGCCCATGTAATCGATCCAGGTGGGCAGGGCGGCGCGGCCGCCGTACTCGCCGTTGCCCAGCGACGCGGGGTTGTCGAAGCCGACCCAGACGGTGGCCACCAGCGCTGGGGAGTAACCGGAGAACCAGGCATCCACCTGGTCGTTGGTGGTGCCGGTTTTGCCGGCCAGGTCCGAGCGGCCCAGGCGGCGCGCGTCCCGGCCGGTGCCGCGTTTGACCACGTCCTGGAGGATGGAATGCATCAGCCAGGCGGTACCCTCGTCAATTACCCGCGGTGCCCTGGTCGGTGGCGGTTGGATCGGCTTGCCGTCTTTATCGGTTTCCGGTTGTGGCGCTTGGCGATCGGCGTCGACCACCGCGCAGGGGGCTTCGCAGCGCTCCACCCGCGGGGCTTTCCACAGCACCTTGCCGTTCTTGTCCTCGATGCGTTCGATAAACCAGGGGTCCACCCGGTAACCGCCGTTGGCGAACACAGAGTAAGCGCGGGCGATTTCCAGCGGCGTCACCGACGCGCTGCCCAGGGCCAGCGACAGGTCGCGCTGGAAGCGTTCGCTGGGCAGGCCGAACCGGTCCAGGGTGTTCATCGCCTGGCTGATACCGATCTGACGCAGGATGCGGATCGACACCAGGTTGAGCGACCGGTACAGCGCCTCGCGAAGCCGGGTCGGGCCGTAGAAGCGGTCGCTGGCGCCGGTGGGGCGCCAGGCATCCTTCAAATTGTCGTCGTCGAACACCAGAGGCGCGTCATTCATAATGGTGGCCGGGGTGAAGCCGCTTTCCAGGGCCGCGGTGTAGATAAAGGGTTTGAACACCGAGCCGGCCTGGCGGCGGGCCTGGAGCGCGCGGTTGAACTTGGACGCGTAGAAGCTGTACCCGCCCTGCATGGCTTCCACCGCGCCGGTGTCCGGATTCAGCGAAATCAGCGCGGATTGTGCTTTGGGCAATTGCGCCAAGCGCCAACGGGTGTCGTCGCCACCGCCGTTCGGACGCACATACACCACGTCCCCGGGGGCCAGCACGTCGGACGCGGTTCGCGGGGCTTCGCCCACATAGCCTTTATTGAGCGCCGGCCGCGCCCAGCGGATGGCGTCCCAGTCCAGCACCACTTGTTTGCCATCGCGCAGCAGGGCCGCCGCCTGGCGATCACGGACGGCGGTCACCGCGGCGGTGTGCAGCGGGCCGTAGTCCGCCTGGTCCTTGAACTGTTCCACCCAGGCGACCAGGTCCTCGTCGAGCTCGTCGAGGGCGTCGGGCTCTTTCTCCTTGGCCATTTCCGGTTCCGGCTGATCGGTGTCGGGGGCGGCCTCGGTATCCCGGTCGGCGGGCCAGCCCAGCGCCGGCAGGCCGTCGGCGTTGATGCGCGCCAGCGGGCCGCGCCAGCCGTGCCGCTCGTCGTAGGCGTGCAGGCCCTGGCGCAGGGCGGTGACGGCGGCGTTCTGGCGCGTGCTGTTCAGCGTGGTGACGATGCGCAGGCCTTCGGTATACAGGTCCTGCTCTACCAGGTCTTCCGCCAGTAGCCGGGCGACCTCGCCCATATAGGCGCCTTCCACCTCGGGCCGGGCGGCGTGATAGCGGGCGGTGACCGGCGCGGCCTGGGCGGCTTCCCGCTGTTTGCGGTCGATGGCGCCGGTTTCTTCCATGCGGAACAGGATCCAGTTGCGCCGTTGCCGCGCCCGCTGCGAGTTGGTGATCGGGTTATACGCCGAGGGCGCCTTGGGCAGGCCGGCGATCATCGCCCATTGCGGCAGCGACAGGTCCTGGATCGACTTGCCATAATAGACCTGGGAAGCGGCTTCCGCGCCGTAGGCGCGATGGCCCAGGTAAATCTTGTTCAGGTACAGCTCGAGGATTTCTTCCTTGCCGAGGATCCGTTCAATCTGGATCGCCAGCACGATCTCGTTGAACTTGCGCAGGAAGCGTTGCTCCCGGTCGAGGAAGAAATTGCGCGCCACCTGCATGGTGATGGTCGAGCCGCCGGAGCGGATCTCCTGGTAGCGAAGCAGCTCCACGGCGGCGCGGAGCAGGCCCTTGGGATCGACCCCGGGATGCTCGAAGAAGCGCTCGTCCTCGGCGGCCAGCACCGCCTGGATGAACGGTTCGGGCACTTCTTCATAGGTGATCGGCTCGCGGCGCTTCTCGCCGTACTCGGCGATCAATTTGTGATCGCTGGTGTAGATGCGCAGCGGGATCTGATATTCCACCTCGCGGATCGCCCCGGCGGCGGGCAGCTGAGGTGCGAGGTATAAATAGCAGGCGGCGAGGACCAAAAGAGCGCCGCCGGCACCGGCCAGGGCGAGAAGAGCGAGGGAGCGGATCCAGACGACGGTAGAGCGCATAAAGTGGCAACGGCTGTGGCGATCAGAAGAAAGGGCTAGCAGACCCGTGAAGCAGGTCATTATACGGTGGAAAGGTTGTTGTGATCTAATATCTGTTCTGTTATTACTTACTCCTAAAGTGATTAGGCATAAGAATCACGTAAGTATATATTTTTGAAGTAAAAACATCTCTAAAACAATCACACGGGACGACGACTGTGCTGCCTTTTCTCAGAAAAAAGGCCCAGACACTGCTGGGGATCGATATCAGTTCCACCGCGGTTAAGTTGCTGGAATTGTCCAGAACGGGGAACCGCTACAAGGTAGAAAGTTACGGCGTCGAACCGTTAACGCCAAACGCCGTGGTGGAAAAGAACATTAATGACGTTGAGGGGGTCGGGGATGTGGTCGCCCGTTTGGTGGGGCGTGCCCGTCCGGGGGTCAAGACGTCCGCCGTGGCCGTGCCCGGCTCGGCGACCATCACCAAGGTGATTGAAATGGACGCCTCGCTGAGCGAGGACGACATGGAAAATCAGCTTCGGGTGGAAGCCGATCAGTACATTCCGTTTCCGCTGGACGAGGTCCGCATGGACTTCCAGGTGGTCGGTCCGGTGGAGGACAACCCGGAACGCGTGGAAGTGCTGGTGGTGGCGTCGCGCACCGAGAACGTGGAAATGCGCGCCGACGCCCTGGAGATCGGCGGGCTGCAGCCCAAGGTGGTGGATGTGGAGGCCTACGCCATGGAGCGGGCCTTTCAGCTGATACTGCCCGGCCTGCCCAACGCCGAGGAGCTGGATACCGTGGCGGTGTTCGATATCGGCGCCACCATGACCACGCTCAATGTATTCCACCAGGGGCGCAGCGTTTACACCCGCGAGCAGTTGTTCGGCGGCAAGCAGCTCACCGAGGAAATTCAGCGCCGCTACGGCATTTCCATGGAGGAAGCCGGGCTGGCGAAGAAGACCGGCGAGTTGCCGGAGGACTATGAAAACGAAGTCCTGCAGCCGTTCAAGGACGCTATCGTCCAGCAGATTAACCGCTCCCTGCAGTTTTTCTACGGTTCCACCCAGTTCAACGAGGTGAACTACATCCTGCTTGCCGGCGGCTCCGCCTCGATTGACGGACTGCCCGACCTGATTCAACAGAAGGTGGGCACCGGATGCTCCCTGGCCAATCCCTTTGCCGACATGGCATTGGCCAACAAGGTTAACGCCAAGGCGCTCGAGAACGACGCGTCAGCGATGATGATCGCCTGTGGCCTGGCCCTGAGGAGCTTCGAGCAATGACAACCATGATTAACCTGCTCCCCTGGCGTGAAGAGCGACGCAAGCAGCGCCAGCATGAGTTCATCGCCATGTTGGCGTTCGCCGCCCTGCTGGCGGGTCTGATTTTCTGGCTTTGGAAGGGCATGGTGGAAGGCCACATCGCCGACCAGCAGACCCGCAATAACCATATCCAGAGCGAGATCGCCAAACTCGATACACAGATCAAGGAAATCAACGAGTTGCAGCGCCGCCGGGACCAGCTGGTGGCGCGCATGAAGGTGATTCAGGAGCTGCAGGGCAACCGGCCGACCATCGTCTATGTGTTCGACCAACTGGTGCGCACCCTGCCCGAAGGCGTGTACTACACCCTGGTCGAACGGACTGGTGACAGCTACCGGATCGAGGGGGTGGCGGAGTCCAACAACCGGATTTCGCGTCTGATGCGTAACCTGGCCGCCTCGGATTGGTTCGTGGAGCCCAGCCTGCTCAACGTGAATGCCCTGGACGAGAGCCAGCGCGGTGCCGATGGCGAGGGCAGCGCCCAGGCCAACACCTTCGCGTTGACGGTGAAACAGGGTTCGCCACGTAGCGATGACGAGGAGGCCGGGCAATGAAAGCATCCGAATTGAAGAACCTGGATGTGCGTGAGCTGATCGACGAGCTCAACAGCCTGGATTTTGAGAACGTCGGCGGCTGGCCGATGCCGGTCAAGATCGGCGCCGCGGTGCTGGTGTTCGGCTTCGTTCTCGGCCTGGGCTATTTTCTCAGCATCAAGGATCTCAACAGTCGCCATGAGCAACTGCAGCGCGAGGAAGTGACGCTGCTGGAAAGCTTCGAGCAGAAGGCGTTCCGCGCCCACAACCTGGACCAGTACCGCCAGCAACTGGTGGAGCTGGAAGCCAGCTTTGAAACCCTCAAGAGCCAGCTGCCCAAGGATACCGAGGTCCCCGGCCTTTTGGAGGACATCACCCACACCGGTCTCGGCAGCGGCCTGGAGTTCGAGACCATTGCCCTGAAGGATGAAATCGAAAAGGAGTTCTACGCGGAGTTGCCCATCGACATCAAGGTGACCGGGGACTACCACGGCTTCGGCGCGTTCGTGTCCGGGGTGGCGGCGCTGCCGCGCATCGTGACGCTGCATGATTTCAAGGTCGTGCCGATCAAGGAAGAGGCCGGGTCGCGGGGCATGCTGGACATGTCGATTACCGCCAAGACCTACCGTTACGCCGGGGGCGATGACGACGGTGGCGGTCAGGGTACGGAGAAGAATAACCGGGCCAAAGGCGGCCGGTCCTGAGGGGAACGAACATGAATGGACGTAAATCCATTGCGTACGGATTGGTGCTGGTGGCGGCCGCCGCGTTGCTGCAAGGCTGCGGTTCGGGTGCCGGCATCAATGAGCTGGACGCGCGGATGACGGAGATCAAGGCGCGTCCGAGGGGCCGGATTGAGCCGCCGCCGGAGTTCAAGCCGATCGCCACCTACACCTATGCGGCGCATAAACTGCGGGCGCCGTTTTCGCGGCCGGTGGACGAAAAGCTGTTGGAGGTGCCGGAAGGGCGTCCGGTGGAGCCGGACCTGAGCCGGCCCAAGCAATACCTGGAGGGCTTCAGCCTGGATGCGCTGGCCATGGTGGGCACCATCACCAAGCCCAGCAATCCGCTGGAAGCCTTGATCGAAGACCCCACCGGCTCGGTGACCCGGGTACGGGTGGGAAGTTATATGGGTAGAAACTTCGGACGCGTGGTGGAAGTGTCCAGCGACCAGATCGCGCTGGTCGAGATCGTCCCGGATGGACAGGACGGCTGGGTGGAACGCTCCCGAAACATTTCGCTTGCTGAATAACCGCTGCTGGGGATGCCAGTTATGATTATCTTCACATCAACAAAAACAAGGGCTGCGTCCCGGCGTTGGGCGGCGTTGCTGCTGATGCTGGTGGGGTTGAGCGCGGCCACCCTGGGGCGGGCGGCGACGGTAACCGACCTGCGCGCCAATACCCTGCCCGGTGACGGCGTGGAGGTGCGCGTGTCCTTCGAGGGCGCCGCTCCAGAGGTCAAGGGCTACAGTATCGAGCAACCGGCGCGAGTGGCCCTGGATCTGCTCGACACCCGTAATCAGATCAAGGTGAAAGAACACAATCTGGGTTCCGGCAATGTCCGCAGCCTGATGGTGCTGGGCGCCAAGGAAAGAACCCGTCTGATCTTCAACCTGGACCAGCTGACCGGCTATAAAACGCGGATCGAAGGCCAAGAACTGGTGATCACCCTGGGCGCGAACAACGCCACTCCGGCGATGGACCCGGCCAGCGACACCGTGCAGCGCCGCGCGGCGCCCAGTAGTGCCGGCGTTCGCGATATTGATTTCCGCCGCGGCGACGACGGTGAGGGCCGGGTATTGGTGGAACTGGCCAACGACGCCATGCCGGTAGACGTGCGCGAGGAAGGCGGTCGTATCATTGCTCGCTTCGTGGGGGCCGACGTGGACGACGATCTACTGCGCCGGCTGGACGTCAGCGACTTCGCCACCCCGGTGCAGTTCGTCGACACCAAGGAAGTGGACGGCAGCACCGTGATCACCATTGAGCCGCAAGGCAGCTGGGACTATCTCGCCTATCAGGCGGACAATCAGTTCAGCATCAACGTCAAGCCGCTCACCGTGGACGAAAAGAATCGTCAGCGACGCGATGCCTTCAAATACACCGGCGAGAAGCTGTCGCTGAATTTCCAGGACATCGAAGTGCGCTCGGTGCTGCAGCTGATCGCCGACTTCACCGACCTGAACCTGGTGGCGTCGGATACGGTGAGCGGCAAGATTACCCTGCGGTTGCAGAGCGTGCCCTGGGATCAGGCGCTGGATTTGATCCTCAAGACCAAGGGGCTGGACAAGCGCAAGGTCGGCAACGTGCTGCTGGTGGCGCCGGCGGACGAAATCGCCGCGCGCGAGAAGCAGGAATTGGAGAGCCAGAAACAGCTGGCGTCCCTGGCGCCGCTGCGCACCGAGTACATCAGCATTAACTATGCCCGTGCCGAGGAGCTTAAGGCGCTGATCACCTCCCAGGGTGGCGAAGGCGCTTCCCTGGTCAGCGGGCGCGGCTCGGTGACCGTGGATCAGCGCACCAATACCCTGATTGTTCAGGATACCGTGGCCAAGCTGCAGGATATCCGTGGGCTGATTCAGCAACTCGACATTCCGGTCCAGCAGGTGCTGATCGAAGCGCGGGTGGTGATCGCCAGCACCAATGTGGCCGATGAATTCGGCGTGCGTTGGGGCGGTCTCGCCTATGACGGCGACAGCCTGGTCAATGAAGGCAGGAGCATAGCGGTCTCCGGCCGCCACACCTCCCTGCGTGAGTTGCACTATGCCAACATCGACCGGGAAGACGACGGCTCCCTGGGCGAGTTCGAGGAATTCGACGAAGAGCAGAACAACGACCTGATTGTCGACATGGGGGTGGCCTCCCAGGAAGCCACTCGCTTCGCGATCGGTTTTACCTCCCTGGATTCCGGGTTGATCGAGCTGGAGTTGTCCGCTCTGGAAGCGGAAGGGCACGGCGAGCTGGTCGCCACGCCGAAGGTTTTGACCGCCGATCAACAGCCAGCGGTGATCGCGTCCGGTCAGCAGGTGCCCTTTAACGTGGCTACCGCCTCCGGCGCCACCGCCGTGGAGTTCATCGAGGCGGAGTTGCGTCTGGAAGTGACCCCGCAGGTGACCCCGGAAGGCGATGTGATCATGCAGCTCAAGGTCAACAACGATTCCCTGGGTACCGATACCGGCGCGCCGACGGTCAATACCAACCGGGTGGAAACCACGGTTCTGGTCAACGACGGCGAAACCGTGGTTTTGGGCGGCATTTTCCAACAGGAAAAGATAGAATCCACGGTCAAAACCCCCTTCCTGGGTGATATTCCCTGGTTGGGCGCCCTGTTCCGCAAGAAGGTGAACCGTGATAACAAGCAGGAACTGCTGATCTTTATCACGCCTCGCCTGGTGAAAGACGCAATGGCTAGTCGGTGAACCCAAAGGATTCCACATCTCTGTACTTAGTCGGGCCCATGGGGGCGGGTAAAAGCACCCTGGGCCGGCACCTCGCCCAGGTTCTGGGCCGCCCGTTCTACGATTCCGACCGCGTGATCGAAGAGAAAACCGGTGCCGATATCCCCTGGATCTTCGATATGGAAGGCGAGGAGGGATTTCGCCGCCGCGAACGCGACGTGATCGACGAGCTGACCGGCATGGCGGGTATTGTTCTGGCCACCGGTGGCGGCGTGGTGACCCAGGAGGACAATCGACGCCACCTCCATGAGCGCGGCTGCGTGATCTATCTGTGGACGCCGGTGGAGGTACAGCTGGCGCGCACCCGCAACGACCGCAACCGGCCCCTGCTGCGAACCAGCGACCCGGAGGCCCGGCTTCAGGCCCTGTTCCAGGAGCGTGACCCGCTGTATCGGGAAGTGGCGCACGGCGTGATCTCCACCGCTTCCGGTAACCTCAAGAAAGTGACCGATCAGGTGCTCGGTTGTCTGGCCGACCACGCCAGCCGATAATGCCCGCACTCTCACTCCGCTTTACGAGGCCGTATGCAGAAGCTTGATGTGTCGCTGGCCGAGCGCAGCTACCCCATTTACATTGACCGCGATTTGCTCGGGCAGGACCTGATCCGCCGCCACGTGCGCGGCAATCAGGTGATGGTGATTACCAACGAGACCATCGCCCCCCTTTACCTGGAGGCGCTCACCAACAGTCTGACCGACCTGCAGTGCGACACCCTGATCCTGCCGGACGGTGAGCAGCATAAGACGCTGGCCACCCTGGAGCGTATTTTCGACGCCTTGATGGCCAACCGGCATTCGCGCACCACCACGCTGGTGGCGCTGGGCGGCGGTGTGATCGGCGATATGGTGGGCTTCGCCGCCGCCTGCTATCAGCGCGGCGTGGACTTTATTCAGGTGCCTACCACCTTGTTGGCGCAGGTGGATTCCTCGGTGGGCGGCAAGACCGCCGTCAACCATCCGCGCGGCAAGAACATGATCGGGGCCTTCCACCAGCCCCGCGCGGTGGTGATTGATACCGCCGTGCTCGACACCCTGCCAGAACGGGAATTCGCCGCCGGCATGGCGGAAGTGATCAAGTACGGCTTGATTCGCGACCCGGATTTCTTCCAATGGCTGCTGGATAACCAGGCGGCTTTGGTCGCCCGCGAGACGGCGCCGGTGGCGGAAGCGATTCTGCGCAGTTGCCGCAATAAGGCCGAAGTGGTGGCCGCCGATGAGACCGAGCAGGGCAACCGCGCCCTGCTCAACCTTGGCCACACCTTCGGTCACGCCATGGAGACCTTTACCGGCTACCGGGACTGGTTGCATGGCGAAGCGGTTGCCGCCGGCATGGTGATGGCGGCGCGCATGTCCCTGGAACTGGGCTGGCTGAACCAGGCCGACCTGGACCGGGTCAGTGACAGTCTGGCGGCCTGGAAGCTGCCGGTGACCGCGCCGGCAGGCATGGCGCGGGCGGATTTCAGCGACCTTATGGCGCTGGATAAAAAAGTACAGAATGGCCGTCTGCGGCTGGTGTTGCTGAACCAAATCGGCGACGCCCTGGTCACAGGCGAATACGACACGAACGCATTGACGCGAACGCTCGAGGCCTTTTGTGAGAGATGAGGATTTTTTCTACGAGGGCGCCGAGCGCGGCGACCTTCTTGACGCCCTGAACGGCCACGCCCATGACGGCGCCACCACGGTGCTGGAGGGCGAGGCCGGCAGCGGCGTTTCCACCCTGCTGGGCATGCTGTCCATGTCGCTGGTGGGCGACTTTGAGTTGATCCGCCTGGACGGCGCCGAGGACCTGGGCGCCAACGCGGTGGTGGACGCCATGCTGGTGCATTTCGATATCGAGCGCGCCGACCTGGCTGACACCCTCAAGCAGACGCTGGCGGACACCAGTCTGGTGATCGTGGTCGACAACGCCCACCAGGCGCCTTCCGAGGCCCTGGCCACCATGGCGTCCCTGAAGAGCAAGCTGGGGCAGCGCCTCACCTATGTGTTCGGCGGCGAGCCGGGCTGCGCCGAGCATCTGCGTGACGCCGGGCTGAGCGTCGAGGATGTGCTGGTGCTGCCGCCGCTGGACGCGGACGACGTGGCCGCCTTCGCCGATCAGGGCTTCGCGCTGGCGCTGGACGACCAGGAAGCCCGCGATCTGAGCGAGGAAAGCGACGGTCGCATCGCGGCGCTGCTGCCGATGCTGGAGGCGAAAGCCGGCGGTGGCGGCGGCCTGACCAACAAGCCGGTGCCCTGGCGACACGGCCTGGCGGTGGGTGCGCTGGTGCTGGTGGTATTGGTGCTGTGGCTGGCCAGCGGCGGTGACGACGAGGCCGGTCAGGATCAGGTGGTGGCCCTGGATCTGCCCAAGGAGCCGGTGGCTGAGGCGCAAGACCCGACGGAGCCGTCGCCGCAAGCCGCACAAAGCGAGAGCGAGGCGGAGAGCGAGGTGAAGAGCGGCGGACGCGGCGACCCGGAAAGCACCCGCCGCGCCCTGGCCGAATACCACGATTCCGCCCGCACTTTCGAAGAGGCGGAAAACGTGCCGGAGCAGGTGGCCGCCGAACCGGCACCGGAACAGGCCCGCACACCGCCGGCGCCGGCGCCGGAAGCCCCGGAGCCCGCCGGGGGCCAGGCCGCCACTGAACCCGCTGAGGCCGAGCCTTCCGAGGCGCGCACTCAGACCCGCCCGGCGCCCGCCGAAACGGCGGAGGACGAAACGCCGACCACCGTATCCGGTGGCGAACCGCAACTGTCCGGGCTGGATGCCCGTCTCGGCTACCAGCAGGAAGACTGGCTGGCCACCCGTGACGACGGAGAGTGGTTCCTGCAGCTGGTGGCCACCGGCCGGGAAGACGGTGCGCGTGGGGTACTTGACCAGATCGACCGTAACGGCGCCTACTACCGGGCGGAACGCGGTGACGAACGGGTCTACCTGGTGCTGGCGGGGCCCTATCCCAGCCGTGATGCGGCTTTGGCGGCCCGCGACGCGCTGCCCGAGGCGCTGCGGCGCGGCGGCCCCTTCCCGCGGGACATGGCTTCGATACGCAAAGAGTTGCGCTGAGGTTGCCAGCGGCGCTGTCCACCCGGCACTGTGCGGTTAGGACGGTGCCGTCTTCCTGTTTGTGGCTGATCGGCGCAAAGTGTAGAATGCACATCCCTTTTTTGCCGTCGCCGTCGTTTCGACGCCTGTTCCGCCTTCTGTAAGTCTCTGAATTTCAAGAGGAAAGGTTTTGATGCAGCAGAATTCCAAGCTGGTGCGTGGGCTCTATGAGCCCGGAGAATTCCGGGACAATTGTGGTTTCGGCCTGATCTCCCATATGGAGGGCAAGGCCAGCCACGAGCTCCTGCAAACCGCGATCGAAGCACTCACCTGCATGACCCACCGGGGCGGCATTAATGCCGATGGAAAAACCGGTGACGGCTGCGGTCTGTTGCTGAAAAAGCCCGACTCCTTCTTCCGCAAGGTGGCCGACGAGCAGGGTATCGACCTGCCCGACACCTATGCCGTGGGGATGGTCTTCACCCACCCGGATGCCGAGCGCGCCCGCGCCCAGAAAGCGGTGCTGCAAGAGCAGATGGAAGCCCAGGGCGTGAACGTGCTGGGCTGGCGGGAAGTGCCCACCGATCCGTCCTGCCTGGGCGATCTGGCTAAGCAGTCCTTGCCCGGTTTCCACCAGGTTCTGGTGGCCGCCGAGGGCGACAGCGACGACCAGCTTAACCGGCGCTTGTTCTTCGCCCGTCGGCATGCGGAAAAGCGTATCGAAGCGGACGGCTATTTCTACGTCTGCTCCCTGTCCTCGGCGGTGGTTTCCTATAAAGGCCTGATGATGCCGGTGGACCTGCCGGCGTTTTATCCGGATCTCAGCGACGAGACCATGGAAACCGCCATTGTGGTATTCCACCAGCGGTTCTCCACCAACACCTCGCCGCGGTGGCCGCTGGCCCAGCCGTTCCGCTATCTGGCGCACAATGGTGAGATCAACACCATTCAGGGCAACCGTAACTGGGCGCTGGCGCGGGAGAACAAGTTCGAGAACGAGCTGCTGCCGAACCTCAGCGACCTGAGCCCGCTGGTCAACCGCGAAGGGTCGGACTCCTCAAGCATGGACAACATGCTGGAAGTGCTGGTCTCCGGCGGTATGGACCTGTTCCGCGCGGTGCGCATGATGGTGCCGCCGGCCTGGCAGAACGTGGAAACCATGGACGCGGATCTGCGTGCCTTCTACGAATATAACTCCATGCACATGGAGCCCTGGGACGGCCCCGCCGGTCTGGTCATGACCGACGGCCGCCACGCGGTCTGTATGCTCGACCGCAACGGCCTGCGCCCGGCCCGCTGGGTGATCACCAAGAACGGCTTTATCACGCTGTCCTCCGAGATCGGCGTATACAGCTACCAGCCGGAAGACGTGGTCGCCAAGGGCCGCGTCGGTCCCGGTCAGATTCTCGCCGTGGACATCGAGAAGGGCGAGCTGCTGCACACCAGTGATATCGACAACCGTCTCAAGGTGCGCCATCCCTATCGTCAGTGGCTCAAGGAAAGCGCGCTGCGCATCGAAGCCAACTACGACCACGAGGTGGAGCGCACCGACGATATCGATCCGCAGGATCTGCTCAGCTACCAGAAGTTCTTCCAGATCAGCTTCGAAGAGCGTGATCAGGTGATTCGCCCGCTGGCGGAAGCCGGCCAGGAAGCCACCGGCTCCATGGGTGACGACACCCCCATGGCGGTGCTCAGCGAACGCCAGCGTCCGCTCTACGATTATTTCCGGCAGCAGTTCGCGCAGGTGACCAACCCGCCCATCGACCCGCTCCGCGAAGCGATCGTGATGAGCCTGGAAACCTGTGTCGGTTCGGAACGGAATGTGTTCGAGGAAACCTCCGACCACGCCGACCGTGCGATTCTGTCCACGCCGGTGCTGTCGCATTCCAAGTTCACCAACCTGCTCAAGATCGACCGGCCCGGCTACGGCCACGCCCGTTTGTCACTGCACTATCAGCCCGACCAGGGCCTGGAAAGCGCGGTCAAGGCGCTGTGCGAGCAGGCCGCCCAGGCGGTCCGTGACGGCAACATTATCCTGGTGCTGTCGGACCACGGCATTCAGCAGGATCAGCTCACCATCCACGCGCTGATGGCCACCGGCGCAGTGCACCACCATCTGACCGCCTGCGGCCTGCGCAGTGACGCCAACATCGTGGTGGAAACCGCCACCGTCCGTGACGCGCACCACTTCGCGGTGCTGTTCGGCTTCGGCGCCACCGCCGTCTACCCGTACCTCACCTACGACGTGATCGCGGACATGGTGAAAAGCGGGGAGCTGATCGGTGATCCGGTGGAGTTGCAGAAAAACTTCCGCAAGGGCATCAACAAGGGCCTGATGAAGATCCTCTCCAAGATGGGGATCTCCACCATTACGTCCTACCGCGGCGCGCAGCTGTTTGAAGCCGTGGGTGTCGCCAGCGACGTGGTGGACCTGTGCTTCCGCGGCGTGCAAAGCCGCATCGAAGGCGCCGGTTTCGAGGACTTCGAGAACGACCAGAAGATCATCGCCAAGGACGCCTGGAAGCAGCGCAAGCCGATCGATCCGGGCGGTGTGCTCAAGTATATCCACGGCAAGGAGTACCACGCCTTTAATCCGGACGTGATCTATGCCTTGCACCGGGCCACCCAGGACGGCGACTACGACGCGTACAAAGAGTACGCGGCGCTGGTCAACGACCGCCCCATCGCCACTCTGCGCGACCTGTTGCACGTGCGTCAGGACGTGCCGGCGATTGACCTGGACCAGGTCGAGCCGATTGAAAACATCCTGCCGCGCTTCGACTCCGCGGGCATGTCCCTGGGCGCGCTCAGCCCGGAGGCCCACGAAGCCATCGCCACGGCGATGAATCGCCTGGGCGGGCGCTCCAACTCCGGTGAGGGCGGCGAAGACCCGGCCCGTTTCGGTACCGAGCGGGTGTCCAAGATCAAGCAGATCGCCTCCGGCCGGTTCGGTGTGACCCCGCATTATTTGGTCAACGCGGAAGTGCTGCAGATCAAGGTGGCCCAGGGCGCCAAGCCCGGCGAGGGCGGCCAGCTGCCGGGCGGCAAGGTGAACGCCCTGATCGCCCGTTTGCGGCACTCGGTGCCCGGCGTGACGCTGATTTCACCGCCGCCGCACCACGACATCTATTCCATTGAGGACCTGGCGCAGCTGATCTTCGACCTCAAGCAGGTCAACCCGGCGGCGCAGGTGTCGGTGAAGCTGGTGTCCGAGCCCGGTGTCGGCACGGTGGCGTCCGGCGTGGCCAAGGCCTACGCCGACCTGATCACCATTTCCGGTTACGACGGCGGCACCGCCGCCAGCCCGCTCACCTCGATCCGTTACGCTGGCTCCCCCTGGGAGCTGGGGCTGTCCGAGGCGCACCAGGCGCTGCGTGCCAACGATCTGCGCGACAAGATCCGTCTGCAGACCGACGGTGGCTTGAAGACCGGCCTGGACGTGATCAAAGCCGCCATTCTGGGCGCCGAGTCGTTCGGTTTCGGCACTGTGCCGATGGTGGTACTGGGCTGTAAGTACCTGCGTATCTGCCACCTGAACAACTGCGCCACCGGCGTGGCCACCCAGCGTGAGGATCTGCGCCAGGAGCACTTTATCGGCGCACCGGAACTGCTGATCAACTACTTCACCTTCGTGGCGCGGGAAGTGCGTGAGCTGCTCGCGGCGCTGGGTGTGAAGAGCCTGCCGGACCTGATCGGCCGCACCGATCTGCTCGAGCGCATCGAGGGCAAGACCGACAAGCAGAAGCGTCTGGATCTGACGCCCATGCTGCGCAACGACCACATCGCCGCGGACAAACCGACCCATTGCCAGGTGGAGCGCAACGAGCCGTTCGACAAGGGCACGCTCAACCGCAAGATGGTGGAGGAAATGCGCACCGCCGTGGAGAACAAATCCGGCGGCTCGTTCCACTACACCATCACCAACTGCGACCGTTCGGTGGGCGCCACCGTGTCCGGGGAAATCGCCAAGCACCACGGCAACCTGGGTATGGACCACGCGCCGATTCGTGCGCGTTTCACCGGCACCGCCGGGCAGAGCTTCGGTGTCTTCAACGCCGGCGGCCTGCACCTGTACCTGGAAGGCGATGCCAACGATTACGTCGGCAAAGGCATGGCCGGGGGCAAGGTGGTGATCCGCCCGCCCAAGGGCAGCCCGTTCAAGACCCAGGACACCGCGATCATCGGTAACACCTGCCTGTACGGCGCCACCGGCGGCAAGCTGTTCGCCTCCGGCACCGCCGGCGAGCGTTTCGGGGTGCGTAATTCCGGGGTGCACGCCGTGGTGGAAGGCTCCGGCGACCACTGCTGTGAATACATGACCGGCGGCTGCGTCACCATACTGGGCCGCACCGGGCACAACTTCGGTGCCGGCATGACCGGCGGTTTCGCCTATGTGCTGGATGAAGACAACGACTTCTTCGACCGCGTGAACCCGGAACTGATTGAGCTGCATCGCATCAGCTCCGAGGCCACCGAATCCCACCGCAGCCATCTGCGCCACGTGATCCATGAATTCGTGGAAGAGACCGGCAGCGAATGGGGCCAGTACATTCTTGATAATTTCGATGCCATGAGCCGTAAATTCTGGCTGGTGAAGCCCAAAGCGGCCAGCCTGGAAGATCTGCTCAAAAGCACGCGTGCGAATCCGGCATAACGGGGAACAACATGGCTGAACGTTTAAACAACCATTTCCAGTTTCTTGATGTCCCCCGGGTGGACCCGAAGAAAAAGGACATCGAGCAGCGCAAGGACCGCTACGAGGAAATCTACTACCCGTACGAAACCCGGGAAGTGGAACACCAGGCGCATCGCTGTCTGCACTGCGGTAATCCGTATTGCGAATGGAAGTGCCCGGTGCACAACTACATCCCCAACTGGTTGAAGCTGATCAGCGAAGGCAACCTGATGGAAGCGGTGGAGCTGGCGCATCAGACCAACTCCCTGCCGGAAGTCTGTGGCCGTGTGTGCCCGCAGGACCGTCTCTGCGAGGGTGCCTGCACCCTGAATGACGGCTTCGGCGCGGTGACCATCGGTGCCACCGAGAAGTACATCGCCGACACCGCCCTGGCCATGGGCTGGCGCCCGGACATGTCCAAGGTGGTGTGGACCGATAAGAAAGTGGCGGTGATCGGCGCCGGCCCGGCGGGCATCGGCTGCGCGGACGTACTGGTGCGCAGCGGCGTGAAGCCGGTGGTGTTCGACCGTTATCCGGAAATCGGCGGTCTGCTGACGTTCGGCATTCCCGAGTTCAAGCTGGAAAAGCCGGTGATGACCAAGCGCCGTGAAGTGTTCGAGGGCATGGGTATCGAGTTCCGTCTCAACACGGAAATCGGCACTGACGTGACCATCGACGAACTGCTGGAAGAGTTCGACGCGGTGTTCATGGGCATGGGGACTTACACGTACATGAAAGGCGGTTTCCCCGGCGAGGATCTGGACGGCGTTCACGAAGCGCTGCCGTTCCTGGTCGCCAACGCCAACCGCAACCTGGGCTTTGAAAAAGACCCGGCGGACTTCATCGACGTGAGCAACAAACGCGTGGTGATTCTGGGCGGCGGTGATACCGCCATGGACTGTAATCGCACGTCCATCCGCCAGGGCGCCGACAGCGTGGTCTGCGCCTATCGCCGCGACGAGGAAAACATGCCCGGCTCCCGCCGGGAAGTGGCCAACGCCAAGGAAGAGGGCGTGCAGTTCCTGTTCAACCGACAGCCGATCGAAGTGGTCGGTGAAAACGGCAAGGTGGTCGGTGTGAAGGTGGTGGAAACCAAGCTTGGCGAGCCCGACAACAACGGTCGTCGTCGCCCGGAGCCGATTCCTGATAGCGAAGAAGTGCTGCCCGCCGACGCGGTGATCGTGGCGTTCGGTTTCCGCCCCAGTCCGTCCGACTGGTTCGACGCCAAGAACGTGGTCACCGACGATGCCGGCCGCGTTACCGCCGTGGAGAAGCAGGCCTTCCCGTTCCAGACCAGCAACGAGAAGATCTTCGCCGGTGGCGATATGGTGCGCGGTTCCGATCTGGTGGTGACCGCCATCTGGGAAGGCCGCGAAGCCGCCAAAGGCATCCTCGATTATTTGGATGTCTAGCCGCCAGATTTAGGAATATTTATGCACGCGCCGCTGAAGAATGACCGTTTGTTGAAAGCGCTGGCCCGCCAGCCGGTGGATCGCACGCCAATCTGGATGATGCGCCAGGCCGGTCGTTATCTGCCGGAGTACCGGGCCACCCGCGAGCAGGCCGGGTCTTTTATGGACCTGTGCCGCAATGCGGAGCTGGCCTGCGAGGTGACGCTGCAACCTCTGGAGCGTTATCCGCTGGACGCGGCGATTCTGTTCTCTGACATCCTCACCATCCCCGACGCCATGGGGCTGGGCCTGTACTTCGAACCCGGCGAGGGCCCTAAATTCCGCAAGACGGTGCGCACCGAGCAAGAGATCGCTGCGTTGCCCGTGCCGGATGCGGAAGCGGATCTGGACTACGTGATGCGCGCGGTGAGCACCATTCGCCGGGCGTTGAACGGCCGGGTGCCTTTGATTGGTTTCTCCGGCAGCCCCTGGACGCTCGCGACTTATATGGTGGAAGGCGGACCCAGCAAGGATTTCCGGCACCTTAAGGGCATGGTTTACAACCGGCCGGAACTGGCCCATGCGCTGCTCGACAAGCTGGCCCGGGCGGTTACTGACTACCTGAACGCCCAGATTCGCCACGGCGCCCAGGTGGTGCAGATTTTCGATACCTGGGGCGGGGCCTTGTCCGCTGAAGCGTATCAGGCGTTCTCGCTGCGCTATATGCAGCGCATCGTCGACGGGCTGGAGCCGGACGCCGAGGGCCGCAAGGTGCCGGTGATCCTGTTCACCAAGAACGGCGGTCTGTGGCTGGAATCCATGGCCGATACTGGCTGTGACGCCCTGGGTCTGGACTGGACCATCAACATCGGCGAGGCCCGCCGCCGCGTGGGCGACCGGGTGGCGCTGCAGGGCAATATGGACCCGGCGGTGCTGTACGCCTCACCGGCGGCGATTCGCGCCGAGGTGGCGAGAATCTTCGACGACTTTGGCGATCACCCGGGGCATATCTTCAATCTGGGCCACGGCATTACACCGGAAGTGGACCCGGAGCACGCCAAGGCGTTTATCGAAGCCGTGGTGGAGTTGGGCGAGCGCAAATGAAAAGCGCGGCCCGAAGGCCGCGCGTGATTTCCAGACTCTCATGTCGGAATCGCACTCCCGGGCTCCGTGCCTCATCAGAGTGCGATTTCAGGCTAGCTCTGATAAACAAAGCCTGTCAATACGCCTTTGCGAAAGCGGCAATTAATTGCGGATGCCGCTTTGACCCTTCTGTATAGCGATTCAACTGCCGATTTTGCGCAGTTGATACACGTTGTGCGTCAGCGCCACCACTTCCCCTTTCTCGTCCTTGATCTCGGTATCCCACTCAAAATCGCATTTGCCGTTGGCGTC
Organism: Alcanivorax sp.; assembly: GCA_042090255.1. Taxonomy (GTDB): domain Bacteria; phylum Pseudomonadota; class Gammaproteobacteria; order Pseudomonadales; family Alcanivoracaceae; genus Alloalcanivorax. The sequence continues at coordinate 30,862 of JBELJS010000022.1, read as the reverse complement.
CGCCTCGGCCTGAATGCGCTCGATCTCCTGGTCGGTGATGCGCACTTCCACGGTCACGTCGGTGGTGGCCGGCCGGCGGAAACGAATCTGCATATCCTTGACGATCGGATAAAAGCGCTGCGTGTCGAACGATGACATATAGATCACACCGCCGGGCAGCTCCGCCACGGTGTACAGCGCGCCCGCGTACATAATGCCGACATGATTCAGATTCGGGGCCAGCGGCATCATCATCTTGCAGTAGCCGCGGTCCACCTCCAGGGTTCTGGCGCCGCAGCGTTCCACGAACGGAAAGGTTTTATCCGACGCCGCTTTGATTTGTTCTTTTTGCTCTTCGCTTAAAGCCATGGGTCTCTCCTGATTGCCGTGACCCATGCTAGCAAAGGGGGCGGGAGGGGCGGCTGTCGCGAAGCGACAGCCGGATGATGGTTCCGGTCACCGTAAGGTTCAGGGCAGGGGTTGGATGTCCGCTTCGGGGAAGTCGAGGTGGAAGTCCGGCAGGTACAGAGAGCCGCGTCCGCGGCCGTACTGCAACTGCGGGAAATCCTTACCGTTGCCCCAGGCCTCGCTCAGGCTGGCAACGCCCAGGCGGCTCCGCACCGAGGGCGCGAAGACGAATTGCTGGTTGTCGCGCACCTGGCCCAGCCGGCGCCAGCGCTCGGGCAGCCAGGGTCCGAGTACGGGCAGGGCAGGGCCGCGCCGCTTCAGGGTCAGACCGGCGATGTCCCGGTCCTGGTAGCGCACGGTCACGCTCTCGCCGTAGCGGGTTCGCTCGACCTGGAAGGAGGCCACGCGCTTGTCCAGGCCCCAGTTGCGGTTGCCATTGAGGGCGCTGTCTTCGCTGGACACATAGATGCGGCCGATCGACCAGCGCCGGCGGCCGTCTGGAAAGCGACAGGGCCCGGGCATGAACAACAACTCCCGGTACGGCCCCACCTCTGAACGCTGGTACTCCACGAACATGACCACCCCGAGGCGGCCAGTCGCCGGGCCGAGTGCTGCGGCGGTGCCGCCTTGCTGCCGACGCAGGGCATCGGGCATCGCCAGGGCACAGACGTAGGCGTGCCCTCTCAGCGTCCAGGGAGCGGGTGAGTCCATTCGACGTCAGGCCCTTTTTTCGAACAGCGCGTCGGTTTTCGCCGCGCAGATGAAATCGTTGCGGTGCAGGCCGCCGATTTTATGCGTCCACCAGGTCACCGTGACCTTGCCGTACTCGGTCAACAAGGCCGGGTGATGCCCTTCCTGTTCCGCCAGATCGCCAACCTGGTTGCTGAACGCCAGTGCCTGGGCGAAGTCTTTGAACTTGAATTGGCGTTGCAGTTTTTCTTCGCCGTCTTCCTCGACCTGCTTCCACTCCGGGATTTCGACGCGCAGCTTGTCCGCTTCCTCATCGCTGATGCGGGGCGCCTCGGCGTGGCAGGCTTCGCAATGCTGTTGCTGTAGTGCCATGGGAAATCCTCCTTGTTTCATTCCGACAGGCTACAAGCTTCAAGCCGCAAGCTCCAAGCCTGCCGCTTGCGCCCCTTAGCTTCTTCCCAGCAGGTCCCGGGCAATGGCGATGATCTGCATCTCGTCGGTGCCGGCGTAGATTTGCAGGATTTTGGCGTCGCGCATCAGCTGCTCCACGCGCGATTCGCGCATGTAACCGTAGCCACCGTGCACCTGGACCGCCTCGGTGGACACTTCCATGGCAATCTGGGCGGCATAAAGTTTCATCGCCGAGGCTTCCGCCAGGCTCATCTGCTTGCCGGCGGCGGTCATCTCAATATAGCGGAACACCATGTTCTGCAGGTTGGTGCGGGCCACTTCCATCTTCGCCAGTTTCAACTGAATCAACTGGTTGTCGCCGATCGGGCGGCCGAACTGGGCCCGGTCACGGGCGTAGGCGGTGGACAGTTCCAGAGCGCGCTCCACCATCCCCAGAGCCATGGCGGCGACGCCGGCCCGTTCCTGCATGAAGGTGGCCTTGGCGCCGGAGCGGCCATAGCTGGTTTCGCTGCCGCCGAGCAGGCGGTCGGCGCCCACCTTCAGGTCACTGAAGAACAGCTCGCCGGTGGGCGAGGAGCCGATGCCCATCTTCTTGAACGGCTTGGACTGCTCCAGGCCTTCCATGCCGGCGTCGAGAATAAAAGACACGATCTTGCGGTCCTTGGGCTCCACGCCTTCCTCATCGAGCTTGCAGATCAGCACGATGGTGTCGGCGTAGGGGCCGTTGGTGATCCAGGTCTTGCTGCCGTTGATGATGTAGCCGCCGTTGCCGTCGCGCTTCGCCAGGGTTTTCATCTGGCCGAAGGCGTCGGAGCCGGAGTTCGGCTCGGAGATCGCCCAAGCGCCCACTTTCTCCAGGGTCAGCAGCGGCAGCGCCCAGCGCTCTTTCTGTTCAATGGTGCCCTTGCTCATGATGGCGCCGCCGGTGAGCCCCATGGACACGCCCATGGCGGTGACCAGCCCCTGGGCATGACGGCTCAGTTCAATGATCGGGATCATGGTCATCGCCGCCTGATCGCCGGCGCCCTCGGAAGGACCGTCTTTCTTCTTGGTGGGGGCGTCCTCGCCTTTTTCGGCGGCGGCTTTCTCGCGGGCGATCTGCTTTTCGTAGTTCTGCGTCGCCATCACATCCATGCCGAAGGTCTTAATCATCTTGCGCAGGATGTCGTAGGGCGGCACGCCGTTGTATTCGATATCGTCCAGGTTGGGCACCACTTCCTTGGCTACGAAGTCGCGTACCATTTTCTGGATCATCTGCTGCTGTTCGTTCCACTCGATCATGACGGTTCCAAGCTAGGGGTTTCTCAGAGGTTTCCAGGACGCTAACAGGCGCCCGCCGGGTCGTCATTGATCAAGGGGAGCGGCGGGGTTGATGGAAAAGGTCAGGAAGCGGCGTGGACCACATCGATGCGCGGCACTGGCTCGTAGGTCACGCCCATGATCAGGGCGCTCGGGCCGGCGCTGGAGGCGGCCATATCGATGTCCTGGGGGCGCAGGCGCGGGTGGCTGCCGTCCAGGAACTTCTGCGCCGCAAACGCGTTCCGGGTGCGCTCACGGGCCTGCTCCAGGCTGATCCCCTCGCCACCCAGCAGGCCACGGATGTATTCGGCGCAGGCGACGTCTTCGTCGCCGGTGGGGTGGGACGCCACCAGCACCACGGTGTCCGGGTTTTGCTCGCGGATATAGTCGGCGGTGGCTTCCGCGTTGATCAGCGCGGCGACCAGCACCTGACGGCTGTCGCGGGCGCGCAGGGTGGCGGCTACGCCGTTGGTGGTGCGCATGATCAGATAACGGCCGCGCACATCGGTGTGGCGGATTTCCCAGGGCGAATTGCCGTAGTCGAAGCCCTCGATGGGCAGGGCCTGCACCTCGCCTACCAGCAGGCCTTCGGGGTAGTCTTCGCGCAGCCGGAAGGCGTCGTCGGCGCTGGACACCGGGTAAATATGGCTGGCGCCGCCCAGAAACGCTTCGTGACTGGTGGTGAAGGCGCGGATCACATCGATGATCACGGTGATGCCGTTGATGTTGTGCGGCGGGTTATGCCCTTGGGCGATGCTGATTTTCATGGGCGCGACCGTTTGCGGAACGAAGAGGGCATTATGAAGGACCCGTGGTGCCTGATGCCAGACAGGCGAAAATAACGTCTCTGGTATCCTGCCGGCCGCCTTTGGCGGCCTTTCGCGAGCCGGGCTCGCTCCCACAAACAGTACTTTGTAGATGGGCTTAGCGCGCCTGATGAAGGGTTCTTGCCAGTGCCCAGACGCGCACTTCCTCGGCGCCGCCTTCGAGCAGCGCCCGGCTGGCGGCCCGCGCAGAGGTGCCGGTGGTCATCACGTCGTCAATCAACAGCACCCGTCGGTAGCGGGCACCGGGCCTGGCCACGAAAGCATGGCGCAGGTTACGCACCCGTTCCGCGCGACCCAGCCCCTGTTGGTGGCCAGTGGGGCGGTGACGCAGCAGTAACGGCGCCACCGGGCGCCGCCAGTGACGGGCCAGCATCAGCGCCAGCCGCTCCGCCTGATCGAAGCCCCTTTCCAGCCGGCGCCGCCAATGGGCCGGCAGGGGGCAAAGCACCTCGGCGTCGGGCCAGGGCAGCGGCTGCTCGCGCAGCAAGGGTTCCAGGGCCCGTTCCGCCGGCAGGCAGCCCTGATGCTTGTAGGCGTTGATCAGGCGGTCGAGCGGGAATTGATAAATCCAGTGGCAGTAGGTGGTGGTGAACGGCGGCGGCCGTCGCAGGCAGCGCCCGCACAAAGCGCCGCCGTCGGTGCCGGGCAGCCCGCAGCGGCAAAGCGGGTCGTACAGGGCGCCGCCGTCGCGCAGCTCTCCAGTGCACAGCCGGCAAAGGCCCCGTGGGCTGCGCCGACCGCACAACAGGCAGGGCTCGGCAAGATCGAAAAACATCCGTGTCCTCCGTCTTCCTGGGTGTGTAGGGCGCCATCATCGCCCTGGCGGCGGGACCTGCCCAGCCGACATCCCCTCAAGGTCGTGTAGGCCGTGGCTGCAATGCCGGTAAGCCGAAGCGCCGGCGAAGGGTAATTCACGTATTTTTGACATAAAGATAGGAATGGTTATCATTGCCGTCCAGTGACGTAGCCAGGTCTCCCCAAGCCATCGTCGAAAACACCAACTGGGGGCCCACTATGTCTGCATTCCGCTTTTCCCGTCTTTCCCTCTGCCTGATTCTGGCCGGCAGTCCCGCCCTGCACGCGGCCGGCGACGATGCCGAGAATAGCCATGAGCTGGACACCATCGACGTGGTCGGCGCGTCCGTGGACGGTTACGATGCCGGTATGACCACGGAAGGGTCCGGCAGCTACACCAGCGGTGCCAGCAACACCGCTACCCGCATGGTGTTGTCCCCCCGGGAAACGCCCCAGTCGGTCACCGTCATTACTCGCGAGCAAATGGAGGATTTCGGGCTCAACAGCCTCGCCGAGGTGATGCAGCGAACCCCCGGCGTTACCGTCAATACCCAGGACACCGAACGGCTCACCTTCAGCGCCCGCGGGTTCGATATCACCAATTTTCTCTATGACGGCATGCCGTCCATGCGCAGCAGCACCCTGGGTAAGCAAAGTGCCCACGCGGACACGTTTATCTACGACCGGGTCGAAGTGCTGCGCGGCGCCAGCGGCTTGCTGCACGGCATCGGTAACCCGTCCGCCACCATCAACCTGGTGCGCAAGAAGCCCACCCGGGAATTCGCCGGGCAGGCGGGCCTGGAAGTAAACAGCTGGAACGGCTACCGGGGCGAACTGGATGTGGGTGGCCCGGTCACGGACGACGGCAAGGTGCGCGGCCGTTTTGTCACCGCCTACGAGCAGGGCGAGTCCTTCCTGGATCACTACGAGAACGAAAAGCAGGTGTTTTACGGCGTTCTGGAAGCGGATCTTTCCGAGGACACCATGATCACTCTGGGCGTGGATTCCATGGACTACGACCCGGAGGGTTCCACCTGGGGCGGCGTGCCGCTGTTCTACAGCGACGGCGGCATCGCCGATCTGGACCGGGATACCAACCCGGCCACCGACTGGAGCCGCTGGGCCCAGGACGCCCGCACCGCCTTCGTCAACCTGGAGCACCAGTTCAACAGCGGCTGGTACGGCAAACTCGCCTACACCTACCAGGAAAACAACTACGACGCTGAATTGGCGTCCGCCGGCGGCGGCACCCTGAACCGGGACGGCAGTGGGCTGACGTTCTGGTCGGGTCGCTACCAGGAAGACAAGAAGCAGCATACCTTCGACGCCTATGCCAATGGTCCGTTCGAACTGTTCGGCCGACACCATGAGCTGATCGTTGGCGCCAGCTATTCGCGCAGCAAGCTCGACTACATCGGCCAGCCCTCGGTGAACTTCGACAACACCCTGGACAATCTCTTTACCTGGGAGGGCGACCGGGCCAAGCCTCTGTGGGGCGATATCAATACCGATGAAAATGAGCGCGCCTCACAGACCGGCCTGTACACCACCGCCCGCTTTAAACCCACCGACGACCTGGCGGTGATTACCGGCGCCCGGGTGGTGGACTGGCGCGTCGACCGGGGCGGCTTTAACTGGAGCGGTGATTTCGCCGAGCGCTACCAGGAAAACGGCGAGGTGGTGCCCTTCGCCGGCGTGGTCTACGACCTCACCGACCGGCATTCCGTGTACGCCAGCTACACCAGTATTTTCCAGCCGCAAACCCAGCGGGACCTGAACAACAGAATCCTCGATCCGGAAGAAGGGAACAGCTACGAGGCGGGTCTGAAGAGCGAGTTCCGCGGCGGTCGCCTGAACACCGGTGTGGCGGTGTTCCGTGTCGACCAGGACAACCTGGCCGAGGCCACCGGCGAGCCGATTCCCGGCGCACCGCCCAATTCCCAGGCGTACCGGGCCGTGGACGGCGCGCAAACCAACGGCTTCGAGCTGACCGCCTCCGGCGAGATTTTGCCGCGCTGGCAGATGCTGGCCGGCTATACCCATCGGGTCACCGAAGACCCGGAAGGCGACGAGCTGAAAACCACCTCCCCCGAGGAGATGGTGCGCCTGTCCACCCGCTACCGTCTAAGCGGTCGGTTCGAGGGCCTGACAGTGGGGGCCGGGGTGGCCTGGCAAAACAAGACCTATGCCTTCGTCACCCGCCCGGGCCAGAGTGGCGATTACAAATTCGTCCAGGACAGCTACACCTTGGTGGACCTGATGGCCCGCTACCGCTTCAACCCGGCCCTGGCGGTGACCGCCAACGTGAGCAACCTCACCGACGAGAAGTACTACAACAACCTGGGTTTCTATAACGGCGGCTACTACGGCGACGCTCGTCAGTACAGCCTCAAGCTCAACTACAACTTCTAAGCGGCACTTTGTGGAAGCGGGCGCTGCCCGCGAAAGGGTGGCTTCCAGCCACCCGGCAAAGGTTGCCCCGCAGGACCCCAGAGACGCTGATGGTGCTACCGTTAGAAATCTCTCTGGAATCCTGCCGGCCGGCTTTGCCGGCCTTTCGCTTGCAAGGCAAGCTCCCACAAACCGAGCTTCGTAGAAAGGTTCGGCGCCAGCGATAACCCGCGACCCCGCTGGAGGGGACCTTCGCAAAAAGTAGAAACGATCAATAAATAACCATTGGTTAACCTTGTTACGTGTTGGAAGTTGACAGGCGCGGGGGCGCTGCTAGTCTGACGCTGACTGTTCAGAGAGAAATTATCATGACTGTAGCCGCCGCCACGCCCCTGTCCGAAGCCGCCCCGAACGCCGTACGCCACGACTGGCATCGCGGTGAGATCGAAGCCCTGTTCACCCTGCCGTTCAACGATCTGATATTCCGGGCCGCCACCGTGCACCGCCAGTATTTCGATCCTAACGCGGTGCAGGTGAGCACGCTGCTGTCGATTAAGACCGGCGCCTGCCCGGAAGACTGCAAGTACTGCTCTCAGTCCGGCCACTACAACACCGAGCTGGAGAAAGAGAAGCTGCTGGAGGTGGAACGGGTGCTGGAAGAGGCGCGCGCCGCCAAGGACAACGGCGCCTCGCGGTTCTGCATGGGGGCCGCCTGGCGCAGCCCGCGCGCCAAGGACATGCCCTATGTGCTGGATATGGTGCGTCAGGTGAAGTCCCTGGGTCTGGAAACCTGCATGACTCTGGGCATGCTCGACGAGGGGCAAGCGCAAAGCCTGGCCGAGGCCGGCCTGGACTACTACAACCACAACCTGGACACCTCGCCGGAATACTACGGCCAGGTGATCACCACGCGCACTTACAGTGACCGCCTGACCACCCTGGCCAATGTGCGCGACGCCGGTATGAAGGTGTGCTGCGGCGGTATTGTCGGCATGGGCGAGAACCGTAACGACCGGGTCGGCCTGCTGCAGCAACTGGCCAACCTGCCGGAGCATCCGGAATCGGTGCCGATCAATATGCTGGTCAAGATCGAGGGCACGCCGCTGGCCGACGTGGACGACCTGGACCCGTTCGAGTTCGTGCGCACCGTCGCGGTGGCGCGGATTCTGATGCCCCAGTCCTATGTACGGCTGGCCGCCGGACGCCAGGAAATGAACGATCAGGCCCAGGCCCTGTGTTTCATGGCTGGCGCCAATTCCATGTTCTACGGCGAGCGTTTGCTGACCACCGACAACCCGGAAGCCAGCCACGATCATCAGTTGTTCAAGCGTCTGGGCATTCACTCCTTGGACCCGCGCCACGAAGCCTCCGACGAGGCCCACGAGGAAGCGTTGCGCCAGCAAGTGGTGGAGAACGAAGCGGCGCAAAACGGCCTCTACCACGACGCCCTGGCGTACAGCGCTCAGACCCGGCGCGGCGCCAAGCACGTGCTCGATAAGGATACCGGCCGCCCCGCCCACCGGAAGGTGGACGCCTGAATCGCGCGGAGCCCGGCCTTGGCTTTCGATCTTTCCGCGCGCCTGGATGAACGGCGCGCCCGGCAGCGCTTTCGTCAGCCGACGCTGATGGACGGCCCCTGTGGCCGCACGGCGGTGGTGGGCGGTCGCGAACACCTGAATTTCTGCGCCAACGACTACCTGGGCCTGGCCAACGACCCGGACGTGGTGGCGGCGTTCCGCGATGCCGCCGACCGCTGGGGCGTGGGCAGCGGCGCCTCCCACTTGGTGTGCGGGCATCAGCGTCCGCATCAGATGCTGGAAGAGGCCCTGGCGACGCACACCGGCCGCGAGCGGGCGCTGCTGTTCTCCACCGGCTATATGGCCAATATCGGCGCGATCACCGCCCTGGTCGGCAAGGGTGACGCCGTGTTCCAGGACCGTCTCAATCACGCTTCCCTGTTGGACGCGGGCCTGCTCAGCGGTGCCCGCTTCCGGCGCTTTGCCCACAACGATGCCGATGCCCTGGCCGCGCAACTGGCGCGCAGCGACGCCGGGCGAAAGCTGGTGGTGGCCGATGGGGTGTTCAGCATGGACGGCGACCAGGCGCCCCTGGCCGCCTATCTGGACGCCTGTGACGCCGGCGATGCCTGGCTGATGGTGGACGACGCCCACGGCCTGGGCGTACTGGACGGCCAGGGCCGCGGCACCGCGTTCGCCCAAGGGGTCAACGAGCGGGTGCCGGTGTACATGGGCACTCTCGGCAAGGCGTTGGGGACCGCCGGCGCCTTCGTGGCCGGTTCCAACGAGCTGATCGAAACGCTGATTCAGTTCGCCCGCACCTATGTCTACACCACCGCCATGCCCGCCGCCGTGGCCGCCGCTACGCTGGTGAGCCTGGATAAGACGCGCCGTGAACCGCAGCGCCGGGCGCATCTGAGCGCCCTGATTCAGCGGTTCCGCCGCGGTGCTACCGAGCTGGGCTACACGCTGATGGCTTCCGACACGCCCATTCAGCCGATCCTGATCGGCGACGACGGCGCCGCGCTGACGCTGAGCCGCGCGCTGGCGGAGCACGGCGTGCTGGTATCCGCGATCCGCCCGCCTACGGTGCCGGAGGGCCAGGCACGGCTGCGCGTCACCCTTTCCGCTGCGCACCGGGAGGCGGACGTGGACCGTCTGCTGGGCGCCCTGGAGGACAACCCATGCCGCGTCTGATTCCGTTCCATAACACCTACAAAGCCACCGGCGTCAGTGACGACCAGGCCCAGGATATCGTGCTGATCCACGGCTGGGGCCTGCACGCCATCGTCTTCGACGACATCGTGCCGGCGCTGCTGGAACGCTTCCGGGTCACCGTGGTGGACCTGCCGGGGATGGGCCAGAGCCCGTTACCCAATGCCCCCTACACCCTGAGCTTTTTGGCCGACCAGGTGGCCACGGTGATGCCGAAGCGCGCCCACTTGTTGGGCTGGTCCCTGGGCGGGCTGGTGGCGTTGCGGCTGGCGCTGGATCACCCGAGCCGGGTGCAATCGGTGGTCACGGTGGCCACCACGCCGCGTTTCACCGCCGCCGCCGACTGGCCGGCGGCGATGAAGCCGGACATCTTCAACGCCTTCGAGCAGATGTGCCGCGAGGATTACGAAGGCACGCTGGTGCGTTTTCTGGCGCTCAACTGCAAAGGCGCCGAAAGCATGCGCCAGGACGTGGCGCGGCTTAAGGAGATTCTCTACTTCTGCGGCCTGCCCGCTCACCGGGCGCTGCGCGAGGGCCTCGCGATTCTGCGCGACACCGACCTGCGCGGCGACCTGGCGGCGCTGGAAATGCCGCTGCACATGATCTTCGGCGCGCGCGATAACATCGTGCCGGCGGCGGCCATGGCCGCGGTCGAGCCGCTGCTGAACGAGCGCGGCGACACCGCTTTGATTGAACAGGTCGCGCATGTGCCGTTCCTGTCCGCCCCCGATACCTTTGCCCGGGCCGTTTATGACTTCTATCGCCGACACTCGCTCATTGATGGATAAGGCCGCGGTCAGCGACCGTTTCGGTCGCGCCGCGCCCAGCTACGACGCCCACGCCGGCCTGCAGCTGGCCTGCGCGCTCAGCCTGCTGGACATGGCGCCGGCGCAGCTGCCCGACCGCCGGGCCCTGGAGCTGGGCTGCGCCACCGCGCCCCTGGCCCGGCGCCAGCAGAGCCGCTGGCCGGACAGCCGCTGGTTGGCGGTGGATCTGTCGCCGGCGATGCTGGCGGAGGCGCGAGCGCGCGGCCGCACCGGCGAGCGCTTCCAGACATTGTGCGCGGACGCCGAGCGGCTGCCGCTGCCCGACGCGGGCCAGGGCCTGGTGTATTCCAGTTTCGCGTTGCAATGGTGTCTGCCGGAACGGGCCATGGCGGAAGTGGCCCGCGTGCTGGTGCCCAACGGCCATTTGTTGCTGGCGGTGCCGCTGGCCGGCTCGCTGCACGAGCTGCGCGACAGCTGGGCCGCCGCCGACGGCGCTCGCCGCCCACGCCTTAACCGTCTGCCGGCGGAGGCCGACTGGCGTCAGGCGCTCGAGGGTGCCGGCCTGTTCCCCCAGCAATGGCGGCGGATGGCGTTCACCGAGCATTATCCGGACGTGAGAACCCTGGTCCGTGCCTTCAAGGCCACCGGGGTCGACCATGTCCAGGGCGGCGCCACCGGCCTCACCGGCAAAGCAGCCTGGCGCGCCCTGTGCGACGCCTATGAGGCGCGCCGTCAGCCCGCCGGGCTGCCGCTTACCTGGGACGTGTTGTTCGTGGAGGCGACGAAGGTGGAGGACGCCTGACGTCCGGCGTCCAGCACACCCAAATAACCGCGAGGATTCCCATGACAGCCCCATCCCAGACCACTCCACCGCCGCTTCCCGTGCTCCGCGGCGTGTTCTTTATCACCGGCACTGACACCGAGGTGGGCAAAACCTGGGTCAGCTGCCGATTGCTGGAGCGTGCCCGGGAGGCGGGGCTGAGTTGCTACGGGCTCAAGCCGATCGCCGCCGGTTGCGAGGAAACCGTCGACGGGCTGCGCAACGAGGACGCCGTGAATCTGATGGCCGCCTCATCGCTGTCTTTGCCTTATGACCTGGTCAACCCGGTGGCGCTGAAAGCGGCGATCGCGCCGCACATCGCCGCCCGGCAGGAGGGCCGCCGGGTCAGTTTGTCGCAACTGGCCGGCTTTGTGCGCGGCGCCTTGAGCAGTCACCCGGCGGACCTGGTGCTGGTGGAGGGCGCCGGCGGCTGGCGGGTGCCGCTCACTGACCAGGAAATGCTGTCCGCGCTGGCGGTGGAGCTGAACCTGCCGGTGATCCAGGTGGTGGGCATGAAGCTGGGCTGCATCAGCCATGCGCTGCTCACCGCCGAAGCGATCCAGGCGGACGGCCTGCGCTACACGGGCACGGTGGCCAATTGCTTCGGTGAGATGGACGTGCGGGAGGAAAATCTGATCACCCTGCGGCAGCATCTGCCGGGGGCGTTCACGGTGATTTAGCGCCCGGCGTTGCCGGGCGCTGCCGTCGTCAGACGTTCGGGTTCAGGGTGTAGGTGCCGGTCACGCTGGCCTGGTCGAGAATGTGACCCTGGATGGCCTCCACCACCTGAGGGCCGCGTATTTCACCGCTCAGGCCCAGGGACGTCACATCCAGAGCGTAGACGGTGAAGGTGTAGTGGTGCAGCCGTTCGTCGTTCCAGGGCGGGCAGGGGCCGTCGTAGCCGCCGTAGACGCCTTTCATGTCCGGGTCGCCGGCGAGAAAGTCGGTGTAATCATTGGCGCCGCGAATGCCTTTCGCGGTTTGTCCGATGTCCTTGCCGCGCGGTACCACGCCGTCGGCGTCCTCGCCCTCGTCGATCTGCCGCACCTCGGCAGGAATGTCCACCAGTACCCAGTGATAAAAATCCGCCCGGGGCAGGTCGGCGGGCACGGTCTTGCCATCCTGGTTCACATCGGAGGCATCGGTGGGTGCGTCCGGGTCCACCACCAGCAGGGCGAAGCCACGGGTGCCTTCCGGTACGCCGTCCCAAACCACCTTGGGGTTGCGGTTATCGCTCAGGCTCATGTGTTCTTTGGGGTCGGGTACCGCGAATGCGAACGGGCCGGGAACCGGTTGGCCTTCGTTCACGCCTTCCACAGTGATGCGCATGCTCTCCTCCTGATTGGCTGAAAAGGGCCGATCAAACAATACGGCCTGTTCCCAGCATTGCGTCTCCGGCACCGGTAATTCAAGCCCCGTGACGCCTCGATTTCACGGAACTGTCCCGCGCCTGTCATCGGCCCGTCAATCTTCGCTGGGCGTTTACACGGTTTTACAGAGCGCAACAGTTTGGCACGGTCGTGCAACTGTCCAAATGCAACTTCCTGCTTACCCTTTGTCTGCATTCTTTAATGAGGGCCTGTTCACACTACTTGCATCGCGCCTGTTGCGGCTAAAAAGCCACCCATCAAGGCGCGAGGAGAGAAGTTTGGTCATTCCAAATGAACGACGAGCAACGCGGAGGGGTGGCTTTTTAGCCGCAACCCGAAGGGCTGGAGCCCTTTTTGCCCCCAGCGTCGTTGTCGGTCGCTTATTTGGAGTGACCAAACGGCGCTCCCTCCGCCTAGCTGGAAGCAAAAAGGGCGCCAGCAGGTGCGATGCAAGTAGTGTGAACAGGCCCTAGGGAGCAGGGTATGGATCGCAAGCGTCGTCGTCTGGTGCAGGCCATGGCCGTGGGTAGCGCCGCTACCTGGGTGGCCGGTTGTGGTGGGGGGAGTTCATCCGATTCCCCGGCGCCGTCCGCGGGCTCACCGAATGAGCCAAACGGGCCGGAGACCCCGAGCCCTTCGGAGCCGCCGGTTCCGCGGGTGGACTTTGCCCACGGGGTGGCCTCCGGTGATCCGCTTGCCGACCGGGTGATGCTGTGGACACGGGTCACCCCCCGCGAGGACACGGAAGCGCCGATACCGGTGACCATCACGGTGGCCCGCGACGCGGCGCTGCTGGACCCGGTGGCGCGCTTCGAGACACAGGCCGACGCGCAGCACGATTTCTGCGTCAAACAGGACGCCACTGGCCTGGAAGCGGGGCGCTGGTATTACTTCCAGTTCACGGTGGGCGATCAGCGCTCTCCGATTGGCCGTACCCGAACCCTACCGGCGGCGGGCCGTTTCGTGGACCGGGCCCGGTTCGCGGTGGTGTCCTGCGCCAATATCTCCCACGGCTATTTCTCCGTCTACAAGACCCTGGCCGAGCACGGCGATCTGGATTTCGTGCTGCACCTGGGCGATTACCTGTATGAGTACGGCATCGGTGAATACGGCGACGTGCCGGACCGGGACCCGCAGCCGCCCCACGAAATGGTCACCCTGGAGGACTACCGCCAGCGCCACGCCCAGTACAAAGGCGACGAGGATCTGCAGGCGGTGCATCGGCAGTATCCGATGATCGTGATCTGGGACGACCATGAAAGCACCAACGACAGCTATCAGGACGGTGCCGAGAACCACCAGCCGCTTACCGAAGGCGATTGGCAGGCGCGCAAGAACATCGCCCGCCGGGTGTATTTCGAATGGATGCCGATCCGCGAACAGAACCCCGGGGATTTCGCCACCATTTACCGGCGTTTCCAGTTCGGCGATCTGATCGACCTGAGCATGCTGGATACCCGTCTCGAGGGGCGCGACGAGCCGTTGTCGGTGCCGTTTGATCCGGCCCGCAACGACCCGGAACGGCGCCTGATCAGCGACACCCAGATGCAGTGGCTGCTTGACGGCCTGAGCGCGTCCACCGCCCGCTGGCGCTTCATCGGCCAGCAGGTGATGTTCGCCCAGCTCAACATCGCCGAAATTCCCTCGCTCAATGAGCACGCCCCGCAACTGCGCGGCAACCTGTCGGCGATCAATATGGATCAGTGGGACGGTTACGCCGCGGACCGCTTGAAGATTCTTAACCACCTGGATGACAACAACATCGACAACGTGGTGATTCTCACCGGCGATATTCACACCTCCTGGGCCAGTGAAATCTATCGCAATCCGGGCACCCTGCTGGGCGATCTTTTCGATGCGCCCCTGGCCACGGAATTCGTCACCCCGGCGGTGACCAGCCCGGGCTTCCCGGAGGGCGCCGCGGAGCTGGCCGGTGTCGCCATCCCGGTGGTTAACCCGCACATCCGCTATGTGGAAGCCAAATCCCGCGGTTTCATCCTGATGGACGTGAACCGCCAGCGTGCCCAGGCGGAGTTCTATTACGCCCGCGATATCGAATCCTTCGATCTGCGCGGGCAGATCGACGAAAGCAAAACCAAGTTGGTGGCGGTGTACAGCGGTGACAGCCGGCTGCGCGAAGGCGGGCTGCGACCCTCGCGACCGCGCACCCTGCGCACCGCGCTGTTCCACCCGCCGGCACCGGCGAGCGCGTCCACGGAGGAGATGGCATGAACTGGACAATCCAACGACTGGCGCTGGCCGCCGCCCTGGGCCTGACCCTGGCCGCCTGTGGTGGTGACAGCGGCAGCGACGGCGGCGCCACGCCGCAACCCAATGAACCCGAGGAGCCGGAAACCCCGGTGGACCCGGAGCCAGAACCGGAACCGACGGTGCTGGAGCGGGTGCGCTTTCTGACCATCGGCGATTCCGGCAGCGGCTCCGACGGCGCCTACGCGGTCGGCCAGGCGATGGCGGACATCTGTGCGGTGAAACTGGGGGCGGAAAATGACCCCGAGCGGCCCGGCTGTGATTTTGTCGTCGGGCTGGGGGACAATATTTACGAATCCGGTGTCACCAGCGTCGATGACCCGCAGTTCGAGGAGAAATTCGAGCTGCCGTTCGAGCCGGTGGATCTGCCGTTCTATTTGGTGCTGGGTAACCACGACAACACCGCCTATGTAGGCGGCGACGGCGCCGGCAACGCGCGCGGTGAGTTCCAGGTGGACTACACCTATTTCGACGGCCGCCTGTCCGACCGCTGGATCATGCCGGATCGCTATTTCCAGCAGGACGCTGGAGAAACTGAAAGCGGCGCGCCGCTGGTGTCGCTGTTCGCGTTGGATTCCAACCCGATCGCCGGCGGCTTCGCCGACGCGGATCTGGACTACGCCTACCACACCTACGGCATCAACCAGTTGAACTGGGCGGTAAGCGCGATCGGCGGCTCCCAGGCGGAATTCAAAATCGGCCTGGCCCACCATCCCTATCTGTCCAACGGCAGCCACGGCAACGCCGGCAACTACGACGGCGTGCCCAGCGAAATACTGCCGGTGCTGGCGGGCGATCGCTGGCGGGCGTTCATGGAAGAGGCGGTGTGCGACAAGGCGGATTTCTTCTTCGCCGGCCACGACCATGACCTGCAAGTGATCGACGCGGTGCCCGAATGCGGCCGCACCGAGTTCGTGGTCAGCGGCGCCGCCAGCAAGATGCGCAGCCTGGACGACCCGGAGCGCAACCAGGCGCCGTTCCAGATCGGTGATGTATACGGCTTCTTCTGGATGGAAGCGGTGGAGGCAGACAGCCAAGCCGGCAGCCCGGCGCAGCTGTGCCTGGAAGCCTATGTGGTGGAGCCGGGTGTCGAGGGGCTGGGCGTGCTGGACGCCGGCCAGGTGACCCCGGCCTATCAGCGGTGCTACGACAAGCAGCCCGCCGTGGGTCTTGCTCCCGGCAACGATTTCTCCAGCGATATCTTCACCGGTGGCGAGGCGTTCCCGCTGCCGCTGCCGGACGGTTTCGACGCGGACTTCAGCGGCCCCCTGCAGGCATTCCGCGATCAGTTGATCTCCGGTTTCAACCAGGCTATGGCGGGCTTGCCGGAAGGCCCGCAGCAGGAAGTGGCGGCGCAGATTCTGGCCGGGCTGGATACGTTGTTCAGTGCCCTGGACGGCGCCGCGGCGGCGATCTCCGGCGGCAATGATGAAGACATGAGCCAGGCGTTCCAGGGCGCGTTGGCCGCATCCCAACAGTTGGAGGCCATCGACACCAGCGCCCTGCCGGCCCCCTTTGACCAGCTCGGCGGCGCCTTCCAGGCGCTCAGCGAAGGGCTCGGCAACGGTGCCGATTTCGAGGGCGAATCCTCCGGCACGCTGCAGGATGTGGCGTTTCTGGCGGGTCCCTTGGTGCAACTGGCGCGCAACCTGGACAACATCGTTGACGGCGTCAACGAGCAGACCCCGGACGTGCCGGTGCTGTCCGGCCTCACCAAGGTGCTTTCCAGTGTGTCACTGGGTTTGGCCAACACCCTGGAGCAGTTGGTGTTGCTCGACACCAGTGCCACCGGCGAGCAGTTGGTGGGCACCATTCAGGTGGTTCTGGAGCAGGTGGTCAACGACGTGCTGTGGCTGGAGAGCGTCGACCAGGCCACGTTGCCGGGCAACGCCATCTCTTCGGTATTGGCGACGCTCACCCGGGAAATCACCGCGCAGCTGGACCGGGCCTTGAGCCCGCTGGGCGGGCTGCTTGATCTGCTTTCGCCGGTGACCAATCTGCTCGCCGGCCTGCTCGGCTTTTTGTAGCGGCTAGTCCCGGCAACGCAGCCAGTCGGCGATCACCGCCCAGCTTTCCTGCTGGGCGGTGGCGCCGCCGAGGATGCCCATGTGGCCTCCGGGGATGGTCACATAGGTCTTGTCCCGGCTGCCCACCAGGGTGTCCATGGCGTGGCTGCAATCACGGGTGACGATGGGGTCGCCGGCGCCGGTGATATTGAGGATGCTGGCCTGCACGCGGCTGAGCTGACCGCCGCCGCCGGGCATCGGCAACTGGCCCCGGGCCATCACGTTATCCACCCACAGATAGTGAATAATGTCCTGAATCACGCCACCGGGGTAGGCGACCATGTCGTTCAGGAAGGCGCCATTGGTGGCGTGGGCGCTGACGAAATCCCGATCGTGCAGATTCTTCACCAGATTCCAGTAGCCCTGCACGCTGGCCACCGGGTTGGTGAGTTTGAAGGCCAGGCTATTGGCCCAGCCCGGCGAGCGTAGCCAGGCCGGGTTGAGGTCGTGGGCGCGCAACCCGGTGCGCCGCCGCAGCCACTTCAGATTGCGGCTTAAACGCCGGTACTGTTTGCCCAGCGCGCCGTTGCGGTGATAGTCCGTGGGTGTGCCTACCAGCACCAGATTGGCAAGGTCCGGGTCCTGCCCGAGCCCCGCGTAGCACAAGCTGAACAGGCCGCCGAAGCTCCAGCCGTGCAGGCTCAGGCGGCGCTCGCCGCTGTGCTCGCGCACCCTTTCCAGCAGCGCCGGCAGTTTTTCCGCGAAGTAGGTCGCCAGGCTGTGATGGTTTTCCGCCCGTCCGGGCCGGCCCCAGTCCACCAGATACAATTCAAAGCCCCGCGCGCGCAGGTAGCGCACCAGGCTGCGCCGTGGAAACAGATCGTAGATCAGCATGTTCACCGCCAGGGGCGGCACCAGCACTAGCGGCGTGCGCTGGGTCCGGGTGGCGACCGGCACCACGTCGCCGTTGTCCAGCTCGATGTGGCTTTCCCGCAACGGCGGGTAATAGCGCAACTGGACCAGGCCGTCATCGCGGATTACCTGAAAAGGCGTGGCGTCGGCCTGCACCAGGGCGTCGCTGCGGAACAGACGCTGGCCGGCGTTGCCGAGCCAGCGGCGGGCGGATTTCAGGGACGGCACCGAGGGCGCCGGCAACATGGACATGGTTCAATCCTGCGAGCCGTTTTCGGGGCGCGAAGTGTAGCGGCGAGGACAGAACCTGGCGGTCGCCGAAGCGACAGGCGCGCCCGGCGCCTGGGTAAAACCAGGGCCTGTTCACAGGCCCCTAGAAGATGCCGGAATCCAGGCCGGCGGCCAGGTACATGCCCAGCTCCTCGACCTGCTCGGCGAAGGCGTCCTGCCATTCGCCCTTGCACACCAGCGGGTCCTGCACCCAGTTCCAGCGCAGGCCGGTGACGATCGATTCCACCGCGCGGCGGGTGCCGGTGCCGTCCAGGCCGGCGCGGATATAAAGCGCGCAGGGCAGGCCCTGCTTATCGTCGATTACCGCGTAGTAGGTGCGGTCGAAGAAGTCCTTCAGCGCGCCGCTCATGTAGCCCAGGTTCTCGGTGGTGCCGAGCAGAATGGCGTCGCAGGCGAGCACGTCCTCCGGGCCCGCCTCCAGCGGCGGCTTCCAGGTCACCGACACCTCCTCAATGTCCGGGTGGCCGGCCCCCTTCAGGGCGGCGTCCACCAGCCGGCGGGTGTTCGGCGACGGAGCGTGGGCGACGATCAATAGCTGTTTGCGATTACTCATGGGCTCAGTGTAGGTCATCCAACGGTGAGTCTCATCGTTCCTCTCGTCATCTTCATCTTCGCCGCCACCGCCGCTACGAAACTGTATTTTTTGTAGGAGCGGGCCCGGCCCGCGAAAGGGAGCGAAGCTCCCGGCAGGATGCCAGAGGCTCTTCCAGCGGCAACACAAACGAGGTCTCTGGAATCCTGCCGGGTGGCAAAGCCACCCTTTCGCTTGCAAGGCAAGCTCCCACAATCCGAGCTGCGTAGAAAGGGCCGGACGGCGTTATGACCCGTGGCGGTTCCGCTGCCCAGTGAGCGGTCCCGGAAGGCACCACCATTGCGCCGCGTCCCTGATGGAGGGGGCCAACGGTAATCAAAAGAGTCCCTGCTAAAGCGCGGAGAACCTGAATCTAATCGATGTAATCCAGGGGCAGGGCGGAGGTGTCGATCACCCGGCGCATGACGAAGCTGGAGTGCACGCCGCTGACGCCCTCGATGCGGGTGATCTTGTTGAGCAGGAACTGCTGGTAGTGGTCGATATCCGGCACCACCACCTTGAGCAGGTAGTCCGCTTCCTGGCCGGTGACCAGATAGCACTGCTGCACTTCCGGGTACTCGCCGACGGTGGCTTCGAAATTGGCGAAGCGCTCCGGGGTGTGGCGATCCATGCTGATCTGGATCATCACGGTGAGGTCGAGCCCGAGCTTGCGCGGGTCGAGCACGGTTTCCCGGCGCAGGATCACGCCCGCCTGTTCCAGCTTCTGCACGCGCCGCGAGCAGGGTGAGGGCGACAGCCCGACCTGTTCCGCCAGTTGCTGATTGGTGAGGCCGCCGTCCTGCTGCAAGGCGCGCAGGATGCGCACGTCGGTGTGGTCGAGATTTGCCGGTTTTTCTTTCGCCACGCAATAAATTCCCGAAAAATAGTTGGTTATCGATTTTTCATTGCTGAAAGTGGCGAATATTTCGGTAAAAAGCAAGCACATTGCCGGTTCGGGCGCCTACACTGTGTCCTGTCACTGCGGGAAGGCCAAAAGCCGGACCGCAGTCGGTCACGGGCCTCCGTCTTACCGGGCGGGGGTCGGTACCGAACCCAACGCCACGGCTTGACCAGCCGCAGAGCCAACACACCGGTGATCCCGGGCCCGGCCAGGCATACCGAATTCAAGGAGTCCGTCATGAGTTTTGATCATCGCAAATACGCGCCTTTCCCCGTCGTCGATAAGCCGGACCGCCGCTGGCCGTCCCGCCGCATCGAGAAAGCCCCTCTATGGGCGGCGGTGGACCTGCGCGACGGCAACCAGGCGTTGATCAAGCCGATGACCGTGGCTCAGAAGAAGCGCTTCTTCCAACTGCTGGTGGCGCTCGGCTACAAGGAAATCGAGGTGGGTTTTCCGTCCGCCAGTCAGATTGACTACGATTTCTGCCGGGCGTTGATTGAGGACGACTTGGTGCCCGACGACGTCAGCATCCAGGTGCTGACCCAGGCGCGCCAGGAACTGATCGAGCGCACCTTCGAATCGCTTCAGGGCGCCAAGAAGGCGATTGTCCACATCTACAACGCCACCTCGCCGACGTTTCGTCAGCAGGTGTTCAATGTGGACAAGGAGGGCTGCAAGAAGATCGCCGCGCAGGCCGCCCAGTGGGTGCGTGATTGCGCTGCCGCGCAGCCGGACACGGACTGGAGCTTCCAGTATTCGCCGGAGACCTTCAGTGCCACCGAGACCGATTTCGCCATTGAGGTGATCGACGCGGTGAACGACGTGTGGCGGCCGGACCAGGGCCAGCGGGTGATCATCAACCTGCCCGCCACCGTGGAAGTGAGCGCGCCCAATGTGTTCGCCGATCAGGTGGAAACCGTCAACGACAGCATTCGTTATCGCCAGCATGTGCTGATCAGCGTCCACACCCACGACGACCGTGGTTGCGGTGTGGCGGCGGCGGAGCTGGCGGTGATGGCCGGCGCCGACCGGGTGGAAGGCACCCTGTTGGGTAACGGCGAGCGCACCGGCAACATGGACCTGGTGACCGCGGGCATGAACCTCTATGCCCAGGGTATCGACCCGGAGATCGACTTCTCGCGGATGAAAGAAATCATCGCGCTGGTGGAGGAGATCACAGAGATTCAGACCCATCCGCGCCACCCCTATGCCGGCGACCTGGTGTTCACTGCCTTTTCCGGCAGCCACCAGGACGCGATCCGCAAGTGTCTGGCCCAGTACAAACCCGGCGACACCTGGCGGGTGGCGTACCTGCCCATCGATCCCCACGATCTGGGCCGTCGCTACGAGGAAGTGGTGCGGATTAATTCCCAGTCCGGCAAGGGCGGCGTGGCCCATGTGCTGGAGCGGGACTTCGGCCTGACGTTGCCGCGCTGGTTGCAACAGGAGCTGGCGCTGGTGGTGCAGCAGGACGCCGAGGAAGACGGCGGCGAGATCACCGGCGAGCGCATCCACCGCCGCTTTAACGGCGACTACCTGGATGTGCCGGCGGGTTGGGCGCTGCGCGCCTACGATCTGCATCGCACCGATGCCGGTGTGAAGGCGAGCATCAGTGTCGGCGAAAAAGGCGACACCGTGGATCTCAACGGTCAGGGTGAAGGGGCCGTGGGGGCCCTGGTGGACGCGCTCAACCGCCGCCACGGCTGGCAGATCCGCGTGGAAGCGTTCGACGAATCGTCCCTGGGCGATAACACCGAAGCCAACGCCATGGCCTGCGTGCGGGTGCGTGTCGGTGAACGGGTGCAGAGTGCGGTGGCCCTGGCCGCCGATACCACCGCTGCGGCGCTGCAAGCGATCCTGTGCGCCGCCGGGCGGGTGGCCGAAACGTCCGCCGAGGCGCCGGCCCGGGCCCAGGCCTGAGCCGCCGCCGGTTCAGATATCCAGAAACGTCTCCAGAACCCGGCCCAGGCGTCGCTGCGCGGCGCTGAAGCGGGCCGGGTCGGTGAGCATCTCCGCTTCGCTCTGAATCCAGGGCCCATCCTTTAGTTCATCGGCGCATTCGCGGCACAGCGCGCGCGCCTCGTTCTCGCCCAGCTCGAGATGAAACTGCAGCCCCAGCACGTGGTCGCCGAACCGGAAGGCTTGGTTTTCGCAGCCCCAGCTGCGTGCCAGATGCACGGCGCCGTCGGGAATCGCGAAGGTGTCGCCGTGCCAATGCAGGACCGGCGCGCCGTCGTCGAACAGGGCGCCGATCGGGTCCCGCCGCCCGGCGTCGGTGCTTTGTACCGGAAACCAGCCGATTTCCGGCTCCGGGTTGGCGGTCACTGGGGCACCCAGCACGCGGGCGATCAACTGCGCCCCGAGACACACCCCCAGCACTTTCTTGTCCGCCTTGATGCATTGTTCAATAAAGCGCTTTTCCGCCGCCATCCACGGGTAGCGGGCCTCGTCGTCAGCGCCCATGGGGCCGCCCATGACGATCAGGGTGTCCAGCTGCTCTGGCTCGGGCAGTGCGTCGCCTTGGTAAAAACGGGTGGCGGAGAGGTCGGCACCGCGTTGTGCCAGCCAGCTTTCCATGGTGCCGAGCTTCTCGAACGGCACGTGGGACAGGTAGTGAACACGCATCAGAACAAATACTCCGCTTTTAGAATCGCCAACGCTTGTTCGCCCTCGTCGTACAAGGTCAGGCGCTGCCCGTGGATTTCGAACCGTTGCGTGCGCGCCAGGGCGTCGGTGAAGGCCTGCGCCTGATCAGGACCTCTGCAGGCCCGTTTGGTGGTGGCCAGCGGTTCGAGGGTGAGGCGGCCGTCGTCGTTCTGGTAGCCACCGGAGAGGCTGTTGCAGCCGGTGTTGCCTTTGACCTGTTGCCCCTCGCTGTGGAACACCAAATGCGCCTGGGTGTTCTGATCCTGAGGTGGCGGCGTCTGCTCGCCGCCGACCTGGATCAGTTTCCAGTAGGTGTTGGCGAATGGGGGTTCGGCGGTGGCGGTGTGCAACGACAGCGTCGGGCGGTCGTCGGCGCCATTGAGCACCTGATGCGGTGCCGTGGTGGTGAACTGCACGGCGCCATCCAGGATCACGCGAGCATCCACCACATAGCGGTGCGTGTCGTCGATCTTGTCGCCGTTGTAGTAAAGCCGAAACGGCATCTTGCCGTCCTCGGCGACCAGGCGCGTCAGCCGTTGCACTACCGGGGTAGTGTCCGGGGCGGTCTGGTCCCGGAGGGTCAGCACCAGCACGCTGGTGTCCGGTACGTCCGAGTCGTCGGGTAACGCCACTTCGCCTTCCAGGGTGCTCACGCCGGAGGCGTCGCGGCGGTACTCACCGGTGAAGGGGCCGTCTCCGGCCAGCGTCAGAGTCGGGTTCTCAAGGGCGGCGGCGAGCGAGTCCTGGTTGAGGGGGTCGTCGTCGCGGGTGTTCAGGTAGCTGAGGACAAGAGTGTCGTCGTCTTGTTTTTCCCAGCGCACGCCCCGGTGGCCGTGGTCGCCGACCAGGTAGAGCTGGCCGTCGTTTTCCAGGACCAGCGCGTGTAGCGGGTTCTCCCCCTGGGGCCGCCAGATACCAGCCAGGCCATCGCGGGCCTCGGTGGCGTCTTGTGGCGACGGCGTCGAGACGGGTTCCACGGGCGGGGGTGTGTCCGTGTTGTCACAGGCCGAGAGGGCGAACAACAGCGGAAGGGCGAACCAAGCAGGTCTCATAGGGCGGTCTCCGGAATACGGGAAAGCAGACTGTCTCATTGTACGTGCGACCGCGAGGCGGCGGATGGGACTCAGAGTCCTCCGGGAATGGATAAGTTCGCCGCGCCGCGGTCAGGGTGGTGGAATTCTGACCAGGGGCAGCTGCTTCTGAATCCAAAGCGTGCGCTGTTCGACGTACTCGGTGGTGCCGCGCACGTCGTAATAGCTGGGACGGGGCAGCAGCACCGCCAACTGTGCGGCCTGGGCCGGGCTCAAGGCGTGCGCGTCCACGCCGAAGTAGTGCAGGGCGGCGGCCTGGGCGCCGAACAAACGGTTGCCCCACTGCGCGGTGTTCAGATACAGCTCAAGAATGCGCTTCTTGGAAAGCGTGACTTCCAGCATCAGCGCAATCAAGGCCTCCTGGATCTTGCGGGTGTAGGATTTTTCACTGCTCAGGAACAGATTCTTGGCCAGTTGCTGAGTTACGGTGGAGCCGCCGGCCACCGGGCGGCCCGCTTCCTCGTTGCGCTCGATGGCGTGACGAATGCCGCGCCAGTCAAAGCCGATGTGCTCCATAAAGCGGGCGTCCTCGGAAATCAGCACGGCGCGCTTGAGATCGTCGGCGATCTGCTCGTAGTTCCGCCATTCGTAGCGCACCGCGCCATGCGCCCGGGCGCGCTCCATGAAAGCGGTATCGTCCGGGTTCTGGTTCCGCAGTTCCAGCACCGGGATCAGATAACGCAACTGAGACATCACACCGACGGCGATCACCAGCGTCAGCGCGATGAGGAAAAATCGTTTCATACGGGAATCGGCATCCTGCTCCGCAAGAGGCTTATCTTCGCCAAAACGACGGGCGTTGTCAGGTACTGAGTCCCCGCTTCGGTGATTTTACTCTTGCGTGCGGTCCTCGGTGGCACTCAGCGCGGCGATGGCCTCCCGGTTATTGGCGAACAGGTTGTGTTCTCCGAGAGCGGCCATCAAGCCGGTGTGGTCGAGCACATCGCGGACTTGCTTCTTAACGCCGGAAAGCGTCAGCCGCACGCCGCGCTGGTCGAGGTCGCGCCGCAGGGTGCCCAGGGTGTCGGCGCCGGTGGCGTCCATGGCGTTCATCGCCGAGGCACAGATCAGTACCACGCGAATCTCCGGTTCGGCGCGCAGTCGCTTGCGGATGAACCGGTCTAGCAACGGCGCGGTGATATAGGTCAGCGAGGCGTCCATGCGCAGCGCCAGCACGCCGGGCGCCACCGGTGGCAGGCCATGCAGGGCCCGGTCGCGGAGGGTGCCGGCGGTATGCAGGCCCAGCTCGATCAGACGCGGATGAGAGCGGCGGTACAGGAAAAACAGAATCGACAACAGAAAGCCGGTGAGCACCCCCCAGTGCAGGTAAGGCACCGAGGCCAGCGTGACCAGGAAGGTGGCGACACCCACCAGACCGTCGTCCACCGAGGCCCGCCACAGCCGGACAAAAGCCATCGGATCGAGCAGCCCGAATACCGGCAAAATGATGATCGCCGCCAGTATCGCCCGGGGCAGATGTTGCAAATAGCCGGTGAAGAAGAGCAGGCAGAGTAGCGTGCAGAAGGCGGCAAACAGCGCCGACCAGCCGCTGGTGGCGCCCACATACCGATTCAGCGCGGAGCGTGAGAACGAACCGCTCACCGGAAAGGCGCCGCTCAGGCCGCTGGCCACCTTGGCCAGCCCTTGGCCGACCAATTCCTGGTTCTGGTCCCAAAGCCGCCCATCCGGCGAGGGCAGGGACCGCGCGCTGGACATGGCCTCGGTGAAACTGATTAGCGCGATGATCACCGCCGCCGGCAATAGCGAACGATGTTGCTCCACGGTCAGAGCGTCGGGCCACTGGAGAACCGGCAGCCCCGAGGGTACGCTCCCCACCACGTCGCCGCCGAGCGCCTGGAAGCCCAGCCAGGCGCTGATCGCGATGCCCAGTACACACACCACCAGAACCCCGGGGAAGCGCGGCAGGGTGCGTTTCTGCAGCCATAACAACAGCAACGCGCCGGGGCCGAAAATTAATGTCCATAGCCAGGCGGCGTCGGGATTCAGCCCATGTTCGGTAAGCTGTCTGAGCGCGGGGAGCAGCCCTTCACCGGACAGGCCCAGCAGAGCGGGCAATTGCGACACCAGGATGATCAGCGCGGCGGCGTTCAGGAAGCCGGTGATCACCGCGTTGGAAACGAAGTTGGCGATAACGCCGAGGCGCAGAGCGCCAAGCAGAAACTGGATCACGCCAGCGTACAGGGCGAGCCAGATTGCCAGTGTCACCCAGTGAGGGCTTTCCGGCTCCGCCAGTGGCGCCAGAGCGGCGTAGGTCAGCAAGCTGGTGAGCGCCACGGGGCCCACCGCCAGCAACGAAGACGACCCCCAGAGAATGCCGACGATACCGGGTAGCAGGGCGGCATAGAGGCCGGTGATGGGGGGCATCCCAGCGAGCGTGGCGTAGGCGATGGCTTGTGGAATCAGGACCAGGCCCACCGTGATGCCCGCGATCGCGTCCTTGCGCAGTGCTGACCCGGTGGGGCGGGGCCATTGCAAGAAAGGCAGCAAACCTTGGATCCAGGGCGTCATCAAAAGCTCCGCGGGCCGCTCGCAGGGGCGCCGGGACGCGAAACGCGTCGGCGCGGAAGAAAATTAATGGTACTAAATTATTTTGGCCGCTTGAAGCTCGGTCAGGTCCAGAAACAAAAAAACCCGGGCAAGGCCCGGGTTCTTCGGTGTTGGTGGAGGCGGGGGGGATCGAACCCCCGTCCGCCAGCAATCCGCCTGTAGATCTACATGCTTAGTCTTGTCTATTGATTTAAGTGGCTGCGGCCCGACAGACAGGGCGCAGTCACCGAGTCCCTAAAGGTTTTAACAGCGCCATCCGGGACGGACTTTGCTGCGAGCCTGTGTAGCGATGCTCGCCTCACTTCCCCACAGGCTGGGTCGTTTGGCGATAAGCAGGGTTTAAGCTGCTAGTGCGTAAGTATCGTCGTTTGCGATTACTTTAATATGCCACAAGGTATTTACGAGCATTGCGACGCTACTCGACATGCACCACAGGTTTCTCTACCGGCGTCGAATCCATGTCGCCCCCTGTTGTGTCAGCCGTCTACTGCTGAGCGGCCATTGTAGGAGATGGGGGCGCGGAAGTCGAAGACAAGAGGCCGGTGTTTTTCGCTACAACAGTGCTTTACAAATATTGTCCGACAATCAAACCGACTGATATGGGTTTGTCACATTCAGGGTGCATCATCGGGGCTGTGTCGCAGTGGATGCGACCGCAATGAGCCATTCATTGAGGAGTGGAAACCATGAAGACGATCAATAAGCTCTGGGCGCCGGTGGCAGCGCATCCGCTGCTGGCCCGGTCCCTGCAGTTGGTGCTTACTCTGGCACTGTACGCTGGCGGCGCTTACGCGGTCGCCCTGGTAAGTGGGGATGCGCGCATCCCGCTGGTGCTGTACGCGGTGTATTTCCTGCCCGCAGTACTGCGCGCCTGGCTGCAGTTCTACTGGCGTTTGCGTGATGACGTGAAGTCGTTGGGCGGCCATCGCGGTAAGACCAACAAGGCGCTCTAGAGCGCCTTGTTGTCGTTCCGCCGCCGGCTCAGCGCTGGCGGAGGATGCGCTGTTTCTGGCGTTTCCAGTCGCGCTCGCGCTCGGTGGCGCGCTTGTCGAACTTCTGTTTGCCCTTGGCCAGGGCGATATCCAGTTTCACCAGGCCGCGCTTCCAGTGCAGGTTCACCGGCACGCAGGTGAAGCCGTCCTTTTGCACGCCACTGAAGAGCCGCGCCAGCTCCTTGCGGTGCAGCAGCAGCTTGCGGGTGCGCTGGGGATCCGGTACGAAGTGCGTGCTGGCGGTGGGTAGAGGCTCTATCCGGGCGCCGAACAGGAACGCCTCGCCCTCCTTGAGCATCACGTAGGATTCGGTCAGGTTGCCCTTGCCCTCGCGCAACGCCTTCACCTCCCAGCCTTCCAACGACAGGCCGGCCTCGAAGAATTGTTCCAGGTGATAGTCGAAGCGCGCTTTGCGGTTTTGCGCAATGGCGTTCGGAGACGATTGTTTTTTCGGTTTGCCCATGGGGCGGCGATTATAGAGAGTGGCCGCGGCCCTGGCGAGGGCCGTGGCACTTGTTTCTGCCCCGGCGTGGGTCAGTGGTTACGCACCCCGGCTTGAGCGGCTTGTCGAAAATCAAGACAATGGCGCAATTGCGTCGAGGGGTAAGTTGCCGATGAAGAAGGAATACAAGCCGGTCCACGGTATGTGGACCAGCCGGTGGGTCTTTATTCTCGCCGCCACGGGCTCCGCCGTGGGACTGGGTAATATCTGGCGATTTCCTTACATCACCGGGGAGTACGGCGGTGGTGCCTTCGTGGTGCTTTATCTGCTCTGTATTGCCCTGATGGGGATTCCGATTATGGTGGCGGAGGTCATGCTCGGCCGCCGGGGCGGCCTGAGCCCGATCCACACCATGTCGAAGCTGGCGGAGCAGAGCAAGGTGACGCGCCGCTGGGCGGGCATCGGTTACCTGGGTGCGTTGTCGGGTTTCTTGATCTTGTCGTTCTATTCCGCGGTGGCCAGCTGGGCGCTGATCTATGTCTGGGAGGCGGCCCAGGGCGTGTTCCAGGGCATTACGGCGGTGCAGTCCAAGGCTCACTACGAGGACATGCTGGCCAGCCCCTGGCTGCTGCTGGGCGCGCACACCCTGTTCATGGCGATCACCATGGGCGTGGTGGCGCTGGGCGTGAAGCAGGGGCTGGAGCGCGCGGTGCGCGTGCTGATGCCGGTCTTGTTCGCGCTGCTGGTGGTGCTGATCGGCTATGCCTCCACCACGCCGGGCTTCGCCGAAGGCGTGGGTTTCCTGTTCGCGTTCGATTTTTCCAAGCTGTCCGGCGAGGCGGTGATCGTGGCGCTGGGCCAGGCGTTTTTCACCCTGAGCCTGGGTATGGGCGCGATCATGGCTTACGGCGCCTACATGCCCCGTGAGATCAAGGACAAGAGCGGGCGCTCGCGCCCTGTGTCGATCGTGTCCTGTGTGGTCACCATTGCCGTATTGGACACGCTGGTGGCGCTGGGCGCCGGGCTGGCCATGTTCCCGCTGCTGTTCACCGGGGGGCTCGAGGTCGGCCAGGGGCCGGGCATGATGTTCGTCACCCTGCCACTGGCGTTCGGGCAGATGCCCGGCGGGCTGTTGTTTGGCACCCTGTTCTTCGTGCTGGTGGTCTGCGCGGCCTGGAGTTCCTCCATTTCCCTGGGCGAGCCGATGGCGGCCTGGCTGGTGGAGCGGGGCCTGCGGCGCGGGCCGGCGGCGCTGGTGGTGGGCCTGGCGGCCTGGCTGCTGGGGGTCGGTTCGGTGCTGTCCTTCAATGTCTGGAAGGAGCACGAATTCCTGGTGGGCACCTTCTTCGACAACATCGAGTTTCTGTCCACCAGCGTCATGTTGCCCCTGGGCGGGCTGTTGATCGCCATTTTCGCCGGCTGGGTGATGAAGGAAACCCACGCCCGCAAGGAACTGGCGATGAAGAGCTTCCCGCTCTATCTGATTTGGCGGGCCCTGGTGCGGGTGGTGTCGCCGGCAGCGGTGGTGGCCCTGTTCGTATATTCCTTGTGGTCGGTGCTGGCGGCGGATGATGCCGCCGCCGAGGCCGGCGCTGACGGCGACCCGGTGGAGCAAACCGCCCCCGTTGAACAGGAAGCGCGCTGATGGCCGCGGATCGCCTGCATGTGGAAGTGGTGTACGCGCTGCCCGAGAAGCAGCGTCTGATCGCGCTCGATGTGCCCGCCGGGACCACCATGCTGGAGGCGGCCCGTGAGTCGGGTATCGCCGAGCACTTCGAGGGGCTGGATCTGGAGCGGGCGGCCATGGGCGTGTTCGGCAAGGCCGAACCGGCGCCGGCGCAACGGGTGCTGACGAATGGCGAGCGTGTGGAAATCTATCGGCCGCTGAACATCGACCCCAAGGCGGCGCGCAAGGCCCGCGCGCAGCGGGCCGGCAAGGACGGCGTCCAGGAAAAGCGTTAGGAGCGCGGAATCGGTACGGAGGTGGCGTCCGGGGTGGTCTGGGTGCCCGGGTCCGGTGCCGGGTCGTTGAGCGGCTCCGGGTTAACCACGTTGTCTTCCTTGCGGTCGCGGGCGCGCTGTTCCAGTTCCCGGTCACGCCGCCCGGAGGTGCGCTCACGCACGTTCTCCACCGGCTCGCCGTCGTAGTGGCTGTACTGGCCCCCTTCGAAGAACACCACGATCTGCTGTTCCACGGTTTCCGCGTTACCGGTCTGGTAATGCAGCAAATAGAACCAGGTGTCCGGCGTGAACGGGTCGGTCAGGGTCGGCGGGCCGAGCACGAAACGCACCTGCTCCGGCGTCATTCCTGGTTGCAGATCGGTGAGCATCTCCCCGGTAACCACGTTACCCTGTGGAATATCAATACGATAAACCCCCGGAAAGCGCAGGGAACTGCAACCGGCCAGCAGGACGGTCAATAACAGCGATAGTGCAATGAACCTTGGCATGGTGTTTCGACTTGGCATAATGTTCGGGCGATAATACAGACTTGGCAACAGGGGACAAGGTTCCCGAGAGAACCGGACATCCTCCACGGCGGCATACGGAGCAAAGACATTGGATAATCAGGATCTTAGAAAAGCGGGTCTGAAGGTGACCCTGCCGCGGATGAAAATTCTGCAGCAGTTGGAATCCTCCGAAGAGCGCCATCTCAGCGCCGAGGATATTTACAAGGCCTTAATGGACACCGGCGAGGACGTGGGCCTGGCCACCGTGTACCGGGTGCTGACCCAGTTCGAGCAGGCCGGCATCGTGCTGCGCCACAACTTCGAGGGCGGCTCCGCCGTGTTCGAGCTGGCCGACGAGGAGCACCACGACCATATGGTGTGCATGGAGACCGGCGAAGTGGTGGAATTCATGGACGAAGAGATCGAAAACCGCCAGCACATGATCGCCGAGAAGCACGGCTACGAAATCGTCGATCACTCCCTGGTCCTGTACGTCAAACCGAAAGGCAAGAAGAGCTAGATTCCGCTCTCTCAGGCCACCCGCTGACCTTTGTCCAGCATCTCGCGGGCGTGGGTCAGGGTGGATGCCGTGATTTCCACTCCCCCCAGCATGCGGGCGACTTCTTCCACGCGGGCGCCGGTGTCCAGGCTCTGGATGCGGGTATGGGTGGTGTCCTTCCCTTGAATCTTGTGCACTTGCCAGTGCTGGTGCCCCTGGGCGGCGACTTGCGGCTGGTGAGTGATGCACAGTACCTGGGCGTGTTCGCCCAGCTCTCGCAGCAGGCGGCCGACGATTTCCGCTACGCCGCCGCCCACGCCCACGTCGACCTCGTCGAACACCAGGCTGGGGACCGTCAGGTTGCGTGCGCAGATCACCTGAATCGCCAGGCTCACGCGGGACAGCTCGCCGCCGGAGGCGACCTTGGCCAGGGCCCGTAGCGGTTGTCCCGGGTTGGCGGAAAAGCGGAATTCCACCTCTTCCAGGCCATCTGGCCCCGGTTTGCTTTCTTCCAGCACGGTCTCCAGGCGCGCCGCCTTCATGCCCAGCGCCTTGAGCTGTTTCTGGATCTGCTGGGTCAGGCGTGTGCCGGCCTCCCGGCGTCGCCGGCCCAGGGCGCGGGCCGTTTCCATGTACGCTTCGCGGGCCGCCTGTTCGGCACTGGCGAGCGCCTCCAGGTGCTCGTCGAAATGCTCCAGGGTGTTCGCTTCCTCGGCCAGCTTGCGGTGGTGCTCAA
>JBELJS010000075.1:0-13278 GCA_042090255.1 Alcanivorax sp. | reverse complement strand
GCCCAGCACCCCGGCCACCTGCATGGCGTCGAGCAGATCGTCCCGGGCGGTGCAATACTCAGTGCCGTCGTCCTCGTCCCAGTTCTTCATGAACAGGCCTTCCACCTGATAGCCGGCGTCCAGCAGGCGGGCGGCGGCCACGGAAGAATCGACGCCGCCGGACATACCGACGATGACGCGGGTGTTTTCGGGCGCTTGTGTGTGCATGGGGCTCTCTATATGGGCGCTTTAACGCGAATCAACCGCGCTGCAGCGGCCACGGGTGCTGATAAATGGCATCCAGCGGCAGGCGCCGACCGCTTTGATAGTCGGCCACGCACCGCGCCACCAGTGGGCTGCGGTGCTCGGCACGGCGCTGTGCCAGCTCTTCGGGCGTCAACCAGATCGCCTCCAGAATGCCAGTGTCCAGCTTCTGGTGCGGATCGTGTCCCTGGGGCTCGGCGATGAAGCAGGTGCGGTAGTATACCCCGGCGCCTTTATAGGGCTGGAAAATGTACCAGCCGAGCAGGCCGGTGATCTCCACCCGCCAGGCGGTTTCTTCCAGCGTTTCCCGGTAGGCGGCCTGCATCAGGTCTTCGCCGAATTCGGCGTGGCCGGCGGGCTGGTTGATCACCGTCTCGCCGTTCTGGGTTTCGCGCACGAACAGCAGACGGCCGTCCTGTTCCACCACGGTGGCCACTGTAATATGCGCTTGGAAGCTGTTCATCCGGTTCCTGATCCGTCTGTGGTTTACTGCGGGGCGCCGATGGTAGCGCACCCGGGCGCGCCGCGACAGCCGCGGGCGGTTCAGGCGCGACGCCGGCGGGCGCCGCGCGGTGGGGCCTTGCGCCGGCCGGAGCGGGGCGGCTTTTGGGGCGCATGAACGTGAAGCTCGCGCCACTCGCCAGGGGCCAGGCCGCTCAGGTCCCAGTCACCGATGCGCCAGCGTACCAGCCGCAGGGTAGGGTGGCCGATGGCGGCGGTCATACGCCGCACCTGGCGGTTGCGACCTTCGTCTAGGGTGAGTTCCAGCCACTGGTCGGCTACCGTGAGCCGCGTGCGCACCGGCGGGTGCCGTGGCCACAGTGCCGGTGGCGGCACCGCCTTCACCGGCGCCGGACGGCACCGGCCGTCCTTGAGCGTGATGCCCTGGCGGAGGCGCTGCAGCGCGTCTTCCGGCGGCTCGCCTTCCACCTGCACCAGATAGGTCTTGGGCTGGTGGAAGCGGGGGCTGGCGATGTGCGCCTGCAGGGCGCCGTCATCGGTCAGTAACAGCAGGCCCTCAGAGTCCCAGTCCAGCCGGCCGGCGGGATAGACCCCGGGCACCGGAATGAAGTCCTTCAGCGTGTGTCGTCCCCGTGGATCGGTGAACTGGGAGAGCACCTGAAAGGGTTTGTTAAACAAAATCAGTCTGGCCATGGCAAAAAACGCCTTAGTGGACCCGTCAAGGCCAAGCAAGAATAACGCCTGAGTGCTATACTCGCCAGGCAACCGAATCCGACGGTTTTTTTCAGAGGGAGTAGTGTAGATGGGATACCAAAAGATCACGGTTCCGGCGGACGGTGACAAAATCACCGTTAATGCGGACCTATCCCTGAATGTCCCCAACCACCCGGTTATTCCGTACATTGAAGGGGACGGCATCGGCGTCGATATCACGCCGGTGATGATGAAAGTGGTTACCGCCGCAGTAGAAAAAGCCTACGGCACCAAACGTGGCATCACCTGGATGGAAGTCTATGCCGGTGAAAAAGCCACCAAGGTTTACGGCCCGGACACCTGGATGCCCGAAGAAACCCTGGAGGCCCTGCGGGAATACACCGTGGGCATCAAGGGCCCGCTGACCACCCCGGTGAGCGGCGGCATCCGGTCGCTGAACGTGGCCCTGCGCCAGGAGCTGGACCTGTACACCTGCATGCGTCCGGTGCGCTGGTTCGAGGGCGTGCCCAGCCCGGTGCGTCACCCGGAACTCACCGACATGGTGATTTTCCGCGAGAACTCCGAAGACATTTACGCCGGCATCGAGTGGGCGGCCGACAGCCCCGAAGCCACCAAGCTGATCCGCTTCCTGCGCGAGGAGATGGGGGTCACCCAGATCCGCTTCCCGGAAGGCTGCGGCATCGGCATCAAGCCGGTTTCCCGCGAGGGCAGCCAGCGGCTGGTGCGCAAGGCGATCCAGTTCGCCATCGACAACGACAAGGATTCCGTCACCCTGGTGCACAAAGGCAACATCATGAAGTACACCGAGGGTTCGTTTAAGAACTGGGGTTACGAGCTGGCGGTGGAGCGCTACGGCGCCGAACCCCTGGATGGCGGGCCCTGGCACGTGATGAAGAACCCGCGTACCGGCAAGGACATCGTCATCAAGGATGTGATCGCCGACGCCTTCCTGCAGCAGATTCTGATGCGCCCGGCGGATTACAGCGTGATCGCCACCCTGAACCTCAACGGCGACTACATTTCCGACGCCCTGGCGGCGGAAGTGGGCGGCATTGGTATCGCCCCCGGCGCCAACATTGGCGGCTCGGTGGCGCTGTTTGAAGCCACCCACGGCACCGCGCCGAAATACGCCGGTCAGGACAAGGTGAACCCGGGCTCGCTGATTCTCTCCGCGGAGATGATGCTGCGTCACATGGGCTGGAACGATGCCGCCGATCTGGTGATCACCGGTATGGAAGGCGCGATCGCGGCGAAGACCGTGACCTACGACTTCGAACGTTTGATGCCCGACGCCACCCTGCTCAAGTGCTCTCAGTTCGGCGACGCCGTCATCGAGCACATGGGGGTCTGATCGGCCCCGGCTTGCGCGCGGTCCCGGCGTCAGCCGGAGACGGCGCTGTTTTCCCGGTCCCGTCGTCGTGGTTTTTGGCGGCGGGAAGTCGGGGACTCTTCGTCCCTGCCGTCTTTCCCGTTCTTGACCTCACCCGGCTTAAGATTGACCGCGTGATAGCCTTTGCTGGCCTCGCGGAGTTCGTACTCCACGTTCTGGCCCGCGTACAAGGTTTTGTAGCCTTCCTCCTGAATGTAGGAGTAATGCACGAAAAGGTCGTCACCGCCCTCATCGGGCCGGACGAAGCCGTAGCCCTTGGCGTTGTTAAACCATTTCACTGTTCCCGTTGCCATGGTCCTTCCCTCTGGCCGCTGGCTGTGATTGTTCTTCTTTATCGCGGCTGCGATAGAATAGGCTGGTTTTTGATCAACTGTTCCCTAAGGCCGCGAGGGTGTCAACCCCCGGTGGGGATTGAAAAATACCCGGACACCCCTCATTTGTTCATTGCCCGCTGACGCCGGTGGGTATACAACCGTTAGAGATGGTTATGAAGAGGCAGCAACACCCGATATTTGTTCTGATGAGCGACAGGCGCTCTCCCGGCCGCACCTGGGGCCCGGCGTCGGACCCTGACAAACCGGGCGAGCCCGATCGTCACGGTGAGGCCACCGTTGAGGAAGCCAAGCCTCGACTCAAGCGCCCGCCGATGTACAAAGTATTGATGTTGAACGATGACTATACCCCCATGGATTTCGTCATCGAGGTGCTGGAAACCTTCTTTCGCATGGATCGCGAGCAAGCCACCCGGGTTATGCTGACGGTGCATACCCGGGGGAAGGCGGTGTGCGGGGTGTTCCCCCAGGACATCGCCGAAACCAAGGCCGCGCAAGTGGTCGACTACGCCCGTGAAAATCAGCATCCGCTGATGTGCCAGGTCGAAAAGGCCTGAAAGTCTCCGGCAACGGAGCGGGCAACAAGCAGTGAGGTAGCCTATGCTCAGCAAAGAACTGGAACTGACTCTCAACGAGGCTTTCCACCACGCACGCAGCCACCGGCATGAATTCATGACCGTGGAACACCTGTTGCTGGCGCTGCTCGATAACGAGGCGGCGGTGGAAGTGTTGCGCGCCTGCGGCGCCGATATGGAAGAGCTGCGCGAGGCCCTGACTCAGTTCATCGACGACTCCACCCCGTTACTGCCGGAAGACGGCGAACGCGACACGCAACCGACGCTGGGTTTCCAGCGGGTCCTGCAGCGCGCCGTGTTCAGCGTGCAGTCCTCGGGCAACAAGGAAGTCACCGGTGCCAACGTGCTGGTGGCGATCTTCAACGAACAGGAGAGCCAGGCGGTCTATCTGCTTAACAGCCAGGATGTGCACCGTCTGGACGTGGTCAATTTCATCGCCCACGGCATTTCCCAGGTGGAAGACAGCGATCCGGCCGCGGAACAGCGCGAAGACATGGACGGCGCCGCCGAAGGCGCTCCGGCCAGCGCGCTGGAATCCTACGCCAGCAACCTCAACGAACTGGCCCGCGCGGATCGTATCGACCCGCTGGTGGGGCGTGCCTTCGAGATCGAGCGGGCCGCGCAGATTCTCTGCCGGCGCCGCAAGAACAACCCGCTGCTGGTGGGCGAGCCCGGTGTCGGCAAGACCGCCATCGCCGAGGGCCTGGCGCGCATGATCGTCGAAGAGAAGGTGCCCGAGCCGCTGCTCGACGCCACCGTCTACTCCCTGGACCTGGGCGCGCTGCTGGCGGGCACCAAGTACCGGGGTGACTTCGAAAAGCGCTTGAAGAACCTGCTCTCGGAGCTGCGTAAGCAGGACAACGCGATTCTGTTCATCGATGAGATCCACACCATCATCGGTGCCGGCGCCGCGTCCGGCGGTGTGATGGATGCCTCTAACCTGCTCAAGCCGATGCTCGCCTCCGGTGAGCTGAAGTGCATGGGCTCCACCACCTTCACCGAGTACCGCACCATCTTCGAGAAGGATCGGGCGTTGTCCCGCCGCTTCCAGAAGATCGACGTGGTGGAACCCTCGGTGGACGACACCGTGGGCATCCTCAAAGGGCTCAAGAGCCGTTTCGAGGCGCACCACAACGTGGTCTACACCGACGCGGCCCTGAAGACGGCGGCGGAACTGAGCGCGCGTTACATTAACGACCGCTTCCTGCCGGACAAGGCCATCGATGTGATCGACGAGGTCGGCGCCTGGCAGCGTCTGCGCCCGGAAGGCGAGCGTAAGGAAACCATCGACCAGGCGGACGTGGAAGCCATCGTGGCGAAAATCGCCCGGATTCCGCCCAAGCAGGTGTCCTCTTCCGATAAGGAAGTGCTGCAGAACCTGGAGCGGGATCTGAAGATGACCGTGTTTGGCCAGGAAGACGCCATCGACACCATTTCGGCGGCGATCAAACTGTCCCGCGCCGGTCTCAAGGCCGACCACAAGCCGATCGGGTCCTTTATGTTCGCCGGCCCCACCGGGGTGGGCAAAACCGAAGTCAGCCGTCAGCTGGCCCGCGCCCTGGGCGTGGAGCTGGTGCGCTTCGATATGTCCGAGTACATGGAGCGGCATACCGTCAGCCGGCTGATCGGTGCGCCCCCGGGCTACGTCGGTTTCGATCAGGGCGGCCTGCTCACTGAGGCGGTCACCAAGACGCCGCACTGCGTGCTGTTGCTGGATGAGATCGAGAAGGCGCACCCGGAGGTGTTCAACATCCTGTTGCAGGTGATGGACAACGCCAGCCTGACCGATAACAACGGCCGCAAGGCGGACTTCCGCAATGTGATCGTGATCATGACCACCAACGCCGGCGCTGAGGTGCTCAACAAGCGCACCATCGGCTTCACCGAGCAGGACCAGTCCACGGACGGCATGGAAATGCTCAAGAAGGTGTTCTCGCCGGAGTTCCGCAACCGTCTGGACGGCATCATCCAGTTCAGCGCGCTCACCCCGGAAGTGATCCTGGGCGTGGTCGACAAGTTCCTGGTGGAGCTGCAGGCGCAGCTGGACGAGAAAGCGGTGGTGCTCGACGTGGACGACGGCGCGCGCCGCTGGCTCGCGGAGAAGGGCTACGACAAGGATATGGGCGCCCGGCCCATGGCTCGCTTGATCCAGGAGCAGATCAAGAAGCCCCTGGCGGAGAAGCTGCTGTTCGGCGAGTTGGCGGACCGTGGCGGCCAGGTACGCATCACCGCCGGCGACGATGGTCTGGTGCTGACCGTGGATGCTTCCGAGGCGGAGGCGACCTGCTGAGGTTGCCGCCGCTCCCGCCCGGGAGTTTTCCCCTGAACGAAAAAACCCGGCTTCGGCCGGGTTTTTTGTGCGGGCGCGTCACTGGCGCCGGCGGCGGATTATTTCATCCGGAACGTAATGCGGCCCTTGCTCAGGTCGTAGGGCGACATCTCCACCTTGACCCGGTCGCCGGTCAGGATGCGGATATAGAATTTGCGCATCTTCCCGGAAATATGGGCGGTGATAATGTGGTCATTGTCCAGCTTCACGCGGAACATGGTGTTCGGAAGGGTTTCCAGAACCACCCCTTCCAATTCAATCTGCTCTTCTTTCGCCATCCAGTAAAATTCCGATCTTCGGCTTCAGAGGGAGCGCAATTGTGCCGTAAATGGACTTATCGTGCAAAGCCTATTGACGGTCGCCGGTGCCGTCCGAGGTCAGCAGCCGCCAGCGCCCGTCACGCAGTAGCTCCAGTGGCTGGTACTGGCTCTTGTAACTCATCTTCTGGCACTGCCGGATCCAGTATCCCAGATAGAGATAGGGCAGCCCCAGACGGTGGCTGGCCTGGATTTGCCAGAGCAGGGCGTTGACGCCCAGCCCGCGCGCTTCCTGATCCGGGTCGAAGAAGGTGTAGACCGCCGACAGGCCGTCATCCAGGTGGTCGGTGACCGCCACCGCCAGCAGTGTATCGTCCGGATCGCGGAAACAATG
Organism: Alcanivorax sp.; assembly: GCA_042090255.1. Lineage (GTDB taxonomy): Bacteria > Pseudomonadota > Gammaproteobacteria > Pseudomonadales > Alcanivoracaceae > Alloalcanivorax. The sequence continues at coordinate 6,582 of JBELJS010000075.1, read as the reverse complement.
GAAGCGAGTGTCGGCCCAATCGCAGGTGAGAAAACCGGTGAACTGTTCCTCCGACGGCGGAAACATATCGCCGTCACCGTGACGCTGATCGATATAGCGGGCGTAGAGTCGATAGATCTCCCGAGTGTAGCGCGCCGGTTCTTCGCTCACCGAAAGATCACTGTTGCGCTTGATCAGCCGGCGGTGGCGCCGCCGGGGCTGAAAATCAGCCACCCGCACCCGGGCCGGGATGCAGGCCTGGCACCCTTCGCAGTGGGGACGGTAGAGGTAGTCGCCGCTGCGGCGGAAGCCGAGACGGGACAAGTCGCTGTAGAGGCGGGCGTCCAGCGGCGTCTGCGGGTCGACAAAAAGCGTGGCCGCCTGCCGGCCTTCCAGATAGCTGCAAGGGTGGGCGGGGGTGCGGAAAAATCGCAGTTCGGACAAATCGCTCATGGCGTCATTCTAGCCCAGCGGCGGCCTCCGGGAATACCGCTTCGGCGCTTTCCTCGCGGCCACGCCTTGGCTAGTCTGTAGCCGGTTTGTATCGACATAATGACAATCAAAACAACGTCGGTGGCGGTTTGGGGGCTGTGTTGGCTGCCACCGGGCATCGGCACGGGAGAGACAATGAACAACAATACCAACCCGCCGGCGCCGCTTTGGACGCCGGACGCCGAGCGCGTGGCGAACAGCCGTCTGACCCACTACATGCACTGGCTGAAGCGCGAAAAGGGTCTGGCTTTCAGCGACTATCCGCAACTCTGGGAGTGGTCGGTGGGCCAGCTGGAAAGCTTCTACGCGTCGCTGTGGGAATACTTCGACATTCGTCACTCGCAGCCCTACACCCAGGTACTGGACGGCCACGCGATGCCTGGCGCCAAATGGTTCGAGGGCGCCCGTCTGAACCTGGCCGAGCAGGTATTCCGGTTTCATATCGGCGAGCCGGGGCGGCCGGCCATTGAGTCGCGCTCCGAGCTGCGCGGTCGCCAGACCCTCACCTGGGGCGAGCTGCACCGGCAGATCGCGGCCACCGCCGCCAGCTTGCGCGGCCTGGGCGTGGGCCCCGGCGACCGGGTGGTGGCCTACCTGCCGAATATTCCAGAGACGGTGGTGGCGTTCCTGGCCTGCGCCAGCATCGGCGCGGTCTGGTCCAGCTGTTCGCCGGACATGGGCACGCGCAGCGTGCTCGACCGCTTCCAGCAGATCGATCCGAAGGTGATGATCGCGGTGGACGGCTACCGCTACGGCGGCAAGGATTTCGACCGGCTGGAGGTGGTCGCCGGCTTGCGCGACGATCTGCCCACCCTGGAGCACCTGGTGCTGCTGCCGTATCTGGATGACAGCGCGGCACTGCCCGGCGCCCGCACCTGGGCCTCGATGATTCAGCGCGACGCGCCCATGGCGTTCGAGCAGCTGCCGTTTGATCATCCGATCTGGGTGGTTTATTCCTCCGGCACCACGGGCATGCCCAAGCCGATCGTGCACGGCCACGGCGGCGCCCTGATCAACGGTCTGCTCAATCACGCCCTGCATCTGGATCTGGGCCCGGACGACCGTTTCATGTGGTTCACCACCACTGGCTGGATCATGTGGAACTCGCAAATGTCCGGGCTGCTCACCGGCGCCACCATCTGCCTCTACGACGGCAACCCGGGCTACCCCGATCTGGGCACCCTGTGGCGTTTCGCCGAAGAGACCGGCATCACCGTGTTCGGCGCCGGCGCCGCGTACTTTCTGAACTGTAAGAAGGCGGAGATCGAGCCGTCGCAATGGGTGGATACCGGACGCCTGCGCACCGTGGGCTCCACCGGTTCACCGCTGCCGGAGGAGGGCTATCGCTGGATCATGGATCAGCTCGGCGATGTGCTGATCGCCGCCATCAGCGGCGGCACCGACGTGGCGGCCTCCTACGTGGGGGCCTGCCCGATTCAGCCGGTGTACGCCGGAGAAATGCAGTGCCGCTACCTGGGTACGGCGGTCTACGCCATGGACGACGAGGGCCGCGTGCTCGACGACGAAGTGGGCGAGCTGGTGGTCACCAGACCGATGCCGTCCATGCCGCTGTATTTTTGGAACGACGAGGGCGGACACCGTTACCACGACAGCTACTTCGACGTGTTCCCCGGCATCTGGCGCCACGGCGACTGGATCCGTATCACGCCGCGCGGCGGCGCGGTGATCTATGGCCGTTCCGACACCACCATCAATCGTCACGGCATTCGCATGGGCACCAGCGAGATCTACCGGGTGGTGGAGGAGCTGCCCGAGGTGCTCGACAGTCTGGTGGTGGATTTGGAATACCTGGGTCGGGAGTCGTTCATGCCGCTGTTCGTGGTGCTGCGCGACGGTGTGTCGCTGGACGACGACCTGAAAGGGCGGATCAAGGCTGGCATTCGCGAGAACCTCTCCGCCCGCCATGTGCCCAACGACATCGTCGCCGTGCCGGACGTGCCGCGCACCCTGACCGGCAAGAAAATGGAGCTGCCGATCAAGAAGCTGCTGCTCGGCCAGAGCCTGGAGAAAGTCGCCAACCCGGACGCCATGGCCAACCCCGAAAGCATCCAGACGTACATGGACTACGCCGAACAGCGCGGCACGGCCGGGTCGTAGGTCGGATTAGCGAAGCGTAATCCGACATCAAACGTCTGCTGCCGCCTCGGAACGCTTTTGTCGGGTTACGCTGCGCTAACCCGACCTACGGTTCGAGGTCGTTCCAGCGGATCGCTGTTTTCGGCCAGGGCAGGGGAGTGGTGTCGGTAATCAGGGTGTCCAGCTGCCGCTGGAAATCCACCCGCGGCATCAGGAAGGCGCCCAGACGCATCAAATGATCGCTCTCCACCTGGGCGTCCAGCAGCCGGATGCCGAGCCGTGGCGCCAGGCGCCACAGCAGTGCCAGTACGCTTTTCGAGCCGTTGGTGCGGGTCGAGAACATGGATTCGCCGAACAGCACGCCGCCCAGCTGCACGCCGTAAAGACCGCCGGCCAGCTCGCCGCCCTCAAACACGGTAACGCAGTGGGCATGGCCGAGGGCGTGCAGCCGCAGATAGGCGGCGCGCATTTCCGGCGTGATCCAGGTGCCGCCGTCGTCGTCCCGAGGCGCCGCGCAGACATCGATGATCCGTTCGAAGTCGTGGTCCAGGTAGAAAGTCAGGTCGGCATTGCGAAGGTGCCGGCCGAGCCGGCGGCTGATATGAAAATCCCCGGGGCGGAAAACGCACCGGGGATTGGGGGCCCACCACAGGACCGGCTGGCTGGGGTCGTACCAGGGGAAGATGCCCTTGGTGTAGGCGCGGATCAGCGTATCCGGCGCCAGATCATTGCCGGCGGCGAGCAGGCCATTGGGGTCGTCCAGGGCCTCCTCGAGCGGCGGGAAGTCGCTGCCCGGCGGCAACCAGGGAATCACTCTCCTTTCACTCTTCCAGGCTTTCCAGGTACTTTTCCGCGTCCAGGGCCGACATGCAGCCGGCGCCCGCGGAGGTGACCGCCTGGCGGTAGACGTGGTCGGCCACATCGCCGGCGGCGAACACGCCGGGTACGCTGGTGGCGGTGGCGTTGCCTTCCAGGCCGCTCTGGATCTTGATGTAGCCGTTGTTCATGTCCAACTGGCCTTGGAAGATATCGGTGTTGGGCTTGTGGCCGATGGCGATGAACACGCCCTGCAGCTCCACATCCTCTGTGCTGTCGCCCTGGGTAGACTTGACCCGCATGCCGGTGACGCCGGAATCGTCGCCCAGCACTTCGTCCAGGGTGTGGTCCCACATCACCTTGATGTTGTCCTTGGCGAGCAGCTTATCCTGCAGGATTTTCTCGGCGCGCAGCTTGTCGCGGCGGTGCACCAGCACTACTTCCTCGGCGATGTTGGAGAGATACAGCGCTTCCTCCACGGCGGTGTTGCCGCCGCCGATCACCGCCACTTTCTGGCCGCGATAGAAAAAGCCGTCGCAGGTGGCACAGGCGGACACGCCCTTGCCCATGAACGCCTGCTCGGATTCCAGCCCCAGGTACATGGCGGAGGCGCCAGTGGCGATGACAAGCGCGTCACAGGTGTAAGTGCCGGAGTCGCCTTCCAGTACGAAGGGGCGCTCGTTGATGTTTACGGTGTGGATGTGGTCGTAGACAATCTCGGTTTCGAACCGCTCCGCGTGCTGTTGCATGCGCACCATCAGGTCCGGACCCTGCAGGCCCTCCACGTCACCGGGCCAGTTATCCACCTCGGTGGTGGTGGTGAGCTGGCCACCGGGCTCGATGCCGGTGATCACCACGGGTTTCAGGTTGGCGCGGGCGGCGTACACCGCCGCGGTGTAGCCGGCCGGGCCGGAACCCAGGATGATCAGTCGATGGTGCTGCGCGTCGCTCATTGATTCCTCCACCACGAATTCAGAATGGTTGCCGCGGGCCATGGCCCGTCCGGCTGATTGGGCAATAGTTGTGGCATACACGCCACCTTTCAAGGCGGAAGCAAACTACAATAAATCCTATCGGCCGTGAAGGGCGTACACTCTATGACTTCGATAGGGAATGCCAAGACCGGGCGACGGGCCGCGCAGGCTGCGGCGGCGCCGCTGGTTCATGACGCCCGGATTGACTACAATCCTTGGAATTTCAGCTCTTTAGGAAGGACTCCTAAGAAATGGGTTTGACTAACGTAAGAGGCCTCGAGTGACGAAGGCAGCCGCCGGCGCGAAACCTTCCGGGTTTTCCCGCCATCTTAAGAAAGGCCTGATGGAAGGCATGGTGATCGCCTTGATTGCCCTGTCGTTGTACTTGTTGCTGGCCCTGATCACCTACGACAGCCGTGATCCGGGCTGGTCCTATGTGGGCGACGCCGGCCAGGTGCAGAACGCCGGCGGGCGCGCGGGCGCGTTCTGCGCAGATCTGCTGCTCGGCCTGTTCGGCTACATGGCCTATGTGTTCCCGGTGCTGGTCGCGTTCTGGGCGTTCAAGGTGCTGCGCGAGCGCCACGCCGGCCTGGCCGGCAGCTGGCCGCTGTTCAGCCTGCGGCTGGTGGGCTTCGTGCTGACCATGATGAGTGGCACAGCGTTGGCCTATATGCACTTTTCCGGCGTCGGCCTGTCACTGCCGGAGGACGCCGGCGGCATCCTCGGTCAGGTGGTCGGCCAGGCGTCGCTGGCGGCGTTCAACGCCCTCGGCGGCACCCTGGTGATGGTGGCGCTGTTTCTGATCGGCGTTACCGTGTTCACCGACCTGTCCTGGATCGTGCTCACCGAACGCCTGGGCGCGCTGGTGCTGGGCATCGGCCAGAAAGTGCCGGCCTGGTTCGCCCAGCGGCACGAACAGCGCGCCGAGCGTCAGGCCGCCCGGGAAGCTCGCCACAAGCGCGCGCAGGTGGTCACCGAGGCGAAGAAGAAGCAGCAGAACCGCACGCCGCCGAAGATCGGCCAGCTCGCCAAGCCGGTGGAAAAGAGCGAACGGGCGCAGAAAGAGAAGCAGCGCACGCTGTTCACGGCCAAGGTGAGCGGCGACCTGCCGCCGCTGGAACTGCTCGACGCGGTGGACGACCACAGCAAGGGCGGTTATTCCGAGGAAGCGCTGGACGCCATGTCCCGCCTGCTGGAAATCAAGCTCAAGGACTTCAACGTCGACGCCGAAGTGGTGGCGGTGCAGCCCGGCCCGGTGATCACCCGCTTCGAAATCCAGCCGGCGGCGGGCATCAAGGTGTCCAAGATCAGCAACCTGGCCAAGGATCTGGCGCGTTCCCTGGCGGTGATCAGCGTGCGGGTAGTGGAAGTGATCCCCGGCAAGACCACTGTCGGCATCGAGATTCCCAACGAGCAGCGTGAGATGATCCGCCTCACCGAGGTGGTCGGCTCGCGCCTGTTCGACGACGCCAGCTCGCCGCTCACCCTGGCGCTGGGCAAGGACATCTCCGGCAACCCGGTGATGGCGGATCTTGGCAAGATGCCGCACCTGCTGGTGGCCGGCACCACCGGTTCCGGTAAATCCGTGGGCCTGAACGCGATGCTGCTGTCGCTGATGTTCAAGGCCAACCCGGAAGACGTGCGGATGATCCTGATCGACCCCAAGATGCTGGAACTGGCGGTCTACGACGGCATCCCCCATCTGCTCACACCGGTGGTCACCGACATGAAAGAGGCGGCCAGCGCGCTGCGCTGGGGCGTCGGCGAAATGGAGCGCCGTTACCGGCTGATGGCCTCGGTGGGCGTGCGCAACATCGCCGGCTACAACCGCAAGCTGGCCGAAGCGGAGAAGAAGGGCGAGCCGCTGAAAGACCCACTGTGGAAGCCCAACGACCCCATGGACCTGAATGAAGAGGCGCCGCTGGCGGTCAAGTTGCCGTACATCGTGATCGTGATCGACGAGTTCGCCGACATGATGATGATCGTCGGCAAGAAGGTGGAAGAGCTGATCGCGCGTATCGCCCAGAAAGCCCGGGCCGCCGGCATCCATCTTATTCTCGCCACCCAGCGCCCGTCGGTGGACGTGATCACCGGTCTGATCAAGGCCAATGTGCCGTCGCGTATCGGTTTTCAGGTGTCGTCCAAGATCGATTCGCGCACGGTGCTGGATCAGGGCGGCGCCGAGCAGCTTCTCGGCCACGGCGACATGCTTTATTTGCCCGCC
>JBELJS010000074.1:0-13511 GCA_042090255.1 Alcanivorax sp. | reverse complement strand
CCTGCCGGCCGGCTTTGCCGGCCTTTCGCTTGCAAGCAAGCTCCCACAGCCCGCTACGCTGATGTCGGGTTACGGCCTTTGGCCTAACCCGACCTACACCGGGTCTTCCCCTGGGCGCAGGCGCATCAGGCCCTCTTGGGCCACGGACGCCACCAGAGTGCCGTCACGGCGGTAGATGTGGCCGAACGTCAGGCCGCGCGCGCCGGCGGCGCCGGGGCTCTCGCAGTGATAGAGCAGCCAATCGTCGACGCGCAGGTCGTCGTAGAACCACATGGCGTGGTCCAGGCTGGCGCACTGCACGTTACTCTGCCAGAACGTCATACCGTGGGGCTGCATGGCGGTGCCCATGAAACCGAAATCCGAACAATAAGTCAGCAATGCCTTGTGGGTCATGCGGTCCGCCTCGATCGGGTCCGGCACCCGGAACCAGAACTGCTTGAGCGGCTCGCGGGATTCCGGCGCGAACACATCGCGGGGCATCACCGGGCGGAACTCCACCGGCCGCTCGCGCAGAAAGGCGGCGCGGAATTGCTCGGGAATGCGATCCGCCACGCGCAGGCGGGCGCTCTCATCGCTCTCCAGATCCTCCGGCGCCGCCACCTCCGGCATCGGCGCCTGGTGACGGGCGCCCTCCTCTTCCACCTGAAACGAGGTGGACAGGCTAAAAATAGGACGGCCGTGCTGAATCGCATTGACCCGGCGGGTGGTGAAGCTCTTGCCGTCGCGGATCCGGTCCACGTCGTAGACCACCGGCTGACGGATGTCCCCGGGGCGCAGGAAATAGGCGTGCAAGGAGTGCACCGGGCGGTCTTCCGGCACCGTCATGGAGGCGGCCAGCAGCGCCTGGCCGGCCACCAGGCCGCCGAAGATGCTGCTCTGCCCGTTGGCCTCGCTAAGCCCCCGGAACAGATTGTCCTCCAGCGGCTCCAGACGAAACCGCTGCATCAACTCACTGACTGATTCCCTCATGCTCTCTTTCCCCAGCGCATAAATAAAACGGCAACGATGTTACCACACCATTGTGGGAGCGGGCCTTGTGGGAGCTTGCTTGCAAGCGAAAGGCCGGCAAAGCTGGCCGGCAGGATACCAGCGAGCATTCTAACGGCAGCACAGATAGCGTCTCTGGGATCCTGCCGGGTGGCTATAAGCCACCCTTTCGCGGGCGGGGCCCGCTCCCACAGGCCCACTCCAGCAAGGCGCCTCCCAAACCGGCACACCGGTGGGGTACAATGCGCGCCCTCTGCTGGAGACGAAATGACGCTGTTACCCGATACTCCCCTGTTTCCGACCGGTCAGGACCACTACAAAGACTGGCAAGGCCTCTCCGACGGCAGCCTGGCCGCCGTGCTCGCCGAGGTGGCGCGCGCCGCCGACGGCCCCTTGCTGGTGGCCGCGCCGGACAGCAGCCGCGCCCAGCAGCTCGCGGACGCTCTGGGGTTCTATGTGGCAGGCATCCCTGTGGCAGGCAGACCTGTGGCAGGCACCCCTGTGGCAGGCAACCCGGGCAGCACCGGCGAGGTGCCGGTGATGCTGTTCCCGGACTGGGAGACCCTGCCCTACGACCTGTTCAGCCCGCACCAGGACATCGTCAGCGACCGCATCCGGGTGTTGAACTGGCTGCACGGCGCCACCACCGGCGTGCTGGTGGTGCCGGTCAACACCCTGATGCAGCGCATCGCGCCGCCGCTGCATATCAGCGGCAACAGCTTCATGCTGCGGGTGGGCGAAACCTTCGACATGGAAACCACCCGCGCGCGCCTGGTGGACTGCGGCTACCGGCAGCGCGACAACGTCTATGAGCATGGTGAATTCGCCGTGCGCGGCGCCATCATGGACGTGTTCCCGATGGGCTCCGAGCAGCCGTTCCGGGTCGAATTGTTCGATCAGGACATTGAGTCCCTGCGCCTGTTCGACCCGGAATCCCAGCGCTCCACCGGTCAGGTCAGCGAGATCAATCTGCTGCCCGCCGCCGAGTACCCGTTGAGTGCCGAGGGCATCCGCCGTTTCCGCACCGCCTTCCGCGAGACTTTCGACGTGGACCCGCGCAAGGTGCCGCTCTATCAGGACGTCTCCGAGGGCATCGCCGCGCCGGGCCTGGAGTATTACCTGCCGCTGTTTTTCGAGCGCCTGGCCACCCTGTTCGACTACCTGCCCGGCAAGGCGCGGGTGGTAGAAATGGCCGGCTGCGAAGAGGCCGCCCAGCATTTCTGGGACGAGGTCAGCGCCCGCCACGAATCCCGCCGCCACGACATCCGCCGCCCGGTGCTGCCGCCGGCGGAACTGTTCCTGCGCCCGGACCAGCTCAACAGCGCCTGGCAGACGCTGCCCCGGGCGCGCCAGAAGGATTCCGACCAGGCGGTGCGCTTTCACGTGGAAGCGCCGCCCACGGTGTCCACCGACGCCAAGGCGCGCAACCCGCTGGCGCCGTTGCACACCTTTGCCGATGCCCACCCGGACACCCGTATTCTGGTGGTGGCGGAAACCGCCGGCCGCCGCGAGGCGCTGCTGGAGATGATGCAGAAGGCCGGTATCCAGCCGGTGATGAAGGACGGCTGGGCGCATTTCATCAGCGAGCCGGACCGCTGGGCGCTGACCCGCGGCGAGCTGGACGCCGGCTTCTACGCCCCCGACCATGATCTGCTGGTGGTCACCGAAAACGAGTTGTACGGCGAACGGGTGATGCAACGCCGCCGTCGGCGCACCAGCGAAGACAGCGGCAACGAACTGGGCATCCGCACCCTGGGCGAGATCAGCCCGGGCGCGGCGGTGGTGCACCTGGACCACGGCGTCGGCCGCTACCAGGGCCTGGTGCACATGGAGGTGGACCGCCAGCAACACGAATTCCTGCTGTTGGAGTACGCCGGCGGCGACAAGCTCTATGTGCCGGTGTCCTCGCTGCATCTGATCAGCCGCTACGGCGGTGCCGACAACCCGCCGCTGAACCGGCTGGGCACCGAGCAGTGGAGCAAGGCGCGCCAGAAAGCGGCGGAGAAAATTCACGACGTGGCCGCCGAGCTGCTCAACACCTACGCCCGCCGGGAAGCCCGCCAGGGGCGCGCCTTCGCGGTGGAAGCGGAAGACTACGAACGCTTCGCCGCCGGCTTCCCGTTCGAGGAAACCCCGGACCAGGAAAGCGCCATCCGCGCGGTGCTCAGCGACATGCAGCTGGCCAAGCCGATGGACCGGCTGGTGTGCGGCGATGTCGGCTTCGGCAAGACCGAAGTGGCCATGCGCGCCGCCTTCGTGGCGGTGGAAAAAGGCGCCCAGGTGGCGGTGCTGGTGCCCACCACCCTGCTCGCCCAGCAACACTATGAATCCTTTATCGACCGCTTCGCCGACTGGGCGGTGAACGTGGAGGTGCTGTCACGGTTCCGCAACGCCAAGGACCGCGCCGACGTGCTCAAACGCCTGGAAAGCGGCCAGGTGGATATCGTGGTGGGCACCCATCAGCTGCTGCAGGAATCGGTCACCTTCCACGACCTGGGGCTGATCATCGTCGACGAGGAGCACCGCTTCGGCGTGCGCCACAAAGAGCGCCTCAAGGAACTGCGCGCCGAGTGCGACATTCTCACCCTCACCGCCACGCCGATTCCGCGCACCCTGAACATGGCGATGAGCGGCATGCGCGACATTTCCATCATCGCCACGCCGCCGCAGAAACGGCTGTCGGTGAAAACCTTCGTGCAGCAAAAAGACGACACCGCCATCAAGGAAGCGATTCTGCGTGAGTTGCTGCGCGGCGGTCAGGTCTACTACCTGCACAACGACATCGACACCATGGCACGCACCGCCGAGGACATCCGCAAGCTGGTGCCCGACGCCCGGGTGGGCACCGCCCACGGGCAGATGCGCGAGCGCGAGCTGGAGGCGGTGATGAGCGACTTCTACCACCGCCGCTTCAATGTGCTGGTGTGCTCCACCATTATCGAAACCGGCATCGACGTGCCCAGCGCCAACACCATTATCATCGAGCGCGCCGACAAGCTCGGCCTGGCGCAGCTTCATCAGTTGCGCGGGCGTGTTGGCCGCAGCCACCACCAGGCCTATGCCTACCTCACCACCCCCGGGCCACGGGCCATGACCAAGGACGCGCTCAAGCGTTTGGAGGCGATCGAGCAGGCCACCGATCTGGGCGCCGGCTTCGTGCTGGCCAGCCAGGATCTGGAGATTCGCGGCGCCGGCGAACTGCTCGGCGAAGAGCAGCACGGCAATATGGAGAGCATTGGCTTCTCGCTCTACATGGAAATGCTCGAGCAAGCGGTGGAAGCCCTGAAGCGCGGCGAGCAGCCGGACACCGCCAAACCGTTGTCCGGCGGCCCGGAGGTGAACCTGCGCATTCCGGCGTTGATTCCCGAGGATTATCTGCCCGACGTCTACACCCGCCTGACGCTCTACAAGCGCATCGCCGGCAGCAAGAACGCCGACCAGCTCAAGGAGTTGCAGGTGGAAATGATCGACCGCTTCGGGTTGCTGCCGGACCCGGTGAAGAATCTGTTCCAGGTTACCGAGCTAAGGCAACGATCGGAAAAGCTGGGCATCACGCGGCTCGACGCCCACGCCCGTGGGGGCAAACTGGAATTCGCCGAGCGCACCCCGGTGGACCCGCTCACCATCGTCAAGCTGGTGCAGTCCGGGCCTAATATCTACAGGCTGGAAGGCGCCAGCACCCTGCGCTTCGAATTGGAATCGGAAACCGCGGCGGAGCGCATCGAGGTGGTTAGCGGAGTGCTCGAGCGCCTCAGCAGCTCGGGCGCCTGAATGTCGGGTTACGGCCTGTGGCCTAACCCGACCTACGGGGGTGTAGGTCGGGTTAGCGCAGCGTAACCCGACGACGGGGGCTGGTAGGAGCAGGTTTTGTGGGAGCGGGCCCTGCCCGCGAAAGGGAGCGAAGCTCCCGGCAAAGGTTGCCCCGCACGATTCCAGAGACCTCTACCAGACAGTTCTCTGGAATCGTGCCGGCCGGCTTTGCCGGCCTTTCGCGGGCAAGGCCCGCTCGCACAAGCCCTCCAGCAAGTCCTGTTTTAGTGGTGCCCGCCACCGGCGGCGACTTGCTCGCCGGGCAGCCAGTCCACCACGCCTTTCACGGCCACCGGCTCGCCGTCCACGGTGACCGGCAGCGCCCAGGTCGCCACCTGGGCGCGGCGGCCGGCCTGGGACACCGTCTCAGGCGGTCGCAGCTCACCGTAAGTAGCGCGCGGCTCGGTCCAGGTGTAGCGAGAACCGCCGGCCACTTTCACCCAGTTCGGTTCACCCTCGTCGCGGTTGGCGTTCACGAAGCTGCCGCCGGGGCCGATGCGCAGATGCGGCCGGCCGTCAGCGTCCGCCACCACCACCGGCTTGCCGCTCTGGTTGTGAATGTGCACCGCGGGCACCGTGCCCGGCGCCAGGCCCACGGTGACGCCCTTCACCGGTTCCGGGTTTGAGGTCAGCCGCGACTGGAACGACCCGGGCGGCAGCGGCTCGTAGCGGAACTGCCCCGCCAGGCTGCTTTCCTTGCCGTCGAGCCGTACCGGCACCGACCAGGCGCTGATCGCCCCCGGCTTACCGGCGTGTTCCATGTCATGGGGCACTTCAATATCGTCGGTGCGCAGGCGCGGGTCGAACCAGCCCCAGTTGGGCTCCTTGTGCACCAGCGCCCAGCGCGGCTCGGCGTCCTGGCTGGCGCCTTCCGGGATCGGCACGCCGCGGGCGGCGGTCTGGCTGCGGTACCAGGCCGGGCTGGCCAGATCCGCCAGCACGCCCTGCTCGTTGATTCGTAGGAAGACCCGCCCTTCCTGGTCAAAAATCTCCAGGGTGCGCGGGCTGTCGTTGGCGACCACCAATTGTGGCGCCACCGTCGTTTGTACCTGGGCATTGATGCCGGCCAGGGTGGCCGACAATGGGTCCAGGCGCGCCTTCACCGCCTTGGCCTCCGGCCCGTGGGCCGGGGCCAGCGCGGGTGCCGTGACAAGCACGGCACCCAGCAACCAGGCGGCAAGACGAGCGTGGGTATAACCATTGCATCTCGTCATGTCGGCTCCTTAGCGTTGGACCACCAGGCCCGGTGTTCTGGGCGGCAGCATCACTTGCACCGGCTCGGATACCGAGGGCACCACCATGCCGGAACCGTCACTGGCGACGCGGTTCACGAACAGCATGTAGTGACCGGCCGGCATCACCGCCGCGTTCTCCGGAATCTCCACGCGCACGCTGCCACCGTTAACGGTGTGCGGCAGCACCACGTTGCGCTGGTCCCCGTCCACCAGGTGGGTCAGGCTGGTGCGGCGCACCATGATCACTTCGTTGATGGCGGAAGCGTCATCCACCGCGATCTGGATGGTATCGCCGTGGTCCACCTGGTCCGGCGCCGCCTGAATCTCCGGGCGGTCCTTGAACACGTACGGCGGGCTGTAGATCTCGAAGGACGGATCACGACCGTCGTTGGGGGACAGGCCCAATTCTTCCAGGTTGAGGCTGAACAGGTAGGCGGTGTTGATCGGCGCGTGGCCGCCCACCAGCACCCGGCCGTCGGGCAACAACAGCGCGGTGTTGTGGTAGGTCCGCGGGTTCAGCGAGGTGGCCATTTCGGTCCATTCGCCGGTTTCCGGGTCAAACCGCTCGGTCATCTGTACCGGGGTGGCGGAGCCGGGCAGCACCACTTCGTCCCGGTTGGCGCCGTTAAACGCCATCACGGAACCGTCGGGCAGCAACACCCCGGTGGAGTACCAGCGCGGGCCGTTCAGGTTACCCACGATCTCGGAGGAGTAACGCATGCCGGATTCGGTGTCCGCGTCCACTTCCACGGTGTCCACACGGCTGTTGGGTACCGCCAGGTAGCTGCCGGGGCTGTTGGCCGCCACCGCGCCCAGCACACCGCCGGCGGTGAGGAAGCGGGCTTCGCTGTAGTGACCGCTCTCGTCCTGACGCAGGGGCATCATGATGGAGAAGCTGGAACCGCGGAAGCCGGCGCCGATCAGACGGTTGGCGACCTGCGGGTCGGCCACATCGCCGAGCACGTTTTCAAGCTGTTCCAGGCTGCCAATGGGGTCGCCGAGCAGGTTGGTCAGCAGGCCTTCGCCGGTGCCGATCAGGTCTTCCAGCAGGTTGGGGCTGGTCAGGGTCAGCGCCGAGGTGATGCGCTCCAGACCCAGCTCGTCGAGCTGCACGTTCAAACCCGCGTAGCCCAGGTCGGTCCACAGTTGCTCTTGCGGATCGTAGGCGGACACGAAGTTCCACTGTGCCTGGTTGTAGGACTGGCCGAACGGGTTGAACGCCTGGCCGGCGGCGTTATAGAACACATGGCCGTTGGGCAGCAGGTGCAGGCGCGGGTACAGCGGCAGCGGCTTGCCGGCGGTGGTGTCGAGGCCCGGCAGCGGACGCTCGCCGTTCTCGGACCAGGTGCCGGCATCCAGGTCATAGGTCTCGCTGGTGCGCACGTTGTCCGCGGACTGCAGCAGTTCGCGCAGGCCGGTGCTTTCGCCGCCCAGCAGCGCACCGGTGTAGACCGGCTTGAGCAGTTTGGTCACGCCGCTGGCCACGAACACGTCGCCGTCGGGCAGGGTCACCATGCTGGGGTACCAGCGGCCGTGATTCATGTGGCCGGTCTGGGTCCAGCTGTTGTCTTCCGGGTTAAAGATACGGGCGTCTTTCAGACCTTCCAGCTCGACCACGCCGATGTCGTCGGGCACGCTGATCTCGCCAAAGTTACTGGGCAGCGGAATCTCGTTGTCGATCGAGCCCAGCACGTCGCGGGCCTGCGGGAACACGGAGCCCAAAGACGGCTCGGTGTAGTAGTCGGTGCCGCCCACCGCCATGATGCGGCCGTCGGCGAGCTGGATCACGTCGGCACAGAATAGCGCGCCGTCGTTGCCGGCGGTGCTTTCCGCATCGGTCAGCTCGGCACCAGGCAACAGCGTGTCGCTGTCGTTGCCGTCCACGTTGGCACCGCCTGTAACCGGCGACGGGCGCTCCCAGGAAATCTCATCACTGGCGCCGGCGGGGCCGAAATTCAGCACCCGGGTCTGGTCGTTCACCGACACAAAACCGAACTCGGCGACGATGGAGAACTCCACGTTCTCGGTGCCTTCCAAGGCGTTGAAGTAGATCAGCCGATTATCCGGCAGCAGTGCGATGGAACCGGCGGCGGGCTTACACCGCAGTGCGCCGTCCGCATCTTCCAGACATTTGTCTTCCGTAGTGACCACTTTCAGGTCGTCGCCGGTGCTGGAATCGCTGTAGCGGATGGTGGGCTCGGCAAACGGGCCTTCGAATTTACCCACCAGACACTCGTCGCCTTCGCAGCTGTACTCGCGACCGCTGAACGAGGATCCCTGCGGCGCCGGCGCCGGCGCCATCGGGTCGTCGGCGCGAGGGGTGCCGTCGTCCGTCGATGGGGTGCCACCACCGCCGCCACCGGTGCTGGCCGTGGTGCCCGCACCGCTTGAACCGCCACCGCCGCCACAGGCGATCAGCGCCGTGGTCAGCAGACCCAGTCCGATAAACCGTTCAAGGTTTTTCATGTGCTTCTCTCCCGAGCGCATTGTTATTCAAACCTGAGATGTTCAAAACCAATCAGTGAGACGCGATGTATACGTGTTCTCAGGTTGAAGTGTGCGCCGCTGGAAAGAGGGACGTCATGAAGGCAGTGCCGGGTCTTACCACATGACGACAGATATTCACCGCGCGAACATGCGGCTTAACAAAGACGCCTTAAAAGTTTCACGCGCCGCTGACAGGGCAAACAAAATGAGGGGGTTTGTGCAGGGGAATCAGTGACTTATCGAGACCAACGTACTAATACCAAAGACGCATTGCAAGCGCCCCATCACAGCAACAGTGTAGGTCGGCTTAGCGAAGCGTAACCCGACACGCCATCGTGTCGCACAGACCGTGTCGGACAGACCGTGTCGGATTCCTTAGAGCGCTTGGGCGGCGCACCAGCCGCTGGCCCAGGCCCACTGAAAGTTGAAGCCACCCAACTCGCCGGTGACGTCGAGCGCCTCGCCGATGAAATAGAGACCGGGCACGTCCTTTACTTCGAAGGTTTTCGAAGAGACGTGGTCGGTGTCTACGCCGCCAAGGGTTACCTCAGCGGTGCGGTAGCCTTCGGTGCCGGAGGGTTTGAACTGCCAGCCCTTGAGCACGGTGGCGATCTCCGCCAGCGCCTCGTTGCTGTAGTGCTGCAACGGCCCCGACCAGCCGAAGTGGGCCGCCAGGGCGGCGGCCAGCCGCTGCGAGAAGAAGCCGCGCAACCACTTCTCCACGCCGGTGCCGGGCTGCTCGCCGCGCGCCTGGCGCAACGCCGCCAGCGGGTCCGCCAGGGCCGGCAACCAATCCACGGTCACCGCCTCCCCTGGCGCCCAGAAACTCGACACCTGCAACATGGCCGGGCCGGACAAACCCCGGTGAGTGATCAGCATGGGTTCGGCGAAGGCGCGACCGCCGGCGTCAGCGCGCACGTCCGCGCTGACGCCGCTGAGTTCAGCCAACCAGGTTTTGTCCGAGGGTTGCAGGGTGAACGGCACCAGCCCGGCGCGGGTGGGCAGCACCGGCAGGCCGAACTGCTCCGCCACCCGGTAGGCAAAGGGGCTGGCGCCCAGGGTGGGGATGGACAACCCGCCGGCGGCGATCACCAGGCGGTGGCAGCGGATCTCGCCGCTGTCGGTGCGCAGGCGAAAACCGCTTTCCACGGTCTCTGGCGGTGTGCCGTCGGCGCCCTCCCCCACCGGCCGGTCATTGATGTGTGTCACCGCCGTGTTCAAACGCACTTCGGCACCAGCCCATTCGCACTCGGTGAGCAGCACCTGGAGAATCGCCTTGCTGGACGTGTCGCAGAACAACTGGCCCGGCGCCTTCTCCACGTGCCCGACACCGTGACGCTCGATCAGCTCGACAAAATGCCAGGGGCTGTAGCGGTGCAACGCGGACTTGCAGAAATGCGGGTTGGCGGACACGAAATGGCCCGGCGTGGTATTCAGATTAGTGAAATTACAGCGCCCACCGCCGGACATGAGAATTTTCTTGCCGGCCTTATTGGCGTGGTCCAGCACCAGCACCGAGCGGCCGCGATAGCCGGCGCTGGCGGCGCACATCAACCCCGCCGCGCCGGCGCCGATCACGACCACATCGTATTGCTGCATGCTGCCTCCTTCGGGGTGGCTACCTTGTGGGAGCGGGCCATGCCCGCGAAAGGCCGCTCTTGTGCGAGCGGGCCCTGCCCGCGAAAGGCAAGCGAAGCTTGCCGGCGGGATACCAGAGAGGCTGTTGGTGCCGCCGTTAGATAGGTCTCTGGAATCCTGCCGGGGCTTCGCCCCTTTCGCGGGCAGGGCCCGCTCCTACAAATAATGACCGTTAGCCGGCTTTGGCAAAAGCGGCGAGCGCAGTGCGGACATCGGCCATGCCGGCGTGCAGCACCGCTTCGATTTCCGCCATGGTGATTTCCCGGTTGGCTTTGCCGGCGGCCGGGTTCACCACCAGCGACAGCATGGCGTAGGGGATCGCCAGCTCGCGGGCGAGCACCGCTTCCGGCATGCCGGTCATGCCGACGATGTCACACCCGTCGCGTTCCAGGCGCAGAATCTCGGCGGCGGTTTCCAGGCGTGGGCCCTGGGTGGCGGCGTAGCAGCCGCCGTCCACCCATTGCAGGCCGGCGCGCTCCAGCGCGCCGCGCAACCGGCGACGCAGCACCGCGTCGAACGGCCAGCTGAAATCCACGTGCACCAGAGGCTCCTGGGGGTCGTCGAACAGCGTGCTGTCGCGGCCCCAGGTGTAGTCGATGATCTGCTCGGGCAGGACCAGCGCGCCGGCCGGGGCAGTGATGCCGCCCACCGCGTTGACCGCGACGATGGCGGTGGCGCCGGCGTCCTTGAGCGCCTGCATGTTGGCGCGGTAGTTCACCTGGTGGGGCAACCACACATGGGGGTCGCCGTGACGGGCCAGGAACAGTACCGGCACGCCGTTCAGTTCGCCTTCCGCCACCGGTGCCGAAGGCTTGCCGTAGCGGGTGTCGATGTCGTGCCGGTGACGGATCACCAGGTCGTCCATGCGGGTGAGGCCGGTACCGCCGATAAATGCGAGCACCTTAACCCTCCTCCACCGCGAAAATGCCCGGCGCGTTGCGCCAGTAGCCTTTGTAATCCATGCCCATGCCGAACAGGTACAGGTCTTCCGCCTCCAGGGCGGTGTAGTCGGCTTTCAGGCCGGGCCGCGCCTTGCGGTCGTGGACCTTGTCCACCAGCACGCAGGTTTTCACGCTGGCGGCGCCCTGGGCCTGGCAGGCCTCGATGATCGACAACAGGGTCGAGCCCACATCCAGGATGTCGTCGAGAATCACCACGTCACGGCCTTCCAGGTTGGCGGTGGGGGTAACAATCCACTGCACGTCACCGCCGCGGGTCTCGCCCAGGTAGCGGCTGGCGTGCAGGTAGTCCACCTCCAGCGGAATATCCAGCCGGGTGAGCAACTGGCCGGCGAACACGATGCCGCCGTTCA
Organism: Alcanivorax sp.; assembly: GCA_042090255.1. Lineage (GTDB taxonomy): Bacteria > Pseudomonadota > Gammaproteobacteria > Pseudomonadales > Alcanivoracaceae > Alloalcanivorax. The sequence continues at coordinate 2,042 of JBELJS010000074.1, read as the reverse complement.
TGATGGTGACGAACACCGGGAAGCGTTCGGAATAGTCCTCGGCCAGCTTGATCGCCACCTTGGCCACCGCCTCTTCCACTTGGTCGCGGGAATACAGCTCGCGGGCCTGGCGACGCACGCGCATCAATTCTTGTTTCAGTTCAGTGGCCATCTCAGTCGCCATCGGCGTCCTCCTCGGATTGGTCCTGGTCGCCTTTCCAGGTCTGGTTAGGGTCGCGACGATTGCGGCTGCGGCGCCGCGAGCGGCGCTGCGCGGCGCGCCCTTCGGCGGCTTCGTCTTGATCGTCCTCGAACTCGTCGTCGGCCTCGTCGTTGGCCGCCATGTACAGTGTACGGCTGGGGAAGGCGAACTCGGCGCCGTGCTCATGGACAAGGGCCATGATGCGCATCAGCACGTCCTGTTTGATCTCATGGTAGGTAACCCAGTCCGTGGTCTTGGTGAAGGTGTAGATAAAGAATTCGATGTAGGACGCCCCGTAGCTGTCGAAGTTGACGATCAGCGTGCGGTGGTCGGTTTCCAAATCCTTGTGCTTCTTGGCCATCTCGCGCACCGCATCGACGATGGCGGGCATTTTTTCCCAATCCTCGAAACGGATGCCCACCTTCTCGTTGATGCGGCGGTTGAGCATGCGTGACGGGTTTTCCAGGATCACCGTGGTGAACATGGCGTTGGGTACGTACAGCGGCCGCTGGTCGAACGTGCGGATGCGCGTCAGGCGCCAGCCGATGTGTTCCACCGTGCCTTCAATGCTGCGGTCCGGCGAGCGCACCCACTCGCCGACTTTGAACGGCTTGTCCATGTACACCATGGCGCCGCCGAAAAAGTTGGCGAGCAGATCCTTGGCGGCGAACGCCACCGCCATGCCGCCCAGGCCGCCGAACGCCAGCACCCCGGAAATACTGTAGCCCAGCGTCTGCAGAATAATCAGAAAGGCGGTGATCAACACCGAGATGCGCAGCAGCTTGCCCACCGCCGAGGCGGTGGTCTGGTCCATCGGGTTGCTCATGCGGTCGGGGTCGACCAGATTTCTCTCCACGTTGCCGACCAGCCTGGTCAGAAACAGCGCGACAATGATAATGAACGCCACGCGGCGGACGTCGCCGACGTAATCAAACACCGCCGCCTCGGACACCGCCTGCATCATTTCCGCGGCCACCGACAGGCCCACCACCCAGATCAGCAGGCGAATCGGAATGCGCAGGGAATCCAACAGGGCGTCGTCCCACAGGTTGTGGGTTTCGCGGCTGAAGTGATCAATGATGTCGATCACGCGCATGAGAATGAAGTTCACGGTTACCGTGCACAGCACCACCGCGAACACCTGGCTGACCCACAGCGCCGGTTCGGTATCCGGGCCGGGCCACACCAGAAGCTGTCGCCAATCGGTCAGGGCTTCCCAATTCATTACAGATCCTTATTGAGCAAGTCCGCCACGTCGCCGGCCTGCCGGCGGCGGCTCAGATGCATGGGCGCGCGGGGCTTGCCGCGCAGCGCGGCGGCGCCGACCCGGTGCTCGAAGTGCCGGCCTTCCAGCCATTGCGCCACCGTCACCGCGCCGGCCCGGTCGTTGCACACCAGCACCATGTCGCAGCCCGCCCCCAACGCCGCCTCGGCGCGTTGTGAAAAGTCGCCGGCACCGGCGGCGCCGCCCATGCCCAGATCATCGGAGAAGATTACACCGCGATAGCCGCAATCGCCGCGCAGCACCTTGCCCAGCCAATGCCGGGAAAAGCCCGCCGGCTCGTCGTCCACCGACTGGTAACGGACGTGGGCCGGCATGATGCCGTCCAGACGCGGCGCCAGCGCTTTGAACGGCACCAGGTCGTCCTGCAGCTGTTCCCAGGAACGCGGGTCCTCCGGCAACTCCAGGTGCGAGTCCGCCGCCACATGGCCGTGGCCGGGAAAATGCTTGCCGGTGGCGGCCATGCCGGCGCGCGCCATGCCATCGATGAAGGCGCCGGCCAGATCGGTAACGATCCCGGGGTCGGCGTTGAAGCTGCGGTCGCCGATCACGCTGCTGGTGCCGAAATCCAGATCCAGC
>JBELJS010000073.1:5338-13789 GCA_042090255.1 Alcanivorax sp. | reverse complement strand
ACATCACCGACAACGCTTTCGGCAATGACACCGTTACTCTGCCCGGCGCCCAGATCGGTTATCGCTTCAGCGAAGACTGGTCCGTACAGGCTTGGTACGAGCGCAACAACATGGCCACCACCAGCGGCCAGGTTTATCTGCGCAACAATTTCGCCAGCTTGCGTCGTCACTTCAACGGTGATGGCCCGATCGAAACTTACGTCGGTCTGGGTGCCGGTGAAACCCGCACCGAGTTCGACGCTGAAAGCGACCGCGACTTCAAGGAAACCATTGGCGGCATGGAGTTCGGTGTACAAACCGCGCTCGCCGACAACTTCCTGATCGACGTTGGTGCTCGCCCCACCTACAGCTTCCGTACCGAGCGTTGGGACGGCCAGGTTTACGCCGCTCTTAACGTGCTGGTCGGCGCTCAATACGACGACGAGCCGAAGCCCGAGCCGGTTACCGAAACCGCCACCGACAGCGATAACGACGGTGTGCCGGATTCCAACGACCGCTGCCCCGGCACCCCTGCCGGTGCCCGTGTTGACGCTCAGGGCTGTGAGCTGGATGACGACGGCGACGGCGTCGTGAACAGCAAGGACGAATGCCCGGACACCCCAGCACGCGCCAAGGTTGACGACAAAGGTTGTCAGGAATACCTGACCAAGGACGTGCGCGAAACGCTGTATGTTGAGTTTGGTCTCGACAAAGCAGAGGTTCGTGAAACCTCCTACCCGGAACTGGAAGGTCTGAGCGATCAGATGTATCAGTATCCGTCCGCTGACCTGATCCTCGAAGGTCATACCGACAGCACCGGTGCCGCTTCTTACAACCAGCAGCTCTCCGAGAAGCGTGCGGCCGCGGTCAAGCGCGTAATGGTCGAAGAGTTCGGCATCGATGAAGGCCGGATCACCACCGAAGGTTACGGCGAAGCCAAGCCGATTGCTGACAACAGCACTCGCGATGGCCGCGCCCAGAACCGTCGCGTGGAAGCGATCATGAAAGCCACCACCGAAGAAGCGCAGTACGACAACAAATAAGTCGTCCAGCGTTCTCTTCACCCGAAAAAGGGCCGGCATCCGCCGGCCCTTTTTTGTTTGCAGCGAAAGTTGGCCGTAGAAACAGCCGGTGGCCGCGTCGCCGTGCGCGAAAGGCAAGGGAGTCAATGAGACTCAGCCGATCTGCCTGATAATCAACCTTCATTCGTTACCACTGAATAACGGGAAGGGATCATGGCGAAAGACGCAATCGGCTTTGCCCTGAGCGCGCTGAACCGGCTGGCCGGCTCATCAATGCTCGACCGCCTGGGTATGCGCCACACCGCGGAGCGGCTTGCTTACCGCCTCACTAAAGGCGGTTTCCAGGTGATCACCACCAGCGCCCGCGCGTTCAAGTCCAGCAACCCGTCCGACAAGCCACAACGCCTGGACGCGCCGGGCCACACCACCGGGCTGTTCGACTTGGGCATCACCGACGAGCAGCAGATGATCCGCGACAGTGTGCGCGCCTTCGCCGCCGAGGTGCTGCGTGAGAACGCGGAACAGTCGGACGCGGAGCAACGCACCGGCGACGATGTACAAAGCCAGGCCCGCGAACTGGGCCTGAATTTCTTCGCCGTACCCGAAGCCCTGGGCGGCGCCGCCGACGAGCGTTCCACGGTGACCAGCATGCTGGTGGCCGAGGAACTGGCACGCGGCGATATGGGCCAGGCGGTGGCGGTGCTCGCCCCGATGGGGGTCGCCAACGCCCTGACCCGCTGGGGCTCGGCGTTGCAACAGGACAAGTACCTCACCACCTTTGCCGGCGACGACGCGCCCCTGGCCACCATCGCGGTGTGCGAGCCACGCCCGTTGTTCGACCCCATGACACTGCGCACCACCGCCACCCGCGACGGCGATGACTGGCTGCTCAGCGGCGAGAAATCCCTGGTGCCGCTGGCCGCCGAAGCAGAGCTGTTCCTGGTCGCCGCCGAAACCGGCGACGGCCCGGCGGTGTTCATCGTCGAGGGCGGCAGCGACGGGCTTAGCGCCGGCGACGATCCGGCCATGGGCATCCGCGCCAGCGGTCAGCGCCCGCTGCTGCTGGACAAGGTGCGCGTGCCCGCCGCCAACCGCCTCGGCGACGACGATTTCAATTACCGCGAGTTCATCGACCTGGGCACGCTGGCCTGGTGCGCGCTGGCCATCGGTACCGCCCAGGCGGTGCTCGACTACGTGGTGCCCTACTGCAACGAACGCAAAGCGTTCGGCGAGCCGATCAGCCACCGTCAAGCGGTGGCGTTCATGGTCGCCGATATCGCCATCGAGCTGGACGCCATGCGCATGCTCACCTACCGCGCCGTGTGCCGCGCGGAGCAAGGCAAACCGTTCCAGCGCGAAACGCACCTGGCCCGCACTCTGGTCAAGGACAAGGCGATGCAAATCGGCACCGACGGCGTCCAGCTGCTGGGCGGCCACGGCTTTACCCACGAATACCCGGTGGAACGCTGGTATCGCGATCTGCGCGCGATCGGCGTGGTCTTCGGCGGCCTGCACCTGTAACGCCGCCCGCACCCTTAACGGAAGAGACAGCATGAACATCGAGATTCCGAAGAAATTCAAACCGGTGATCAACAATGCCCGGCAGGTGGCCCTGCACACCTTCCGGCCGATTTCCCGCAAGTACGACCGAGCCGAACACCAGCGTCCCAAGGAACTGGACATGGTCGCCTCGGTGTTGGACGGCTTCAACGAAGGCGACCCGGCCAACTCCGCCGGCGCCAGCCAGACCGGCAAGGGCAAGGTGCAGGAAGACGGCGGCGTAAAAAACGGCGCCAACATGATGACCTGCCTGGGCGCGCTGGAATTCTGCTACGGCGACACCGGCTTTCTACTCGCCATGCCGCGCCAGGGCCTGGGCAACGCGGCGATCGCCGCGGTGGCCACCGATGAGCAGCTGGAACGCTTCAAGGGCAAGTGGGCCGCCATGGCGATCACCGAGCCGGGCGCCGGCTCGGATTCCGCCGCGATCCGCACCACCGCCAAGGAAGACGGCGACCACTATGTGCTCAACGGCGAAAAAATCTACGTCACCTCCGGCGAACGGGCCGACTGCGTGGTGGTGTGGGCCAGCCTGGACCCCAAGCTGGGCCGCGCGGCGATCAAGTCGTTCGTGGTCGAATGGGGCACCCCGGGCATGGAGCTGGCGCGCCTGGAGAAGAAGCTCGGCATTCGCGCTTCCGACACCGCCGCGATCAACTTCAGCGATTGCCGGGTGTCCAAGGAAAACCTGCTCGGTAACCCGGAAGTGGACACCAAGGGTTTCGGCGGCGTGATGGAAACCTTTGATAACACCCGCCCGCTGGTGGCCTGCTTCGCCCTGGGCGTGGCCAAGGCGTCGCTGGAGCGGACCCGGGAACTGCTCAGCGAAGCGATCGAATACGACTACGGCAAGCCGGTGGACAACGCCAGCGCCGCCGAGGCGGAGCTGTACCGCATGGAAGCGGAATGGGAAGCGGCCTACTGGCTGGCCATGAAAGCGGCCTGGATGGCCGACAACAAGCAGTCCAACTCGGTGGAAGCGTCGATCTCCAAGGCCAAGGCCGGTCGCGTGGGCAACTACGTCACCCTCAAATGCGTGGAACTGGCCGGCTCCATCGGCTACACCGAGGACGAGCTGCTGGAAAAGTGGGCGCGCGATTCCAAGATCCTCGATATCTTCGAAGGCACCCAGCAGATCCAGAAGCTGATCATCGCCCGCCGCGTTCTGGGGCTGAGTTCTAAAGAGCTAAAATAAACGCAACTTTGTAGGAGCGGGCCTCGCCCGCGAAAGGGAGCGAAGTTGTGCGAGCGGGCCTTGCCCGCGAAAGGGTGGCGCCAGCCACCCGGCAGGATACCAGAGACCTGTCTAAGGGCAGCACGAACAGCGTTTCTGGAATCCCGCCGGCCGGCTTTGCCGGCCTGTCGCGGGCGGGGCCCGCTCCTACAGCCGCGCGGCAAGCTCCGAGCCTTGTTTGATGGCGCGCTTAGCGTCCAGCTCGGCGGCCAGGTCGGCGCCGCCGATCAGGTGGTGGTTGGCGGCCTCTTCCTGGTAGAGCTCGCGCAGTGATTCCTGGCCGGCGCAGATCACCACCTGGTCCACTTCCAGCAACCCTTGCTTGTCGTTTTGCGTGATGTGCAGGCCGGCGTCGTCGATGCGGTCGTAGTTGCAGCCGGGCAGCATCTCGACGTTGCGGTGTTTGAGCGTGGCGCGGTGCACCCAGCCGCTGGTTTTGCCCAGCCCCTTGCCCGGCGTGCTCTCCTTGCGCTGCAGCAGATAGATTTTCCGCGCCGGCGTTTCCGGGTGCTTCTCCACCAGGCCGCCGCGGGTCTCCGCGTTGAAATCCACGCCCCACTCCGCCAGCCACTCCGGCAACGGCTGGGCGCCGTCCCGGGGCGCCTCGGCGAGAAATTCCGCCACATCGAAACCGATACCGCCGGCGCCGACGATGGCCACCCGTTCGCCCACCTGCACCTTGCCGCGCAGCACGTCCGCGTAGGACACCACCTTGGCGTGCTCAATGCCTTCGATACCGGGCTGGCGCGGCGACACCCCGGTGGCGATGACGATTTCCTGGAACCCTTCGCGCTCCAGTTCCTCGCTCTCCACGCGGCGGTTCAGAACCACTTTGACGCCGGTGCGTTCGATGCGCTTCTGAAAGTAACGCAGGGTCTCGTAAAACTCTTCTTTGCCGGGGATCACCTTGGCCATATTGAACTGGCCACCGATCTCGCCGGCCTGGTCGAACAGGGTCACATCGTGGCCACGCTCCGCCGCCACCGTGGCGCACGCCAACCCGGCCGGCCCGGCGCCCACCACCGCCACCTTCTTGGGCGTGGCGGCGCGCAGATAAACCAGCTCGGTTTCATGGCAGGCGCGCGGATTGACCAGACAGGAGGCGCGTTTAAGTTCGAAGGTATGATCCAGGCAGGCCTGATTGCAGGCGATGCAGGTGTTGATCTCGTCGGCACGGCCTTCGGCGGCTTTGTTGACGAACTCCGAGTCCGCCAGCAACGGCCGCGCCATGGACACCGCGTCCGCCTGGCCGCTGGCAATGATGTTTTCGGCGGTGTCCGGGTCGTTGATGCGGTTGGAGGCCACCACCGGGATCGACACCACATTCTTCACCTGGCGGGTGACTTCCGCGAACGCCGCCCGTGGCACCGAGGTGACGATCGTGGGGACCCGCGCCTCGTGCCAGCCGATGCCGCTATTGATCAGGCTGGCACCGGCTTTCTCAACGGCGCGGGCGAGATCCAGCACCTCTTCGCGGGTACTGCCGTCGGGCACCAGATCGATCACCGACAAGCGGTACATGATGATGAAATCCTCACCGCAACGGCGCCGGGTTTCCTCGATGATCTCCACCGGAAAACGGCGACGGTTTTCGGCGCTACCGCCGTATTCGTCGGTACGCTTGTTGGTGCGCGGCGCGGTGAACTGATTCACCAGGTAACCTTCGGAACCCATGATCTCCACGCCGTCGTAACCGGCCTGTTTGGCCAGCTCGGCGGTACGCGCGAAGTCCTGCACCGTGGAGCGCACTTCACGGGTGCTCATGGCCTTGGGCTTGAACGGGTTGATCGGGCTCTTGATCGCCGACGCGGAGCGGGAGAACGGATGGTAGCTGTAGCGGCCAGCGTGCAGCACCTGCAGCGCGATCTTGCCGCCTTCGCGGTGCACCGCGTCGGTGATCTTGCGATGGTTGCGGATATCCAGCTTGCTGTTGAAGGTGCCGGACAACGGGTAGAACCAGCCGTGGCGGTTGGGGTTGATGCCGCCGGTCACGGACAGCGCGACACCGCCAAGGGCCCGCTCGGCGAAATAGGCGGCCAGCTTCGGGTAGTGCCAGAAACGGTCTTCCAGCCCGGTGTGCATGGACCCCATGATCACCCGGTTCTTGAGCTGGGTGTGCCCCAGATCCAGGGGGGAAAGCAGGTGGGAATAACCGTTGGCCGCCATTGATGTTCTCCTGTGTGGGCTGGGCGGGCCGCGCAACATGATGTGCCTTGGCCGCCTGGCTGCAATCTGGACGCCGTCAAGATAGGATGCTATGTTGACGCTGTCAAGATAACACCCGTTACCCCGAAAGACAGGCAACCACCATGGCGCAACGCTACCACCACGGAGACCTGCACGCCGCCTTGCTGCGCGAGGCGGCCGTGCTGCTGCGCGAGCAGGGCGTGGAAGGCCTCTCGCTGCGACGTCTGGCGGAACGGGCCGGCGTGTCGCGCACCGCGCCCTATCACCACTTCGAGGACAAGAACGCCCTGCTCTGCGCGCTCGCCGAGGACGGCTTCCGCCGGCTCGACCGGCTGATGGAAGAGGCCGCGTTCCAGGTCGACGACCCGGAGCCGGGGCTGCGCCGCTTCGTGCGCGGCTACTTGCGTTTCGCCTGCGACGACCCGGAACAGTACGAGCTGATGTTCGGCCGCACACTGTGGAAGACCGGGCGCCCCACCGACTCCCTGACACGGGTGGCGCACGGCTGCTTTCGCCGTTACGTGGACAAGCTCGAAGCGGACGGCCTGCGCGCCACCACCCTGCCCAGCGGCGCCGATCCGTTGCGTGTGGCCCAAGCGAGCTGGGCGACCCTGCACGGACTCTGCCGGCTGTTGCTGGACGGCATCTATGTGGACCGGCAAGACATGGAGGCGGTCAGCGACCAGGCGGTAGCCTTGATGCTGGCCGCCGTGCGGCCGGCTTAGCGGACTCCGTAGCCCGGCTGGGAGGAACACACTGTGGGAGCGGGCCATGCCCGCGAAAGGGAGCGAAGCTCCCGGCAGGATCCCAGAGACCTCTCTAATGGCAGTACCAACAAGGTCTCTGGGATCCTGACGGCCGGCAAAGCCGGCCTTTCGCTTGCAAGGCAAGCTCCCACAAAGCCGCTCCCACAAGCCGTTAGCGTTGCGCCGACAGGAAGTCGGTGAGGGCTTCGATGTAGTCGTTGTAGGCTTCGTACTGGGGGACGTGGCCGATGCCTTCGAGCTCCACCAGTTTGGCGTTGGGGATGGCTTCGGCGGTGCGGGCGCCGAGCTGGTCGTAGCGGCCGAGCTGGTCGCGCACGTCTTCCGGGGCCCGGTTGCGGCCCAGGGCGGTGCGGTCGCGGGTGCCGATGATCAGCAGCGTGGGCACTTTAATCTCGGGGAATTCGTAGACCACCGGCTGGTTGAAGATCATGTCGTAGTGCAGTGCCGAATTCCACGCAACGCGCTCGTAGTCGGGGCCGCGTAGCCAGCCCTGCTGAAGGGTCAGCAGCGGCTGATAGCGGTCTTTCCACTGGCCGTCGAAGTAGGCCTTGGTCATGTAGGCCTTGATGTCTTCGGGCTTCTTTTTCAGCTCGCCCTGGTACCAGGCGTCCACGGATTGCCAGGGCACGTGCTTGCGCCAATCCTCCAAACCGATCGGGTTGACCAGCACCAGGCGGTCACTGCGCTCGGGAAACATCAGCACGAAGCGGGTGGCCAGCATGCCGCCCATGGAATGCCCCATCACGGTCACGTCATCGACGTTCAACTTATCGAGCAGCGTGCGCGTGTGGTCCGCCAGGGTCTGGAAGGAATACTGGAAGTACTCGGGCTTGCTGGATTTGCCGAAGCCGATCTGATCCGGCACCACCACGCGATAGCCCTCTTCGGTAAGCCGCTCGATGGTGGTTTGCCAATACGCGCCGGAGAAATTCTTGCCGTGCAGCAGCAGGACGGTGTCGCCGTTGGCGTTTTCCGGGCGCACATCCATATACGCCATTTCCAGGTCTTGCCGCTGGCTGTCCAGCGGCAGGGTATGCACCGCATAAGGGTAGTCGTAACCGCTGAGGCGGGCGTCAAAGGCGGGCTTGTCGGCGGCCGCCGCCGTATTGCCGAGCACCAGCGCGGACAGCGCCAGCAAGGATGTGAATACGCGCATATTCCCTTCTCCTGTTATTGAAGCCGTTCAGGGGTGGAGACCGGCAAGACGGGAAAGTTCCGCGATTCAGTCCGGCAGCGGCAGGGAAAGAGTCACTCTCAAACCGCCCAGCGGGCTGTCGGTGAGGGTCAGCTGTCCACCGTAGGCGGCCACGGTGTCGCTGACGATGGCCAGGCCCAGACCGTCGCCGGCCACCCGCTGATCAAGGCGGCGGCCGCGCTGTAAGACCTGCTCGCGTCGTGACGCCGGGATACCGGGCCCGTCATCGTCCACGGTGACCGTTAACAGACCGCCATCGCGCGCCAAGGCCAACCGTACCTCGCCGGCGGCCCACTTGCAGGCGTTGTCGAGCAGATTGCCGAGCAGCTCCAGCATGTCGCCGCGCTCCACCGCCTGGGCCGGCAGACCGGCGCCGTCGACCACCAGGTTGAGGGGCTTCCGGTGGGCACGGCGCAGCGTATCGGCGAGCGCCTCCAGGTCCTGGCCCGGCTCGAAGCGAGTGGTCGCGGTGGCGCCGGCGGCGACGCGGGCGCGGCCCAGGGCGCG
>JBELJS010000073.1:0-5328 GCA_042090255.1 Alcanivorax sp. | reverse complement strand
TCTCAATGTGATCCAGCTGCGTCATCAACAAGGCGTGCAGCTCCGGGACGCGCTCGCGCAGCTCTGTATCGCAACGGTTACGCAGCACCGCCAGCGGCGTCTTGAGGGCGTGGCCCAGGTCGCCAAGGGCGTGCCGGGAGCGGTCCAGTTGCTGCTCCATGTGCCGCTGCAGACGGTTGATCTCGGTAACCAGCGGGCGCAGCTCGCGGGCCACGTCCTGATCCAGCTCGGCGCGCTGGCCGCCACGCAGTTGTTCGATTTGCCGCCGCGCGGCGTTGAGCGGCTTGAGGCCGCGGCGAATCAGCCATTGCTGGACCAGCGCCAACGCCACCAGCACCACCATCCAGGTCAGCAGGGCGGCGGCCCTGGTGTCACGGAAATTCGCCTGTTGCGGGGCGTAATCCTGGGCCACCACCACGGTGAGGTCCTGGCCATCGCGCCGGAAACGCGCCCGATAGCGCAGCAGGCTCTGGTCGCCGGGGCCGGGCAGCAGTTCGGTATCGATACCCGGGTGTTCGGGCAACGGCAGGCGCGCGTCCCACAGTGACCGGGAACGCCAGCGCTGGCCGTCGATCAGCACCACGAAATAGCGGCCGGACAAGGGGCGCCGGTAGGCCGGGTCGAGCATGTCCTGCTCCAGCACCAGCCCGCCCGAGCCGGAGACCATGGCGGCGAGTACGCTGGCGGCCTCGTCGCGCAATTGCCCGGCGGTGATTTGACGCTGTTCGCGCTCCAGCCACCAAAGCGCCGCTTGGCCCACCAGCACCCCGGCCAGCAGCAGGCTGACGAACAGGCTCACCCCCAGGCGGACGCCGATGGAACGCATTCAGTCGCGCCCCGTGAACAAATAGCCTTGGCCGCGCCGGGTCTGGATCACCTGCCCGCCGAGCTTGCGACGCAACCGGTTGATGTGCACTTCCACCACGTTGGAATCCCGCTCGCTTTCACCATCGTAGAGATGCTCGCTGAGGGCGATCTTCGACAGCAGCTTGCCCGGGTTCAGCATGAAATAACGCAGCATGCGGAATTCCGCGCCGGTCAGTTCAACTTCTTGCTGGTCCAGCCAGGCGCTCTGGCGCTCTTCGTCCAGTTCCACGCCGCAGGCCCGCAAGCGGCTCTGGTTGGCGCTGCCGTGGCTGCGTCGCAGCACCGCCTGCACCCGCAGCAACAGCTCTTCCGGGTGAAAGGGTTTGGCGAGGTAGTCGTCGGCGCCGGCGCGCAGACCGTCGACGCGCTCGGCCCAGCTGTCACGGGCGGTGAGAATCAGCACCGGCATGCTCAGGCCCTGTTCCCGCCAGCGCCGCAATACCTCGAGGCCGTCCAGGCCGGGTAGACCCAGGTCCAGAATCACCAGATCGAAATCGTCATCGTGGGCGCGCACCAGAGCGTCGCGGCCGTCCGCCAGCCAGTCCACCGCGTAGCCGTGATCGCGTAACAACGGCAGCAACTGGTCGGCCAGGGCGACGGTGTCTTCCACCAGCAACAGGCGCATCAGTTGTCCACTTCGTCTTCAAGAAGGCGCCCGGAACGGGCATCGATTTCCAACTCGCGGACCACGCCGTCGCGGGTCAGCAGCTCGATTTCATAAATCAATTCACCGTCGTCGTCGTCCAGCTCCGCCTCCAGCAGGCGGGCGCCGGGATAGCGCTCATCCGCCTGACGGAGGATCGCCTGGAACGACAATACTTCCCCGCTTTGCCGCAGCCGCAGGGCCTCGTCCTGATCCACATCGAGCGCCACGGCGGAGGTTGCCCAAGCCAGGGAAAGGGCGACCATGGCCGCCCCTCCAAGAAACACACGCATTAGTCGTCACGCTCCTCGCGCAGGATTTCACCGTTGGTGGCGTCCAGCTCCAGCTCCCATTCCTGGCCCTGGGCGTCGCGCAGATCGACCTGATAGATCAGGCGGCCGTATTCGTCTTCCAGCTCGGTGTCTTCCACGGTGGCCTGGGGGTGCTTGGCCAGCGCCGCTTCGTTGAGTTTTTCAAACGACAGAATCTCGCCGTCCTGAACCATTTTCATCGCCCGATCCGGGCCCACATCGTCGGCGTGCACCAGGGTGGTGGTGCCGGCGAAACCGATCAGGGTAGCGAGCAAGGTCTTGTTAATGGCGTTCATGAGTCTCTCCTTTGTCCTCATTGCGTTGGGTACGGGAGTCACTCTACGCCGGGCACCTTAATTCTCGCTGAAGCCCGGCTTAACGCAACCTTAAAGGAAGCGCAAGGACCGCGGGGGATGCCATGGGACGGTTGCGCACTTGCAAAACGGTGCGTCTAAGGCCAACTTATGCTTTTTAAAATTGACTTCCATTATTCGAAATAACACGCGGGTGAACCCGTGCGGTTGAAACAAAAGGATGCACCATGGACACCGATCTTTCCGACCTCCTCGCCCTGCTCGACCTCATCGAGTTGGATGACGACCTGTTCCAGGGTGAGAGCCGCAACATCGTCGGACCCCGCATTTTCGGCGGCCAGGTGATCGCCCAGGCGCTGGTGGCGGCGGCGCGCACCGTGCCGGCCCGCACCGCGCACTCGCTGCAGGCCTATTTCCTGCGCCCGGGCGATGCTCGCGAGCCGGTGGTTTACCGGGTGGAGCGCATCCGCGACGGCGGCACCTTCAGTACCCGGCGGGTGATCGCCGAGCAACGTGGCCGGCCGATCTTCGATCTCGCCGCCTCGTTCCACAACGCCGAGGACGGCCCGGCCCATCAAACCGCCGGGCACAGCGCGCCGGACCCGGAGAACCTGCCCGACGAACAGACCGTCACCGCCGACTTCCTCAAGGACGAGGACATCTCCGAGAACTTCCGCGCCGCCCTGCTGCGCCGTAAGCCAGTGGAGATCCGCCCGGTGACCCGGCGCCATCCGCTGCATCCGGAAAAAGCCGAGCCGATCCGCCAGGTGTGGCTGCGCGCCGCCGGCGAGGCCGGCGATGATCCGCTGATTCACCAGGCGCTGCTGGCCTATGTGTCCGACCACAGCCTGATGGGCACCGCCCTGCTGCCCCATGGCATCACCTTCCTGGACCGGGACATGCAGGTGGCGAGCCTGGACCACACTTTATGGTTCCATCGGCCGGTGCGGCTGGACGACTGGCTGTTCTACGACATGGAAAGCCCGATCGCCGCTGGCGCGCGGGGCTTCAATCGGGGGCAGGTGTTCAATCGGCAGGGGGAGCTGGTGGCTTCGGTGTGTCAGGAAGGGTTGATGCGGAAAGCTTGAATTTGTAGGAGCTTGCCTGCAAGCGAAAGGGCGACTACGTCGCCCGGCGGGATCCCAGAGAGGCTGTCGGAGCTACCGTTAGAGACGTCTCTGGGATCCTGCCGGCAAGCTTTGCTTGCCTTTCGCGGGCGGGGCCCGCTCCCACAGGGCCCGCTCGCACAGGCCCGTTCCTACAACGGCAGTCGTTTATTTCTCGACGATGGCGACGACGCCCTGGCCGCCGGCGGCGCAGATGGAGATCAGGCAGCGGCCTGAGCCCTTCTCGTTGAGCAGCTTGGCGGCGTTGGCCAGAATCCGCGCGCCGGTGGCGGCGAACGGGTGGCCAGCCGCCAGGGACGAGCCCTTAACGTTGAGCTTGGCCATGTCGATTTCGCCGAGCGGCTTGTCGCGGCCCAGACGTTCCTTGCAGAAGGTTTCATCGCTCCAGGCTTTCAGGGTGGTGAGCACCTGGGAGGCGAAGGCTTCGTGGATTTCATAGAAATCGAAGTCCTGCAGGGTGAGCCCGGCGCGGTCGAGCATGCGCGGCACCGCGTACGCCGGCGCCATCAGCAGACCTTCTTTTTTGCCGATGAAGTCCACCGCCGCCACTTCGCAATGGGTCAGGTAGGCCTGGACCGGCAGCCCGCGTTCCTTGGCCCAGTCTTCGGAGGCCATCAGCACCGTGGAGGCGCCGTCGGTGAGCGGTGTGGAGTTGGCGGCGGTCATGGTGCCCTCGGCGCCACCAAACACCGGCTTCAGGGTGTTCAGTTTTTCGATGGTGGAGTCACCGCGCATATTGTTGTCGCGCTCGAGGCCGTGGAACGGGGTGATCAGATCGTCCTGCCAGCCCTCTTCATAGGATTTCGCCAGGTTCTGGTGGGAGCGCCAGGCCAGCTCGTCCTGCGCTTCGCGGGGGATGCCCCACTCGGCGGCGGTGATCGCCTGGTGTTCGCCCATGGACAGGCCGGTACGCGGCTCGCCGTTCTTGGGGATGTCCGGAATCATCAGCTTGGGGTTGAGCAGCTTGACCGCCTGCTTGAGCTTGTCGCCGTTGCTCTTGGCACGGTTGATCTCCATGAATATCTTGCGGGCCTGCTCATTGACGCCCAGGGGCGCGTCCGAGGTGGTGTCCACGCCACCGGCCACGGCGCAGTCCACCTGGCCGAGGGCGATCTTGTTGGCGACCAGAATCGCCGCTTCCAAGCCGGTGCCGCAGGCCTGCTGCAGGTCGTAGGCGGGGGTGTCAGGGGCCAGCTTGGACCCCAGCACGCACTCGCGCACCAGATTGAAGTCCTTGGCATGCTTCATCACCGCGCCAGCGGCCACTTCGCCCATGCGCTCGCCGTGGAGTTTGAAACGATCCACCAGACCGTTGAGCGCGGCGGTCAGCATTTCCTGGTTGTCGACCTCGAAATAAGCGGTATTGGAGCGGGCAAAGGGAATGCGGTTGCCGCCCACAATGGCCACCTTGCGTACGTTGTCGCCTGCCAGCATAGTAATTCCTCCACAGTGGCGTCGGGGAGGCCGGAGTGGCCGGCCCGAATGCCCAGGTTAACAGATGAGCGCAGTCTATCGCCCAACCGGCGTGCCTCATTGGCTTCGGCGCCTCCCGGCCTCCCCGTGCCGGTCAATACACCCTTCACACACGGGTGCTTCAATACGCCCCCTACGAATGCTCGGCAAAGGATACGACCATGAGCGATACCTATCAGGCAATTGCCAACTCCCCCATGGGCAAGGCCGTTTTCAGCGCCATCAACCTGCCCATCCCGGTGATTCTCGAACGCTGGCAGCCCGGCCAGAAATCCTTTATCAGCGGTGGCGTGCTGGTGGGTGCCGCACCCGGGTCCACCGCCGTCGACACGGTGTTTGAGGCGCTCAAAGGCGCCCCCGAAGCGAAGCCCGCGGTGCTCGCCAATACCCGCAACGCCAACGACCTGCAGAAGCAGGCGGCGGCGACCGGCCTGAACACCGACAACTACACCGCCACCCGCGAAGACGACAGCAAATTCAAAGCGCTGGTGTTCGACGCCACCGGCATCGAGAATCCGGACCAGCTGAAAGCGCTGTGGGAATTCTTCCAGCCGGTGATCGGCGGTCTCCACATCTAGGCGCTGCGCCAAAAG
>JBELJS010000021.1:0-60105 GCA_042090255.1 Alcanivorax sp. | reverse complement strand
GCCTTGCTGCCGGAGGCGCGGCGCATCGGCATCCTGCGCGCCCCGCACAGCGTCTGGCGGTCGGTGCCGCCGGCGCCGCCCGGCCTCACCCTGGAGGCGGTGACCGTGCCGCAGCCGGCTCGGCTGGGCGCCTTGTTGCGCCGCCACCTGCCGAACTGGGACGCGCTGCTGCTGCCCGAGGACGGCACCCTGTTCGACGGCGGCGCCGCCCGGCTGGTGCTGCTCACCAGCTACCGCCAACGGGTGCCGGTGGTAGGCCCGGACGGCGCCTATGTGCGCGCCGGCAGTGTCGCCAGCGCCCGCGTGCTGGTCAAGGATCTGGCCGCCGCCGCGCTGGACGCGGTGCACGCCCACCGGCGGCTCGGGCGGTGGCCCTCGGCGGGCTTCGCCGGCCATTATTCCCTGGCCATCAACGAGCATGTGGCCGGTGCCTACGACCTGGACCCGGTCGAGCGGGCGCCCCTGGAACGGCTTTTGGAGGCTACGCCATGACACGTCGCCGCGGCATTCGCCGGCAACTGCAATGGCTGGGGGTGATCCCGGCGTTGATCATGCTGATCCTGGTGCTGGTGTCGCTGACCTGGCAGCGCTTCGAGGACGCCGACAACGAAGTGCGCCAACTGGGCGGTTTCCTCGCCCAGCAGCTCGCCGGCAGCGCCGAATACGGCGTGCTCAGCGGCAACCTGTCCGACCTGCGCCGCCAGGCCAACCTGGTGCTGGCACGCCCGGACGTGCAGTACGTGCAGTTCCGCGACCAGGACGGTGAGCCGTTGCTGCGCGCCGGGCTCAACGCCGGCCAGGTGGTCGACGAGGACGTGCTGGAATTCCATGCCGGCATTTACCGGCAACCCGTGGCCCTGGACCCGGCCTTCGGCGAAAGCCGCCCGGCGCGCCCGGACCGCATCGGCGAGGTGGTGCTGGGCGTGTCCCGGGGGCGCATCCTCGCCCGCCAGAAAGAGATCATCGGCACCAGTCTGTTGCCGGCGCTGCTGGCGATGGTGGTGGGGCTGTTCAGCGCCGGCTACCTGGCCCGCCAGATCGCCGACCCGATCAGCTATCTGTCCGGCCTGGTGCGAGTGATTCGCGGCGGCGACTACCACGTGCGCGGGGTGCGCCCGCTCAACGGCGAGCTGGGCCACCTGCAGACCGACATCAACGAACTGGCCGCCAGCCTGGATCAGGCCCGCCGCGACCAGCAGCGGGCCATGACCGAGCTGCGCGAGGCCCACCACCGCGCTGAGCACGCCAGCCAGGCCAAGAGCGATTTCCTGGCGATGATGAGCCACGAACTGCGCACCCCCATGAACGGCGTGCTCGGCATGCTGCAGTTGCTGGAAACCACCCGCCAGGACGACGAGCAGCGCGAATACACTGACGCCGCGCTGGAATCCACCGGCCATTTGTTGGAAGTGATCAACGACATTCTCGACTTCTCGCGCATCGAAGCCGGGCGCATGGAGATCGACCAGAGCTACTTCGCCCCGGAACCGCTGCTTCAGAACTGCGTGGGCACCTTCCGCTACCTGGCGCGGGAAAAAGGCCTCTATCTGGAGGTGGAGGGCGCGACCGCGCTGGCCGGCCTGGAAATCCGCTCCGACGCCACCCGATTGCGCCAGATCCTCAGCAACCTGATCTCCAACGCGGTGAAGTTCACCGAAGCCGGTGGCATCAGCGTGCGAGTGGATGTGCGCCACGACGAGCGCCACATGCTCAACCTGACCATCGACGTGCGCGACACCGGCATCGGCATCGCCGAGCACAAGCTCGACCGGCTGTTCCAGGCGTTCTCGCAGCTGGATTCGTCCAGCGCCCGGCGCTTCGGCGGCACCGGCCTGGGGCTGGTGATCGCCCGGCGCCTGGCGCAGATTCTCGGCGGCGACCTGACCGTTACCAGCGGCCCGGAGCAGGGCAGCTGCTTCACCCTGGCGTTGCGCGTGCGCAGCCGCGCCGTGGAGCAGCCGGTATTGACCGAACCGAAACGAGAAGTCACCGAACTGAGCGGCCGGGTGCTGCTGGTGGAGGACAACGACGTCAACCGGCTGGTGGCCTGCCGCATGCTCGAACACCTGGGGCTGGACGTGGCCACCGCCGGCGACGGCGCCACCGCCCTGGCCATGTGCGCGGAGCAGAACTTCGACTGCCTGCTGATGGACGTGCAGATGCCGGTGATGGACGGCCTCGAGGCCACCCGCGCCCTGCGCCGCCGCGAACGCGAAGCCGGCCGCGACCCGGTGCCGATCATCGCGCTCACCGCCAACGCCATGTTCGAAGAACGCCAACGCTGCCTCGCCGCCGGCATGGACGCCCACCTCGCCAAACCCTTCCGCCGCCGCACCCTGGCCCGCCTCCTAAGCCGCTACTTGTAACGCAACCGGGATAGGTGGAAGCGGGCCGCAAAGGCGGCTACGAAGCCTGATTTGTGCGAGCGGGCCCCGCCCGCGAAAGGGTGGCTTTTAGCCACCCGGCAGGATCCCAGGGGCGCTGTTGGTGCTGCCGTTAGAAAGGTCTCTGGCATCCTGCCGGGAGCTTTGCTCCCTTTCGCGGGCAGGGCCCGCTCCCACAAGGCCGGCTCCCCGAAGGCCCGTTGTTATTCCTGTGGCTTAACCCGAGTTACCGTCGCCTCAAACGACCCCTTGGCCAGCCGCGTCTCCACGGTTTGCCCCTCTTTCAGGCTGTCCACCGACCGCAACGGCTGCCCCTCCACCAGCGTCAACGAATAGCCCCGATCCAGGGTCGCCAGCGGGCTGGCGGTATGCAGCCGCCGGGCCGCGCCGTCCAAACGCTGTGCCAGATGCCGCTGTTGATGCCGCAACGGCACCGGCAAGCGCCGCTGAAGCTCGTGCAACCGCTGCGCCTGGCGCGCCACCTGCGAGGCCGGCGACTGCTGGCGCAGGCGCACGTCCAGCGGCTGCCAGCGGCCGCGCAGCAGCGCCAGGCGATGGCTCAGGGTGCGCGCCATGCGCGCCTGCAACTCGTCCACCTGCTGGCGGGTCTGCTCCAGCTGCCGGTTCGGGTGGCGGGCGTGCAGCCGCCGGGCCAGGCCCTCCAGCCGCTGGCGCTGGCCGCGCAGGTTCTGGACCATCAAATGCCGCTGGCGGCGGCCCAGCACGCCCAGGCGGGCGAGCAGGGCGTCGCCGTCCGGGCTGATCAGCTCCGCCGCCGCCGAGGGCGTGGGCGCGCGCACGTCGGCGGCGAAATCGGTCAACGACACGTCCACCTCGTGGCCCACCGCGCTGACCACCGGAATCGGGCTGGCCGCCACCGCGCGCACCAACGCCTCGTCGTTGAAGGCCCACAGGTCTTCCAGGCTGCCGCCGCCGCGCCCCAGCACCAGCACGTCGCACTCGTCGCGCTGAATCGCCAGGGCCAGCGCCCGGCGGATCTGCGCCGGCGCCTCGGCGCCCTGCACCGGGGTCGGGTAGATGACCACCGGAATCGACGGCGCCCGGCGCTTGAGCACCTGCAGCACATCGCGGATCGCCGCGCCGCTGGGGCTGGTGATCACCCCGATGCGCCTGGGCCAGGCTGGTAGTGGGCGCTTACGTTCCTGGGCGAACAGCCCCTCCGCTTCGAGCTGCGCTTTGAGCGCCTCGAACTGGGCTCTTAATGCGCCTTCACCGGCTTCTTCCATGTGCTCGACGATGATTTGGAAGCCGCCCCGGGGCACGAACACCGTCACCCGGGCGCGCACCAGAATCTTTTGCCCGTCGCGGGGCTGAAACCGCAGCAGGCTGTTACGATTCCGAAACATGGCCGCGTTAACCTGGGCTTTATCGTCCTTGAGGCTGAAATAAATATGCCCGGAGCGCGGCCGCGCCAGGTTGGAGATCTCGCCCTGCAGCCAGATCAACGGGAAGCTGCCCTCCAGCAGGCCCTGGGCCTCCAGGTTCAAGCGGCTGACGGAATACGGTTCGGTGCGCGAAGAAGTCATGCCGCGCAATTTACGGCGCTAGCGCGCCAGCGGCAAGCGCCAACCTTGTGGGATCGGGCACCTGTGCGAGCGGGCCAAGCCCGCGAAAGGCCGGCAAAGCCGGCCGGCAGAATCCCAGAGCCGCCTGGAAAGGTCTCTGGAATCCCGCCGGCAAGCAAAGCTTGCCTTTCGCGGGCAAGGCCCGCTCCCACCAATTGCTGCTGGGGCGGGAAATGTTCTATAATGTTCGGCTTAATTTAACGGAGCCCCTGGTTCGCCCTTGCGCCGGCTCCTACCTGCCCGACCCGGCTTCCCGGCCGGCGACAGCCCGGCGCCCCGGGGTCCAGACTCCTCTCAGTTTCTCTGTGTGCCAAGGGGTGCAACATGCTCAGAATCGCCCAAGAAGCACTGACGTTCGACGACGTTCTGCTCCTGCCCGCCCACTCCGATGTGCTGCCCAATGAGGTATCGCTGAAGACGCGCCTGACGCGCAACATCGAGCTGAACGTCCCGCTGCTGTCCTCCGCCATGGACACCGTCACCGAGCATCGCCTGGCGATCACCATGGCCCAGGAAGGCGGCATCGGCATCCTGCACAAAAGCATGCCGGTGGACGATCAGGCCCGCCAGGTGCGCGCCGTCAAGAAATACGAGTCCGGCGTGGTCAAGGACCCGATCACCATCAGCCCCACCGCCACCGTGCGTGAGCTGATCAATCTCACCGACACCAACAACATCTCCGGCGTGCCGGTGGTGGAAGGCCAGACCGTGGTGGGCATCGTCACCAGCCGTGACACCCGCTTCATCACCGACTACGACCAGTCCGTGGCCGACATCATGACCGGCCGCGACCGCCTGGTGACGGTGAAAGAGGGCGCCAGCGCCGACGAAGTGCAAACCCTGCTGCACAAGCACCGCATCGAAAAGATTCTGGTGGTCAACGACGCCGGCGAGCTGCGCGGCATGATCACCGTGAAAGACATCGAAAAAGCCACCCGCTACCCCAACGCCTGTAAAGACAGCCAAGGCCGCCTGCGCGTCGGCGCGGCCGTGGGCACCGGCGGTGGCACCGAAGAGCGCGTCGCCGCGCTGGTGGAAGCGGGCGTCGACGTGATCGTGGTCGACACTGCTCACGGCCACAGCCAGGGCGTGCTCAACCGCGTCGCCTGGATCAAGAAGCATTTCCCGGACGTGGACGTGATCGGCGGCAACATCGCCACCGCCGAAGCGGCCCTGGCGCTGATGGAAGCCGGCGCCGACGGCGTCAAAGTGGGCATCGGCCCGGGCTCCATCTGCACCACCCGCATCGTCGCCGGCATCGGCGTACCGCAGATCACCGCCGTCTCTGAAGTGGCCGCCGCCCTCAAGGGCACCGACGTGCCGCTGATCTCCGACGGCGGCATCCGCTTCTCCGGCGACATCGCCAAGGCGGTCGCCGCCGGCGCCCACGCCATCATGATCGGCTCGCTGCTGGCCGGCACCGAAGAAGCCCCCGGCGAAGTGGAACTGTTCCAGGGCGGCTACTACAAAGCCTACCGCGGCATGGGCTCGCTGGGTGCGATGTCTGGTAAAACCGGCTCGTCCGACCGCTACTTCCAGGACGCCGCCGCCGGCATCGAAAAACTGGTGCCCGAAGGCATCGAAGGTCGCGTGCCCTACAAAGGCCCGATGAGCGCCATCGTCCACCAACTGATGGGCGGCCTGCGCGCCTCCATGGGCTACACCGGCTGCGCCAACATCGAAGAAATGCGCACCAAGCCCTACTTCGTGAAAGTCACCAACGCCGGCATGAAAGAATCCCATGTCCACGACGTGACCATCACCAAGGAAGCACCGAATTACCCAGTCGGGTAATTCTTCGGCCGGTCAGTCCAAAGATTGGGACTGATCCGGTTGGGGCGCCAGTCAGCCTGCGAGCGCGACTTTGTGGGAGCGGGCCTTGCCCGCGAAAGGGTGGCGAAAGCCACCCGGCAACAACCAAGAATCAGACTGGCCGGCTCACCCGCCGGCCTTTGCATTTAAAACACCGGCCCAAAGCGGGGCCAGAGCGGACAAAGCCATGCAAGACATCCACGCCCAACGCATCCTGATCCTCGACTTCGGCTCCCAGTACACCCAGCTGATCGCCCGCCGCGTGCGCGAAATCGGCGTCTACTGCGAAATCCGCGCCTTCGACGCCACCGCCGAAGACATCGCCGAGTTCGACCCCAAGGGCATCATCCTCTCCGGCGGCCCGGAATCCGTCACCGCCGCCGAGACCCCGCGGGCCCCGCAAGCGGCGTTCGAACAGGGCGTGCCGGTGCTCGGCATCTGCTACGGCATGCAAACCATGGCCGAGCAACTGGGCGGCGCCGTGGTGGCCGGTGAAAAACACGAATTCGGCTACGCCCGCGTCACCAAGGCCGAAGGCAACCGCCTGCTCGACGGCATCGTCGATCACGAAGAGGGCGGCCAGGAATTCCTCGACGTCTGGATGAGCCACGGCGACCGCGTCGGCAGCGTCCCGGAAGGCTTCGTCGTCTCCGCCACCACGGAAAGCTGCCCCATCGCCGCCATGGCCAACGACGAGAAGCGCTTCTACGGCATCCAGTTCCACCCGGAAGTCACCCACACCCTGCAAGGCGGGCGCATCCTCGAACGCTTCATCCGCGAGCTGTGCGACTGCGACGCCCTCTGGACCCCGGCCAAGATCATCGACGACGCCGTCGCCGCCATCAAAGAACAAGTGGGCGACGACGAAGTCATCCTCGGCCTTTCCGGCGGCGTCGACTCCTCCGTGGTCGCCGCGCTGCTGCACAAAGCCATCGGCGACCAGCTCACCTGCGTGTTCGTCGACAACGGCCTGCTGCGCCACGGCGAAGGCGACCAGGTGATGGAAATGTTCGCCGACCACATGGGCGTGCGCGTCCTCCGCGTCGACGCCGAAGACCACTTCCTCTCCCGCCTGGCCGGCGAAGCCGACCCGGAGAAGAAGCGCAAAATCATCGGCAACACCTTCATCGACATCTTCGACGCCGAAGCCGCCAAACTCAAAAACGCCCACTGGCTCGCCCAGGGCACCATCTACCCGGACGTGATCGAATCCGCCGCCTCCAAAACCGGCGGCGCCCATGTGATCAAATCCCACCACAACGTCGGCGGCCTCCCCGAGCACATGAAACTCAAGCTCGTCGAACCCCTGCGCGAGCTGTTCAAGGACGAAGTGCGCAAAATCGGCCTCGAACTCGGCCTGCCCTACGACATGGTCTACCGCCACCCCTTCCCCGGCCCCGGCCTGGGCGTACGCATCCTCGGCGAAGTAAAGAAAGAATACGCCGACACCCTGCGCCTGGCGGACCACATCTTCATCCAGGAACTCCACGCCGCCGGTCTGTACCACAAAACCAGCCAGGCCTTCGCCGTCTTCCTGCCGGTCAAATCCGTCGGCGTCGTCGGCGACGCCCGCCGCTACGAATACGTCGTGGCCCTGCGCGCCGTCGAAACCATCGACTTCATGACCGCCCGCTGGGCGCATTTGCCGTATGAGTTTCTGGAGAAGGTCTCCAGCCGGATCATTAATGAGATTCCGGGGATCAGTCGGGTGACCTATGACATCTCGTCCAAGCCGCCGGCTACGATTGAGTGGGAATGATCTGATTTAGCCTGCTAGCAAGGGCTTGCTTGGAAGGCCGCCGGCGTGGGAGCGTCGGCGGCCTTTTTGTGTTTTGGGGGAAGCGGGTGGTCAAGATATGAGGAGGCTGCTTGCGGCGGAGTTTGTAAGCGGCTGATTTTTCTGCTCTTATTTCAAGTCATAGGGAGCCAAGTAAAGGGGTATGACGCCGGCGCGTTCATTGGATATTCGAGCTGGCGTCCTAGTTCCTGTTATATTTTTGGAGATTGCATGGATCAACAGCTAAAGAGACATGACTTGGTTGAGTGGCTTCGATCCATCGCAGGAGCAACCATCCTATCTGTGTCCTTGGTCGGCCAAGTAGCGGACCTTGAGACAAATATCACAGACCCTTTGAAACTTGCCGGAGCACTAGAGCAGCGTGTCGACTTTTTAGGTGAAGGCCCTTATATCGTCCAATATAGCCCTGGGCCGGATCATAAAGGTTCGAATTCAAGCCTTCCATATACTTCCTTCGCGCTCGCTGGAACGCTGAAGGCGGAATTAAATCATCATGCTGGGAGTTATGTCGGTGGTTATGATGCGTTGGTCCGAGAGCTTTCAGGGTTTGAGTATCTTGCGAAAATCGGCGAGGGCCCTTCTGGTCCTATGGGGCACTTGCTTATCTTAATCCCTCAAAACCCATCTGAATTATCACAGCTACGATCGGTGCTTGCGAGATACAGTGTTTATTATGCTTTTCCTGATGAAACTGGCACTTTGAATGTTGCCAACTTAAAGATGGGGCAGGGCCTTCGGGTTTGAAATATAACCAGTCGCTGTTGGCGGACAATTTTTCCACCGCTTCGCGGCTCCAAAATTGCCGCAAAGCTTCGCGTTAAATTTTTGGGAGTAGCATGCAGACAACCCGTCCTACATACATTGAGGTTGAAGACCATTTCTATCATGATTCTATCGATCTGCCTAAGCGAAACGACCACCGAATAGAAAGCGAGTTCTAATATGGGTAACATGAAAATAAGTGGTACGGCGGATATTACTCACGAAGGCATAAAAAAACATTTTACCAAGTGGAAGAAAGATCCATTTCAGGCAATTAACGAGCTAATAGCCAACGGTTTTGATGCTGGGGCAAAACGTGTTGACGTCATTGTCGACCACAACGATTTACACGGCCTTGAATCCGTAACTGTGCTAGATAATGGATCAGGAATTGATATTAATCATTGTGACTTACATTTCTCTAAATTCAACGAGTCATCCAAGCATGGAGATGACGACGCACAAGGCGCACATGGAAAAGGAAGGCTCGCTTTTCACTTGCTATGCTCTAGCGCCTCATGGTTCACCAGGTATAAAAAAGCAAACTCGATAATAAAAGTAGAAAGTCAAAGTCTTCGAAATTTCACTGCGGAAGAGATAGATAGTAGTAATCAGCATGCTCTATTAAGTTCTTTGGACTCGGGAACATGTGTGGTTCTCGAACATTTTAAAGAGAACCTTCCACGCGATGACGAGATCAGAAGACGTCTTGAGACCTATTTTGGGTGGCGATTAGCTCTAAATCCTGATCGAGAATTAACGGTCAATGGAGTGAAAGTTGAAATTCCCGAATGCAGGGTTATAGAAAAGGAAGTATCCGTTGATGATGTGACTTTTAAGATCGATTTCATTCGCTGGGTAAATAAACCAGGGGATGAGAAATCGTACAACTACGTTGTGAGTAATGAAGGACGGATTCTTCATAGAGATTTGAGTAGCTTCAATAAAAAACCTTTTTTTTATTTGAGCACCTACGCTCGATCCGAATGGTTTGATAATTTCGACAAGCATAATACACCGTTAAACTTTTCGGGTCATGAACAAGTGAATGAGAGCTCTCCTGAGTTTAAGGAGCTTAAGAAGATAATAAATAGACTTAGCGGCG
The DNA here is from genome assembly GCA_042090255.1 of Alcanivorax sp. GTDB lineage: Bacteria > Pseudomonadota > Gammaproteobacteria > Pseudomonadales > Alcanivoracaceae > Alloalcanivorax. The sequence goes on along the minus strand of JBELJS010000021.1, from coordinate 50,658 downwards.
AGATCTATGAAGAGTTCCTTCGTGAGTTTGTGGATGAAAAAATTGAAGAGTATGAGGCTAAAGGGTACTTTCCTGACCATAAATTCATTAGCCAAGAAGAGTCTGTGTGGCGGAAAGCTAATACTAAGTCATTTGTAAAAAAATTGTATATAGCAGACCCTTCTATATTTAATAACACAAAAGAGAAGCCGTTAAAGATTCTTATTGCATTAATTGACAAAATTCTTGTGTCAAACGAAAACGATACCATTTTTAATGTCATTGGAGAAATCCTTGATCTTAGCGAAAGCCAAATCGAATTACTGTCAGATCAAATTAATAATTCTTCGCTGGAAAATATAGTAAGCACGATTGAGATACTGCAAAAGAGAGAGTTCGCGGTGTATAAATTGCGCGAAATAATGGTAAAGCATTACAAGGAGGTCCTTGAGACACCTGACCTGCAAGGTATTATTGAAAGTAATACATGGCTGTTCGGTAATCAATATACCATTCTTGGTGCTGAGGAAGACGATTTTCAACGAGTTGCCTTGAACTTGAGAGATTCTGTTAAGGGCATAGGAACAATAGACGAAAATGATTTTGAATCTGCAGACTTAGACACCGGCCTAAAAATAGATGGTGTCAGACGACAAGTGGATCTCTTCTTGGCTAGAAAGAAGTTGAATTTCAATTCGCGAGGCGAATCCTATTATCAATGTACTATCATTGAAATCAAGAAGCCGGCAATCGCCTTAAATGAAAAGCATCTCAAGCAAATAAAAGATTACGCAAGGATTATATCTGAGCATGCGGGCTTCTCTATGGAGAAGATGCGCTTTGAGATAATTCTGGTTGGCAGAAAGATATCCGAAAGAGATTTTGATATTAATTCGGCTCTAGAAACCGCAGAAGCGAAGAATGAGCCTGGATTAGTTTTCAGCACAAAAAATGACCGCATCAAAGGCTATGTGAAGACATGGGGTACGATTTTCGCTGAATTCGATTTGTCGAATCACTATTTGCTTGAACAGCTTAAAACTAAAAGAAAGTCCTTGGAGAAAAAGTCATCAGATCAGCTGGTTGATGATCTCAAGAGCCCGGCATGAGAAATTTAACAAGTGCGGCCAGGGGACGCTCTTGACGTCGCGCCCCTGCCGCTAGCGTTAAGCCTCAGGGAGAGAGTTTGTGCATTACGCCAAATCTAAGCGTGAGAAAAAATCTATATGCAATCTCTGTCGAGAGGAAAAGTCTCTCTCTTGGGACCATGTTCCACCGAAAGGCGGTATTGAACTCGGTCCGGTGGAAATGGAAACGGTCTTCGAGATTATGGCCGGTGACCGAGAAAAACCGAAGTTGAGGGAGTCGCAAAACGGCGTCAAGTACAGAACCATTTGCAGCGAATGTAACTCACTTTTAGGGCGTGAATATGATCCCACCATTAACGATTTTGCTACGTCAGTTGGGCGTTATCTGAAATCGAGCATTGCGCTACCTGAGGAGCTTTCCCACAAAGTTAAGCCACAAAGGTTAATGAAAGCTCTGCTTGGGCACATCGTGGCCGCCAAGGTTGAGATAGAAGATACCGCTTTTGATAGGGCGGCGAGAGAATATGTCCTAAACCCCAATATGTCGCTGCCGCAGGATATTCACATTTTTTATTGGATTTATCCGTATGCCACCTCTGTAGCAATCAGAGATTTCGGAATGTTTGTTCCGCGAGGAACATTCAAAGAACCCGCTGTATTTCAGCTATTCAAATATTATCCCGTGGCTTATCTATGCAGCACGAAGCCCGAATACGCTGGGCTTCCGGCCCTGTCTTGGTATCGTGATGCTGAATTGGACTTTGAAATCGAGATACCAATAAGTTTGAAACGGGTAGAGGGGCCGTACTGGCCCGAAGCACCGAGTGACGAAGACAACAATGTGTTCTTTGGCGGGCAAAGCGCTGCGGCAGCAGTTCACGCCAGGCCCAGAGGAAACAAGGCTTAACAGGTGAATTAAGCCGACCAATTTTCCGCTGCCGCTCCAAATTGGCGGCTTATTCAAAGCGTTACAAAAGTGCGCAGGCTGATCATACCCGTTAGTCAGTCTGCGGTTTGAAGCTCTACCGATGCAACCAGACAATGGGGGGCAGGTCTTGCCTTTTTTCTACCCCGCTGACGCGGGAAGCCCCGGCGCAAAGCCGGGGCCAGCCGCTCACTGAAGGCGCTCCCGAACAATCGAAAGCCGCCCATCCTCGACGTTGACGGACACGGGCGTATCAATGGTGAATCCCGCCTGTTCCAGCCAGGTACCGTTGAGAAGCAGAAAAGGGATAATCGGATTGCCGCTATAAGGCTTGCTCTTCAGGGAGTAGTCCCGATGGCCTTTGCGGACTTTTAGTTTGCGTTGCTTCATGGTCTTGCTCCTGTTGTGCAATTTCTAGGTTGCGTGAGTAGGGCGGTCGGGAGGCTAGAAACAGCAACAGGTACTGCTCCGACTATTTCCTGCAAGCAGGTGTTGTATTCGCCGGACCTCCCGGCCATTACGTCCCGGATTTCGGGCACAAAAAAACCGCAATGCTTCCGGGGTGCGGCTTTGCCCGCCTGTTGGAGTTTCTAGGCTCCTTAAGTAAGTGTACCTTCGTGTGGTGTACTGTCAATATGGTCAGTGTGGCTGATTGCGGCAAGGAGGTTGTGTGAGTGTTGATAAGAACGTTCGGACCATTAACGAACACGTGAAGAACGTCTTCAAAGAGGGTGAGCTGGTCGAGGATTCAGTTATCCGGAAATTCCGGATAGTTCGCCAGGAGGGCAACCGGCAGGTCCGGCGCGCAATCGATCACCACAGCCTCAACGGCAAGGTTTGACCGCTCTCACACTGCTGATTTTTTTCCCCGCGTTACCAAGTCGGCTCAGGGTACATCCACCATAAAAACCCCTTTTCCCGGTGACGGCGGCCCCTTCGCATCGTTGAACGCATCCGGCAGCGCCTTGAGCGGCCGGCTGTCGCTGACGATGGACGGGATGTTCGGATCGGCGAAGACCTCGGCCAGGTACGCCAGTTGCTCGGCGTCCTCCTTGAACAGCACCCAGCGATAGTGGATACCCGCCCGGCGTGCCGCCAGGCGTTTCTTGAGATAGATCCCGCCGCTGGTGGCCAGACCGCCCACCACGCCTTTCTCCGTGGCCAGGCTGAGCACCGGGTTGGTGGTGTTGACGTAGGCGCGGCCGGGGGTGTCGCGGCGGCGCAGCCCGTCCAGCAGTGGGTCTTGCCGGTGATTGTCGCCGGGGGCGGCGAAGTTGAGAATGACGTCCGCGTCGATGGCGGCCATGGCCGCCGGGTCGCGGTAGTCCACGGTCTGGTCGGCGCCCAGACGCCGTACCCAGTCCTGGTTGCGCTGGGAGGCCACTGCGGTGATGGCCGCGCCCCAGCGCCGGGCCAGCACCAGGGCGATGGAGCCCACGCCGCCGCTGGCGCCGTTGATGCAGAGGGTCTTGCCCCGCGCGTTGTCGGCGGAGAGGCCGGCGGCGGCCAGGGCTTGCAGGGCGGTGAGCCCGGCGTAGCCCAGCCCGGCGGCGGTGGTGTCGCTGAGGCCGTCGTCAATCGGCGCCACGCATTTGCGTGGCAGGTTGAAGATCTCGGCGTAGGTGGCGCCGGTGCGTGGCGAGGCCGCCACCAGCACGCGCTGCCCGGGTCGCAGGTCGGTGACGCCCTTGCCCACCTCGACCACCCGGGCCACGGCGTCCCGGCCCGTGATCCGTGCCCCGGGCCCTTTGCGGTCCAGCAGCGGGGCGCCGTAGCCCTTGGCCACCAGCGGATCGATGGGGTTGATGGAGGTGCCGATCAATTCCAGACGCACTTCCTTGTCGGCGGGGGCCGGCGGCGCCGGCACCTCGGTGGCGCGCAGCGTGCCGGTGTGCGAGTCGCCGATGATAAAAGCCTTCATGCGTTACGCTCCGTTTTTAACGGTATGCCGTTGCTTGCCCAGGTCCAGCGTTTGGTCGCGGCTGGTGATGGTGGATTCCACCACGTCCCCGGCCTGAAGGTACTGCTGGCGGCGCTTTTGAGACTTTATGAAAAGCTGCCACTTTTTCGCTTCGGGCAGCAGGCTCGCCACTTTCGTCACCGCCGGGCTGGGCAGCCCCAGGGCGCAGCCGGCGGGCGTGCCGGTCATCAATACATCCCCGGGCGCGAAGTCGTGAATCAGGGAATACTCAGTGAGAGTTTCGGCGGGCTTGAACACCAGGTTGGCCGTGCTGTCCTGCTGCCGGATTTCGCCGTTCACCGTCAGCTGCAGTTGCATGTCGTCCAGGTAATGCAGCTCGCTCTTGTCCAGCAAGCACAGCACCGGCCCCAGCGGGCAGAAGGTGCGGTAGCTCTTGCCCTTGTGGAACTGCATCTGTGGAATCTGCACGTCCCGGGCGGACACGTCGTTGCCGATGCAAATCCCCGCCACGAACTCGTGCAGGTTGTCGGCGGTGACCTCCACCGGCCCGTGGGTCTGTTTGCCCAGCACCAGGGTCATCTCGACCTCGTAATCCAGCAGCTGCACATGGGCGGGCTTGATGATCTCCCCGCCGGGGCCAGTGATCGACGCCGGGGATTTGGTGAAGAACATGTTGAAGCTTTTGTCGTCCGGGTTCATGCCGGAGTCGATCATGTGCTGGCGATAATTGGCGCCCTGGCAGAGCACCTTGGCCTCGCCGGTGATCGGTGACAACAGGCTGGCGCTCTCCAGCGCCAGCTCGGCGCCATCGCCGGCCGCCGCCCGGATGGCCTCATGGCCCTGTTCAATCAGCGCGGCGGTGGTGGTGCAGGGCAGATCCAGCGGCTTGATAGTCGAGCCGTCCAGCAGGCCCCAGCGGGGCTGGTCCTGATGATTAAAGCGAACGATGTGAAGCGCCATATTCTTTTCTCCAGTCAGCCAAACAGTTTGGCGAGGGTGAGCAGTTTTTTCACCGACAGGTCCGGGCTGCGGCGCAGATTGCGCGCCAGCGCCCGCAGCGCCGTCGGGGTCAGTTTGGGTTTGGTGAAGCTGGCCGGCATCGGCTGGCCCCACTGGGCCATGCCTTCCCGGCTCACCGGATGCACGCCCATGGGCCGCTCGGCGGTGAACACGTCGCCATCGCAATAGTGCTCGTGCTTGGCCGTCCAGGGGTCGTCCCAGTAATCGAAGATCTGGCTGCCGAGAACGTGCCGGCCGATGCCCCAGGCGTGTTTCCAGCCGCGTTCCTTGAGCAGACGCTGGCCCATGCCCACCGCGTCGGTGTCGATCACCTCATAGGCGCTGTGGCTGTACAGCGGCATAAAGCCCTGAGCCATGGCAAGGGTGTGATGGTCCGCCGGGGTGTCGCCGAGATCCAGGCGCAGGAACACCACCGCCGGCGAACCGTCCGGCAGCACCTGCACGTCACTGGGGATCAGACCGAAATGCTGGGTGTACCAACCGCAGGTGGCCTGAAAGTCCGCCACTTCCAGCACCACATGGCCGAGACGCATCACCTCCGGCGGCGCCACCGGCGGGCGCTGGGTGTCATTCACGCGGGGCTGCTGTTCGGGGAAGTTGATCGGCAGCGCCGCCCGGTGGGGCAGGGGCTCGGCCGGCGTTTGCCCGTGGATCGCTTCCACCGTGAAGCCGGACGGGTCGGTCAGGCGCACTCGCTCGCCGCCGCCGGGGTAGTCCGCCGGCTGGATCGAGGATGCGTCCGGCAGTCGGCTGAGCCGCTCCAACTCCTGGCGCGTGCCCACCTCGAAACCGATGCCGATAAAGCCCGCGTCATGCCCCTTGGCCACCCGGTAACAGAACGGCTCCGGGCCGGTGCCACGGAGGTACAGCGTCTCCGCCGAGCGGGACACCGTGTGCAGGCCAAAGTCGTTGAGGAAGCGCTCGGCTTTCTCCAGATCGGGACGCTCGAACAGCAGGTAGGCCAGCTTGCCGGCCTTCACCGTCGGCGACGGATGCCGCGCCGGCTGGGGGGTGGTCAGTTCGGCCATGGCATTTACCTCGTCCAGGTTTGTTTCGGTGTCGGCGTCTTCCTGGCGCGCAGGGTCTGGCGCGCGGCCGCCACCGCATTGTGAAAGCCCGAGCTCAGCAGCTTGCCGACGTCGGCGCGTTCCGCCTGCAACCGGGCCGCGCGCTCCCGCGGCGCCTGCTCCGGCAGGATGCGCGGGAAGGCGGCGCCGCGAAGCGGCCCGCCCGGGACCGATTCGTGCTTGTAATGGATCGGCATCCGTTTGCTCGACGGCGCATAAACCACATCATCGCCGGTCCAGCGCAGCGCCAGCGCGCGCCGGCGGCGGGTGCGTGAGGCATTGCCGTAGGAGCCGTGCAGGGTCAGCGGGTGGAACGCCAGAATGTCCCCCGGCTCCATATCCCAGTCCACCAGATCGTACTGGTCCGGGTTGGCGTTGATGTCGGGGATGTCGTCCATGTCCTCGTCGATGATGCTGGCCACATAGTCCGGCGAAATGGCTTTAAAACGCTGCGGCCAGCGGTGCGAGCCGCGCACGTAGAGCAAGCCGCTGTTGTCCCGGTTCACCGGGTCGCAGGGAATCCAGAACGAACAAATCTGCTCGCCGCGTATCGGCCAGAAGCTCAAATCCTGATGCCAGGGCGTGGGCGCGCCGGTGCCCGGTTCCTTGACGAACATCTGGTCGTAGAAGAAGCGCACTTCCTCGGCGCCCATCAACTGCCGCGCCAGGTGCGCGCACGGGCTGTAATAGATCAAGTCACGCAGGATATCGATGCGCTTCCACAGAAAGATGTCCATCTGATAGCCCTCGACCTTGCGCGACATAAACCGGCCCAGCAGCGAGCTTTCCCGCCGTGCCTCCTCAATGCCGGCTTCCACCATGGCCATCCAGTTCGGCGCCAGAACCTGCTTGAGCATGACGACGCCGTCGTCCTGAAACGCGCGGATCTCCTCCGCCGTCAGGTCGCGTAGGGGCTGGGCTGCAAAGGTCATGACGCACCTCTTTCGTAGTTGTCATTGATGGCCGGCGGTTTGCCAGCTCTAATAATTGAGATTAGATTCAATATTGAAATAAATGTCAATAAGGGATAAAAAGACCGCTTCCAGGGTGGACGACCGGCCGGGCCACCCGTTTTCTGGCGAATGGGTACGATGGCGATGACAACAAGAACCGACGCTCCGCCCCGCACCACGGACGTGCTGGTGATCGGCTACGGGCCGGTGGGCACCGCGCTCTGCGCGCTGCTGGGCCGCTACGGCGTGACCACCCTGGTGGTGGACAAGGCGGCGGAGGTGATGCTGGCGCCCCGCGCCATCGCCCTGGACAACGAGGCCCTGCGCATCCTGCAAATGATCGGGCTGGGCGAAGACGCCTTCGAGCGCATCGCCATCCCGGAAGTGAAAATGCACTGCCCCTACCTGGGCCAGTTCGGCCGCGCCAACACCTCCGGCACCATCGATGGCCACCCCAAGCTGGTGACGTTCTATCAGCCGGACCTGGAGCGCGCCCTGCGGCGGCAGGTGGCCGCCTATCCCGACGTGACCTTCCGCGATGGGTACGAGCTGGAGGATCTCAGCCAGTCCGACTCCGGCGTGACGGCGCACCTCAAGGACCGTGACGGCCACCGGCACGAGGTCACCGCGCGCTATCTGGTGGGCGCGGACGGCGCCAGCTCCACCGTGCGCGGCCTGATCGGCCAGGACTTCCAGGGCGAGACCTACCCCGAGGACTGGCTGATCGTCGACGCCAAAGCCCGCGAAGGCAAAGCCATCGACCACGTGGAATTTCTCTGCGACACCCGGCGGCCCACCCCGCACATGCCCGCCCCCGGCGGCCGCGAACGCTGGGAATTCATGCTCCAGCCCGGCGAAACCCACGAGGACATGGAGCGCCCCGAAAAAGTCGCCGAGCTGCTGGCCCCCTGGGTCGCCCCGGAAGACCTGGTGATCGAGCGCAAGGCGGTGTACCGCTTCCACGCCCGCTGCTGCGCCACCTTCCAGCAGGGCCGGGTGTTCCTCGCCGGCGACGCCGCCCACATCACGCCGCCCTTCGTCGGCCAGGGCCTGGTGGCCGGCCTGCGGGACGTGGCCAACCTGGGCTGGAAACTGGCCTGGGTGGTCAACGGCCAGGCCGCCCCGGCCCTGCTCGACAGCTACGACCGGGAACGCCGCCCCCACGCCAAGAAGATGATCGGCCTGGCCAAGCTGATGGGCAGCCTGGTCATGCCCGGCAGCCGCTTCAAGGCCATCACCGTGCACGGCGCCATGCGCCTGGGCCGCCTGGTGCCGTTGTTGCGCCGCCAGCTCGAGGAACTGGAAATCAAACCGCCCAACCGCTTCCGCCAAGGCTTTCTGATCAAGGGCCGTGGCCGCAAGGGCGTCACCCGCGGCGCCCTGTTGCCCCAGGGCCTGGTCCGCCACGACGGCCACATCCGCCCCAGCGACGACGTGCTCGGCGACCACCTCACCCTGATCGGCTTCGGCGTCGATCCCCGTGAATGTCTCGATGACGCCTCGCAAGCCCGCTGGGAGGCCCATGGCGGCGCCTTCCTGCAGGTGGGCCTGCGCGGCCAGCACGCGGGCACCGGCACCGCCTTCGCCGAGGACCTCTCCGACTGCCTGGCCAACGGCCCCTCCCGGGGCACCCTGGTGGTGTGCCGCCCGGACCGCGTTATCCTCCACGACGGCCCGGCCCATGACGCGGAGCGCATCGTCGAGGCGTGCTTATCGGCGCTCACCGCCGCTTAAAAGGCTCACGATGAAGGACTCTCAATATTGAGCTTTTCCCAGTATCATGACGCCACCCAAGCCCACGGTTGGAACGGTCTCATGGCAAAAAAAGCGGCCCCCGGCACCCGCAAAACCCCGGCCAGCACCCTCACCCGGGGCCACAAAAAGAAAGCCCGCACCCGGCGACAACTGCTCGACGCCGCCCTGCGCATCTACGCCCGCGCCGGCGTCGGCGGCCTGGCCCTTAACACCCTGGCCGACGAAGCCGGCGTCTCCAACGGCACCGTCTACAACTACTTCCGCTCCCGCGAACAAGTCCTCGAAGCCGTCGGCCTGGAACTGGCCGTCCAACTCTCCGAACAGATCCTCACCGTCAGCGAAGCCGTCGAAAGCGGCGCCGAACGCCTCAGCATCGCCGTGCGCACCTTCATGAACAAAGCCCGCACCGACCCGGACTGGACCCGCGCCCTCATCACCGTGGTCCGCTACGCCGAAGGCATGCGCTCCACCCTCGCCACCTACCTCCGCGCCGACCTGCAAGCCGGCTGCCGCCAGGGCGACTTCCACTACGCCCACGAAGAAATGGCCATGAGCATGGTGATCTCCGCCACCCTGGGCGCCATGAACCTACTCGTGGAGGACGGAGAGGTGGAACACGCCGACCGTATTGCCGCGGAGATGGTGTTGCAGGCGTTGGGGGTGTCGCCGGGGGAGGCTGGGCGGATTGCTGGGTTGCCGTTGCCGGGGGAGGGTGAATAGCCGGCCTTACCGCAGAGAGGTTGGCTGATCTGCGATTTATCTGATTTGGTGGATTGGTAAGGGCTTACTTAAAAGTCCGTCGGCGCTTGGGTGATGGCAGCTTTTTTGTTTTGGGATGTAGGGCTGGCTAAGATGCTAGGAGAAGGGTGGCTTGAAACGTTTGTCAGTGGGGAGCTTTTCTGGTTTTATTTTGCGTCAAGGGAAGTTATGAAAAGAGATATGACGCCGGCGCGTTCCTTGGATATTCGCGCTGGCGTCCTAATACCTGTTAGCCTTCCAATTTCTTAGCGGGAAGAGAAATTTAAGAGCTAGCATCAAGTGTTCCTTTAAAAGGCTTAATGAACTGTAGATTGGAAAATAATGAGAAATATCGAAAAATTTATTAACAAAATTATTGCTACATTAAAAACAGGGGATGCCACCGAACATTCTTACCGCTCTTCGTTTGAGGGTCTCTTCAAAAGTCTGAATAAAGAGATAATTGCACTCAATGAACCCAAGCGTGTGAAATGTGGCGCACCGGATTTTATTATCCAAAAGGGTGACCTTGTGATCGGACATCTAGAGGCTAAGGATTTGCCTGTTGATATCCGAAACCTCAAGGGTTATGCCAAAGAGCAGAAAAGACGCTATTTGGATGCACTGCCTAACCTAATCTATAGCAACGGATTAGATTGGGATTTCTACCGCGATGGTGAGCTGGTGGATTCCGTCACCATTGGGACGTTGGACAAGACCGTCATACCCCATGAAAGCCAGTACGCAAAGCTGGAGTCATTGCTGGCCGATTTCGTTGTCCAGACACCACTGAGCATTACGAGTCCGAAGGACTTGGCCGAACGCATGGCCGGCAAGGCTAAGCTAATTAAATCCGTGTTCTCCCTCGCCTTGGCTGATGACTTGAAGAATGAGGTTGATTCGGATCTAGCCTTTCAATTCAAAACCTTTCAGGAAAACCTGATCCACGACATCCAATCCGCAGATTTCGCAGACATCTACGCAGAAACTATCTGTTACGGCATGTTTGCGGCGCGACTTCACGATGACACACTGGAGTCATTCAGCCGCCATGAGGCGCTGGACAAGTTGCCCAAGACCAATCCATTCTTGAAAAATCTGTTCAGCTATGTGGCTGGCTCTGGGCTGGATGAGCGCATTGCCTGGATTATTGACGATCTGTCCAGCATTTTCCGTGCTACTGATGTGGCATCCATCATGGAAGGTTTCGGGAAGCTGACTGGCAGGCAAGACCCTTTTCTTCATTTCTATGAGACATTCCTTGCGGCCTACAATCCGGACAAACGAAAATCGCGTGGCGTTTGGTATACCCCCGAGCCGGTCGTAAATTTTATCGTACGTGCCGTGGATGAGGTCTTGCAGACTGAGTTTGGGTTGGATGATGGCCTGGCAGACACATCAAAAGTTAAGATCGAGTGGAACACTGGTCAACCTACACTCACAAAAAAGGGCAAGCCAACAGCCGATGGCAAAAACGCCATCATTGAAAAGGAAGTTCATCGCGTTCAGGTTCTTGATCCCGCAACCGGTACGGGTACCTTTTTGGCTGAAGTTATTAAGCAAATTGCTCCGAAGGTCAAAGGAATAGCGCCGGGTTTGTGGAGTGGCTACATCGAGAAGGACCTGATGCCACGTATTCACGGCTTTGAGATCTTGATGGCTTCCTACGCCATGTGCCATCTCAAGCTGGATATGGTACTGACGGAGTTAGGCTACACGCCATCAAGCAATCCTCCACGCCAGTCAGTTTATTTGACCAATTCGCTTGAAGAAGGCGATCCGCCACAGTATGAGCTGCCTTTTGCACGCTGGCTTGCCAATGAGGTGAAGCGGGCCAACACTATCAAGCGCGACATGCCTATCATGTGCATTATGGGAAATCCGCCGTATTCCGGCATTTCCCAGAACATGGGCGATTGGATTAGCGAGTTAATCGAAGACTACAAATACGTAGACGGTGAGCATTTTGGTGAACGAAAGCACTGGCTCCATGACGATTACGTCAAGTTTATTCGCTTGTCGGAAGAACTGATAAATAAGAATGGCGAGGGTGTACTGGGATTTATTACCAACCACGGCTACTTAGATAACCCCACTTTTCGGGGGATGCGTTGGCATTTGCTGAAAACCTTCGACAAGATATGGGTGCTGGACTTGCATGGTAGCACCAAAAAGAAGGAAGTTGATCCAGCTACTGGAAAGCCTGACAAAAATGTGTTCGACATTATGCAGGGCGTTGCCATTATCGTCGGAGTCAAAAAGAAGAATGGCGGAGAGGGCGTTGCGGAGGTGATGCACGGAGACCTTTGGGGCGACCGTTCCAGCAAATATCAAGCACTCGGCGAATATGGTCTCACCGATGGACTATTTGAGCCGCTGGAAATTATGCCACCACGGTACACGTTTGTTCCGCGAGATTGGTCAGCTATAGAAATCTATCAAAAAGGGTTTTCGATCAACGAGTTTATGCCGGTTAACTCAACTGGAATCCTTAGTATGGGAGATAAGTTTGCCATTGCAGAAACGGAATCCCAATTAAAGGAAAAATTTGAGGACATGCTGGCAACTGACTATACAGAGGGTGAGCTCAAAGCGGAATATGGCTTGGGGAAAAATTATGCTGCCTGGATGTTAAATAACAAAGAAGAATTGAAATCCTCTGATTTGAAGCCTGTGCCTATCGCCTACCGGCCATTTGATACGAGGTATACGTATTTCGATAACCGTATTCTATGGAGGTGGCGACGCTCAGTGATGCGTCATCTTTTAGCAGGGCAAAATCTAGCCCTGGTAACGTGCCGCCAGAGCGCAGTAGAGTCGTGGGAGCATGTGTTCTTAAGTAACGGCCTTGCTGATGATAGCTATGTTTCAAATCGTACTAAAGAACGTGGCTATGTTTTTCCCCTCTATCTTTACCCGGAAAAAGTCGATCTCCACGACGCCGATCGTCAACCAAATTTCGATCCTGAACTTTACGCCCGTCTACAAAAGCTGGCCGAACACCCCGACCACAGTACTCCAGACGAAGTCGCTGTCTTCGATTATATCTATGGTGTGCTGCACTGTCCTACCTACCGTGACACCTATGCTGAGTATCTAAAAGCCGACTTTCCACGCATCCCTTGGCCGAGCAGTCCCGACGAATTTTGGTGTCTGTCATCACAAGGTGCGGCATTGCGCAATCTGCACCTGATGGAGCCATCTGCGGTTGGTGTCTCACCGTATCCTTTCGAGGGCGATGGAGACAATTTGGTGGACGTCATCGGTAAGAATAGCTACCGCGGTGGCAAAGTTTGGATCAACAAGACTCAATATTTTTCCGATGTACCGGAAGTGGCGTGGGACTTTTATATCGGCGGCTATCAGCCCGCTCAGAAATGGCTCAAAGACCGCAAAGGTCGTACCCTGACATTTGATGACGTTCGGCATTATCAGCGAATAATCAAGGTGCTGGCAGAGACCGATCGCATAATGAGTGAAATCAATATGGCACTGGATATAGTGTAAGTACGAGCATTCTAAAGCGGCTAGGGCGTTCTTCACATAGTTCCGAACAAGTCCAAGCCGTTTCGAATATCTAATCAAAAAGGCTAACAGTCGTATGTTGTCGGACTGGTTTCCCGCTACGCTTCAATTAAGGTGGCAGAATTTCCATCTTATGGACCACGCAACTAAATGTTGATGGTTTTCATCTAGGTTTCAATCCTAATCATCAGACATATGGTTTTTTGGGGGGGGCAGAGAAGAAGCTATTTATTTCCGGTAAGTCGCCGAAAATGGGCGGCCAGTACAGTGTTTTTCTGTCGCCAGTATGAATGTATAACAAGAAGCGGCATGCGGATGGAGTTTCCGACCCTTCGTCGCTCCAATTTTCCCGCTGCGCGGGCGTTAATTTTCTATGAATCTATTAGGTCCCAAGAAAGATCTCGATATCGCGAATAAAGCGATTGATTGCATGAAATCCACCAAAAGTTTTTCTGATTTTCAGGAAAACTGGGAGAATTTTCTATTCCGGATAGAGAGGGCTTGGGAGTTCACCGAAAGAACGCTCAAATCTAAGAGCGGATTTCAACAATGGTATAAGCCATACGCCGAACTGCGGAAAAAAGATCCTCTTCTGGTATTTTTGCGGCAGGCACGAAATGCTGAGATGCACAGCCTTTCGCCCACAGTAACCAAGCCTCTTAAGATGGTAGTGGTTGATAAGAGTGGGCGTGGTTTTCAGATCAATTCAATTTCATCACGGCTGGAAAATGGTGCTTTGACGATAGATTTGGATTCACCCGATATTTTGCTCAATTTAGATACCAGAATCATGCCTGCCGATCCTGAAGTTGTGCGTTTCAAGAATAGAGGAAAGTGGTACAACCCACCATGGCAGCATCTCCGGGAAAGAATCCGTGATCTCCACCCAGTGGCCTTGGCAGAACTTGGGCTTGTGTTCTATAGAGCCTATGTCCATGAAGCTGAACGTTGGAGTCAGACCACTTAAAAATGGATCAACGGCATGTGTCTCATGAGTTAGCCAGCCAAACCCCCTGCCACGCTGAAAATTGCGAGGGCTTTATCCGGTAGCGGGCAAAGTTGCCGGCGTGCAGGCTCAAGACCTCATTTTCGGCCACTTCCCTGAACCGCTGCCGGTCTTCTTGCGGAATATGCTGTTCCGACCATTGAACGATACGGTTGAACGCGGCTTTCTTGTTCAACCGCTCAAGCACGATATTCTGGACAACTTCTTGCAATGCCGAACGATACTTTAGCCGGAACGGGTCGGGTTCGCCGAGCGATTGTCTGACGGTATAATGCGCCGCCGACCGCTCGTAAGCAGAAATGAACACATCCTTGAGCAGGTCGATCCGGTTCAGTTCATACACCCCGAGCATCGCTTCGGTATAGATATCGGCGGGCACCTCCGTGAAGGAGAGCGGGATCAAATTGGTTTTGATGAAAGGTATATTCGCCGCCAGCCGGGAAACGCGCTTGTTCACGTCATCGAATGGCTGCAAATACGGCAACTGAACCATGATGAAGAACGCCTGCTCGAAGGGATCGGCGATGGCGCTGGCCGTCGCCAGGATCTGATCAAAATAGTCTTCAATCAGAGGCGGCACTTCGAGGGGATGAAACACGGACTTCTCAATGCCGACCGCGATTCGGCGCAAGCGGCCGGTTGCCTCCGGGTCGGCCAACAGGTTGTTGGCCAGCAACGCATGAAGGTTCAGGATCGTATAGCGGTTAAAGCCGATCTCCTCCGCCGAACCCACCAGAAATTCGATGGCGTCCTTGTGGTTCAGGATCATTTGCGACTCAACGTGCGCCTTACCCGCCGTCTCTTCCCCGAAAGCGATCAATCGTTTCGTATCAAGCAAAGAGTACGTGTTCCCCTCCAGGCGGCTGGAGTTCCACGAAAGATCGATCAGCAGGCGGTTCAGAATCTGCTTCGCATAGGTGCCCGCCGGCCGGGGCCCCGAGGGCGGCGTGCCGATTTCCCGAAGATGCGTGCGCTCGGCGGGTCCAAGATACGCCGTATGGTTTGGCCGGTACTGGTCAAGGAAGCTGTGTTCATACCCCGCCGGCTTGCGTGACCGAAGCGGTTTGCGCAAGGTGGTCTGGATCTCAGCGGCCTGGCGGGAGACGGGTATAGCGCCCGCTGATTCCTCGTGGGAAGGTTCCCGAACGCCATGGCTCGTCCTGCCCTCGGTATCCGCAGGGAAGTATCGGACCCACCGCTTTTCCCCGGTCTTGATGAGCCGGCCCGCATCCACCAGGTGTTTTAAACGGTACTGAAGCGTGCGCCGGGGCAACAATTGCTCAAGAGCGTCCAGGACGGCCTGAAGACCGACACCCTCAGGATGGGCGGAGACCGCCGCCTCAATGTCCTGTAGCTCCTTTTCAGGTATGGGTTTTGCCATGATCGAGTATGTTGCGCATTGGAATTTATGCGCAATTAAAGCATTTCTATGCGCAGCTATAAAACCTATACGCAATCAATGTTGCGCATAGGGGGTTTGCGAAAGGCCGCGAGACCGCCTGAGATGACGACGAAGCCGAGGGCTTCTTGATGGCACCGTTGGGGTGAAATCCAAGGGCTTATCGGCAGTCCGGCGTGCTGACCGCCGTCCACCACATCAACTCCTTGTGTGCTATGCGCTTGCGCCAATGGGCCACCCTCGTTCTCTGTGAACACTTCTCCCAGAGTTGCCGCCTCAAAGGCCACCGGCAGGCAAGCGCCGGTGGCCTTTTGGAAAGAGAATTGGTCAAGATATCAGGAGGAAGCCTGCCAGTTGAGTTTGTATGTGGCTGACTTTTCTGGTTTTATTTTGTGATAGGGGAATTGAGCAAAAGCCTATATTACGCAGCGGCGTTTATTGGATGTTCGCGCCGTCGCCGTAATACTTCAACCGTCATCGGAGAAAAAGGGAATTTAAGTTGGCTGACTACATAAATAAAAATATTCTTAGTCAAGCGTATATTCATGTGGAGCCAGAGGCTCTGGATTCGGAAGAGTCTATCGCTGAATTCAAAAAACATATCACGGAGTTCGCTCGTTCTAGGTCGAATTTCTATCTGTATCCCGACGTTTCCATTGAGATAGAATTTGAGCAGGGGTCTCTTAAAGCACGCATAACGGTTCTAGGGACAGTCTTTTTGTTGATGCAAGGGATATCTAATTATCCTGATTTCCGAGATGGGGTTAGCCTCCTATACAACGACTCGAAGCGGCTCGCCGAATATATGGTGTCTGAGGCACAGTTCTTCGCAGGGTCAAAGCATGAAAATGTGATTCGTTTGGAGGCGCGTACCGGCGTCGTTGGATCTCTTCAGAAGGTTATTCTGCAGCTCGAGCAGATCAAGAGAGGCGCAGGCGGCACAATGCTCGCCAGGGACTTAACCCTTAAATTAGATAAAGCTCAGGATGAAATCCAAGACTTACTCGATAACTTGAAAGACGAAAAAGATCACGAGCTCATTAAAAACGGGTTGGCTGGGGTAGTACGAGAGATACCGAGAAATCCCAAGCCACCTAAAGAGAAAACGAACGGCCCTTTGTCCATCTCTACCTATCAAGAGCGGCGACTAAAATTAAGGAAGTATTTCGACCTTTCAGTTGATCAATAAATCAATCCGGTCGGGCTGCACTGGCGCTTAAATCTCCCGTCTTTCGCGTTCTGCGCCATGAAATAGCATCTGGAGTTTCATCTGATGTCTGATATAGCGTTCTACTACCCTGGGCATATTTGGTATGACATCGATCGAATAAAGTCCATGTTGCTGTTCTATGATGGAATAGGTTTTCTCATACCAGAATACAAAAAAGGTGAGCCTGAAAACGTTGATCCAATATTAGCAGGGCCATTGAGGGATAAAGGTTTGTTGCAATATTTCGTAGCAGACGAGGTGATCGATGAGTCTGCTACGAGTGAGCTGGCGACAGCTATGGGTAGGCTATTTGAGTCGGGTTCACTTAATCGCCTTATGGAGCAAGGTGCCGAGTTTCATAGTCTGTCAATGTCGAGGCTTGGCTACGGCGGGAATAGAGAATTGGCAGAGCAACTTTACCAACGTCTTTTAAGTATGGGGCTTGCTAAAGAGAGCACTGATGGTTCGTCAATTCCAATGCACCCAGTGGTTCGTTGCTTGATCCTCGTGATGCTCGCTCAGATCTTAAGGGCTACAAGCGCTAAGAAGGGAATTGATCTTTCGCCAATTACAGATCGGCTCCAAGTTCTTAACTCACTTAAAGAATTGCTCAACATTTCAACAGCGCCATCAGCCGGGCAAGTGATTCAGTTTGATCTTGAGGCAGTGTCTGCGGACCTGTCTGCCGTGCCACTTGATGAAGTATTAGACTATAGAAATCAGAACCTCGAAGCACACAAACTATATATGAGGTCGTTGAGGCAGTTTGCACGAGAGATAAGTGTGCTTCCTCCTCATGAGCAAGACTTGGCGCTTGCTGACCGTCAAGCCGCTCTAGATGATTATGCTGCTGATATAAAGCGAGTGTCACGGGCTGCATGGCGGAAGCCCGCCACGGTTGGTCTAGGCCTGGCGGGAGCTGCTTGGGTAGCTACTGGTGATCCTCTTTCCGCGTTGTTTGCGGCGGGAGGTATTGCGTTCAAGGAGTTTGGGGCTGGTGATGAAAAATTAGATGCGTATAGCTATTTGGTTTCAATTGGTAATCGGTTTTAGCGTAGGCAGGGGTGTACAACATGCAGTCGACTTTTTCCGTCTCGCGAACACGACATAGGGCGTTCTGCCCTTCAGGTGCGTCCTTGGTGGCGAGTCACTGATTGTTCATATCTTGGTCATCTGTCCTTCCAAACCACAGGTGGGGCGGTATGGGTAAACGATGGTGTCTACATGCAGTTAAGAACAGCGGAAAAAATCCAAATTGGAAAGCTTCAAATTTCAATATTTCCGAATGTTCTTTAGCGATATCCTCGACTTCGACTGACAAGGAGGTCTTTGCCGCGTTCATGCTAAGAGCTGGCACCGGTATTGCTGTACCAGTGTTTTCTCCTTGCCGCCAAATCACGCCGTCCGTCTCTTCGTGGGGCACCCATACCTGCTGGGTCATGTGGGCTAAATTTTGGTCGACAGTTTCCTGAAAGTTTTTTAAGTCATCTGTTGCTTTTAGTCGTTCGAGGCCGACAATAATAAACGGAACTAAAATACTCCCCGTTGTTGAGCGCTGGAAATACGCATCACTTTGGTCTGTGGGATGACACGCCAAACGCCGATAATCCAGCATGCAGGTGACCCAATTCGATCGACGAGCATACCGGTAGGCCATCCGGGAGGCGATCTCTCTGAAATAGCCTTCAAGGCCGCTCATTCGGCCAGAGACTTCAGCCAAAAGCATGATCATCCCAATCTCGATCTGATGATCGTCCCGGATGGGGGCGACCAGGGTGGGATTGTTGTTAATCATCAAGATGGCTAGGTCGAGAGCTTCGTCCCGCTTCATTAGATGGGCCTGCATTTGTTCATTGTCCGAGCGGCATGCTATAGCATGATGCCAGAGACCGAGTAGAGCCATGCGGCCTAGAGTTTCAAATAGCGAAAGGTTGATATCCAAAGCAGAGCGAGAACGCACAGAGGCAGAAAGGGCGTGTTGACGGGATGCATGACGGCCGATTTTCTCAATGAGTAGACTTTGCCCCATGCTCAGGTATAGAGACAGTACGTGATCGAGTATTTCAATACGCTCGTCGCGCCTTGTCTTCGATTTTTCCGGACACCTGAGATAGGCATCCCAAGCGTGTAATAGTGCCAGTTCACAAGCTCGGTATGGCGCATCTAGGTTTTTGGCATCGACGCCGTTACCTACGAGGATCCATAGACAGATTAGCATCTGTCGCAGACGTGTTGTACCAGGCTTTCCAGGGGCTAGATCATTCGTAAGAGCATTAAGAAGAGCACGAAAGTTGATGTAGGCTTCGTCAGGCTCGCTGACGAGGGCGATTGCCTTTTGAAAATATGATCGATGGTCCGGGTCAAGCAATTCTTGTTTAAGAATGCCTGAGAGAATCAGGTTTGCGAGCCTGTCTCCATTCCACTCCCGAAAACTTAATGCGTCTTTAGTATTGGTCTGGACAAAGCCGCTCCAGGTCGAGCGAATGCCTTCCTGGATCTCTCCGCCCATGCAGAGGCAGACTGCAACCGGGAGATCTTGATATTGTGCTGGCACTCTATTTGGAAGGTAGTCATCTATGACTTCGATTAGTGAAGGACGAACTCCTTGCAAGGTCCCATCCCAGTCCTGACGGCCAATATCACCGGATTTAATGACGAATAGCATGAGTGATCTCTCCCCGCCGTTGTCTGGATCCGGCCCTACAGCCGCGACATCAACGCCGGCTTGGCGCCCTCCTATTCGGGGATGGTGGATTAATTCATAACCAAGCTCGCTAAGAAGTTGCGGTAGCAAGACGTCAAGTCCTCCGCGTTCCTTCATGTCCTGAAGGTGCTGTCTTACCAATAGCTTCATTAGTTATCTCTTTGCTCGAACCGAAATACTTCTAACATATAGTCAGTGCCGGTAGGGTCAAAAAAAATTCCTTTGGGAAGTTCGCTTTCCACGGACATTGCCCCCATTTTTAAAGTCTGGGGGCGGCGGATTCCTTCGTGATCCATGATGCTGTAGCTGGATCGGTCTCCATAGAGTAGCGTTTGCGTAGTTAAGAGACTGGCAAATAGTGACTTTTCCATCGCTGATTCGTGTATTTTTTCGGACTCCTCCGCCTCTTGGAAGCGGACAAGTGCGCGTTGTGAAGATGATGGCTCAAGCTCGACTACGTCCCTCGCCTCCTCAAAGCCCTCCCATATAACTTCAGCCCGCTCTAGCGCTTCACGAATAAACTTGTTCCCACGCCCTCTCTTCTGAATTAATGACTCTAGCCATTTCCTCAAAGCTCCTCCGTAGTTTAGTAAAAGCGGGTCGAAGAGTAGATCCGCGGCTGCCGGCGAGGCCGCGCCGCCTTTACGTAGCAACGCAATAATCCATGATGCTGCCGTCATCGGGGCTATAAACAAGTAACCAATGGCCTTTCGGCATACGAAAATCTGATCTTTGGCACTGTCTGGAAGCACGTCAGGCGGGACATTAAGGTTTGGTTCGGTGCTGTTAACCTCGGAGAAGCAGTGGGCGAGAGCTGTACACATTTGGTGGTCGCCTTCCAGCAGCCACTTAGTTGCCAAGCGTGCGCGCTCGCCAGCCAATTCAC
Organism: Alcanivorax sp.; assembly: GCA_042090255.1. Classification (GTDB taxonomy): domain Bacteria; phylum Pseudomonadota; class Gammaproteobacteria; order Pseudomonadales; family Alcanivoracaceae; genus Alloalcanivorax. The sequence goes on along the minus strand of JBELJS010000021.1, from coordinate 30,482 downwards.
TAGTGTCGTCGGAAAAAAATTGGCGCAGAGACTTGCTGCCGACTTGACCCTGTGTTTTCGAAATGAGAGTGGCAACTGTTTGCCCGATCTCGGCTGGATATTCCGGCCACAGTTCGCTTAATGCTGTTTCGGCTTGCTGAACCGTGGCGGCCTTTTCTGGGTTAATTGATAGGAGTCCCCTCAAGCAGCTTGCCACCTCCCTGTCGCTCATTTTTTTTCCGTGCCAGTATAGAGCCGTAGCCATCATATGGACTGCGGTGTGATCGGTTGATCCTGAGAGTTGGCCTAGCGCGGCCGCAATCTCTGATCGGTCGATTGTGGGGTGTTTTTCCGCGATGTCGAGTGCGGCCTTGATCAAGCTGGCGGCTTCCTCATGCGGAAATGACTCTATGGCTTCGAGGATCGTGCTAAGTGAGCTTAATGCTTCGCTTTCATCTAAGGTCATGCGGGATAGAGCGAGTACTCCCGCTGCCCGCTCATCTCCTTCGTTTTTGGCCGATCGCTGCGCCTCCTCGGGATCCCCGGTAGCCTGTAGAGCAAAAACGAGGTGACGAAGTGCAAGTGGATCTCCGGCGCGTGCCGACACGATTACTTCGCTTGCGCGGCGGTCATCTTTTGCACACCACTTGAGAAACGCTGCATTCGGCTGGTTCGCAGCGAGATCCTCTTCTCCCTGTTCCACCAGTGTCGAGACCAAAGCCATGATTTCCGATGGGGCTCTCACTAAATGCGGGATAACTTGGCAAAGTACAATTTGGATATTGAAGAAATTGGACCCGTGTAGTTTACCTAATGCGTCAATATCTGCGTCTGAAAGCAAGTCGTTTCGGGAGGAGGCTCCGCGTGCTATAGCTTCTATTAAATTTTTATTATTGCGATCTGATGGAGCTAGTACTTGTGCCCCCGCTATGAGGCCTTGGTCTCTTACAATTTTCTCAATCTCATCGTCTGTTATCATGCCCGGCTCCCTAACGCTATCGAGCTTAGCTCTTCAGCTAACACTCCTTCCAGCCAATGCCGTCCCTTCGCCTGTTAAGCATTGAGTAACGCTAATTTAATTGCTTCCGCCCCCTTTCGGTAGCACACCACAGCCAAAAGCTCAGAATCAACCCAAACGCCCCAGTAACGGCTCCCACGATAGTGACCGATCTCAATGTTCGGCCTGCGCTTTTTCATGATACCTCCCTGTTTGTTTGGTTAGCCATTGCCTTCATCGAGAAAGGCACAGGCCCACTGTTCTGCGTGACTCCGGCCCAATAAGGCAAGTCTTTTGGCATCCCTGATTATTCGGTCCTCGGCGCCGAAGGCGCCCAGTTGCTCGGCCATCACGGAGAAAAGCGCCTCGAAATAGTTAAACTGCTCAACTGCCAAACTTGCCATATCGCATACTTCGGTCCGCTCCACATCGCACGGTTTGGTCATCTCCGCCTCCTTCAATTACTCTCCTTAAATCGACCCATCCAGTAGAGCGCAGACCACGAATTATGGTCTACAGACGATAAGTAGCACTTTCCCGCTTTTTTGAGACAACCATGATCATCTCCTCCACCCACGATTACCGCCTCGCCGCCAAACGCCGCCTGCCGCCGTTCCTGTTCCACTACATCGACGGGGGCGCGTACGAGGAGCACACCCTGGCGCGCAATGTGGCGGACCTGCGCGATCTGGCATTGCGGCAGCGGGTGTTGAAGGGGGCGGGGGAGGTGGATCTGTCGGCGCGGTTGTTCGGGGAGGCGGTGAGCCTGCCGGTGGCGCTGGCGCCGGTGGGGCTCACCGGGATGTACGCGCGGCGGGGCGAGGTGCAGGCGGCGCGGGCGGCGTCGTCGCGGGGCGTGCCGCTTACGTTGTCGTCGGTGTCGGTGTGTCCCATCGAGGAGGTGCAGCCGGCGATGACGCGGCCGATGTGGTTTCAGCTGTATGTGCTGCGCAACCGCGGTTTCATGAAGAACGCGCTGGAGCGGGCCTGGGCGGCGGGGGTACGGACCCTGGTGTTCACGGTGGATATGCCGGTGCCCGGGGGCGCGTTATCGCGATCGGCATTCGGGGATGTCCGGGCCCTTCGCGCGGCCTGGCGGCGCATGCTGCAGGCGGTAACGCACCCGCGCTGGGCGTGGGACGTGGGCGCGGGCGGCCGCACGATCTGGGTAATGTGTCGGCCTACCTGGGCCACCGTACCCTGCGCTCAAGGGCATTCTCGACCCGGAGGACGCCCGCGAGGCGGTGCGCTTCGGCGCGGACGGCATCGTCGTTTCCAACCACGGCGGGCGCCAGCGCGATGGCGTGCTTTCCTAGGCCCGGGCCCTGCCGGCCATCGCCGACGCCGGCGACCAGGGCGTCGCCCACCTGCTGGACTTTATCGCCAGCGAGATGAAGGTGGCGATGACGTTGATCGGGGTGCGGGCAATTGGGGAGTTTCGCGGGAAGCCGGACTGAGTCTTCCTTGAGCGCTTGACAAGCGCGCGAAGAAGGAATGATCATGTCCCGTGTCCCGAAATCGGGGACGTAAGGTGGGCGTGTCAAATGAAAAGTCAAGATATTGGTCTGCTATTAAAGCTGTCAATCTTACAAAAATACGGTGCTCCTGGTGACGATGGGGGCAAGCGAGCACGTAAAGCATGGCCTGATGGTTGGCAGGATTGGGAAACTGAGGCTGGTAACGAAACTTGGGTGCAACTCGATTATGTTGGGTCTCTTGGAGATGAACCTCTGAGCCAAATTTTGACCGTCCGTGGTTTGTCACACCAAACGGGGATCAGTAAAACGCAAGTTAGCCTATCTCTTAAACGATGTATGAACGTCGGATTAGCAAAGCTTAGTCGAAAAGATGAGCTTCCTATGGCGAATACTCGAGGCCTACTAGAATTCATTTCTTATGGTTTGCGCTATGTTTTTCCTGCTTCTCCCAAAGAGCTAACGCGAGGAATTGGTACTTCTTATGCGGCCCCCATTCTGTCTGGGCTGCTAATGAGTGCAGGAGAGTTTGATCCAGTCTGGGCTGATCCTGAGGGCAATAGGAAAGGACTCGGTGTCGAGCCACTATACAGGGGCGCTATATATGCCGCCAAACTTGACCCTCATATGTATGCAGCACTTGCATTGGTTGATGCTATTCGTATGGGTAATCCTCGTGAGGTGAACTTGGCAGTGAAAATTCTCCAGGATCGTATAGGTTTGTGACTTATGAGCACAATGGCTCTGCAAAAAAAGATGCTTGAAACTGTGGCCAAAGCTCTGGGGGACGATCTATTAGAGCAAGTCACGTTCGTTGGAGGGTGTACTACTGGGCTGCTACTTACCGACGAATTCGCAAAAGAAAGAGTAAGGAATACAAACGACGTAGACCTGATTTTTCATGTTATGGGTTATGTTCGCTATCTCGGCTTGCAGGATAGATTGAGGCAGAGAGGGTTTAGTGTTGGGGAACCTGATCCCGGTGAAAAAATGCCTATATGCGCTATGAAGATCGGGAATCTTAGAGTTGATTTTATGCCAGACGACGCCTCTATATTAGGCTTCACGAATCGCTGGTATAAAGACGCTATAAAGAGCGCATCTGACTATCATTTAAGTGACGATATAAATATCAAGCTGGTCAGCCCGGTTTACTTTTTAGCGACAAAGATTGAGGCCTTTAAAGGGCGAGGGGGTGATGACCCTCTGACAAGTCGAGACATTGAGGATATTTTAAGTCTCATTGATGGACGCGAGGCTATTGTTGACGAAGTCCGCACTTCGGAAGCCAATGTCAGGAATTATATCTCTTTAGAGATTAAAAGCCTTATGGGCTGCGATGGCTTCGAATGGGCGATTTCCAGTCAAGCTAACGGGGGTGCAGGGGAAGCTGTTTTATATGAAAGGTTGGAAAAAATAATAAAATTTCACGGACTTTAACTGTTATGGAAATTGTATGGGGTAGCCGTAAGGGCAAAGAGCGAAGAAAAAATAATGATGCTTTGGCTTTATGGCTTACATCTGAAGGTATGGCAGCTTGTATTGTAGATGGCGCGGAACGGTATGGGCTAGGTGATGGGATAGAAAAAAAGAGTCTGGCTTGCTATTGGGCCGAATCTCTTGTGGAGGAGGTTCGACTGTTAGGGCTAGATTGTAGTAATCAAGAAATCCATAACATGCTTCATCAGTTGCACGGCGGGCTCCGTCCTACATACATAAAAGAAATTGCTAGCTATCAACTTTTGATAATTGATAGTGATGGCCTGTTACGTGTTTTCCATGTTGGTGATTGTCGACTAGGCGTTGGGGCTGAGGGTGGCATAAACTGGATAACGCAGCCCCACCGACTCGTTGATGAGCTTCCAGATACTCATGGGCTAGATGAATATGACATTGAAAATGCCGCTTCATGTTTGGTTCGCTCATTAAATGCTCGAAGATTTTTTGCGCCAGACTTTGTGGGCATGAGCCTTGATTTTGGGAAGCCTCTTCTTTTGAGTACGGATGGTTATTGGCATGAGGTGCTGTCAAAATGTGTTGCTCAATATGGGGCTGGCGATGACTCTAGTTACTTAATATTAACCCCTTCTTTTCAAGGGTTCGGGGCATGGAGTGTGCGAAATTTAAGTGACAGTCAAAATATTTATTTAGATTATCGGTCAAGTCCGCAGGGTTGATGTCATAAATAAATCGTATTGCCGAGTATCGGCGTTGCGTAAATATTTTTCCTTATATTTCCTGCTATTTTAAGGTCTGCTCCAGTGCCTGCCTAGAAGGTTGCGTCGGCTGGCTGGGAGCGAATTTCGATCCGTCCATCGGCTGGCGGGATATGGAATTGGTGAGTCCTGGAAGGGCTCGATGGTGCTCAAGGGCATCCTCGACCCGGAGGACGCCCGTGAGGCGGTGCGGTTCGGCGCGGACGGCATCGTCGTCTCCAACCACGGCGGGCGCCAGCTCGATGGCGTGCTCTCCTCGGCCCGGGCCCTGCCGGCCATCGCCGACGCCGTCCAGGGCGACCTGACGATCCTGGCGGATTCCGGCGTCCGCTCCGGCCTGGACGTGGTGCGCATGCTCGCCCTGGGCGCCGACGGCGTGCTGCTGGGCCGCCCCTTCGTCTACGCCCTCGCCGCCGCCGGCGAGCAGGGCGTGGCCCACCTGCTAGACCTGATCGCCAATGAGATGAGGGTGGCGATGACGCTCACCGGGGCGCGGGCGGTTGAGGAGATTTCGGGGGAGAGTCTGGTGCGGGCGTGACGCTTGGTAGTGGGCGGGCCCGGCGCGCTTCGATTGACACAAACTACAGTATAATTACATCGTAGTGTGAGGCTGTTTGCCTGACCGTGGCCGACAAGCGCGAGCGAACCACCTATGAGGAATACCGCCATGCGTGACGACTACGATTTTTCCAAGTCCACCAAGAATCCCTACGCCAAGAAGCTCAAGAAGCAGGTCACGATCCGGCTGGATGAAGACACCATCGAGTACTTCAAAGACTTGGCTGAGAAGAAGGATTTGCCGTATCAGGGCCTGATCAACCTTTACTTGCGGGACTGCGCTCAGTCGCAAAAGGATCTGAAGATCGAGTGGCAGTAGGCCCCGGCTCTGCCGTCCGTCGCTGACGCCGTCCAAGGCAACCTGACGATTCTGCCGGATTCATTCCGGCGGCCGTTCCGGCCTGGGCATGGTGTACCTGCTCGCCCTGGGTGGCCCACCTGCCGGACCTGATCGCTAGCGAGATGAAGGTGGTGATGACGGTTCCCGGGGCGAGGGCGCCTGGGGAGAACTCGAGGGAGAGTCTGGTGGGGGCAGGTGGTTGAGCCCTGGCTCTGTATTAAAGGCTGGCTTTAGTAAGCGGCCTCCGAGCTCCCATATTAAACGCGGCGTTTAGTATGGCGGTGGTATTTGCGCCGGTCGCGCGGAGTAAGATCGATGGTCCATCAGGATACAATTGGACGGAGCCTTACTATACAAATGGACGCGCGACGATATCGAGGGATCCTGAGGCCGGGAGGGCTGGTCTGATCAGTCGATAATTGAATTTGGTCAAAATTAGGCGAATGTAATCGTTTTTGTGCGCCGGTAACTCATTCCGCGCAGGGCTGGGGGGCTACGTTTGGGCATCCCTTCGTGCCTAATCAAAAATCGAAGGCGACAAAATCGTCGCCTTTGCCAGGTACTCGATATCCCCGGCTTCCATGCCCGCCGCTGAAAACAGCTCTTTCCAGTGTTTCTCCACCACCTGCGTCATGGCGTCGACGCACTCGGCGGCTTCATGTTCACTCAGACCAAACCGTTCCGCCTGGCTGAGGGCGTTGTTGAGCGTGGCCGCGCGGCCCTGGTGGCCGACGGCCATGGCCAGGTCCGCCGAGTAGCCCAGCCTGGGCTGGGGGCAGATGTCGTAGCCGGGTGTCAGGTCGAGGGCGGTGCCGTCCCAGAAACAGGCGTGGTTGCGGGCGTGGTCGTCGATGTTGCCGACCAGGATGTTGAAGACCATGCGCCGGAAGAGCTCCCGGCCGTCCCGTTCGAAGTCCCTGGCGTATTGGCGCAGCACGTCGGCCAGTTCCAGGTAGCTGGCTTCGCCGGTGCGGACGGCGTATTCGTCCAGATCCAGCAGGGTCATGGCGCTGAGCATGTGGCGGCGAGTCGGGGCGCCGGTCGCGTGGGTGTCGCGGTCGAAGCGGCGGACCAGCAGCACGTCCTTGCCGGAGACTTCCAGGACCCGGGTGTCCGCCACGTTCAGGCCAGCTTTGGCGGCGAGCCGCATGGCGCCGCTTTCCGCGGCGATCATGTTGAGGGTGTCCCGGCTGGAGCTGAATTTGGCGACCAGCCAGGACTTGCCCCGCCGGAACAGCACCTTGGGCCGGGCGCCGCCGATGCTGGTGCCGTGGTTCAGGGCGGCGTCCAGGTCGTCATCCAGTTCCTGGCCGCGTTCCATCCGTTCCGCCGCTTGCAGGGCGTCCGCCAGCGGGCGGATCGGCTTGGCGCGGGGCGCGTAGGCGTCCGGTCTGTCGGTGGCATCCAGGGCGCCGATGCGGTCGGTACCGGCGCCGAGCAGGTAGTCTACCTCCCCGAGCTCGCCTTCGAGGCGGTAATGGGCTTCGCCGGTGGGGGCGAGGGTTTTCGCGATTTCCCGCTGGATGATGCGCCGCCCCCAGGCGTCCGGCGCCGCGTCGCGCACGGCACCGCTGAGCTCGTGGTCGAGGACGTAGGGCTCGCCGGTGAGCTCGCCCAGGGGACGGCCGGGGATCGAGAGCGGGATGGCATCCGGCCGGGCGAGGTAGCTTTTGCCGTAGCGGAACACGTATTCGGCGCCATTCCAGGCCACCACGCCGCACACCACCGGTTCCGCCTGCCCAGGCGGAAAGAGCCATAGGTAGGCGCGATCAGAAATCATTGTCGACGTCCTGCGGCCGGAACCAGCGCCGGCTGGTGGGGCGACGCGCGCCGGCACGGCTCCCGGCGACCCGGTAATACCCTTTTGGGGCGGGCTGGCCGGGCTCGGGAAGGGTCGCCAGCAGGGGCAGGTCAAGCAGCCATAGCGCCGCCACCACCAGGCCGACATCGACCTTTGGGTCGCCTTTTTCCAGGGCGCTCACGTGCCGCCGGTCCACCTTGCCCAGGCGCGCGCCCAGGTCGGTCTGGGACCAGCCGCGCGCCTTGCGGGCCTCGGCGATCAGGGCGCCGGTGTCGCGCAGGGCGTCGAGAATCTGGGCCTTTTGATAAACGGGAGAATCGACTGTCCGGGGCATATGATCATTAAACCGTACAAAATGGCGTTGAATGTACAGTATGGCGTTCCTTTTGATTCGTCAAGATGCTCTCTACGCATGATGTACTTATAGAGGTACATAGTTCGGCTTTTTGTACGTTTAAATGATCAAAAAGCAGTGGCCAGCGAGCGGGGTGTGGCGCATCTGCCGGACCTGATCGCCAGCGAGATGGAGATGGCGATGACGCTCACTGGGGCGCGGGCAATTGGGGAGATTTCGCGGGAGAGTCTGGTGCGGGCCGGTGAGTGAGTCCTGACTAAGGATACAATTGGACGGAGCCTTACTATACAAACGGACGCGCCATGGCCTACTTATCGGTCATGGCCCGCAAACCGGCGACGACTCTTTCAAACAACCCCATATCACGCCGCGCCCGGGCCAGGGTGATCGCGCCCTGTATCCCCGCTACCACCTGCTCGGCAATAGCGTCGGCGCGCTCCGCGTCGTGGCCCAGGCGGCGCAGGGCGTCGGCGAGCGCTTCGATCCAGCGGGCGAAATACGCATTCACGGCGCTGCCGAATCGGTCCCGCGTGTCCGAGAGCGCAAAGGCGCCCACCAGGCAGACCCGCTGCCCGGACTGAAAATAGGCGGAGACCGCCTTCCACATGGCGTCGATGGCCGCTTGTGCGTCCGCCTCTGAGCGGAGGGGCGCGAAGATTTCGCACTCAAACCAGGCCTCGATGTCCTCCAGCACCGCCGCCGCCATCTCCGCCTTCCCGCCGGGGAAGAAGTGGTACAGGCTGCCACGGCCCAACCCGGTGCGTTTGTTGATCACCGACAGGCTGGCGCCCTCGTAGCCGTGCTCGCGGAAGGCCTCCCCCAGCAGAGGAAGCACGTCCGCGCGCTCCATGACCATGCGCGCCACGGGTCAGAGCCCCAGATCGCTGAGCCCGGGATGGTCGTCCGGGCGGCGGCCCAGGGGCCAGTGAAACTTGCGCTCGGCTTCCGCGATCGGCACATCGTTAATCGACGCGATTCGCCGCCGCATCAGGCCCTGGTCGTCGAATTCCCAGTTCTCGTTGCCGTAGGCGCGGAACCACTGGCCGCTGTCGTCGTGGAATTCATAGGCGAAGCGCACCGCGATGCGGTCGCCGCTCCAGGTCCAGATTTCCTTGATCAGGCGGTAGTCGAGCTCGCGGGTCCACTTGCGGCGCAGGAAGGCGACGATCTCTTCGCGGCCGCGCAGGAACTCCCCCCGGTTCCGCCACAGGCTGTCTTCGGTGTAGGCCAGCGACACCTTCTCGGGGTCGCGGCTGTTCCAGGCGTCTTCCGCCATTCGCGCTTTCTGCGCGGCGGTGTCCTGGTCAAAGGGGGGAAGGGGCGGTCGGGCCATCTTGAGTCTCCTGCTGTGTACCGGTCGAAATATACTAGAACGATTGGTACAGAGCAAGATGTCAGGCCAGTCTGTTGGGTCTGCTCTGCTCTGGAGCGAACCATATTCGGCCCGACGATATGGCTTACACCGATCATCCTTCTTTGCTGACACCACCTTCCGTTTTCGCTGATTCTCTGTGGGCGCCTCTAGAGCGACTGTGTGAGACCTGTCTGACGGCCCATGGTCATGAGGTTGTTTTTTGAAAAATCATAAATATCGTAGTTTAAATACGATAAAAGGAGATTTTCTAAATTGCAGGTTGTTTTGGAAAAGCGTATAAATCGTAGTATGGCTACGATAGGACGCAACAAACTAAATGCGCTCTACACCCGGCTTAAGCCGGGCGCGCCGCTGATGTCGGAGGATCTGGCGGCGCTGGGCATCTCCGCCGATCTGGCGGTGCATTATGTGCGCGCCGGCTGGCTGACGCGGCTGGCGCGTGGCGTCTACTGCCGGCCTAACGACAACCTGGCGTTGGGGCCCTGCCTGGTATTGCTTCAGCGCCGGCTTGAGGGCCTGCATGTGGGGGGCAAAACGGCGCTTGATTGGTATGGCATGCGCCAGTACGTTGCCCAGCAGCCGGTGCTGCACCTCTATGGCTGGCAATCCGGCCAGCTGCCCGCCTGGTTTACCGACCGCTTCCCGGCGGAGTACCACCGCAAGCGGCTGTTCGATGAGCAGCCCGGCAAACTCCGGCATGTGGGGCCCTTCGAGAGCGCATCGGGTGCGCCTCAGGTTTCAACCCCGGAGCGCGCTCTGCTGGAAATGCTCAGCGATGTGGGCGTGCGCCAGCCGCTGCAGGAGGCTCGCGAACTGGTGGAAAGCAGCTACAGCCTGCGGGCTCGCGTCTTGCAGGAGCTGCTGGAACACTGCACGAGCGTGAAGACCGTGCGGCTGTGTCTTCAGTTGGGTCGAGAGGGTGAATTACCCTGGGCGACCAAACTTGATCCCGCTAAACTACCTACCGGCAGCGACCGGCCGTGGGTATCCCGGTCCGGCGACGGCCTGTTGGTGCTCAAGCCATGAAGTCCGTTTACCTCGACACCGCCCGTCTGCTCACTCAGGTGGCGCCGCTGGTGTTCGTTGATGACACCTTTGCCTTGAAGGGCGGGACAGCAATCAATCTGTTCGTCCGTGATATGCCGCGCTTGTCGGTGGATCTCGACTTGGTATTTCCCGACCACACGTTGCCGCGCAAGGAGGCGCTGGGGAAGATCAACGAAGCGATCCGTCAGTCGGCGGAACGGTTGGAGAAACAGGGCTTTCAGGTCCACATCCCCAAAGCTGACGCCGGCGAGACCAAGTTGCTGGTGCGGAGTGGGTCCATCGAAGTGAAGGTGGAGACCAACTTCGTGATGCGCGGCACGGTGAAACCGGTACAACAAGCCTCGCTGACGGCTGCGGCCAGCGACGGTCTGCTCGCCGATTTGGATATCCCGGTAGTGTCACTGGAAGACCTCTACGCCGGCAAGCTGGTCGCCGCGATGGATCGCCAGCATCCCCGCGACCTGTTCGATGTGATGCAGCTTTTCGACCATGAAGGGATTACGCCGGGCATCCGTCGCGCCTTTGTGGTGTACCTGGCCAGCAACAACCGGCCGATTCATGAGGTGCTGTTTCCTCAATTCCGAGATATCCAGCACGATCACACCCACAACTTCGACGGCATGACCGCTGAACCGGTGTCGCTGGACGATTTGTTGGCGACCCGGGAACGGTTGGCGTGGGAGCTGCAGCAGGGCTTGGACGACAACGAACGGCGATTCCTGCTGTCCCTGGTGTCCGCTGAACCCGAGTGGCCCCTGCTGGGCATCGATCACCTTGATCAACTGCCGGCCATCCGCTGGAAGCTTCAGAACCTGGCGAAGCTGGAAAAGCATAATCCAAAAAAGTTTGCCGAGCAGGCGGAGGCGTTGGCGGAGCGGCTGGACGCCATCGATTGATCCCCCGCGATGGTGTGAAATGCGTTGTTGGATTCGCGTCTGGCTAAAGTTTATATAGCACCGGAAATGCTCACTATTAGTGACCAAAAGGCAGTTTCTATAAACCGCCCTCTGTTTGTGTGAGTCAGCCCCTAGCGGCTCGCATCCGGCCGCGCCTCCACACTCACCATCATGCTGCGTTCCAGCAGCCAGCCGCGCAGGCGGCGGGGCAGTAGGTTGGTGTAGGCGGCCACCTTGTTGAGCAGGCCGGGCACGTACACCACCTTGCCGGCGTACATGGCGTCCACGCAGAGTTTGGCGACTTCGGCGGCCGTCATGATGCCGGTTTGTTTCTTCACGGTCTGGCCGGCCTGATCCAGGAAGGGCGTCAGCACGCCGCCGGGGCAGGCCGCGGTGACGCTGATCGGGCTGTCGCGCAGCTCGTAATCCAGCACTTCGGTGAAGAACCGCACGTAGCCCTTGGTGGCCGAGTAGGTGGCGTAGCGGGGTGTGGGCAGGATGCCCGCCAGGGACGCGATATTGAGCAGGTAACCGGGTTGGCCGTGGGCCTGGGCGCGCTTGATAAAACCGTGGCTGAGGGTCGTGAGTGCGGTGACGTTGAGGTCGATGTCCCGCTGCAGGCCCGCCAGATCCTGGTCGGCGAAGGGGGCCCAGAAGCCGGTGCCGGCGTTGTTGACCAAGACGGTCAAGGTGTCGTTGTGCTCCGCGAGGGCTGTGTCCACCTGATCGAACAGCGCCGCGAGGCTCTTGCGGTCGGCCAAGTCGCAGGCCAGGGCCGTGGCGGTGATGCCATGGCTGGCGGCCAGTTCATCGGCGAGCTTGTCCAGCAGCTCTTTGCGGCGAGCGACCAGTATCAGGTTGAGGCCGCGCGCGGCCAGTTGCCGTGCGATGTCTTTGCCGATGCCACTGGAGGCGCCGGTAATCAGTGCGGTGCTCATGCGTGCTTCCTCGCGTCGGGTTGGGCGGCAAACCAAGCCTGCCACTATGCCGTGCCCCGCGCGTGAAAGGCATTGGCCTGAAAGTACAACCTGGAAGACACCAGTGTGCATGACCGACCGGCACGCCGGGGAGGATCAAGCTCGCCGGGCCCCGACCAGCGCGAACACCGCCCCCTGGGGGTCGATGCCTTTCACGATAAAGTCGCCACCGGGGATCTCATCCGGGCCGTGAAGGATTTGCCCGCCGTTATCGGTGATCGCCTTAATGGCAACGTCGATATCGGCGGGGCGGAAGTAGTAGTGCCACATCGGCACCGGCATGTCGTCCGGCTTGGGCATGACGGCGCCGATCACGCCGTTGTGGCGGATAAACTCGTAGGCGCCCATAGGGCCCATGTCCATTTCACCGTCCTTGGTCCAGCGGAATGCTTCGAAGTAAAACGCTTTCGCGGCGTCCGGGTCGGTGGTGGCCAGTTCGTTCCAGGCGCAGTGGCCCACCCGCGGGCGGTCGGACGCGAACGCCAGGCTGGTGTCGTTGCTGTTGCCCCGCATTACATAGAAGGGCGTGCCCTGCGGGTCGGTCACCATGGCGAGGCGGCCCACGTTGGGGATGTCCGTGGCGGGCATTTGCACGCTGCCGCCCAGGGCGGTGACCGTCGCCACGGTCTGGTCGACGTCGTCGACGCCGATGTAGCCCAGCCAGACCGGCCTGGCGCCGCCTTGTTTCATGTCTTCGCTAAGCGCCATCAGGCCGCCGATGGCGCGCCATTCGCCGGTGTCCTCGTCGCGGGCGTGGAGAAGGCGGTAGTCCACGCCAGGCTGGCCGCTGTCGGTGACCCGCCAGCCGAGTATCGCGCTGTAGAAGTGCTGGGCGGCGTCCGCGTTGTCGGTGGACAGTTCGTACCAGATAAATTCGCCGTGTTGGTTGGGCATGGTTCGCTTCCTATCGGTTGTGTGCCCGATAGTCGATCCGGCCGGCGGTGAATCGACAGTGTTGAGAAACGGCTGGGGCATCCACGGCCTCAAGGTTGTTTCGCCTATAAAGGGTCTATAAATTGATCAAATATCGAAGTTGCGATTCATTATTCTGTTATCCGGGTGTTGGCCGTGGTGAGGGGACGTGATGCAGCCAAAAGTACGGGAAGTGTTGGAGACACTGAGAGCGCAGTACGAGGTGCGCTCCTATGCTGAGCTAGCAAACCTGGGCTGGATAGATTTGGCCTCGCTCACTATTCAGGAAAAAGTATATCGACCTTCAATATGGAGCGAAGCTTATAGAGGGAAGTTGCTCATAGTCGTTCAGCTACAAAGGAATCTCTGGTTTGGTTGGAAGTCGACTTCTTGCATAGGTTCAATATTGGCTCAGGACGGTGAGATTGAGCACGTCGACGAGATTTTTTTGATGAATGAGATCGGCCATCCGTAGAGCGGACGATGTTCGCTTGAAATAAAAGGAAACGATTATGTGGGAATTCAGCAAGGTTTTAGTGGAGGGCCTGGAGAAGGGGGACGGGCTGGTTGTCATTGCGCTGGTTGTGGTTCTCGCCGTTATGAATTTCTATAAGCTGTATCCCTTGCTTCTGGAACGTAAGAGACACCGCCTGAAAGGTGTCGAGACCGCCCTGCGGTCGGACTGTGTCCAGGGTATGGAAAGGGAGTGCCTGAAAGAGCAAGCCGCGACTGAGCATTTCTACACCGCTACTGGAATCATGATGGAAACCGCCCCGCGGCAAGCGTTGCTGAGGGTCTATGATCGTAGTGCCGGGCGGGTGCAATTCGTACACTTCAAGCGGGCCGCGTCTTATTTCAGCTATGAGAAGGGTGACTTTGAAATAAAGCTCAGCCATCTGGAGCGGTTGGTCATGTGGGCTGGGCTTTGTCTCGGTATCCCTTTGTTCTCTGTATCCTTTGCTTTGCTTGTCGTGACGCTCTACATGCTGTTGATGGTTGGCGGCGAGCCTCTGGGCCCTTGGACCACGTGGCTGATTTTCAGTCTCACAGGTTGGGCGATGGTCATGTCGTGCCGCTCAGCTTACTCGGCGAATCGTATCCGGAAAGAGATCGCGCGCCAGGCTAAAGAGGCGTCGCCAGATAATCCGGCTGCCGCCCCGGCCCCACAGGCTCCGGCTGAGAATGCCTCGCTCTGATTGAGTATGCCCCAGCCCTGTCTGATAGTTCATTGATCCGACATAAAAGAGCGTCGGTCCCGGCCAATCCCGGGCCCGGTGTGCATCCACACCCCATAGCCCACGGCCACCACACCCAGCCCACCACCCAGCAGGCACACGCCCAGCCAGCCGTAGTGCTGGTAGGCCGCGGCGGAGCCTAGCGAGCCCAGGGCGCCGCCGACGAAGTATAGGAACATGTAGCCGGAATTCAGCCGGTTCCGGGCGGCCTCGTCCAGGCTGAAGACCATGTTCATGTTGGTGATGTGCACCGCCTGCAGCGCCAGGTCCAGCAGTACGATGCCGGCGATCAGCGCGATCAGGGAATAGCCGCCCAGCCCCAGCAGCCCCCAGGACACCAACAGCGCCACCACGCCCAGCACCGTGAGCCGGGCGCCGTGGCCCCGGTCGGTGAGTACGCCGGCGTGGCGGGCGGAGAGCGCGCCCATGGCGCCGGCCAGGCCGAACAGGCCGATGGTGGCGTCGGAGTAGGACCAGGGCTCGCTGGACAACAGGAATGCCAGCGAGGTCCACAGCACGCTGAACATGGCGAAGATCAGGCAGCCCAGCAAGGAGCGTTGACGGTGCAACGGGTAGCGGGCGAACTGTGCGAACACCGAGCCAATCAGCTGCCCGTAGTGCATGCGGGTGGTCGGGGCGTAGCGGGGCAGGGCGCGCCACAGGGCCAGGGTATTCAGCAGCATGAGTGCCGCCGCCACCCAGTAGACCGTGTGCCAGTCGCCCAGGCTCGAAAGCGCGCCGGCCACGGTGCGGGCCAGCAGGATGCCCATCAGCAGGCCGCTCATCACCGTGCCCACCACCTTACCGCGCTGCGCCACCGGGGACAGGGTGGCGGCGAACGGCACCAGCACCTGGGCCACCACGGAAAACGCACCGGTGATGGCGGTGCCGATCAGCAGGGCGGCCAAGGACCCGGCGGTGGCGCTGACCAACAGGCCGGCGGTGGCGAGCAACATCATGGTAACGATCAGGCGCCGGCGCTCCACCAAGTCGCCGAGCGGCACCAGCAGGATCAGGCCCAGCGCATAGCTGGCCTGGGCCACCGTGACGATGATGCCGGCTTTGGCGTAGGACAGGCCAAGCTGATCCGAGATGGTGTGCAGCAGCGGTTGCGCGTAGTAGTTGCTGGCGACCACCAGGCCGGTGGTGGTCGCCATCAGCAGAATTAGCCAGGTGCTCAGGGCGGAATCGGTGGTGCGCTCGGCGTGGCTCATGGTGCCTCCTTGGATGAGGGCCGGAGTGTCGGCCACTCGCTGCCATGGGGCAAATGCATTGTTATGATGCCTGCCATCGCTTTTTAAGATGTTGGTAACCGCTTTCCGGTTCAGCCTCCGCCGTCGCGCCACCTTCACGCAGTCACCCTGCTATAGTGGCGGCCCCACAACAAAAAGCCCGGCGAACGCCGGCGGCAAAGGGAGAGAGATTACGTGTTCAACCACATCATGATCGGTTCCAGCGACATCGAGCGTTCCAAGCGCTTCTACGACGCGGTACTCGGCGTGCTCGGCGCCGGCGAGCCAATCCGTAACGAAACCCCTGCCGGGGTCATCCGCTTGTTCTATCGCCACGACGGCAACACGCTGGCGATCAGCCAGCCCATCAACGGCAAAGCGGCCACCGGCGCCAATGGCGGCACTATCGGCTTCAAGTGCGAGTCGCCGGAGCAGGTGAAAGAGCTGCACGACGTGGCGGTGGCCCACGGTGGCACGTCCGTGGAGGACCCGCCGGGCCTGCGCGAAAGCGCCATGGGCGCCATGCATCTGAGCTACGTGCTCGACCCGGACGGCAACAAGCTTTGCGGGCTGTACCGCGTTAAGTAAGGCGATCCCACCCTGTTCGCTATCCGGTCGGATGGCTGCCATGCTGATGTGATTTGCGCACAGGGAGTTGTCCGCTATGGAGGCGATCTTTTTCAACGGGTGGTCGGTATTGGGCCGCACGCTGCTGATCGGCGTGCTGGCCTATGTGTCGCTGGTATTCATGTTGCGGGTGTCCGGCAAGCGGACGCTGGCGAAGATGAACGCCTTTGATCTGGTGGTCACGGTGGCGATCGGCTCGACACTGGCGACCATCGTGTTGAGCAAGAGCGTGGCGCTGGCGGAGGGTTTGCTGGCCCTGGCGCTGCTAATCGGCATGCAGTTCGCCATTTCCTGGTCGAGCACGCGCACGCCGTGGCTGCGCCGGATAGTGACCGGCGAGCCGCGCCTGTTATTGCGTGACGGGACCATGCTCGACGACGCTCTGCGCGACGCCCGGGTGACTCGCGAAGAAGTGTGCGCGGCGGTGCGCGCCGCCGGCATCGGCGCCCTTGACGACGTCGCCGCCGTGGTGCTGGAAACCGACGGCTCCTTCAGCGTGATCGCCGGTAAATCCGGCGCCGCCCTGTCCAGCCTGGACGGCGTCAAATAGCACCGGCCGCCGCTTAAAACCGGTCCGCCCGATAGGGCGCCATATCCACTTCCGTCGTTTCCCCATCCATCATCTGCCCGAGCAACTTGCCGGTAATCGGCCCCATCGTGAAGCCTTGATGCCCGTGCCCGAAGGCCAGCCACAGCCCGGGCAGGTCGGGGGCCGGGCCGATCACGGGCTTCATGTCCGGCGTGCAGGGGCGGGCGCCCATCCAGGGTTGCGGGTCGAGGCGCTCGCCCAGGGGGAAGAGCGTGCGGGCGACGGCTTCGGCGGCGGCCAGTTGCTGGTAGTGGGGCTGGGCGTTGTGGCGCGCCAGCTCGGCGCCGGTGGTGAGGCGGATGCCGGCGCGCATGGGGGCGAGCAGGTAGCCGGTTTCGGAATCCATCAGCCAGTGGCGCAGGCGGGCGTTGTTTTGGGCGCCGTAATGCATGTGGTAGCCGCGTTTGACGAACAGCGGCACATGCAGGCCTTGCTGGTCGAGCCATGGCGCGGACCAGGGGCCGAGGGCCAGCACCACCTGCTCGGCGGCGATAGTCTCGCCGCCGACCGTGGCCCGCCAGCCGCCGCCGCTGCGTGACAGCGTTTCCAGCGGCGCCTGGATAACGTGCCCGCCCTGTTGCTGGAAGTGCTCGGCGTAGGCGGCCACCAGGGCGCCGGGGTCGGTGGCGGTCCAGGGCTGGGTCCAGTGGATGGCGCCGGCGAGACCAGCGGCCAGGTCCGGTTCTTCTTCAGCGAGCGCGGCGCTGTCCAGCACGCGATAGGTGACGTCGTACTCGATGGCGTCCTGTTCGGCCTGCCGGCATTCCGCGTCCAGTGCTTCGGCGGTGCGGAACACCTCCAGGTAGCCGTCCTGACGGACCAGATCCCCGGCGCTGGCGGCGTCGATCATTTCCGCGTGGGCGTCCCGGGCGCGGGTGATCAGCGCCGCGTATTCCGGAACGATGCGCGCGTAGTGTTGCGGCGCGGAATTGCGCCAGTACTGAAACAGGGGCAGGGCGGCGCGCACCATGCCGTAGGGCTGGTAGCGGATATCCACCTGCCGGTTGGGCAGCACCCGGGTCAACGTCGCCAGATCGCGGGGAAAGCGGTAGGGCCGCACGGCCTCGCGCTGAATAATCCCGGCGTTGCCGAACGAGGTCTCGCGCCCTGGCGCATTGCGGTCCACCAGGGTGACCCGGTGGCCGCGTTGCAGCAGGTGCCAGGCGGTGCAGACGCCGACCATGCCGGCGCCGAGAACCAGAATGTCGCGGGCCATGTTCGCTCCTGTCGTGGATCACCAGGAGACCACAGAAGGCCGGTACGGCACTAGCGTCTTCGTCCGGTTGCCCATCAGCCGGTGCCGGCGTTTCAATGACGGTCGTCGCTGCCCGTGATCGCGAAGGAGTGTTGATATGGATACGGCGTTACAGAACCGGCTGGAGCGGACGCTACGCGAACAAGCGCCCGGCCTGTTCCATTTCCCGGAGATCTACGGCCAGGGCTGGAGCGGGCTGTATATCGGTGACCGCGTTAAGCTCGGCAACGACTTTCTAAGGCTGGTCCGGCAAGGCCGTTTCGAGGGCATCGAGGACACCGGGGAAAAGAAGGGCGGCGGTCGCGTCTACCGCAAGCTGAGATGATGTCGAGACCGTGACGGTGCCGGTTGACAGCGAACCGTGTTCTGGCGATCTTCGGATCATCCGACCAACCGAACGGCTGTAATGGACGATGGCTAGCAAAGACACCCGATCTCAATTCAGCGCGCGATTGCTCCGCCCGAAAAAGCCGGCTGACGGCGAAGAGTGGGCCTTCGTGGTGCTCCCCAAGGACGCCAGTGCGAAGCTGCCGCGACGCGGCCGAACCTCCGTGGACGGCACCCTCAACGGCAAAGGCTTCAAGGCTTTGTTGCTGGAGCCGGATGGCCAGAAAAGTCATTGGCTGAGAATCGATCCCAAGCTGCAGCGCGCCGCGAAGGCCACCCCGGGCGACGTCGCCGAGCTTGAGATCACACCCGTGGCGCAGGAGCCAGAACCGGAGGTGCCCGAGGATTTGCGTGAGGCGTTAAAGACCTCTCCGGAAGCTCTCGCCACTTGGGAGGCCACCACTACGTTGGCCCGTGTGGACTGGATTCATTGGGTGGTCACCGCCAAGCAGGCGAAGACGCGCGCCAAGCGGATCAACGACGCCTTGGACAAGCTGGCGTCCGGCGAAAAGCGGGTGTGTTGTTTCGATCCGTCCGGGTTTTACAGCAAGGCGCTCAGCGCGCCGGACGCGCTGGATCAGTGATGTAACCCCTTATGCTGGAAGCCGCGCGATCACCTTGATTTCGAAATCGAAGCCGGCCAGCCAGTTCACGCCCACGGCGGTCCAGTTGGGGTAGGGGGCTTCCGGGAAGACCTCGCTTTTCACCTTCAAAACCGTGTCGAACTGTTGCTCCGGGTCGGTGTGGAAACTGGTCAGGTCCACGATGTCATCCAGGCTGGCGCCGGCGGCGGCGAGCACGGCCGTGAGGTTGTCGAACGCGAGCCGGACCTGTTTTTCGAAGTCCGGTTCCGGCGAGCCATCTTCGCGGCTGCCCACCTGGCCGGAGACGAACAGCAGGTCGCCGGAGCGGATCGCCGCGGAATAGGCATTGATGTCATAGAGGGCCTGGCGGCCGGCGGGGAAAATCGCGTCACGCTTGCTCATGGTGTCACTCCTGTTTAGTGGTTAGGATACGAGGCGTATGTGAATTTAATCAGGCATACGCCACGTATGTCAATTTATATACGCAGCGTATGTTATTCCGACTCAGTCAGAGGAGGTCCCAGTGGCCGCAAAACGACGGGCGCAGATGGTGGAAGAAACCCGGGCCAAGCTGATCCAGGCGGCCCGGAAGGCGTTCGCCACCAAGGGGTACGCGGCGTCCTCCATGGACGACCTGACCGCCGACGCGGGCCTGACCCGGGGGGCGCTCTACCACAATTTCGGTGACAAAAAAGGTTTGCTGCAGGCGGTGATCGACCAGATCGACGGGGAAATGCTGACCCGAATGCAGGCCGCTCGGGAGCGGGCGGGGAGCACTTGGCAGGGCTTCATCGACGAAAGCATCGCCTATATGGAGATGGCGCTGGAACCCGAGATTCAGCGTATCATGCTGCTCGATGGCCCGGCGGTGCTGGGTGATCCGTCGCAATGGCCGAACCAGAATGCCTGCCTGCGCACCACCATGGGCACGATCCAGGCGCTGATCGACGCCGGTACCGTGCGGCCGGTGGATGCGGAAGCCGCCGGCCGACTGCTCAATGGCGCGGCGCTCAACGCCGCGCTCTGGATCGCCGCCGCCGACCACCCCCACGCGATTTTCCCCAAGGCGGTGGAGGCGTTCCGGTATCTCGCGGAGGGCCTGTTGCGTCAGGAATAGTGCCCCTGGCCCGGTCATGTTCCCGACGCACGGGTTACGGCACTATAGGCGATGATTGATCCCCGTTTGGAGAGACAAAATAATGATAATTCTTATTCTCGGTTTGCTGCTGTTTCTTGGTATTCACTGCGTCGGCTTCTTCCCGGAATGGCGGCAGCGCCGCGTCAATGGCATGGGCCTCTTGCCCTGGAAAGGCCTCTACAGCCTGATCGCTCTGGCCGGCTTCGTGCTGATCGTGCTGGGCTTTCAACGGGCCCGGCTGGACCCGGTGGTGTTGTACGCGCCGCCGGCGTGGCTGGGCCATCTCAGTGCGCTGTTCACCCTGATCGCCTTCATCCTGCTGGCCGCCGCCTATGTGCCCGGCAACCGTATCCGCGCCCGCCTCGGCCACCCCATGGTGGTGGCCGCCAAGGTCTGGGCGTTCGGCCACTTGCTGTCCATCGGCCTGTTGCACGACGTGGTGCTGTTCGGTGCTTTCCTGGTGTGGGCGATCGTGGCGTTCGCCAAACTGCGCCGCCGTGACCGCGCCCAGGGCGTCACCTACGCGCCCGGTACTCTCAAGGGCGACGTGATCACGCTGGTGGTGGGCGTGGTGGCCTGGGCGCTGTTCGCGTTCTGGCTGCATGGCGCCCTGATCGGCGCGCGGCCGTTCGGCTGAGAGGACGGGCCGTGAACGACAACGAGCTGAAAGCCCTGTTTGACCAGATGGCGCCGGGCTACGACAAGCAGTGGGAAAGAACCGCGCCGATCAACCAATGCCTGTACTTCCTCCTGGAGTCCGTGTTCGCGGCGTTGCCTGAGGACGCCAGAATTCTTTGCGTGGGCGCCGGCACCGGCAGTGAGATGCTGCATCTGGCCCATCGCTTTCCCGGCTGGCGGTTCACCGCGGTGGAGCCGGCCGCTGCCATGCTGGAAGTATGCCGGCGCCGCGCCGGCGAGGCGGGCATCGCCGACCGGTGCGAATTCCATGAAGGCTACCTGGATTCGTTACCGGCCGGTGCGCCCTGCCATGCCGCCACCTGTTTCCTGGTGTCGCAGTTTATTCTGGATCAAACGGCGCGCTCGGCGTTCTTCGAAAGGATCGCCGAGCGGCTGGCGCCCGGCGGCTTGCTGGCCAGTTCGGATCTGTCCACGGAGCAGGACGCACCAGGTTACGACGATTTGCTACGCGTCTGGCAGCGTGCCACCTCGCCCTCGGAGGTCACCGACGAAGGGCTGCGCCGGATGAAAGCCACCTACGCCAAGGACGTGGCCGTGCTGCCGCCCGCCGAGGTCGCCGCGATTCTGCGGGCCGGTGGCTTCGAAGCACCGCGACCCTTTTTCCAGGCCGGCTTGATTCGTGCCTGGTTCACCCGCCGCCGGTAAAAGACCGCAAGCAGATCAACGACCAGACGGCTTAGCGGTCGCATTGGCTCGTGGAAATAAATGTGTATTTAATAAGCGCTGGGGGATGCCGTTGCGCGTTCGTTAAGGCAGATACATCAAGGAAGAAACACATGGGCCAATGGAAGTATCTGGTGCTGGCCGCGCTATTATCGGGCTGTGCCTCGCAACCGGCAGAGGTCGCGTCTTTTCAATGCGCCGAAGGCGTTTCCCTGGAGGAGTGTCGCATTAATTGCCTCCGGCACTTCGCCACGGAAGATCCGGGTTTCCAGCGCTACGACGCCAATGGCTGGCTGGTGGCGGTGAAGATGACCGACAAAGATCGCTGGCTATGGGTATTTACGCCGCCGTCGCATCCGGCGCATCCCGCCGTGATTCGCCGTTCCCTGTTCTGGTTTCCGACTGCGTCCCGGATCGAAACCGACGTGCTTTGTGGTTTTGAGGACGAGGCCCGGTGCCAGGCGTTTCTCGAGGAGGTGTCCCGGAATAATGACGCTATTCGCGAGATGGGGTACCCGGAGGAGCGGGCCTATTACATGTACGAGGTCATTCAGACGCTGCGCGACGTGGAGTGGGGCGCCTAGCGCCCCGACAGGTCTGCGGCCTGCCATTACCCGCGCCGGGCGACCGCCCGGACTTTGCCACTAGGCCCACCACCACAGTAGAAGCTGCCGTTGCCGTCGTAGGTCAGCCCGGATACATGAACGCCTTCGGGCATGTCGATGCGCTCCAGCACTTCGCCGGTTTGCGAATCAATGTGCCGCAGGTCGGCGTCTTCGCCTTCCCAGGTGCCGTGCCAGAGTTCGTCGTTGATCCAGGTCACGCCGGTGACGAAGCGGTCGGATTCCAGAGTGCGCAGTATCGCGCCGGTTTCCGGGTCCACTTGATGGATCTTTCGTTTCCGGTACTGGCCGACCCACAGCGAGCCTTCCGCCCAGGCCATGCCGGAATCCTCGCCGTCGCCGGGGGCCGGCAGGCTGGCGAGTATATCGCCGGTCTTCGGGTCGATTTTGTGAATACGCTTTTCGGCGATCTGGTAGAGGTGGGTGCCGTCGAAGGCGGTGCCGGCGTCCGCCGCCACGTTCAGTGTTTGTTGTATTTCACCGTTGGCCGGGTCCAGCGCCTGGAGTTTGTCGCCGGTGGCCAGCCAGACGTAACGGCCGTCGTAGTCCACGCCGCCCACCGTTGACGCGCCGGGGAAGGGGCCGTACTCGCGGGTGATCCGTGCTTGTGATCGTTTCATGGTGATGTCCTCCTTGTAGGTTCAGGCCATCCTAGCCGCCTGGCAGCGGGGCGGTGAGTAACAAGGTTGTCGTGAAACCGAGCACCGGTGACGCCACCCAGCGGCGCGCGCGGCCTTGCCCTACGGCCTCCACTTTGCCGGCATCCGCCAGGGCGTCCAGCGCCCGTTGCACGGTGCGCTGGCTGGTGCCGAGCGCCAGCGCCAGGGCGGAGCTGGACCAGGCTTCACCGTCGGACAGAAACGCCAGTATCGCCGCGTGCTTGTCTTCCACCGGCCGGGCCAGCACGGCGACGTCGCCGGTCAGCGGCGCCAGCTTGAAGCCATGTCGGGTGGCGTGCAGCCGGGCGAGCGGGCGTAGCGCTTGGCGCAGCCGGCCGATCTCAACGCGCAGGCGGGCGCGGTGGGAGTTGTCCACCTGGCGCAGGCGGAAGGCGCGCTCGATCAAGGTGTCGCGGCGGGCGTCGCCGGGCCAGGCTTCGGCCAGCGTGCGCGCCAGGGTGAACAGCACCGGCCGTGTCGCCAGTTCGATAACGGTGCCGGCCTGGCGCACGCTGTAGCGGCAGGCGTCCACTACCAGGGTGGGGGACGCGAACAGCGCTTCCACTTCATCAAGCCGCACCGGTCTGTCCTGATCGTGCTTTACCAGCCGCGCGGCCGGCGCCTGCAGTACCCGGGCGGTTTTGTACACTTCGTTGATTAACGCGGCAATGCCCGAGTGCCGCGCTGCTTGCCCGGCGTGGCCCAGGGCCGTGCGTGCGGTACGGGTGTCGAGCCGGCGCAGGGCAATACCGGCGACGGCCAGTTCGTGGGTGGCTTGCAAGGCAGGGGGTAAGACGTCGGGGTTCAGTGTCTTGAGCTCTTGCTCGGCGTCGTCGAGCCGGCCGATCAGCAGCAGGCGGTGAATCGTTAGGTAGCGGGCGTGCGCGGCGTTCACGGTATCGCCGTGGCGCTGCAGCGTTTCTCGGGCGGTGTCCAGCGCCTTGGACGATGCGTGCAGGTCGCGGGCGGCGAGCGCCACTTCAGCTTCGGCGACCACGCACCGGGCGCGGGCCATCGTTTCCTTTGGCGTGAAGGCCCGCGCCGCGCGCCGCAACAATGCTTTGGCGCTGGTGAGGTCGCCGAGCTGCGCCATGGCGATGCCGCGCAACGCCAATGCCGGTGCGTCGTCTCTTAGCGAGACATGGTTCAGCGCCTGCAACGGATCGCCGCCGGCCAGGGCTCGTGCCGCCGCTGAAATCAGCGAATCCATAGGGGTGCCACCATTCATCTCAGGCTGTTATAACCACTCTGAGTCTAGCAGTGTTGAACGAACGAGTGGCACGCGGGGGTAAACAATGAAAGTGAAACGCATCATGGCCAACACGGCCACTTCCGATCTGGAAAAAGCCGACCGCTTTTACGGCGACATCCTCGGCCTGGAACTGTTGATGGACCACGGCTGGTTCCGTACCTATGGTTCCCATGAAACGATGAGCGTGCAGGTCAGCTTCGGGTCCGAGGGCGGTTCCGGGACACCGGTCCCCGATTTATCCATTGAGGTTGATGACCTGGAAGAGGCTCTGGCCCGGTTCAAAGAGGCGCGCATAGCCATCGAGTACGGGCCGGTCAGCGAGCCGTGGGGTGTGCGCCGGTTCTTTGTTCGCGACCCGTTCGGCGAGCTTCTCAATATTCTGCAGCACGAGTAAGCGCTCTTAAATTTAAGTAAAACACGCCGCAAAAGCCGACCAATTCTGTGTTCTCCATTGAGTATTACGCTCTACTGATTGTTTGTATGAAGATTTTGGGATCGTTTGCCTATGGATCGGCACCGAAAGGCGCTGGCGGCGCTGCCTGCCCTGCTCGCGGCATTGTTGCTGTCGGCCTGCGCCGGCTTGCCGTCGTTGGAGCAGCGCTCGTCGACCCACTCGCTGAGCAAGGCCGAGGCGGCTGAAACGGCACTTGGCCAGCTGATCGAGCCGTTGACCGACGTACATCCCGGTAAGTCCGGGGTGCACCTTCTGGTCAGCCCTCATGATGCATTCGAGGCGCGCACCCGCCTGGCGGAAGCCGCAGAGCGTACGCTTGATATCCAGTCCTATATCTGGCGGATGGACGAGACCGGCATGATGTTGTTCGATGCGCTCCGCAAGGCCGCGGATCGGGGCGTGCGGGTGCGTTTGATGCTGGATGACTACAATACGTCGGGCATGGATGCGTTGCTGGCGGAAATCAACGCGCATGAAAACATTGAAGTGCGTCTGTTCAATCCGTTCACGGTGCGCACGCCGCGCTGGTGGCAGCTCTTGACCGATCTGCCGCGCATCAATCGGCGCATGCACAACAAAACGTTCACCGTCGACAATTCAGTGACCATTCTGGGCGGGCGTAATGTAGCCGACGAGTATTTCGGCGCCACCGATACGCTGTTCACCGATGTCGACGTGCTGGCGCTGGGGCCGGTGGTCAACCAGGTCTCGCAATCGTTCGATCGCTACTGGCACAGTGAGTCGTCCTACCCTGCGGAGCTGATTCTCGAGCCGGCACAGGATGGCCCGCCGCCGGGCCGGCGTGAAGCCGGGTCGGACAGCTACCAGAAGCGGCTCGGCGACAGAGACCCCGTCGATGCGATCCGTGATCGTGATATCGCGCTGTGCTGGGCCAGCACCGAGTTGGTCGTGGACCCTCCGACCAAGGGGCTGGGCGAGGCGAACGACGACGAATTGATCCTGGCGCAGTTGCGGCAGGCGGTTGGCGTTCCCCAATCGCGCCTGACGATGATCTCCTCGTACTTCATCCCCACCGAAGAGGGGGCCGACGCGATGGTCGAACTGGCGCGCCGGGGGGTGCGCGTGCGGGTGCTGACCAACT
Source organism: Alcanivorax sp. (assembly GCA_042090255.1). Lineage (GTDB taxonomy): Bacteria > Pseudomonadota > Gammaproteobacteria > Pseudomonadales > Alcanivoracaceae > Alloalcanivorax. The sequence continues at coordinate 5,055 of JBELJS010000021.1, read as the reverse complement.
CCATGGCCGCCACCGACGAGGCGTTGGTGCACTCCGCCTACGCCAAATGGCGTGACGATCTGTTGCAGGGCGGTGTGCGGCTGTACGAGATGGAGCGTGGCGGCGACGGCGCCTCGGAGCGCAACATCACCACCGGACCCTACGGCAGTGCCAGCTCCACGCTGCACGCCAAGACCTATGCGGTGGACGATCAACTGGTGGTCGGCTCCTTCAATGCCGACCCTCGCTCGGTACACCTCAACACCGAGATAGGCCTGGTGATCGAATGTCCCGAGCTCGCGGAAAAAGTGCACCGCGCCTTCCCAGAGCGAGTTATGAAACACTCTTACAAAGTGCGCCTGGACGACAATGGCAATCTCTATTGGCTGGAGAAGAGTGACGATGGCGTGATCCGCCATGGCCGGGAACCGGACACCGGGTTTTGGCAACGCATTCTGTTGCCAGTCTATTCGCGGCTGCCCATCGATGGGCTGCTGTAGCGCACCCATTGGCACAATCTGCCCGTTACAGCCCGGGCACGACCGCTCATGATGGCTCAACACTCGCAAAGGGGCCGACTATGCAAATCGATACGAGCACGCCGGTGATGGTCACCGGTGCCACCGGCTATGTGGCCGGGCGACTGGTGGAGCGGCTGCTGGAGGAAGGCGTCACCGTGCACGCGGCGGTGCGCAATCCGGACGACAGCCGCAAACTTCAGTATTTGAACGCCATCGCGGAAAAGACGCCGGGCACTATCCGCTACTTCAAGGCGGACCTGCTCTCACCCGGCTCCTACGCCGAGGCCATGGCTGGCTGTTCGGTGGTGTTTCACACCGCGTCGCCGTTCACCACTACGGTGAAGGACCCGCAGAAAGAGCTGGTGGAACCGGCGCAGCTGGGCACCCGCAATGTGCTGGAGACCGTCAACGACACCCCGTCCGTGAAGCGGGTGGTGCTGACCAGCAGCTGCGCGGCGATCTACGGCGACAACGCGGACCTGAAGCACACCACCAACGGCGTGTTCACCGAAGCGGACTGGAACACCAGTTCGTCCCTGAGCCATCAGCCCTACGCCTACTCCAAGACCGTGGCGGAAAAAGAGGGCTGGAAGATCGCCGACGCCCAGGACCGCTGGGACCTGGTCACCATCAATCCGTCCCTGGTGGTGGGGCCGGGTATTAACCCGAACGCCACCTCGGAAAGTTTCGATATTCTGCGTCAGTTCGGTGATGGCACCGCGCGGCCCGGCGTGCCGGATGTGGGCATCGGCGTGGTGGACGTGCGTGAGGTGGCCGAAGCGCATCTACGCGCCGCCTACCTGCCTGAAGCCAATGGCCGCTATATCCTCTCCGGCCACGACACCGACTTCCCGGAGATGGCCGCCGTGCTGCGCCGCCGCTTCGGCAAAAAATACCCGATCCCCAAACGCACGCTGCCCAAGGCCGCCGTGTGGCTGGTGGGCCCGGTGGTGAACAAAACCCTCACCCGAAAATTCGTCAGCCGTAACGTCAATCTTCCGTGGCGAGCCGATAACAGCCGCAGCCGCGAGCAGCTCAGCATCCAGTACCGCCCGTTGGACCAGTCCCTGGACGAATTCTTCCAGCAGTTGGTGGACAGCGGTCAGTTAAAGAAATAACCCTGGGGGTGCCCCGGCGGCGGCGATCAGCACCACATTGCCGCGCCCGCCCTCGGGGCACTCTCGCCGTGTCACCAAAGCTTCGTTCTCCAGGCGGTCCAGCAACCGGGACAGGTTGTGCTTGGTCAGCGATGTCTGTTCGCCAATCTGGTACTGACGCAGACCCGCGTCGCCGACCCGGTGCAGCTCCAGTAAGACGTCGTACCAGGCGAGTGGCGGCAGTCGGGCGGCCTTGAGGTCTTTGTACACCTTGGCCTGCCAGTGTCCTTGGGTGCGGGGTAACCGGGCCCAGTCGGTAATGGTGCTCTTTTGGTGGAAGCGCTGCCGGCCCGCTACTACGAAGCGGAGCACCTGCCCGGCGCGATCAATATTCCCCACGGTGAGATCAGTGCTCGTGCCGCCCGTGAGCTGCCGGACAAGGACACCACCATCGTGGTCTATTGCGCCAGCACCGATTGTCAGAACTCGCGTATCGCCACCCAGTTCTTGCGCGGCGCCGGCTATCGAAAGGCTGTGGAGTACGTGGGCGGCAAGGCGGATTGGAAGGCAGCGGGCTATCCCATGGAGGGGCCGTCGGTGTAAAGCCTGCATTCCGGCGAGCAATTAGCGGACAACACCTTTCGCTTTTCGCTGACAGTCCCGGGGTTTCAGCCGTATTAGAGTGTGTGGGCGGTTGATTGACCGCCCTTTCAAATTATACGCAGGTAACGTACAGTATGGATGCTGTGTTCGTGGAGTTGGCGCCGTTTCGCCGCCATCGCGCTGGGTACCTGGACGATGAGGCCTATCAGTCGTTACAGCGGTGCTTGATGCGACGTCCGGAGGCGGGTGCCCGGATGCGCGGTGCCGGCGGGCTTCGTAAGCTGCGTTTCGCTGATGGCCGCCGCGGCAAGGGAAAGCGCGGTGGTTTGCGCGTTATCTACTATTGGTGGCGCGGTGGCCGTCAGTTCTGGTTGTTCACTCTTTACGATAAAGACGAAGCAAGCGACCTGACCGCCGAGCAGCGGGCGACTTTGAAAAGGATGCTGAACCGTGAAACAGACGCCAGGAGAGGCTTATGAAACGGAATCTGTTTGCTGAATTGAAAGAGGGCTTCGCAGAGCTTGAAGGCGAGCGCCACGGGAAACTGACTCTGCGCGATCAACCCGCGCGCTGGGCGCCGGTGGCCGGCTTCGAGGCGCGGGAGTTGCTGGCGCTGCGCGAAAAGCTGGGCCTGTCCCGCGCTGTGTTCGCGACCTATTTGCGTACCAATCCCCGTACACTGGAAAACTGGGAGCAGGGGCGCGCCAGGCCGAATGCCCAGGCCGCCATCCTGCTCCGCCTTATCCAGCAATACCCCGATACCCTCGAACGTCTGGCGCGCCTTTAACGAGACACCGGTGCCATCCGCTTTTTTCTCGCCAGCGTGATCAGCGCGGTGGCGCTGAGCAGCAGGATCAACCCCGTGAACAGCAAGCCGGCGGTGTGCAGGTCGAGGTATTCCACCGCCACGCCCAGGCTGACCACCGGCACTGAGATCGCCAGATAGGCGACCACGAACAGCAGGGCGGTGACTTCCGCGCGCTTGTGAATCGGGCTGGCCTGAGTGATAGCGCCGATGCTGGCGGCAAAGATGGCGCCCTGGCCGGCGCCGGCGGCCAGGGTGGCGACGATCAGGGGCGCCAGCGACGCGGTGGCGATGGACGCCCCCAGGCAGGCGACGCCGATCATTAGCGCGCCGCAGGCCATGGGCAGCCGGCTGTTTTCCGGCAGGCGCCGCTGCAGCACCTGGCCGCCCAGCGACGCGGCGAACACCAGGAACACTACGCTGCCCACCACGGCGTGGTTTTTCATGCCGAGGAGCTGGCCCATGATCGACGGTGCCAGTGAGGTAAACAGCCCGAGCACCGCGAACCCGGCAAAGCTGGCAATGGCCGCCGGCACGAACACGCCGCGCACTTGCGGCGGCAGGCCCAGCGATTGGCGGTGCAGCCGGCGCCGGGCCGGACGCGTCACGGTTTCGGGCAGGCGCCACAGCACCAGGCCCGCTGCCAGCGTCAGCACGAGATGCACCGCGTACACCAGATGCAGTGGCCAGGGCAGCCACTGTGAGAGGGTGCCGGCCAGCAAGGGCCCGAGCCCCAGCCCGCCCATGTTGGCGGCGGTGGCCGCCAGTGCGGCCAGGGATTGTCGCTCTTTGGGAGCCAGCTCGATCACGGCGATGGTGGCGGTGGCCGTGAACAAGCCCGCCGAGAGCCCGGACAGCACCCGACCCAACAACAGCGGCCACAAGCCACCTCCCACGAAAAACAGTACCGCGCTCAGCGCGGACAACCCCAGCCCGGCGAAGAGTATCGGTCGGCGTCCGATCTGATCGGACCAGGGACCGGTGGCGACAAGCGCGACAAGCACGCCCAGGGCGTAGACCGCGAAGATCACCGTCACCATCAGATTGCTGAAGCCCAGCGTATCCTGGTAGATGGGGTAGAGCGGCGCGGGCAAGGTGGTGCCGGCCATGTTATTGGCGAAGATCAGCGCCATCGCGATGGCAGGCCACAAGCTTGAAGGGGGGCGCGCGGCGGGCATCAAAACTCCTGAAACATTAGAGCCCGCGCAGTATCGCCATATCGGCTGCATGGGTCCATCCCGGGGCCCCCGGGGCGGGGTGTCGCTGTGTGGCGATTGCTCTAAACTTCACTTTCTTGTACCCGACGATGAGACCGGCTATGCCCATTGACCCTCATTCCGCCGCTGGAGAGCCCGGTGCCGATACCACAAAACGCGATGATCTGGCGGTGTTGTCGCTGCATTCCCTGGCTAGATTGTTCGAAACGCTTCCCGAAGCGGTGGTGGTAGCGGATCGCGATCGTCGAGTGCTCTATATTAACGCGGCGGCGGAAGCGCTGTTCGGGCATACCTTGCAGGCCTTGCAGGGTCGGAAAACCGAGACGTTGTACGCGGACCAGGCCGACTTTCTCAATCTGGGCAAGGAACGTTATAACCCGAATGCGAATCCGGTTTTTTCAGCGTACCGGGTGTTATACCGGTGTTCCGACGGCTCCACGTTTTTGGGACAAACGTCGGCCGGGGGGTTGTCCAACACCCAGGGTGAAACCCAGGGTTACCTGGCTTTGATTCGGCCCGTTCGTTCCGCGGAGCAATCCCTTGATACTCTGCAGCGGTTGCATTCCGTCACCGCCGATACGGGGTTGGATCACAACGCAAGACTGGCCGCCCTCCTGGCGCTGGGGGCGCGGCACTTTGGCTTGGATCTGGCGATTCTGTCGAGCATCCAGGGCGACGTGTATCGTGTCGAGCATTGCCATGACCCGGGCGGGGGTTTATCGCCGGGCGCCACCTTTGATGTGGGCGGCACCTACTGCGTGCATGCCCTTGAGGCATCGGGGCCGGTGGGTTTTCACTACGCCGGACGAAGTGAGATCCGCACTCATCCCTGT
>JBELJS010000020.1:0-60344 GCA_042090255.1 Alcanivorax sp. | reverse complement strand
AGTTAAAGTAAGTAGAGTACCGAAAGTACCGCCGCCCGGTACCGAAAGTACGGATCGGTACCGGACGGCGATGACGCATTAAGTTTTCAGCGGTGGTGTCGGTGCCCCCTTGGGCAGACCGCGTCCCCGCCATAGCATGAAGATTGCCGGGTATACCACCAGCACCATCAACAGGGCAGAAATCACCCCGCCGACCATGGGCGCGGCGATGCGCTGCATCACGTCCGCGCCGGTACCGCTGGCGAACAGGATCGGCACCAACCCGATAAAGGTCGACAGCCCGGTCATCAGCATGGGCCGGATGCGTTGACCGGCGCCGCTCTGGACGACTTCGGTCATATCTCCACGGGTATTGAGTCGGCGCTCCACCTCCCTGTCCCGCAAGGCGATATCCAAATACACCATCATCAGCAACCCTAGCTCCACGGCGAGCCCCGCCACGGCGATCATGCCCACCCAGACGGCGACACTGAGGTTAAAGTCCAGCCACCACATCAGCCAGACGGCACCGCTCAGCGAAATGGGTACACTCAGCATCACCAGCAGTGTCTCAATAAGAGAGCCTCGGTGCATAAAGAGCATGAAGAAAATCAGGAACAGCGTGACCGGAACCAGCAATTGGAGTTTGGCTTTGGCCCGCTCAAAATACTGGAACTGCCCCGCCCAAGCCAGCCGGTAACCGTCCGGCACATCGACCTGGTCGGCAACCACCTGCTTGGCCTGTTCGACATAATCGGCGATACCGACTTCGCTTTTGACGTCCACGAAGACGAATCCCACAAGCTGCCCATCCTCACTGCGAATGGAGGGCGGCCCGGTTTGAAACTCAATGTCCGCCACCTGGGCGATGGGAATCTGCTCCCCGGAAGGAGTGGGCACCAGTACTCGCTCCAGCGCTTCCACGTTGTCGCGGTAATCCCGGGCGTAGCGCACCAGGATGTTGTAGCGCTCGCGCCCCTCCACGGTTTGCGATACCACAGCCCCCCCCATGGCCGCCATGATCATCCGTTCCACATCGCCAACGTTGAGGCCAAAGCGAGCCGCAGCACTTCGGTTGACGGTAAAATCCAGAAAGTACCCACCAGTGCTGCGCTCGGCAAAGGCGCTGCGGGTGGCATCGGCGGTGCGCTCATCCTCCTGCAACGCTTTTTCAATGGCGATGCCCGTTTTTTCGATAGTGGCCAGGTCCGGACCAAACACCTTGATGCCCAACGCTGAACGAATACCGGTCGCGAGCATTTCGGTACGAGTCTGGATGGGCATCCAAAAAATATTGGGCATTCCCGGAAACTTGAGTTTCGAGTCCATTTCCTGAATCAGACCGTCCCAAGTCATGCCCCCGCGCCACTGGTCCTCCGGCTTCAAGGTAATGACCGTTTCCACCATGGATAAGGGTGCGGGATCGGTGGCGCTGGTGGAGCGACCCACCTTGCCGAAAACATGCTCCACTTCGGGAATGTCGGCAATGATCCGGTCCATGGTCTGCAGGGTCTGGGTGGCCTCGGAAATGGACATCCCAGGCAGCGCGGTGGGCATAAAGAGAATCGAGCCCTCGTTCAGAGGTGGCATAAACTCGTTGCCCAATTGCCGGAAGGGAATGATCGTGATCAGCAGTAGCAACACCGCTCCCACGATGACTCCCCACCGAAAACGCGCGGCGAAAGCCACCACAGGCCGGTACGCAGCCACCAGCCACTGGTTCAACTTACTGCGATCAGCACGGATCTTGCCGCGAATCAGCCATACCGCGAGGGCCGGCACCAGAGTGATGGACAGGAACGCCGCAAATGCCATGGAATAGGTCTTGGTAAAAGCCAGAGGCTTGAACATGCGCCCTTCTGTGCCTTCCAGGACGAACACCGGCATAAAGGAGATGGTGATAATCGCCAGCGAGAAAAAGATACTGGGGCCTACCTGCTGCATGGCCTCAATAATCACGTCCTGTCGGGGCTTGGCCTTTTCCTCGGGGTCGGCGTCGTCACTCTCCCACCGGGCCAACCGTTTGTGGATATTGTCGATAATGACAATCGCCGCATCCAGCATGGCGCCAATGGCCACCGCAATGCCGCCCAAAGACATGATGTTGACGGTCAGCCCCTGAAAATACATGGGGATGAAGGACATCAGCACCGCTACCGGGAGGGTAATCGCGGCCACCAGCGTAGAGCGCACGTGTAACAGAAAAACGCCGATAATCAGGGAGACAATCAGGATCTCCTTAATCAGTGTCGAGGTCAGCGTGTCAACGGCTTCGTTGATCAGAATCGAGCGATCATAGACCGGCACAATCTCGACACCTTCGGGGAGCCCGGGCTTGATCTCTTCCAGGCGCTGCTTGACCTTGTCAATAACTTCCAGGGCGTTCTCGCCATAACGCATTACCGCAATACCGCCCACGGCTACGCCCTCGCCGTCCAGCTCCGCCTGACCGCGCTGCATAGCCGGTCCCAATGCCACGTGACCGACGTCTTTTACCGTGATCGGTACACCCTCAGCCGTAGTTTTTAACACCACTGTTTCCAGATCCGCTACGGACTTCACATAACCCCGCCCGCGAATAAACTGCTCGTGGCCTGCCACCTCAAGAATGCGTCCACCTACATCCTGGTTGGAGTCCCCAACCGCCTCAGTGACCCGTTTGAGGGGGATGTCGTAAGAGGCGAGCTTGTTGGGGTCTAGGCTGATCTGGTATTCACGCTGGAACCCACCGATGGAGGCCACCTCGGCGACCCCTTCAACCGCTTCCAGGGCATAGCGTAAATTGAAATCCTGCAGTGAGCGCAGATCCGCCAGGCTGTGGTTGCCAGACGTATCTCTCAGTGCATATTGGTAGACCCAACCGACACCCGTAGCATCCGGCCCCAAAGTCGGAGTGACCCCCTCCGGCAACTCGGCGGCGGCACCGTTGAGGTACTCCAGTACCCGCGAGCGAGCCCAGTACATGTCCACGCCATCGTCGAAAATGACATAGACAAATGACAGGCCGAACATGCTCTGGCCGCGCACGTAGTTTACTCCCGGCGCAGACAGCAAGGAGGTGGTCAGAGGATAGGTGATCTGGTCCTCCACCAGGTCCGGGCTGCGCCCGGGCCAATCGGTGAAGACAATCACCTGCACGTCTGACAGGTCAGGGATAGCATCCAACGGTGCCCGCTGTAACGCCTGCCAGCCGCCAAAGGTCAGGGCAAGCACGGCCACCAACGTAATCAGGGGTTTGCGGGCGCAATAGCCAATAATTCGCTGCAACCAGCCAATCCCTTCTCCTTCAGCGGGAGGATGAGCGGGTGAATGTTTCTGTACGTCGTTTACCATTGCTCCATGCCCCCCTTGAGTCGACTCTCGGAGGCGATCAGGAAGTTACCGGAGGTGACCACGCGGTCGCCCGCCTCGACCCCCTCGATGATTTCGATGTAACCGCCGGCCCGTTGGCCGGTTTGCACTTTGCGCGGTGCCAGCCGCCCCTCTCCCAGGTCCTCGAACACCACACGCAGTTCACCCGCGATAATTACCGCCTCTTCCGGCACGGCCACTCGCTGCCCAAGATCGGCCTTAAGCTTCACTTCGGCGTACATATTGGGCTTGAGACGGCCTTCAGGGTTGGCGACGCTGAGGCGCATTCGCCCAGTACGGCTGACGTCGTCCAAATAGGGGTAAATGTAGTCAACTTGGCCCTCAAACTGTTCACCGGGCAGATAAGGAAGCGTCACGGTAACGGGCATGCCCTCCGTCACTAGGGGCAGTTCGCCCTCGTAGATATCGGCCTCCACCCAGACCTGGGAGAGATCGGCAATACGCAAAAGCGTCATCCCGGCCTTGTGGGCGGTCCCTTCCACCACACTCTTGGCCACCACGGTGCCACTGATGGGCGCGTGCATGGTGACGTAATCGAGGGGCTCTCCTCGTTTTTCCAGGGTGGTGATTTCCGCGTCGGTCATGTCCCACAGTGCAAGCCGTTTTCGAGCGGCGGTAACCAAAGTTTGTGAGGCGCCACTGCGGCGCTTCAACTGCAGATACTCCTGCTGAGCGGCGAGCAGCGCCGGACCATAAACGGTAAACAGGGGCTCTCCCTTTTCCACGTAAACCCCCACGTAATCGGCGTAGAGCTCGCCGACCCAGGCATCAAACTTGAGGCTGACGTCCGCCAGTTGGGTATCGTCGTAGGCAATCCGCCCTTCCGCGCGGATGGTGCGGGTCATAGCCAAGGTTTGTGCCTCGGCGGTTTCCACACCGATCAACTGGCGGCGACGATTGTCCAGGGTCACCGTACCCGGTGGTGCCTCCTCGGCCATGCCGCCACCGTCGGTTCGGCTGGCACCGGAGGCCAGTTGGAGACCTTCGCGACCGACGGCCAAATCAAAGCTGATTTGCCGAGCTGGCATACCCGGCACCTCAATCTTTAGAGTCAGCGGCCAGCTACCGTCCATGGAGGGTTCAAAGGTGCCCTGGTAGAGACCAGGCTCAATCTCCTGCATATCGGCCGGGGCCTGCATCGCGGGCATGGCGCCCATGGCGGGCATCTCCGCCACCGCTTTGATGTCGGCATTGTCCAGGGGGGCACCGTCGGCATTGCGCAGAGCCACGCTCAGAATGTTCTCTCCCACACGTGGCGTGGTAGGGTCAATCGACACATCCAGGCGATAGGGGCCACTGCGGTAGGGCAACTCGCCGTCACCGTTCTTGCCCATGGCGCCCGCCTGTTGTCGCTTCAAAGCAGTCACGCCTCCGGCTGGCTGCAAGCCCTTTCGTCCGACGGCCAGATCAAAATTGGCCCGCGAGGATCCCACGCCTTCCTTGCTGATTTGCAAGGTCAGCGGCCAGCTACCGTCCATGGAGGGTTCAAAGGTGCCCTGGTAGAGACCAGGCTCAATCTCCTGCATATCGGCCGGGGCCTGCATCGCGGGCATGGCGCCCATGGCGGGCATTTCCGCCACCGCCTTGATGGCGGCACCGCTGACCGGCTCTCCAGAGTCATCCAGCAATACCAGGGTCAGATCGTTTTCACCGACCCGGGGTGTTTTCGGGTCAATCTCGACCCCCAATTGAAAGGGACCGCTTTGGTAGGCAGCGCTAACGGACAGCCCCTCATCGGGAACGGCAGAGGTAGCCTTCTCACCGGAGAGTCTCTGAAGACCCAATACGCCGGCGGCACCCACCAGCAGTCCGATAACGAGAAGTGAGATAAATGTGGTGCGTGAAGTCATAGTCGTTACTCTTGTCCAAAGGACTGAACGGCGATATTCGTCGGTGCTGGGCCGGTTCCGGTTAATCGGTCGCCGCCGCCCAAAGACCTACCAGTGGTGCGCTCCAAGTCCGCCAGCGCCCGAATATAATCGGCATGGGCACGAGCCAGCTTGTCCTGAGTCCGCAACTGCTGCCGCTCGGCATCGATAATTGTTAGGAAGCTGCCTTGACCCGCCCGGTAATCGGCGACGGCAGCGTTGAGGCTCTCCTCAGCCAGCGGCACCAGCTTTTGTTGATGAATAGCGACGATCTCCTGCCTTTCTTGTACTCGGACACGCCCTTGTTCCAGTTGCGCAAGCAGTTGCGCTTGCCGATCGCTCAATTGCCACTGGTACCGCATGACGTCGGCTTCGGCAGCGTCGCGGAGAGCGCTGCGCTTGCCGGAGAAATCAATCGGCAGATTGATGCTGAGGCCAACCACCCAACGCTTGTCGGGAGAATCCCACAGCGCGTTATAACCGGCCGACAACTTGAAGTCCGGGAAATACTCTTTCTCGGCCAAGCTATGCTGGGCGTTAGCTTCGGCAATGCGTGCTTGGATACGACGCAGCTCCGGGTGCTTCTCCAGTGCAACTTCATGCAAGATCCGCAAGGTGGGAGGGTCAGCAGGGGCAGGCAGTGACGCCGGCGGCGGCAACGGGCTTTGAGGCGGACGATTCAACAAACCGTTGATCATTGCCTGCACTTCGCTCCGGCGTCGCTGATGAGTGACGATGTCAGCCTCAATACGTGCGGCTTCCACTTCGGCTTGTAGCACGTCCTGCTGCCGGCCCCGCCCGACCGTGTATTGGGTCTCGGCAACCCGCCGCAACTCGGTAAGCAGATCCCGGTGAGCGTGCTTTATCTTCAGAGTGCGGTGAATATACGCCCATTCGGCAAATAAACGCTTGGCGGCCGCCATGAGAGCCAGCCGGCCGTCCGCAAGGGATTGCTCCCTGCCTTCGGCCCGGGCGCGGGCCGCGTCTTCACGCAGGCCACGCTTGCCCGGCCAGGGCAGGCTCTGGCTCAACTCCACCCGCTCCTGAAAACCACGGGGTCCGCCTGCGGTTTTCGGCGCCCCCGCGTAGGTCAGCATGGGGTCATCCAGAGCGCCGGCGGGGGCGATGCGGTAATTTGCCGCCTCCGCAGCCGCCGCCAGCCCCTGAAGGCCCGGGTTCCGGATCATAACGGCAGCCACCAATTGTTCGGCGGTCAGCGTCTTTACTTCCTGTAGAGATTGACTGTGTTCTTGTGGCGGCGGCGCGGCGATACCCGCCAGCGGTGCAATGAACACCACCAGGGCCATCAGGCCGCCAATTGCGTTGCGCATGGGGAGTACCCTCAATCGGCATAACGAAAAATCCTCGACCCGCCAACAGGACAGGCCATAGCCTCACGACAAATCGGGGGATTAATCAGATACGCAGACGCAGGGTGGCGAGGTAGGCAGTGCGACCACTTTCAGCCTGGGCAAGGAGCCAGTCAGGGTCGGGGGGAGCGTTTGCTATAAATAGGGTTGAAGGCGATTCCTGAAGGGGCCAGCACACCAAGACAACGAGGGGTAGCCACGTCAAGGCTCGATCATCACTGAACACCGTAGGAGCCGCGTCTTTAACCACCGACCGGTACTCCGCCTCGCAGCAGGAACCGGGAAAGGCGGTCGACGCATCATGTTCACACCCGTCCACCGGGAAAGCAGGGGGTGCCGGGTCACAACCCGTCATCCCATCCTCACAACAGCAAATAGGTTGATAGGCTAGCTCCGCAGTATCGCAAGCATAGGCCATCTGCCCGCCACTTATGAGGAACACCGCGAATACTACCAGCCATAATCGTTTAGCTTGCATGATCCAAACACATGTCGATTTACCAATTAATGGCAATAAGCCAAGTTCATGTGCCGCCAAGCACCCTCTGCGAGATATCTCTACTCAATCGCAGCACTTGATACACCCAAGCATCACTGAAGGCCGAGACGTGCAACTTGAGATCAGGGCTGGACTGGGGGATAGAGCGGGCACGCGAACGCACCCGCAGCAAAGAGCCTCAACTACCAGACTGGTGATGTTCACGCATCATGCTAGCGCAAGCGCGCATCATTTCTTTCTTATCTTCAGCATCCAGCTTTGACATCGCGCCATGCATGGCATGATGGGGCCGGAATGGCTTATCGGCGAGCCGAGCAGACGCCTGTCTGGACAGTTCGGTCAAATCGCCGTTAGCGCTTTCAGCGTGCAGATAAGGCGCAAACACGAGCAAGAACAGAGCATACAAAGGGGCTTTAGAAAAAGACATGCGAAATTCCTCATAGGTAACCAAATCAATCCGGCTCAGCAGTGAACGGAACCAGAAAAGAACTAAAAAATTGGCTTACACTAGAAAGGAATTCGGGGGATACGTTAGGAGGTCAAGAACAACGCTTCGATAATTATTCGAAAAAGACGTCTTCAGGCGTTCTGAGCCCTCATCACCAGAAACCCAAACTTCGGACACCAGCGCGGGGCAGTAAGAGACACCACAACCGCCAGCCATGGCTTGAAACAGGCATTCCGTGCCGGTCGATTCGCAATCGTCCATTGCGGCAACCCCATCCACCATGGCACAGCCCGACAATTCCGCAGTAACTGAATGGTTGGTCGAGGGAAGAACCATTTGGTCGGCAAAGAGACTCTGAACCACAAGCAACATGGAGAACAGCAACACTATGTTTGTATTCCGTCTACCAAACATTTTCGTTACATCTGCCCGTGAAAATCATTCAAAGTCGCTGCGGAGAATAGGCTCAAGCTCCTAAAAAGTCAACAACATCTCGACCCAGTGGACTTTCTCGCCCCCGCCGCCAGCATAGCGGCACCAAATAACATTAATAGAACGCTTCCATACCGCCGCTTACCAGCGCCCAAGCTTCTGAATAATATTGTAAAAATGCGGCTTATCATGCGATTTGCGTGGATCCGGCTCACTTTGCCGCTTGCGTCCGTGAGGTAAGCGTCAAAGAATGATTTGAAACGTCGGGCAGCGACGAAGTAGCCCGTGACAGCCATGCAGTCTTCCAGCAAAGGAGTCTCTGTATGCTTGGTTCACGAAGTCGAGACAGCCAGGACCATAGAGAACAACACACCGCGTCTAGTGGGTCGGCCTCTATCGACGCCCTGATCAGTCGGGTACTCGCGGAAGCGGACATCCAGATCAACGGGCGGCGCCCCTGGGACATGCAGATCCATGATCCCGAAACCCTTTCCCGCATCGCCGCGCAACGTTCCCTGGGGCTCGGCGAATCCTACATGGACGGTTGGTGGGACTGCGACGCGCTGGATGAGTTCGCGTTCCGCATGCTGCGCGCCGGCGGTGACGGCCTGGGCAAGAACCGCTGGATGCTGGCGCTACAGGTGCTCGCCCACAGCCTGCGCAACCGGCAGAGCCTGCGCCGTTCCCGTCAGGTGGCGGAGCAGCACTACGACCTGGGCAACGACCTGTTCGAGCTGATGCTCGACGATACCATGGCCTACAGTTGCGGCTACTGGAAAGACGCGGCCACCCTCCACGATGCGCAGCTTGCCAAGCTCGATCTGATTTGCCGCAAGCTGGAGCTGGAACCGGGCATGACCCTGCTCGACATCGGCTGCGGCTGGGGCAGCCTGCTGGAATACGCCACTCGCCATTACGGGGTGCGCGCGGAAGGCGTCACCGTTTCCAGCGAGCAGGCGCAACTGGCCCGCGAGCGCTGCGAAGGCCTGCCAGTGGAGGTGCTGCTCAAGGACTATCGCGCCGTGTCCGGGCGCTACGACCGCGTGGTCTCCGTGGGCATGTTCGAGCACGTTGGCCGCCGCAACTACCGCACTTTTATGGACACCGCCCTGGGCCTGCTGAAGGACCGGGGGCTGATGCTGCTGCACACCATCGGCACCAACGAGAGCAGCCACTGCCACGACCCCTGGATCGACAAGTACATTTTCCCCAACGGCGAACTGCCGTCGGTGAAGCAGATCGCCCGCGCCGCCGAGCCGGGCTTCGTGGTCGAGGACCTGCACAACTTCGGCCCGGATTACGCACGCACCCTGAAAGCCTGGGACGCCAACTTCCAGGCCGGCTGGCCGCAGCTTCGGCAGCGCTACGACGAGCGCTTCTACCGAATGTGGCGCTACTACCTGAACGTGTGCGCCGGCGCCTTCCGCGCCCGCAACATTCAGCTCTGGCAGTGGGTGTTCAGCAAACCCGGCCACCGCAGCCGCACCTACCAGGCCCCCCGCTAAACCGCCCGACCTGGCGCCAGCCGGTCGGGTGGTGGCATAATCGCCCGCACTGCGATCACGAATCATTATCAATCACATTTGATAAGCGGGCGACACCATGCGGGCCGACGATCTGTTTCAACAACACGCCCCCGAGCTCAGCGGCTATTTCCATCGCCGCCTGGGTTCCCCGGATCTGGCGGCGGACCTTTGCCAAGAGGTCTACTTGCGCCTGCGCCGCCTGGAGCGCGCCGGCGGCGGGGCACCGCTGCACTATCCGCTGCACAATCCGCGCGCCTTCCTGTTCCGCATCGCCCGCAATCTGTTAATCGACCACCTGCGCCAACAACACACCCGGCCGGCGACCGTGGCCCTGCACGACCCGGACCTGCGGTTGGAAAGCGGCGCGCCGACCCCGGAAGCGGCGGCCAGCAGCGCCCAGACCCTGGCCGGCGTCCAGGCCGCCCTCACCGAGCTCCCCGAGCATGTCCGTCAGGCGCTGCTGTGGAACCGTCTGGAGGGCCTCACCCAGCGCGAAATCGGCACCCGTCTGGGGGTCTCCGAGCGCATGGCGGGCAAGTACATCAGTCGCGCCTTGCGCCACTGCCGCGCCTGGCTGGCCGCGGCGGTGCTGTTGCTGATGGTGGTCACCGCCACGCACCTTCCATGGCGGGTGTGGGGCGCGGACCAGCGCACCGCCGCCGGCGAGCAACGAGTGCTGACCCTGGACGACGGCAGCCGGCTGACCCTGGCCGGCGACAGCGCCATCAATCTGGACCTGGTCGACCACCAGCGCCACGTCACCCTGCTGCGCGGACGCGCCTACTTCCAGGTGGCCAGCGACCCGCATCGGCCATTCCTGGTGGAGGCCGGCGAGGCGCGCGTGCGCGTCACCGGCACCCGCTTCGAAGTGCGCCGGGACGGGGACGACCGGGTCCGCCTGACAGTGTCGGAGGGCGAGGTGGTCGCCAGCGGCGTGGGCCGTCGGCTGACGTTGCGGGCCGGGGAACAGGTCGATTGGACGCGCGGCCGCCTGGGCGAGCGCCACCGTGTGGACGTGGACCACGTGCTCGCCTGGCTGGAAGGACGGCTGGTGTTCCGCGACCAACCACTGCGGAAAATCCTCCAGGCGCTGGCGCCGCACCATCCGGACCGCTTGCTGCTGCTCGACCACGCGCTCGGCGAACGCCGCTTCAGCGGCACCCTCAACATCGGGGATCCGGACGCCGCCCTCAGCGCCTTGAGCCAGACCTTGCCGCTGACCGCGCGGCGCCTGCCCGGCGTGGTGATCCTGTATTAGCGGCGACCCGGTTCAGAAACCGGCGGCGGTTTCGTCTTCCCTGCCACCAGATCGCAAATGGTTTGTATTTGCATCCGAACAGAGAGGACCAAAGATGCCCCTGATAAACGATACCCTGCGCGCCGCCGCGCTGTTCACCGGCCTCACCCTGCTGGCCGGCGCCCGGGCGGCGACCCTGGACATCGCCGCGCAACCACTGGACGCCGCCCTGGCCGAGCTGGCCGAGGATACCGGCGTTCAGCTGATCTATGACGCCGGCATTACCGCCGGCAAACGAAGCCCGGCCCTGGCCGGCGACTACTCCACCGACCAGGCGCTGGCCCGGCTGCTGGCCGGCAGCGGGCTGCGCCACCGCCGCAACGACGACGGCAGCGTCACCCTGGAGCCGGCGCCCGCCAGCAGCCAGACGCTGGCGCCGGTGGCGGTTTCCGCCCAGGTGGCCACCAAGATCGATACCCCGACCCTGGAAACACCGCAGACGATCAACGTGGTGCGCCGCGAGCAACTGGACAAACAGGGCTCGGAAACCGTGCAGCAGGCGCTGCGCTACACCCCCGGCGTGTTCACCGAGCAGATCGGCGCCTCCCAGCGCTACGACTATGTGGTGTTGCGCGGCTTCTCCGACGACAGCATCGATAACATCTATCTCGACGGCCTGAAGACCATGGGCGACGGCGGCACTTTCAGCTCCATGCAGATCGACCCCTACTTCCTGGAGCGGGTGGAAATCGTCAAAGGCCCGACGTCGGTGTTGTACGGCCGCGCCTCACCGGGCGGGCTGGTCAATCTGACCAGCAAAAAGCCGTTGTTCGAAACCCGCCAGGAGGTAACGTTCAGCGCCGGCACCAATAACTACCGAGGCGCCGCCTTCGATTTCGCCGGGCCGCTGAGCGACGGCGCGGCCTACCGGGTGGTGGGGCTGACCAATCAGGGCGACACCCAGTTTGACCATCTGGAGCACGAACGCCGGGCGATCATGCCGTCGCTGACCCTGGACCCGGGCGACAACACCACCCTCGATCTGATGGCCTATTTCCAGGACGATCCGGAAGGCGGCAGCCACAGCGGCGTGCCCGCCGAGGGCACGCTGTACCCCCGCAACGGCCGCTATATCGACAACCAGTTTTTCGAGGGCGAGCCCGCCTACGAGCAGTTCTCGCGCACCGAAAAAATGCTTGGCTACCAGCTTCGCCACTTCTTCAACGACGACTGGAGCGTGAAGCAGAACTTCCGCTATCTGACCAGCGACGTGGACCTGCAGCAGGTGTACAGCTTCGCCTGGGTCGGCAACTCCGATCAGCTCAGCCGCTTCTATTCCGGCGCCGATGAACAGCTCGACGCCTACACCGTGGACAATCAACTGCAGGGGCTGTTCTCCACCGGCGCGTTGCGGCATACCCTGCTGGTGGGCGCCGACTATCAGCACCGTGACGTGGACGCCGCCTGGACTTCCGGCAGCTTCCCGGCCATCGACGCCTTCGACCCGCAGTACAGCGCCGCACCGCTTGCGATCACCGACCCAGTGCTGCACGAGCGCAAGCTGATTCAGACCGGTGTTTATATTCAGGACCAGATCGCGCTGAACAACTGGCGCTTCTCCCTGGGCGGGCGCCAGGACTGGGTGCGCACCGCCAACGTGAACACCGACACCGGCGCGCGCTCCAGCCAGGACCGCGACCAGTTCAGCGGCCGCGCCGGCGCGTTGTATCGGATGGACAACGGCCTGTCGCCCTATGTGAGTTATTCCGAGTCGTTCAACCCCAGCGTCTATACCGACGCCGACGGCAACCCCCTGGAACCCACCGAAGGCACCCAGTATGAGACCGGCCTCAAATATCAGCCGCACCGGGGCCGCGGGCTGTACACCCTGTCGCTGTTCCACATTGATCAGGAGAACCTGGCGATCCGCGAACCGCAGGCGGCGGTCTATGTGCCGGTCGGCGAAGTCCGCTCCCGCGGGGTGGAGCTGGACGCTCAGACCCAGGTCACCGACCAGTTGCGGCTGCAGGCCAGCTACACCTACACCGATATCGAATACGTGGAAGCCGAAGAAGAGATCGAAGGCAACCGCGTCAATCAGGCGCCGCGCAACCAGGCCACCGTGTGGGGCAATTACCACTTCAACGGCGGCGCCCTGAGCGGCCTGGATCTTGGCCTGGGCGCGCGCTACCTGTCCGGCATCGAGGCGGACCGGGCGAATACATTGAACGTGCCCTCCTACACGCTGCTCGACGCCACCCTGGGCTACGATTTCGGGCAACTGGGCGTGCGCGGTCTGAGCGCCCGGATCAACGCCAACAACCTTCTGGATAAGGAGTACGTGGCCTCCTGCTATTCCCTGAACTACTGCTATTTCGGTGCCGAACGCAGCATCATGGCGTCGCTCACCTATCGGCTGCGCTGATATAACCGGTCAGAAAAACAAAACCGTTCCGCAGAAACAGGCAAGAAAGGGCCAGTTTTGACCTACCGCAGAAAAGGGCCGCGCTCTTAGGGTAACGCCCTGATAACGGCGACCTTTCTGCGGAACGGAGAACGATGAACAAGGCATCCGGATACGCCGCCCCCCGCGGGGGTGTGCACCCCAACAGCGGCCTGCTGCTGACGGCCGTTTTTCTGATCGCCCTGGGCGCGGCCCCCACCGCCCTGGCGCAAACCCGCCCGGGGCTATACGACGACGCCCCGGTCAGCCAACCCGCCGGCCAAATGCAACTGGCGCTACTGGAACAGGAAGAACGGACACCACGCCGCCCCCGGCTCGAGCCGCGGCGCGAGCCCGCCAAGGAAAGCTGGTCGTTCGCGTTCGATAACGACGCCCTGGTGCCCTCCCATCGCGACCAGGACTACACCTATGGGCTGAGCCTTTCCTATACCGGCCGCAACGCCCGCGATGCCTGGTATTCACTGAACCCCGCGCTCGGCGCGCTGGACCGCCTGTTCGGCGTGGACGGCCGCGCCCCGCAACGCATCGACGGCCACAGTGTCGAGTTCGGTCTGTTCGGCTTTACACCGGAGGACAAGGCGGTGTCGACACCGGTGTATAACGACCGCCCGTACGCCAGCCTGATCTACCTGTCTCAATCCCGGGTGCGCATCGACCCGCGCGAGAACGTGGCCTGGCACAGCAGCCTGACCCTGGGTGCGCTCGGCCTGGCCATTGTCGGTAACGGGCAAAACGCCGTGCACAAGGTAATCGGCACTGAGCACGCCGAGGGTTGGCGACATCAGGTCAGCGAAGGCGGCGAGCCCACCGCCCGCTACACGGTAGCGCGGCAAAAATACCTGGCGGTCTCGTCACCGAATCTGGAAGTGAAAAGCACCGTGCAGGCGTCCGCCGGGTATCTCACCGAGGCGCGCTGGAGCCTGAGCTTCCGGGGCGGGCGCCTCGCCGCCCCCTGGTGGCGGTTCAATCCGGAGCTGGCCAGTTACGGTGACGGCGCGGCACGCGGCAATGGCGGGCCGGCGCGGGCGGAAAGCTATCTGTGGGGTGGTGCCGCCGTGGTGGCGCGGGGCTACAACGTTTTTCTTCAGGGCCAGTTCCGCGACAGCCCGGTCACCTACGATTCCGATCAGTTGAACCACATGATTCTGGAAGCCTGGCTCGGCTATACCCAATCGTTCGTCCGTGGCTGGCGGCTCAGTTACGTGCTGCGCGGGCACACGTCGGAAGTGCGCGACGGCCCCGCCGACCGGAATCTTCTGTGGGGCGGGTTGATAATCGCCAGGACATTCTAAAACGAGGCCCGCTAGCCCTGGGCGTCGATATGATCGCGTACCAGCGTCACCAGGCCACCGGCGTTGCCGAAATAGTCGAGCAGCTCAATGCGAAGATGCGGATGACGCTGGCGGGCTTCTTCCACCTGGTCGGGAATGTCCCGGGACACATGCTTGCCCTTGTTGAAGAACAACGGATACACCTGCACGGTTTCCACCGGCTGATGTTCGATCTGCTGCAGCGCTTCCATCAGTGACGGCCGCGCCAGTTCCAGAAAACAGGGCAGCACCGCCACATAGTCGTGGCTGTGTTCCGCCACCTGCTCCACCAGCAAACGGAACTCGTCGTTGGCGGCTTCGGCACGGCTGCCGTGGGCCATGATCAACAGGGCTTTGCTCATTACTGCCTCCACAATTGATGGGCCGCTTCCACGACCCGGGCATGGCGCCGGGCCAGGGCCGGCCGGTCGTCGTCGTAGCCACCGCCAATTACCGTGGCCACCGGCACGCCGCGCTCACGGCACAGCGTCAGCACCCGGCGCTCGCGCTCGGCCAGCCCGCTCAGGCTGACCGCGAGCCTTCCCAGCGGATCGCCGGTGTACACGTCCACCCCGGCATCGTACAGCACCAGGTCCGGCTGGAGCTGCCGCAGCAGGTCGGACAGTGTCTCTTCGACCACCGCCAAATAACCGTCATCTTCCAGACCCACGGGCAAGCCCACGTCAAGATCGCTGCGGCTCTTGCGGGTGGGAAAGTTCTTTTCGCAGTGGATCGAGCAGGTGAACAGGTCGGCGTCGTCGGCAAGGATGGCGGCGGTGCCGTCGCCCTGATGCACGTCACAATCAAAAATCAGCACCCGTTTCACCAGCCCGCCGGCGCGCAACGCGCGGGCGGTGATCGCCAGATCGTTGAGAATGCAGAAGCCGGAACCGAAGTCGTAATGGGCGTGATGGGTGCCGCCGGCCAGATGGCAGGCGATGCCGTGCTTCAACGCCAGCTGGGCGGTGAGCAGGGTGCCCATCGGCGCGATGCAGGTGCGCCGGACCAGGTCTTCGCTCCAGGGCAGCCCCATGCGTTTGGCCTCGCGCTCGCCGAGCCGGTTGCCAAGAAAGCGGTCGAGATAATCCGGGCAGTGCGCCAGCGACAGCAACGCCGGGCGCGCCCGTCCAGGGCGGTGCAGGTTGGCCGCGCTGGCAATGCCGCTGTCGCGCAGCCGTTCGTGCAGCAGCCGGAACTTTTCCATCGGAAAGCGGTGCCGGCCGGGGAACGGAAAACTGTAGGACGGATGATAGACAAGCGGTACGGACATGGGCCTCGGGGCCGGGCCGCGCCCGGCCGATACAGGATGAAGGCTACAGGATACAGGAGATGGCCCGTTCCGGGGTCACGCTTCAAAGCGCCTCAGGTACGCCGGCCAGGCCCTGGCCCAGCACTCGGTACAGCGTCACCCGCGCCAGCAGTTCGTTAAAACGCTGGTCCAGCATGTTCTGGCGCGCATTGTTGAGGCTGGTCTGGGCATCCAGCACCGAGGTCAGCTCGATGTCGCCTTCGCGATAACGCACCTCGGCGATTTCAAAACTGCGGCGTGCCTGGGCCAGCGCTTCGCGGAAGAACTGTTCCTGTTGCGCCAGAGCGTCGATGCTGCCCAGGCTCTGGTCCACCTCGGAAAGCGCGGTAAGCAATACACCCCGGTAGGTGGCCACCTGCTCCAGCCAGGCGGCGCGGGCGGCGGTGTTCTCGCCACGCACCTGGCCGCCGTCGAACAACAGCTGGCTGAGAGACGCGGCCAGACTGTAGACCGCGTCGCCGTCGAACAGATCGCTCAGCGAGCTGCTGGCATAGCCGGCGCCGCCGGTCAGGCTCAATGACGGCCAGTAGGCACTGCGTGCCACCGCCACGCCGTAGTCGGCGGCCATCAGGTTGGCCAGCGCCCGGCCCACGTCCGGACGCTGCGCCAGCACTTCGGCGGGCAAGCGCGGCTGAACGTCCGGCACGGTCAGTTCATCGAGCCCGCCGCCTTGCAGCGGAAAGCCCTGGGGCGTTTCGCCCACCAGCACCGCCAACGCGTAGCGGGTTTCCCGGGCCTGCTGGCGCAGGTCCGGCAGGGCGGCGCGCTGATTGGCCACCAGGGTGCGCTGCTGAGCCAGGTCCTGGCGCGACACCGCGCCATAGCGCACCTTGGCCTCGACCAGCTCCAGCACCCGCTCCGCCAGCGCCAGGCTGTCTTCGGCCAGGGCCAGACGGTCTTCCAGATAGCGCCACTGCAACCAGGTATTGGCGACGCTGGCCAGTACCGTCAGGCGCACGCTGTCGCGATCGAAGCGGCTGGCCTCCAGGTTGGCCTCGGCGATCGCCTTGGTGTTGCGCAGCCGGCCCCACAGGTCCAGCTCGTAGCGGGCGTTGGCCCGTAACTGGAAGCTGTCGCTGCTGGTGCCGCCGAAGGCTCCGGAGGTGGACGCGCCGCCGTCCAGCGACAGGCTGGGAAACAGCGACGAGCCGGCCTGCTGCAAACGGCCCTCGGCCTGCAGCACCCGGGCGGCGGCGGCGCGCAGATCGGTGTTGTCGCTCAACGAGCGGGCCACCAGCTGGTTCAGTTCATCGCTGCCGAAGGCCTGCCACCAGGCCGGGTTCGCCACCGCCGCGCGGCTGTCGGCGAGCTGGTTCTCCCACTGCGCCGGCGCGTCCACCTCCGGCACCTCCAACCCCGACTGCATCGCACACCCAGCCGACAGCATCACGCCGACAACGACGCCCGCGAATCGCCCACGGTTCGATTCATTCATTACTAAGCGCCTCCACTGGATTCAAACGGGCCGCCTTAAGCGCCGGCGCGAACCCGAACACCAGGCCGATCACCGCCGCGCACAGGAAGGCAGCCGTGGCCACCGTGGCGGAAAACAGAATCGGCAGGCCGAGCACTTTCAGCAACAGCCCCATGGCCACGCCGCCGAGCACCCCGATGATGCCGCCCAGCGCGGACACCACCACCGCCTCGGTGAGGAACTGCTGAAGAATATTGCGCTGGCGGGCGCCCGTGGCCATGCGGATGCCGATTTCGTGGATACGCTCGGTGACGCTCACCAGCATGATGTTCATCACGCCGATGCCGCCCACCAACAGCGAGATCGCCGCGATCGAGCCGAGCAGCATAGTGAGGGTGTTCTGCGTGTCGGAAATCATGTCCAGCAACGAGGCCATATTGAACACCCGCACGTCCTTGGTGCCGTGGCGCTCCACCAGCAGATCCACCGCCGCCTGTTCGGTGGCGTCGATGGCCGCCATGTCTTCCACCGCCAGGGTGATCGAGCGCAGATAGTTCTGTCCGAACAGGCGCAGGGTGCCGGTGGACAGCGGCACGAACACCACGTCGTCCTGGTCGTCGCCCCAATTGGTGGCGCCCTGCTCGCTCATCACGCCGATCACCTGGAACGGAATGCTGTTGAGCAACACGAATTGCCCCAGCGGGTCGGTATCCGGAAACAGGTTCTCCCGCACGGTTTCGCCGATCACCGCCACCGGCGCGTAGCGGGCTTCGTCGTTGGCATTGAAAAAGATGCCGGAGGCGCGCTCCCAGTCGCGCAGGGTGGGATACGCCGCGGACACCGCCTTCACCGAGGTGCTGACATCACGCCCCAGCGCCCGGGCGGTCACGGACCCGGAAATTTCCGGCACCGCCACCCTCACATTGGGCAGACTTTCCAGCGCCTTGGCGTCGGCGGGCACCAGCGTCGCCACCACGCCATCCGCCGAGCGCTGCTGGCCCCGGTCCGGCCGGATCACCAGCAGGTTGGTGCCCATATCGCCGATGCGCGCCACCACGTCCTGTTTGGCGCCCTGGCCAATGGCCAGCATCACCACCACGGCGCCTACGCCGATGACGATGCCGAGCAGCGTCAGCAGGGTGCGCAGCCAGTTGGCGCGCAACGAACGCAGCGCCATGGTCACCGCCTCGGGAATCTCGCCGGGCTCCGGCAGACCGGACTCCGCCGGCGGCGCCAGCGCGGCGGGCGTCTCGCCGGTGGCGCGGGCGGGCCGGTGGCGGGTGTCGGCGACGATGTCGCCGTCATGCAGCTCAATGACGCGATCCGCGTGGGCGGCCACTTCCGGATCGTGGGTAATCAAAATCACCGTATGCCCACGATCCGCCAGGCCGGTGAGGTGGGCCATCACCGCCTCACCGCTGTGGCTGTCGAGAGCGCCGGTGGGTTCATCGGCGAGGATCACGCGGCCGCCGTTCATCAACGCCCGGGCGATGGACACCCGCTGCTGCTGACCACCGGACAACTGGTTGGGGCGGTGGTCGAGGCGCTCGCCCAGACCCAGTTCCGTAAGCAGCGCCTGGGCGCGGGCTTTGCGCTCGTCGCGGTGCATGCCGGCGTAGATTGCCGGCAACGCTACGTTTTCCCAGGCGCTGGCGGTGCCGATCAGGTGATAGCTCTGGAACACGAAACCGAACATTTCCCGGCGCAGCCAGGCCAACTCCTGGTGGTCCATGGCGTTGACGTCCTGGCCGGCGAAGCGATACTCGCCTTCACTGGCCCGGTCCAGGCAGCCCAGCAGGTGCATCAGAGTGGATTTGCCGGAACCGGAGCTGCCCATGATCGCCACGCATTCGCCGGCCTCGATGGTCAGCGAAATGCCGTGCAGCACCTCCACGTCCTGGTCGCCGCCGGGGAAGCGCTTGCGGATGTCGCGCAACTCAATCAACGGCGCCGGTGGCGTCTGGTGTGCCATCAGAACAGACCCCGGCGACGCGGCTCTTCCTCGGTTTGCGCCTGCACTTTACCGATCACCACGGTATCGCCTTGGGCGAGCCCTTCGGTGATCTGCACGCGCACCCGGTCGGTGACGCCGGTTTTCACCGGCCGCTTTTCCAGGCGGCCCTTGGCGACCGGCACTTCCACGTACTGGCCGCCGGCACCACCTTTGACCGCCGAGGCGGGCACGCTGAGCGCGCCCTGGGCGGATTCCACCACGAAGAACACCTGGGCGGTCATGCCGGACATTAACGCGTTGCCCGGGTTGGCCACATCGAATTCGGCGGTGTAGAGCACCACGTTGTTGACCACTTCCGGGGTCGGCAGCACCTGACGCAGCGTGCTGTCGTAACGCACGCCGCTGTTGCCCAGGGTGGAGAAATACACCGGCATGCCGATTTCAAGACGGTCCACGTCCGCTTCGGAGACTTCCGTGGAGACCGTCATGGTGGCGAGGTCGGCGAGGCGCATCAGAATCGGCGCGGTCTGGTTGGCGTTGAGGGTTTGCCCTTCGCGGGCGTCCAGGGTCACCACGGTGCCGTCGCGCGGGGCGTAGATTTTGGCGTAGCCGAGGGTCGCCTGATCGCCTTCCAGGCCAGACTGGGTCTGGTCGATCTGTGCCTGCAGCACTTTGATCTGGGCGCGCGTGGTAGCGAGCGTGGCCTTGGCGGTTTGCCAGGCGTCGTCGCTGGTGGCGTCGGCCTGGCGCAGCCGCTCCTGGCGGTTGAACTGCAATTGCGCCAGTTCCAGCTCGGCGCGCTGTTGTTCCAGTTGCGCGCGCAGGGCGTCCAGCTCCGCCAGGCCCGCCTGCACCCGGGATTCCTGCACCGAGGCGTCGATCTCGGCGAGCAGCTGGCCTTTTTCGACTTTGTCGCCGAGATCCACGTGCAGCTTTTCCAGCTGGCCGGACACCTGGGCGCCCACGTCCACGTAATCGTAGGGCTCCAGGGTGCCGAGGGCGGTCACCAGGTCCTCGATGTCGGCGGGCTGGGCCTGGGCGGTCTGCCACTGCCCGGCCGTGGCGCCGTTACCCGACAGCCACCACCAGGACGCGGCCAGCACGGCCAGCACCACCAGCGCGACGATTAGCAAATGACGTTTGATCCAGCGTGTCATGACCCTGCCCGAATAGCCTGCCCAAGAAGAAATGCGTCGACCTCAAAGGTACCGGCAAAAGATGCAAAGAATATGCGCCAAACCGGCAAGCACGGTGCACGCTGGCCGCTCAGTCGCGAAACGGCGTCACCAGATGCTTGAGGTTTTCCACGCTGAGGATCATCGCCAGAGCCATCAGGCGGCCCAGTTCGCCGCGTGGAAAGCCGCGGTCGGCGAACCACAGCAGGTAGGATTCAGGCAGGTCGATCAACGGCCTGCCCTGGTATTTACCGAAAGGCATGGTGCGCTGACAGACAGCGATCAGGTCTTCGTTTTTAAAACTCATGACGATGCCGTTGGAGCGGAAATGCCGGGCAGACTAACGCGCCGGGCCGCAGCCGTCACCACCGGGGCCCGGCCCGTCACGTTGCCCGGCCCTCTGTTCGGCATTGGCCTGGCGCAGAATGGACACCGCGCTATGGCAGAACAAACCGGCAATCGCCATCGCCACCAGCACGTCCGGCCAGTGGCTGCCGCTGGCCAGCACCAGCAGGCCGGCGACGATCACCGATATATTGGCGAGCACATCATTGCGCGTGCACAGCCAGGCGGAGCGGATATTGGCGTCACCCTGACGATAGCGCAGCAGCAACATCAAGCTAATGAGATTGGCCACCAACGCCAGGGCGCCGATGCCGGACATCATCACCCCCGGGGGCGCGGCGCCGTTTACCAGGCTGACCAGGCTGTCCGCCAGCACCAGCAGCCCCAACAGCAGCAGCGAAACACCCTTGATGCGGGCCGCGCGGAACCGCCAGGCCAGGGACTGCCCCAGCGCCCACAGGGTGAGCCCATAAGTGGCGGCGTCGCCGAGAAAATCCAGAGCGTCGGCGCGCAGTGCCCGTGAGCCAGAGAGCAGGCCCACCGCCGCCTCCACGGCGAACATGAGCAGATTGATCGCGAGCACCGCGATCAGTACGTTTCGATAGGCGGCGGGCGCCTGGTGGTTCAATTCCGGTTCGCAACATGCCATGTCGATCTCCCTGCGCTGCGGTGGTCAATGAGAAGCGTGCAGCACACAAACGTGGGGGCTGTCGCCGCGCTCCACCTGCAAAGTGCTATGGGCGATGCTGAAATGGTCATGCAGCCCCTCCGTCACCCGGTCCAGCCAGGCGTCGCCGGGGAACCCGTCCGGCATCACCAGATGGACGGTCAACGCGCTCTCCGTGGTGCTCATGCCCCAGATGTGCAGGTCGTGAATGTCGCTGACGCCGGGCTGGTCCCGAAGCCAGGCGTCCACCTCGGCGAGGTCGATGCTCGCGGGCACCGCGTTGAGGACCAGTTTCAGGGATTCGCGCAGCAGCCCCCAGGTACCGATAACGATCACCACGGTGATCAGCAGGCTGGTGACCGGATCGAGCCAGTTCCAGCCGGTGTAAAGAATCGCCAGACCGGCCAGCACCACGCCCACCGACACCGCCGCGTCGGCGACCAGATGCAGGAAGGCACCACGGATATTCAGATCGCCCTTACTACCCTTAACGAACAACCAGGCCGACGCCGCGTTGACCAGCACACCGATGCCGGCCACCACCATGACGGTCACCGACGCCACCTCCGGCGGATCGGCCAGCCGCCGGATGGCGTCCCAGCCAATCGCGCCGCAGGCGATCATCAGAAACATGGCATTGGCCAACGCCGCCAGGATCGAACTGCCACGCAGCCCGAAGGTGAAGCGACTGTCCGGCGCCTTGCGCGCCAGCAGAGCGCCGACCCAGGCCAGCACCAGGCCCAGCACATCGGACAGGTTATGCCCGGCGTCGGCCATCAATGCCGAGGATTGGGCGAGGAAGCCGTACACGAATTCCACCGCCGTGAACCCCAGGTTCAGGGTGATGGCGATCACGAAGGCGCGCCCGAAATCCTTTGGCGCGCCGTGCGGGTGAGCATGGTCATGATGGTGATGGGTGTGCACTGGCCGGCTCCTTCGATCCGTTTCCGCACATTCCAATACCTGTAGCCACTACAGGGTCAAGCCCGATCGTGGATCATCGGCCCCGGCGCGCCGTCCACCCCCAGAGCCCGCGCCACCTCGGCGAGCCGCTTATCCCGGGTCCAGAGACGGGTGGCGTGGCTCAGCAGCGTGGCGGCCAGCAGGTGCGCGTCGATGAAACCGATACCCCGCCCCATCAGACCGTGCCGCTCGATCAGGAACAGGACTTCGTCCTGGTCCGCGACCGGCACCGACGGCAACCCCTGCAGCAGATCCAGCACTTCGCGGCGGCGGCTCAGGTTACCGCAGGCCAGCTCACCGACCACGAAGGGATGCATCCGCGCCTGATTACGCTCCAAAAGGCGGGCCAGCTCCCGGTCGCCGGCGCGCAGATGATCCACCCACACCGACGTGTCCACCAGAATCACGACCGGCGGCGCCCGGGCACCGACAGATCCGGCTCGGAGCCGCCCAGGCGCGCCAGCCGCAAGGCGCTTTCCCGCTCGATCAACGCCACCAGGGCATCGCGGATGATCTGGGTACGTTCCTTAACGCCGGTGAGTCGCTGGGCCTCGGCCAGCAAGTCGTCATCGATATTGATCGTGGTCCGCATCCTGCTTCTCCTCTCCAAGTGACAGACGAACATCAAATATGTCACCAAATGATGCTCGCTTCAATGCTCAAGGTTGGCGGTTTCGCCGAACCCGCCATTTCGGTTCAATAGCTATAGCGACCACAGGTTGATGAGGGAAACCGCATGTTTTCAATCGGCGAGTTAAGCCGCGCCACCGACTGCAAGGTGGAGACCATCCGCTACTACGAAAAGATCGGGCTGATGCCGGAGCCGGCGCGCAGCGCCGGCAACCAGCGGCGCTACGGTGAGCGCCACCGGGACCGGCTGCATTTCATTCGCCACTCCCGGCAGCTGGGCTTCAGCATTGACGCGATCCGCGAGCTGCTCGCCCTGTCGGATCAGGAGCACCGCGATTGCGCCGCCGTGGATACGCTGGCGCGGCGCCACCGGGACGCGGTGGACGATCGCATTAGCGCGCTGTCCGCGCTGCGTGACGAACTGGACCGTATGATCCAGGGGTGCGCCGGTGGCGACGTCGCCCACTGCGGGGTGATCGAGGTGCTCGGCGACCACCGTCTGTGCCGTCACGAACACCGCTAGCGGAGGCCCTTCAGGTGTCCGCCTGGACACGCCGCTGGAAGTCGGTGAGCACCGCCTCGATGCCGGGCTCCAGGTCGATGCCGCTGTTCACCAGCAACCCCGCCACCATCTGGTAGTGGCCCACCAGCATGGTGATCTCGACCAGCGCGGCCGGGCTGAAATGGCCGGCGAGAGTCCGCCAGGTCGGGTCGCTGATCAGCGTGTCCCGGCACAGCTCGTCGCAGGCGCGCAGCGCGGCGGCGTGCGCTGGGTCACCGTCGTCGCGCCCGCGCGCCAGGTCGATAATTTCCTGATCCGACACCCCGACCGACAGCGCGATCTCCACGTGCTGCCCCCACTCATAGCGGCTGCGGCAGTGCCACGCGGTGCGCATAATCAGTTTTTCCCGCAGGCGGGCCGGCAAACGCCCGAACGGCATCAGCCGCGACGCGAACCACAGCCAGGGAAAGAACAACCGGCGGTTGGTATTAAGCACTGGAAAAACACGCGGCAACTCATCACGCCCGAACAGCTTGCCGGCGCGGGACAGAGCGCGAAAGGCGTAACCCCGTTTAGACGGAGGCGGCGGCGGCAAGCGCTCGGTATCCGCCTGGCGCCAACCGCCTTCGGGCTGCAGAAAGTCATCCACTTGGGTCATCGCTGTTCTCCTGGCCATCGCCGCAACACGAAACCGAGTATCGCACGGTCGCCGCGACGCGCACCGGCGCACGGGCGTTTTGGCCCAGCCGAACGGGACGGGCCTGGCGGCCGCGGGCAGGATAAAGCCACCGCCCAACCGCTCTTGAGGAAACCTGGCAATGACCGATCTCAATAACAAGAAATGTTTTATTACCGGCGCCGCCAGCGGCATCGGCCGCGCCGCCGCGCTGGAAAGCGCGCGCCGGGGCGCGACCCTGTTTCTCACCGACATCAACGTCGAGGCGCTGGAAAACACGGTAGCCGAGATCCGAGCGGCGGGCGGCACGGTGGCAGCCAGCCGCGCCCTGGATATCGCCGACCACGCGGCGGTGAAGGCATTCGCCGAGGACATCGACGCCGAGCACGGCAGCATGGACATTCTGATGAACATCGCCGGCATCGCCATCTGGGGCCCGGTGGAAAAACTGCAACACCGCCATTGGCGCGCCCTGATAGAGGTCAACCTGATGGGCCCGGTGCACGTGTTCGAATGCTTTCTGCCCGCCATGGTGGCGGCCGGCCGGGGTGGCCACGTGATGACGGTATCGTCGGCGGCGGGGCTGTTCGGCCTGCCCTGGCACGCGGCCTATAACGCCAGCAAATTCGGCCTGCGCGGGATCAGCGAGGCGATGCGTTACGATCTGCGCCGACACCGCATCAATGTCAGCCTGGCCTGCCCCGGCGCCGTCGATACGGGCCTGGTGCGGACCCTGGATATCGTCGGCATCGACCAGACCACCCCGGACGTAATCCGGCTTAAAAAACGCTTCCAGCGGCACGCGGTCACACCGGAGAAAGCGGCCGCCGCGATTCTCGAGGGCATCCGCCGGAACCGCTACCTGATCTACACGTCGCCGGAGATTCGTATCGGCTATTGGTTCAAGCGCAAGTTCGCCTGGCCGTTGGAGGTGGTTATTCGCCTGCTCGGCCGGCAACTGGAAGCGGTGGCGCGCAAACAAAGGGCATGAACCGGGGAAACAGATAGGTCGCTTTCTTGACGTATCGGCGTTAGAATCGCCGCCGTCTTTCTCCGTGTCCTGCCTGGAAGTCCGCCATGTCCGCCGTGCTGCTGTGTCTCGTAGCTCTCGGGTTCGTCTCCATCGTTGTGGAAGACGTGGTTCATATCGACAAAGCCAAGACCACGCTGTTTTTCGGCTCGCTGGTCTGGGTGCTGCATTTCATTTCGCCGCCCTCCGGCGAGACCAGCGACGCGCTGATGGCGGCGCTGGACGACAACCTGCTGGACATCGCGTCGCTGTGGTTGTTCCTGATGGCGGCGATGACGTTCGTCGCCTATCTGTCCAGCAAGGGGATCATCGACGGCATCGTCAACCGGCTGATTCCCGAGCGCATGAGCGAACGTCAGTTGATGCTGCTCACCGGCCTGTTCGCATTCTGCTTTTCGTCCATGGCCGACAACATCACCGCCACCCTGGTGTGCATCGCCATTTTGCTCAACCTGCGCCTGCCCACCGACAAACTGCTGCGCTACGTGGTGCTGGTGGTGTTCTCGGTGAACGCCGGCGGCACCGCGCTGATCACCGGCGACGTCACCACGCTGATGATCTTCCTGGCCGACAAGGTGGAAATCCCCCACCTGCTGTTGCTTATCTTCCCGGCCTTTCTGGCGGTGGTGTCATTGTCCCTGATGCTGTCCAGGGGGCTGACAGGCCAGCTGGTGATGGAAAAGAAGGACGTGCGCATTAACGGCGGCGATAAGGTGGTGGCCGGGCTGTTCTTCGCCACCATCCTGGCCACCATCGGCGGCAACATTCTGTTCGGCATTCCGCCGGTGCTGATGTTCCTGTTCGGCCTGTCGCTGATGTTCATGGTGGTGCAGTTCCTCAACCGCGACGAGCCCACCCTGGAATACATCCGCAAGATCGAGTTCGATACCCTGCTGTTCTTTCTCGGGGTGTTGCTGCTGGTGGGCATGCTCAAGGAGCTTGGCGTGCTGGCCTACTTCCCGCACCTCTATGATGTGATGCCGCCGCTGGCCGCCAACTATGTGATGGGTCTGGTGTCGTCGCTGTTCGACAACGTGCCGTTGACCGCCGCGCTGCTCAATTCCGGCATCGAGATGACTCTGCCGCAATGGCTCACGCTCACCTACGCGGTGGGCGTGGGCGGCTCGCTGCTGGTGATCGGCTCCGCCGCCGGGGTGGTGGCGATGAGCAAGGTGGAGGCGCTCACCTTCGGCAGCTATCTGAAATACTCCGGCTATCTGCTGGTGGCCTATTCCGTCGGCTTCGCCGGCGTGCTGGGTGTCAGCGCGCTGCTTTAGGCCGGCGCCCCGGCTGTCGACCGGGGCTCAGGTGTCCTCATCACGGCCAATCCGCACGCCCGCTATGTGGGTAATACCCCGCAGTCTGAGCAGCGACCAAACCATGCCGCCAAGACCGATTACCGGCGCCAGGTAGACCACCCGGTCGGTGAACAGGTTCATCGCCAGACTGCCGAGAAACATCAGCGAAAAAATAAAAAGAAAAGTATAAAACGCCTTGTTTGCCATTAGTGTTTCCAGGTCATGCACGATTAATCCGGCACCGGCTCGCATCGCCAACCGGTGCCGGTCTTACTGAGCCAACGCCGCTTCAACGTTGCAGCTCCTCGATTTTCCGCGCCGAGAACAGTGGGTAGAGGCTGGGCAACACCAGCAAGGTGAGCAAGGTGGCGCTGAACAAGCCGCCGATGATCACCGTGGCCAGAGGCCGCTGTACTTCGCTGCCGACCCCGGTGGCGAGCAACATGGGAATCAGCCCCAGCATCGAGGTGAGCGCGGTCATCAGTACCGGCCGCAATCGGGACAGCGCGCCTTCGCTGACCGCCACGTCCAGGGCTTCACCGTCGCGCAGCCGGCCGTTGATCGCTTCCACCATCACTACCCCGTTCAGTACCGCCACCCCGAACAGGGTGATAAAGCCCACCGAACTGGGCACCGACAGGTATTGTCCGCTTACGGCGAGCGCCAGGATACCGCCGATCAGGGCCAGCGGCACGTTGACCAGAATCAGCATCGCCTGGGCCAGCGAACCGAACGCGAAATAAAGCAGCAAGGCGATTAGGGCGACGGCCATCGGCACCACCAGCATCAGCCGTTTCTGGGCGCGCTGCTGGTTTTCGTACTGGCCGCCGATATCGACGCTGTAGCCGGCGGGCAGGTCCACGTCGCGGTCGATGGCGCTCTGAATATCGGCCACCACCGAACCCAGATCGCGGCCGCTGACGTTAGCCTGCACCACCACCCGCCGCTGCACGTCGTCACGGCTGATCTGCGGCGGCCCGGAGACCAACGCCACGCTCGCCACGTCGGCGAGCCGCACCCAGGCGCCGTCCGGCGCCTGCAGTCGCAGGTTACGTATGCGCTCGGCATCGCGGCGCGCGCTTTGCGCCAAGCGCACATAGATGTCGTAACGCTCGTTGCCGTTGATCACCTGCCCGGGGCTGGCGCCCCCCAGACCCAGGCTGACCAGGTCCATGACTTGATCGACACTGAGCCCGTAGCGGCTCAAGGCGCGCCGGTCCGGCTCCACCACCAGTTGCGCTTCGCCGGCGATCTGCTCCAATTGCACGTCGGTGGCGCCGTCCACCTGGCTGACTACGCGGTTAATTGCCTCGCCTTTTTCCTGCAGCACGTCCAGATCGGGGCCGAACAGCTTGATGGCCAGCTCCGCTTTGACCCCGGACAACAGTTCATCCACACGCATGGCGATGGGCTGGGAAAAGTTGAACAGCAATCCGGGGTGTTTCTCCAGACGCTGCAGCATCTTGCGCTGCAGCGCCTCCCGGTTTTCGGCGCTGGTCCACTGATCCACCGGCTTGAGCCCCAGATAGATTTCCACGTTGCTGACCGGTTCCGGGTCACCGCCGATTTCCGCGCGGCCGACCCGGCTGAGCGCGTAGGTCACTTCCGGAAAGGCCATCAGCTCTTTTTCCAGCTTGCGGCCGACTTCCAGAGAGGTGTCCAGGCTCGCGGAAGGCCCCAGCGTGACCCTTAGCGCCAGGGTGCCCTCTTCCAGCGTGGGCACGAATTCGGTGCCCACGAAAGGCAGCGTGGCCAGCGCCAGAACCAGCAACGCCACGGCGGCGGCGATCACTTTTCTGCGCGCCGCCAGCGCTTTGCCGAGAATATTCCGGTAGCGCTGCTCCAGCCAGTTGACGGTTTTATTGGGCTTCTCACGCACGCCGCCGCGAAACAGCAGCGACGCCAGCGCCGGCACCACCACCAGCGCCACCACCACGGCGGCGGCCATAGCCAGCATAATGCTGATCGCCAGGGGCTCGAACATCTTCGCTTCCACGCCTTCGAAGGCGAACAGCGGCGTGAACACCACCAGAATAATAGTGGCCGCGAAAAATACCGGCCTCGCCACTTCCTGGGCCGCGTCCTTGATACGCAATGCGGCGCCGGCCGGGTTGCGCGCCGGCGGTGGCGCGGCCCCGTCCGCATGGTGTGGGTCCGGGCGGTTCAGGTGCTTGAAGATGTTTTCCACCATCACCACGGAGCCATCCACCAGCATGCCGATGGCCACGGCCAGGCCGCCCAAGGACATCAGATTGGCGGACATTCCCGCCGCCGCCATGACCAGCAACGCCAGCCCGATGGACAGGGGAATTGAAAGCAGCACCAGCAAGGTGGCGCGTAGATTCATCAGAAACAACGCCAGCACCACGACGATGAATACGAAGGCCAGCAGCAGCGCCTGGGTGACCGTGGACACCGCTTTTTCGACCAGATCGGCCTGGTCGTAGAACGGTTCGAAGCGAACCCCTTCGGGCAAGGCGGCCTCGATTCTCGGCAGGCGCGCCTTGATGCCGTCAATGGTGGCCTTGGTGTTGGCGCCCATGCGCTTGAGCACGATACCGGCGACCACTTCCCCCATGGCCTCGGGCTCGCCGGCGCCGGCCCGGCGGGTCATGGTCAAGGCGCCCTGACGTATTTCACTGCCGAAGGCCACGTCGGCCACATCGCCCACCCGCACCAGAGTGCCATCCACTTCCTTGAGCGGCACGGCGGCGATGTCGTCCAGCCCTTGTTGCCCATGACCGACCCAGCCACGTCCACGGATCACCCATTGCTCAGCGCCCCGGTCCAGGTACCAGCCGCCGGCGTTACGGTTGTTGGCCGCCACCGCGTCGATCACCTGCTGCAGGGTCAGGTCATAGGCCAACAGACGGGTGGGTTTGACGTTGACCTGATACTGGCGCACTTCACCGCCGTAGCTGAGCACGTCGGTGACACCGCCCACCGGCATCAACAGCAACTTCACCACCCAGTCGTTGAGGCTGCGCAACTGCATGGCGTCGACGCCGGAGCCCGGTTCCGCGGTGAGCAGATACTGATAGACCTGACCCAAGCCGGAAGTGTTAGGGCCCATCTGCGGCACGCCCACGCCTTCGGGTATGTCCTCGCGGGCCGCCTGCAGACGCTCGAACACCAACTGGCGCGCGAAATAAATGTCGGTGCTGTCCTCGAACACCACGGTGACAATGGACAAACCCGTCTTGGAGATCGAACGCACTTCCGCCACCTGCGGCAGCGCGTACATGACCGATTCGATCGGATAGGTAATAAGCTGTTCCACTTCCTCGGCGGCGAGGCCACGGGCTTCGGTGTTGACTTGCACCTGCACATTGGTGACGTCGGGGAACGCGTCCAGCTTCAGGTTGGGCAGTTGCCAGGCGGTAACGCCTAACATCACCAGCAGCGCGAGCACCACCAGCAGACGGTTGGCCACCGCCCAATCCACAATGCGATTGAACATATCGTTGCTCCGTTGCGGGTGGCGTTAGTGGCGGTGCACGTCAAAGCCGGATTTGGCCATTTCACTGGCCAGGAAAAAGGCACCGTCGACCACCACCCGGGTACCCGCCGGCACGCCTTCCACCAGACGCGCGCCATCCAACTGGCCGTGCGTGGAGACCGGCACCGGCCGGTAGCGGCCCGGCGCTTGTTCCACGAACAATTGCCAGTCGCCGTCGGCGGCGCGGGTCAGGGCGGCCTCCGGCACGCTGAGCGCGTCGTCGTCCACCGGCAACGCCAGCGACACATCGGCGAACATCCCCGGGTGCAGCAGGTGCTGCTCATTGGGTACCCGCACCCGTACCTGCAAGGTGCGGGTCACCGGGTCCAGCCGGTGGCCGGCCTGGATCACCTCGCCTTCCAGGCGAGTGTTGTCCACGCGCACCGTGGCGGGTGTGCCGATCGGCACGCGCAAGCCGGGCTCCGGCGGCAACGCCGCTTCCGCCCAAAGCTGTGCCTCGTCGACCAGCGTGACCAGCGGCTGCCCGGCGGTGAGCCATTGCCCTTGCTGGAAGGCGTCGGTGAGCACCAACCCCTGATCCGGGGCGCGCAACGTGTAGACGCCTTCTTCGCTTTCCCCCTTTTCCAGCGATTGCAGATCCTCGTCACTGAGCCCGAACCCCCGGGCCCGGGCGCGCAGGGAGTTATAGCGACTCTGCACTTCCAGGTAGCGTTGGTTGCCGACCGTACGCCGCCCCAGGCCGCGCACCCGGCGCCATTCATCGGCCGCCACCCGCAGTTCGCTTTGCAGGTCGGCCATTGCCGGACTGAACAACGTGGCGATGGGATCGCCACCTTTCAGGTGCTGCCCGAGCGTTACCGCTCGCTCCAGCACCTGCGAGTCGACGCGCACCGGCACGGTCCAGGTTCGATATTGGTTGTTGGTAATTTCCGCCGGGACCGTCAGCGAACGGGTCAACGAAGGCTGGGCCCGCAACTCGATCACACGCAATCCCAACGTACGCTGTTGCTGTTCGCTGAGTTCGAGAGCGCCGGCACCGTGTTGGTCGCCGTCGTTCTCCGCCTCGGCGGCGATGGACGCGTCCGCCTGATGGGCCTGATGATCGTCGCTCGGGTCGCTTTGCGAACCATGGGCGTGGTCGTTGTCGGTGTCCCGCGGGCCGTGGGCATCGCCGTCGGCGGCCACCGCCGGCAAGGACAACACCGCCAGCCACAGCAATACCACTCTGGTGAAGGTTTTCATGATTGATCTCCTTGATCCGGGGTTACCGATGGGGCACGGCCCGCCATACGGTTGAGCCATTGGTCCAGGCCGGCGCTGTGGTACAGCCATTGCACCCAGGCACGCTGCATGGCTTCGCGCAGCGCAATACCGGACAAACGCGCCTCAAGGCGCTGGTTGAGGCCCTGCAGATAATCCTGGGTGGTAAGTTCGCCGAGCGACCAGACCCGCTGCAAAAGCGGGTCGGCATCGGCCAGGCTGTCGCCGGTCAGTCGTTGCCAGTTGCGCCAGCGGTCACGACGTTGACGGTAATCGGTGATCGCACCGTCCAATTCGGCTTCAATGTCGTTGCGGGTTTTATCCAGCAGCGCCCGGCGCTGATCGACATCGGCCAACGCCGACTGGTACTCCGGCTTACCGGTGTTGAACAACGGCAAGGGCAGGGAAAAATCCAGCCCCCAGAGCGT
Organism: Alcanivorax sp.; assembly: GCA_042090255.1. GTDB lineage: Bacteria > Pseudomonadota > Gammaproteobacteria > Pseudomonadales > Alcanivoracaceae > Alloalcanivorax. The sequence continues at coordinate 28,728 of JBELJS010000020.1, read as the reverse complement.
GTCGCTACCTTCGCGGCCGGCATGTACGCCCAGGGTGGGATCGGTGTTGCGCCGTTTGCGGGCGAGGTCCACACCCCGCCCCGCCAAGGCCAACTGCAGCCGGGCCAGGCGCAGGTCATAGTTGTGCTCCAGACGCTGCGCCGCGGACGCCTTTCCATCCGCCGGCCCCCATTGGTCGGCATCGGGCAGCGGTCGCCCCGGCGCCGCCACGGCGAGAATCCGGCGCAGACGCGTGGCCGCTTCGGTGGCCGCGCTTTCGGCGTCGGCCAGCGCCTGCTGGGTGCGCCCCAGCGACAGGTACGCCAGGGTGGCGTCAACGCGGCCCAGGTCGCCGCTGCGCTCACGGCGGCGCACCAATTCGGTGAGCCGGGTCAGGCGCTGCTCTTGTTCGCGCGCGGCGTTGAGTCGGGCACGGGCAGCGCTGTGCGAAACCAGCGCAATCAGGGCATCGGCGCTCAGCCGATTACGCGCTTTTTCACCGCGCAGCTGTGCCAGAGTGGAGGCCATGTCACCCACCGCACCGGCCGCCCGCCCCTTGCCGGACCAATCCAGTGTCTGGCTGACGCCGACGGTTTTGGTGGTTTCGGCGCTGTTTTCATAGCCGATCACCAGTTCAGGGTTATAAAGCGGCTCAGACAGCGCGCGGCTGCTGGCCAACTCGGATTCGACGCGTGCCCGGATGGCGCGGTCGGCCGGCAACTCGGCGAGCTGGCGTTGCAGCCAGCGTGCCCAGTCGCCGTCGGCGGTGCCGGCGGCCCGGGCGGGGGAAGCCCCCGCGCCCAGGCACACAGCCAGCACCGCGCCCAGGGTAAAGACCCGGAGTATCAGCATGGAAATGCTCCTCGTTAACGGAATCGGGCGGGCGCAATGGCCCGCCAGGAATCAGGCCGTAACGAGGGCGATAGGAGGGCGGTAGAAATCGAACGCGGGCGCCTGCGGCATCACCACCAGCGGCGCCGAACCGCGGGGCGGCAGCGGCGGACGACCGGCGGAGACCACCGCCGGCATGGAGACAAAACCGTGACACTGGCAGCAATGCTGCACCACGGACACGGTCTGATCCCCGGTGACCTGGTGACTGTGATTGACCTGCGCCATGGAAGAATCAGAAGTATGCGGCGCCAGACTTTCGTGCACACCCACGTCCGCCACCAGCACATGAACGCTGGTAAGGGAAAGCAGCAGGTAGATCAACGCACGCAAGCGGGGCATCGGCTATCCGAATAGGGTTTCGACATCGGCACCGCAGTATAGGCGCGGCCGCGGGGATAGGCAAAGCCGCCCCTTGCAGTCCGCGGTTCGCCGGGCATAGTAGTGGCCACTATTCACAAGAGAACCGCTATGACCCGTTTTGAAGAAGTCCGCGACGACGTCCTGTCTCACCCCCTCCATCGTGCCTGCGGCCTGCGCCTGCACCGAGCCAGCGACGGCGAAAGCGAAGTGGAAATCGAACTCAACGACTTCACCCTCAATCCGGAGGGCTCGCTGCACGGCGGCATGCTCTATACGTTTTTCGATGTCGCCTGCTTCTTCGCCTGCCTGACCCTGCTCGAGGCCGACAAGCATCCGGTGTCGATCGAAACCCACACCAGTGTGCTGCGCGCCGCCTTCAAAGGTGACCGGGTGGTGATCCGCGCCCGCGTGGACCGGCTCGGTAGAACCCTGGCGGCGATGCGCGCGGACGCCATCGCCATCAAATCAGACGGCGGGGAGAAGCTGATCGCCACCGGCTCGGTGACCAAATCCATCATCACCCCGGGCGGTGCCTGACTTCCCCAGGGCGACCGGTCGGCCCAGGAAGGCGACGAAATGAATTGTTCACCCCGAACTCGTAGTAGTATCTTCGTAGAATAAATGAAGGCGCCGTGAACAGTGGTGACTTTTTGACCAGCGGCGCCGATAATTCAAACCGTTTCACGGGGTAAGGGGGGTCACCATGTACCGCATCATGGTTGTCGACGACGAAGATTATATTCTCAAGGCACTGTGCCGAGTGCTGGCCGCGCGGCCAGACTGGGAAGTGGAAACCTACACCGACGCCGCCACCGCGTTACGGCGCGCCCGCACCACGGTGTTCGACGCGGTAATCACCGATTACCGAATGCCGGACATGGACGGCATCGAGATGCTCCAGGAACTGCGTACCATGCAGCCGGATACCATCCGTATTCTGCTCACCGGCGTGATTGATATCGACACCTTGATGTCCGCCATCAACCAGGCCGGCGCCTTCCGTTTCGTGCCCAAACCCTGGGACGACGATCAGTTGCTGGAGAGCCTCGAGGAAGGACTGAAATTCCGCGATATTCTGGTGGAAAATAAAATTCTCGCGCAAACCGTTCGAGATCAGCGCGAAACCCTCAGAAGCATGGGTTACGACGGGGAGTAACCCGCATGGATCTGTTTACCACGTTACAGGGGCCGTTCGCCGGGCTGGGCAGCCAGGGGTTGTTCCTGATGTCGTCCACGGTGATCCTGCTGATCATCATTTTCTTCATGTACAAAACCTACCGGGCCTCCATGAACGTGGAGGCCAAGTTGTCGGAGTTCGCATCGCTGAGCCAGAGTTCCTTCGGTCGCAAACTTCGTTTGATCGAAGTGAACGCCGACGAGTATAAACTCAACAAGCGGGTGCTCGGCCCGTTGGGCCGGATCATTGACGAATACTGTGTCATGACCACCAACGAAAAAGGGGTCATCACCTTCGCCAACGATCGCTTTCTTTCACTCAGTGGTTTTCCCTCCAGGCAACTCATCGGCCAGCACGAGAGCATGCATCACCCCAAGGACCGGCCCGAGCTGAGCGCCCATTTCATGCGCTGCGAACAGGCGCGGCGCGGCGTCTGGAGCGGCGAGGTGTGCGGCCGCGGCGAGGGCGGTGAGCTGTACTGGGTGAATATGTTTATTTTCCCATTGTCGTACATCACCGACGAAGACGACGGCTACATTTACTTCGGCACCGACATCACCCAGATCAAGGCGCAGAACAGTGAATTGATCCAGGCGGTGCGCGACAAGGACGACAAGATCAACCAGGTCGAATCGATGCTGCTGCATTCGGAGAAGATGGCCTCACTGGGCACCATCTCCGCGGGCATCGCCCATGAAATCAACAATCCGATTGCTTTCGTATCCGCTAACCTGCGCCGCAGCGAGCAGTATCTGACCACCCTGTCGAAAGTGATCGCCGGTTTGCGTCGCCGCATCAGCCCGGAACGTTTTGAACAGTTTCTTCAGGCAGAGCAGTCGCTGCGCCTGAACATGGATTCGCTAGAGATGATTCTTAACGATCATCCCCACCTGATGCGCGAAACCAGCGAAGGCATTGATCGGATCAAAAAAATCATTCGCGACCTGAAGCATTTCTCGCATAACGAGCAGGAACACTATCAGCCGGTGGATTTGTCGCGTTGCGTGGCCACCTCCATGAACCTGGCGCGCCACGAACTGGAGCGTGTGCGGGTGACCACTCATCTGCCGCCAGAGCTGCCGCCGGTGAACGGTTCCGAAAGCCAGCTTTCACAGGTCTTGATGAACATTCTGGTGAACGCGGCTCAGGCGGTGAGTCAGGACGGCGAGATTCGTATCGACGCGCACTGCGACGAGCAGTCGTACTGCCTGTCGGTGGCCGACAACGGCCCGGGCATGGATGCGGCCCAACTGGAGCAGATCTTCGAGCCGTTCTTCACCACCAAACCGATCGGCCAGGGCACCGGCCTGGGCCTGTCCATTTCGCAGGATATTATTCAGCGCCACGGCGGCACCCTGACCGCCACCAGCACGCCCGGCGAGGGCACCCGCATCGACATTCGCCTGCCGCTGGCGGAAAAGAAGCGCGCCCATGCAGCCTGATATCCACTACCAACTGACCGGCACCGACGGGCGCGTGACGCACATTGAGCTGCGTCAGGAGCCGGACAGCCACGGTCTCGCCGTGGACCCGGATTATGTGCCGCCGGACTGGGCCTTGCTGGAACACTGCCAGTGCTCCCATTGCCCATTGAGCCGGGACGAGCACCGCTATTGCCCGATCGCCCGCAACCTGGCGTGGCTGCTCCCCGATCACCAACTGGGCCAGTCTTTCGACCCCATCCATCTGCGGGTCACCACCCAGGAACGGGAGTACCGGCTCGACACCACCGCGCAGCGGGCGCTCAGCTCACTGTTCGGGTTGGTGTGCGCGCTCAGCGACTGCCCCCACACCCGCTTCCTGCGGCCCATGGCCCTGTTCCACCTGCCGGTGAGTACGGAAACGGAAACGCTCACCCGCGCCGCCGGCTTCTTTTTGCTGCACCGCTACCTGGCAAGGCGGGACAACCCCGACCTGGCGCTGAACCTGGAAGACATGGAGCAGGCCTATCGCAACCTGGGCGAGCTGAACCGCTGTTTCGTTGGCCGCTTCCGCCATCCCGAAGGCTCCGACGCGCCGATCAACGCGATGATTCTGTTGCACGTGCTGAGCAAGGAAGTGAACGGCGAGCTGCACGAACAGCTCGACGACCTGGCCGGGCTGTTCCGTCAGGCCACCGGCTCAGCCCCCTAGCGCCGCCAGCCACAGCCGGTGAATCTCACCGATGACACGCTCCCGCGCGGCGTCATCCATGGCTTCCAGCACGGCGCCGTGCACTTGGGCCTCCAGCCCTTGCACCAGCAGCAACGCCCGTACTTCCGGCTGCTCCCCGCCCACCTCCAGGCGCTGCAGATGACCAGCCACCGCCAGCGCCAGTCCCTTCTCCAGGGCGCGCAAACGAGCGGCGGCCTCTTCGGTGCGCGGCGCCAGATCGAACAGCAGCCTGTGCATGGCCGGGTTGTGCCGGTGAAGCGTCACGGCGGCGTCGATCAACAGCGCCAGGCTCGCCTGCAACCCCGGACGCTCCCGCTCCAGGCGCTCGAACACCGCCGCCAACTGGTGCGACGCCTCGCCGAGATGACGTTCCGCCAGCGCCACCAGCAACGCGTCCTTGTTGGGAAAGTATTGATACAGCGACCCGATCGAGACGCCGGCGCGCTCCGCCACCTTGTTGGTGGTGGTGGCGGCGTAACCGGAACGCTGGAAAAGCTGAGCCGCCGCCTCGAGGATCGCGTCCCAGGTGGCCGCGGAGCGCTGCTGACGGGGCTTTTTGCGGGGCTGGCTCATGGTCGGAATGCGAGTTGTGGGGTTGAAGACAGAATGTGAGAATTACTCGCAAATAAGTCAACGCCCGGAATCGCCATGCCCTATAACGTGGATGCCTACCTCGCCTGCCTGCCGCCCCATCTTCAAGAGCGGGCCCAGACCCCACCGGAAAGCACCTGGTGGCCCTGGAACGGCCATTCCGTGCACATTGCCCGCGCCCGGCGGCCCGACGCCGGCGCCAGGCTGCTGATTCTGCACGGCGCCGGCGGCCACTCCGGCGCCCTTTGGCCCGCCGCCGCCCTGGCCGCGGACCTGGGCTACGACGTGCTGGCGCCGGACCTGCCCGGCTACGGCCGCACCAAAGTGCCGGACCCCGGCGCGGTGCGCTACCCCGACTGGCTCGACTGTGTCTGCGCGCTGATCCGCGCCGAGCAGCAAGCCGATCCGCGCCCGCTGGTGCTGCTCGGCGCCAGCATGGGCGGGATGCTGGCCTACTCCGCGTGCGCCCGCCTCGAACAGGAAGACGGCGGCAGCCCGGTGGCCCGACTGATGGCGACCTGCCTGCTGGATCCCGCCGACCCGGAAGTCTGGTCCGCGCTTTCGCCCTGGCTGGGGCGCTGGAGCCTGCCGCTGATGGACGCGCTGGCGCCGCTGCTCGACCGTCGGCGGCTGCCGATTCGCTGGCTCACGCCCATGAACAGGATCGCCAACCAACCGGCGCTCTCCAAATTGTGCCGCACCGACCCGAGGGGCGGCGGTGGCTCGGTGGCTCTGGGCTTTCTGCGCAGCTATCTGAACGCGCCGCCGGAGCGTGCCCCGGAGCGGTTCACCACGGTGCCGGTACTGCTGACGCACCCGGCGGCCGACCGCTGGACGGCGCCGGCACTGAGCCTGCGCTTTCTGGAGCGCATCGCGGCGCCGACGCGTCACATTCCGCTGGAGAACGCGGGGCACTTCCCGGTCGAGGAACCGGGCATCGAACAACTCCGCGACGTGCTCCGGGATGTGCTTACCGAGCTCACCGCCAAATCTTGAAACAGGGCTGCGATGCGCTTTTGTCGGCCGCCGTGTTAACGTCGATTTTCTTTTTCGTTTGTCTCGGGACTATAAGCATGAAGATAAAAAACGCCGTGGCTCTGATCACCGGTTCCTCGTCCGGCATCGGCGCCGCCACCGCCCGCTTGTTCGCGGAACAGGGCTGCCACGTAGTGATCAATTACAGTCGTAACGAAGAGGGCGCCCGCGCCGTGGCCAAGGGTTGCGAAGCCTTCGGCGTGCGCACTCTGGTCCAGCAGGCGGATGTCGCCGACGATACCCAGTGCCAGACCCTGGTGGAGGCCACCCTGGCGGAGTTCGGCCGCCTGGATGTTCTGGTCAACAATGCCGGCACCACCAAGTTTTGTGCGCACCAGGACCTGGACGGCCTGAGCAAGGACGATTTCCTGCACCTCTACGCAGTGAATACCGTGGGGCCCTACCAGATGACCCGCGCCGCCGAGAAAGCGTTGCGCCAGGCGGGCACCGCCCAGGTTATCAACATGGCCTCCATCGCCGGGCTCGCCGGGGTGGGCAGTTCCATTGCGTACGCCGCCTCCAAGGGCGCGCTGCTGACGATGACCAAATCCCTGGCCCGGGTGCTGGGCCCGGAAATCCGCGTCAACGCGATCTGCCCGGGGTTCGTGCAGGGCGAATGGCTGGAAAAGGGGCTGGGCAAAGAGGCCTATGCCAACCTGCTGGCCAAAACCAAGGCCGGCGCCGCCCTCAACGACGCGGCCTCACCGGAGACCGTGGCCCAGGCGGTGCTGGGGCTGGTGATCGGCGGCGACCTGACCACCGGCGAAGCGATCCTGGTGGACGGCGGCAGCCACCTCAACGCGAGCGGCGTGCGCCGCTGAATGAAAACCGGCGCGGGTCATCGAATCGACCCGCGCCGGTAAAAAAATCATAAACATCTCCAGGCACACTGCCGGCCTGCGCGATCGCCTGTATCGTAGCGCTCGCGCCTTTTGGCCTGTCGGCCGTTTGTGATCGCCAAGGAGAGCCCATGTCACCGGCACTGTCTTCCCCAGCCACGGTGCGCCACGCCGCCACCCCATCATCGGCGATGCCGGCCGAAGTACCGTTCGAGGGCGTACTGGTGCCCGGCCTGCACGGCAGCGACGCCCACCACTGGCAAACCCACTGGCACCATCACCAGCCCTGGTTGCGCACGCTGCCGGTATCGGACTGGCGACGGCCACGCCTGGATGTCTGGCAGCGGGCCCTGGACCAGGCCCTCAGCGGGATAACGGCACCAGCGGTGTTGATCGCCCACGGCTTTGGCTGTCTCGCCAGCGCGGTCTGCGCCACCCGGCACCCACAACACGTCGCCGGCCTGTTGCTGGTGGCGCCGGCCTGGCCCCGGGGCCCCGGCCTTGAGCCGCCCGGTGGCCCGCTACCGGTACCGGCACGGATCATCGCCAGCACCACCGACCCGAACATGAACCTGACGGAGAGCCGTGAACTGGCGCGTCAATGGGGCGCGGCCTTTCGCAACGGCGGCGACCTCGGGCGCATCAATTCCGTTTCCGGAGTCGGGGAATGGCGGCGCGGCCTGGAGGACTTGCGCTGGCTGCTGGCGCAACGCGCCCTCTGAGCTTGACCCGGGGGTAGCACCGAGGTTGTATGTTCACACCATGAACGTGTCGCTGCCGTCTCGCCCCGCTTTTCTGATCCTGCTGCTTTGGCTGGCGGGCGGGCTGTTGTGGTCGCCGGTACACGCGGCTCACATCATGAACGGGCCGCCACACGGCCCTACCAGCGAAATGCCATGCGCTGGCGCGCAAGCCGGACAGACCGCCGCCCATACGCATTGCCAGGGCGCCGACCACAACAGCGCGCCCTGCTCCTGCGCTCAGGCCTGTCAGGCCAGCGGCATGCCGGCCACGCTGGCGCCGGCGCGAGCGCCCCACGCTGCCCCCACGCTGAATACCGCCCGTGCCGGGGACCGGCTCTCGGGTTTTCACACCTCGCCCTGGCGGCCACCGTCCGCACTACTCCCGATTTAAAAGATTCCCCGCGCCCCGGCGCGAACCTCTTTTTTATTCAGGAGTCATTCCATGACCTCTTCAGCTCTTATCGGGCGTCGTCGTTTCGTCCAGGGCCTGACCCTGGGCGCGGGCGCCCTCGGCATCGGCGGTTTCGGCCTGAGCCCCGCCCGGCTTCTGGCCGACCAGGGCCAGACCGGCGCGCCCATCCTTAGCGGCGACACCTTTAATCTCGCCATCGGCGGCGCCGACGTGAATATCACCGGAAAAAAGCGACCCGGGATGCTGGTCAACGGCAGCCTGCCGGCCCCCACCCTGCGCTGGCGGGAAGGCGATACCGTTACTCTCAACGTCACCAACTACCTGCCGGCCACCAGCTCGATTCACTGGCACGGCCTGCTGCTGCCGTTCGAGATGGACGGCGTGCCCGGGCTGTCCTTCGACGGCATAGCGCCCGGCGAGACCTTCACCTACCGCTTCCCAATCAAACAGAACGGCACCTACTGGTATCACAGCCATTCCGGTTTCCAGGAACAAAGCGGCGTCTACGGCGCCATCGTCATTGACCCGCGAGACGCCGAACCGGAACCGGTGGACCGCGACTACGTGATGGTGCTGTCCGACTGGAGCGACGAGAAGCCGGAGCAGATCTACGCCACCCTGAAAAAGCTCAGCCACTACTACAACTTCAACGAGCGCACCATCTTCGACACGCTGCGCGACTTTCGTGAAAAAGGCGTGGCGCAAACGCTCAAGGACCGGCACATGTGGAACACCATGCGCATGAGCCAAAGCGATCTCGCCGATGTCACCGGCTATACCTACACCTACCTGCTCAACGGGCGCAGCCCGAACGCCAACTGGACCGGTCTGTTCAAACCCGGGGAACGAGTGAAGCTGCGTTTCGTCAACGCCAGCGCCATGACGTTTTTCGACATCCGCATTCCCGGCCTGGACATGACCGTGGTGGCCATGGACGGCCAGCCGGTGAAACCGGTGCGCTTCCATGAATGCCGGCTGGGGGTGGCGGAAACCATCGACGTCATCGTTACGCCGCAAAGCAAGCAGGCCTTCACCGTGTTCGCGCAAAGCATCGACCGCTCCGGCTTCGCGCGCGGCACGCTCACGCCCGACCCGGCGATGAGCGCGCCAGTGCCAGACCTGGATTCACCGCCGCTGCTCGGTCACACCGAGATGGGAATGGGCGGCATGGCCGGTATGAACCACGGCGACATGAAAGGCATGAACCACGACGGCATGAACCCTGCCGAGATGAAGCACAAGGGCATGCGGCACGGCGGCGACAAGAATGTGCCGTTCGCGTTCGTGGCCGATAACCCGGACCTGGCGCCGCGCAACAGCGCCGTCCAGCATCTGGATTCCGAGTACGGCCCGGGCGTGGATATGCGCGCCATGGCGCCGGCGGCGATGCTCGACGACCCCGGCATCGGGCTGCGCGAGCGCGACTGGAAGGTACTCACCTACGCGGACATGGAAACCGCCGGCGGCCCACCGGACAGTCTCACGCCGGATCGGGAAATCGTGCTGCACCTGACCGGCAACATGAGCCGCTATATGTGGAGCTTCAACGGCATCAAGTTCGCCGACTCCGTGCCCCTGGAGCTGCACCACGGCGAGCGCGCCCGCATCACCCTGGTCAACGACACCATGATGACCCACCCCATCCACCTGCACGGCCTGTGGAGCGATCTGGAGCTGGGCGACGGGCGCCTGCTGCGCAAGCACACCATTACCGTGAAGCCCGGCGAGAAACTCAGCTACCTGGTGCGCGCCGACGCCAAGGGGCGCTGGGCCTATCACTGCCACCTGCTTTATCACATGGAAGCCGGCATGTTCCGCGAGGTGCGGGTTGTCGACGCGCCCCAGGCAGAGCATCACTCGCACCAGGGAGGACACTCATGAAAACATCACTCACAACAGCAACCGTTGTCGCCCTGGTTGTGGCCCCCTGGTCCGGCGCCCAGGCGATGAGCAAACACGAGCCTGCTTTCAGCCAGGTGATCATCGATGAGCTGGAAGCCCGGGACGCGGACGAAGGCACTGTCACCGCCTGGGAAGCCTCCGCCTGGTACGGCCGCGACCTCAACAAGCTGTATCTGAGCACCGAGGGAGAGCGCCTGATGGACAACGGCGGCGGCACCGAGGGCTTCGAAACCCGCGCTGCCTGGAGCCGTGCGTTCGCGCCGTTCTGGGACTGGCAGCTCGGCGCCCGCCGGGACTGGCAGCCGGACGATCCCAACCGGGACTGGGCCAGCGTGGGCATCCAGGGCCTGGCGCCCTACCGGTTCGAAACCGACGTGAATCTGTTCGTCGGCGAGGAAGGGCTCACCAACCTGCGTCTGGAGGCGGAATACGAGATTCTGTTTACCCAGAAACTGATCCTGGTGCCGGCGGTGGAAGCCAATGTCTACGGCAAGGAGGATGAAGAACTGGGGATTGGCGAAGGTCTCACGGGTATCGAAGCCGGTCTGCGGCTGCGCTACGAAATCCGCCGCGAGTTCGCGCCCTACATCGGCGTGAACTGGGAACGGCAATTCGGCGACACAGCGGCCAAGACCCGTGGCGCTGGAGACGACGTGTCCGAGACCACCTTGGTGGCCGGCGTTCGCCTCTGGTTCTAGTAGCCGGGTGCCGCCGTGCCCCGATCGACGGATAAGCGGCGGCGCCTCCCTTCACCAAGAAGGTTTTATCGAGGAGTTTCCATGAAAACATTAAAAGCGTGGTCGGTGCTGGTGATCCTGCTGCTATTGGGTGTGGGCGTGTTTCTTGTCGGGGGCGCCTACAATTTCGCGGCCGATGAGCCGCACTGGACCGCCACCGAGGCATTGATTGGCTACGCCCGCCACCGCTCGGTGGATGCCCGCGCAGCGGACATAACGGTCCCCGGGGACCTCTCCGACCCCGCTCGCGTGGCTGCCGGCGCGGAACAATACCAAGCCATGTGCGCCGGCTGCCACCTCGCGCCGGGCCAAGGCAGCGGCGCCATGCGAGACGGTCTCTACCCGCGACCACCGGACCTGACCGATCACGGCATCCATGATCCGCGCAGCGCTTTCTGGGTGATCAAACACGGCATTAAAATGAGCGGCATGCCGGCCTGGGGCCCCAGCCACGACGACGAGACTTTGTGGGACATTGTCGCGTTACTGCAAACCCTACCGGATACGTCCGAGTCACAATGGGAAAACCTGACCAACGGTAACAGCGAGCAGGAGCACGGAGGTAGCCAGCACTCGCATTAAGGCCGGGCGGCCGATCAGTCGCCGTAACTGTCCGCTTCCAGGGCCCGCAGTTCCTGGTTGGTGTTCACACCCAGGTCCAGATCCTGGAGGCGGCCGTTGGCGATCGAATAAATCCAGCCGTGGATGCTGAGCGCCTGATCCCGCCGCCAGGCTTCCTGGACCACCGTGGTGTTGGCCACGTTGATCACCTGACGGGCCACGTTCAGCTCGCACATGCGATCCACCCGGGCTTCTTCATCGGGCAACTGTTTCAGGTCCTTGCGGTTGCGCAGGTACAGCTCACGCACCTGGCGCAGCCAGTTGTCGATCAGCCCGTGGGGCTGGTCTTCCATGGCCGCGCGCACCCCGCCACAGCCGTAGTGCCCGACCACCATCACGTGCCGCACTTCCAGCACCTCGACGGCGAACTGCAGCACCGACAGCAGATTAAGGTCGGTGTGATTGACCAGGTTGGCCACATTGCGGTGCACGAACAGCTCGCCCGGCATCAGGCCGACGATTTCGTTGGCGGGCACGCGGGAATCGGCGCAGCCAATCCATAAAAATCGGGGTTTTTGCTGGCCGACCAGTTGCTCGAAGAAGCCGGGGTGCTCCTGCTCAATCTGGTGCCGCCACTCTTCGTTGTTCTCAAAGAGTTCAGGAAGGGTTTTCACGGTTGCGCTCCCTATCGGAATCCGCCCATCTAAGGCGCCGTCTATGATGACGTAATGGCGCCGCCGTGCAACGGTAAAAGTCTTTCAAAATCTTAGTATTGCGCGCCTCGCCGGTCATTTCGCGCCAGCCACGGCGGCTTCCACCCGCCCCCGCGTTGGTCAAGCCCTCGACGGGGCTGTTACCATTACCGCATCCGTGACGCCCAGCGTCGGACATTCATCAACCCCAAAAGGGCGCCCATGCAAATCGCAGAGAATACCGTAGTGGCCTTTCACTACACCCTGACCAATGAAGCGGGCCAGACCATCGATTCTTCCCGCCAGCGCGAAGAACCGCTGAACTACCTCCACGGCCACGGCAATATCATTCCCGGCCTGGAAAAGGCGCTCGTGGGCAAAGAAGCCGGCGATAAGCTGGAAGTCACCGTGACCCCGGAAGAAGGGTACGGCGAACGCCACGAAGGCCTGATCCAGCAGGTTCCCACTTCCGCCTTTGAAGGCGCCGGTGGCGAGCTGAAGCCGGGCATGCAGTTCCAGGCGCAGACCGAAGCGGGCCAGCGCGTCTTCACCATCACCGAGGTGGAAGGCGACCAGGTTACCGTGGACGGCAACCACCCGCTGGCCGGTGAGACCCTCAACTTCGACGTGGAAGTGACCGAAGTACGCGACGCTTCCGACGAAGAGAAAGAGCACGGCCACGTGCACGGGCCCGAAGGCCACGAGCACTAAGCAATGGCGGAAGCCCCTCCCGCTCTCGCGGGCGGGGACTCATTGTGCGAGCGAGCCTGCTCGCGAAAGGGCGGTGTAACCGCCCGGCATGAAGAACGCCTCTGGCATCCTGCCGGCCGGCTTTGCCGGCCTTTCGCTTGCCTGGCAAGCTCCCACAAGAGCGCTCCGTAGAAAGTCCGGAGCTAGGAAACCGCCGCCTGCACCGGCGTCCGTTCCTCTTCGAGTTCTCCCATCCCCTCCATGAACACCTCCAGAGCACGGCTCCAACTGGGCCGGGGCAAGGTCGCCAGTTGCGTGGTCACGTCAGCAAACGAGGCGGGCAGCGTCAGGGTGTGCAGCTCAAAACGCTGACGATACTGACGCACGGTGGATTCCGGCAGCAACGCCAGCCCCATGCCCGCGGCGACGCAGCCGACGATGGCGTCCAGACTACCGAATTCGTGGATACGCGGCGCCGGCACCCGCTGTTCGGCGAACAGTTTCTCAATGCTGTGCCGGTACCCGCAGCCCTGGCGGAACGCCAGGAACGGCGTCTGAGCCAGGGTGGCGCGGTCGGGCATGGCCTTGAGCGGTCGACCGCTGACCAGCACCAGGCGCTCCTCGAACACCGGGCGCAGCCGCACCTCATCACCGACCTTCTCGCCGGCCACGAAAGCGGCGTCCAGCTGCCCGGCGCGCACCGCCTCGAGCAACTCGGAGGAGGTGCCGGTGCGCAGGTGCACCGCCAGTTGCGGCCAGCGGCGGCTGAAACCGGCCAGCAGGCCGGGCAGGTGCACCGCGGCGGTGGTTTCCATGCTGCCCAGGCGCAATTCGCCGGCGGGATCCGCCTGCGGGTGGAAGCGGGCCACGGCGTCGTCGTGGAGTTCCACGATACGCCGCGCGTAGCTCAGCAACTGATGCCCGGCGGGGGTGGCGACCACCGGCGTGCGCCGTTCCAGAAGGCGCGCGTCCAGCTCCGTCTCCAGCTTTTTGACGTGGGCGGTGACGTTGGACTGCACGGTGTGCAGGCGCTCGGCGGCGACGCTGAAACTGCCGGTGTCGACCACGGCACGAAAGATTTCCAGGGAGCGGATCAACATGACCATGCCTCTTCACATTTTTCGATACAGAGTATCTTAAAAAATCATTTCCAGTGATAAAAGCGCTCTGCTTAACTTAGTGGCCCATGCGGCTCATTCCGTCACTCTCAGAGAGCCTGTGCCGGCGCGAATCAAGGCGCGTTTCGCCGGCAAGGGTGGTTCCCTTGCCAAGAGACGCAACGCCGAGTCACGCCGGCACAGGCTCTCCCGAAGGGCCGCCACACAAGCATCGTGGGCGGTGTTGCGCTCACTTGAATTGGCGCCACCAGTTCTGCGTTCGCGCGCCTGGCCCACGATGCTTGTGTGGCGGCTGAGAGTGACGGAATGAGCCGCATGGGCCACTCACTGAATTAACCATCCGGAGCCCTGAATGACCCCGCCCAACCCGAATTTGTCCCCCGGCCGTCTGGTACTGATGGCCGGCTCCGCCACCCTGGTGGGCATCGGCTTGGGGCGTTTCGCCTATGCCGCCTTGCTGCCGGGCGTGATCGCGGCCGGCTGGCTGAACGAGGCGGACGCCGGCTATGTGGGCGCCGCCAACCTGCTCGGCTATCTGGTCGGGGCGGTGCTGGCCAGCCGTGTCAGCCGCTGGTTCGGCCCCACCCGGGTGATCAAGGCGTCGGTGCTGCTGGTGGGGCTGGGCTTCCTGGCCAGCGCCTGGGCGGCGCCGGTGTGGTGGTTCAGCGTGTGGCGTTTCGTGGCCGGGGTCACCGGCGCCTTTTTGATGGTGATCGCGCCGTCGCTGATCGCCTCGCAGTTGCCGGAATCCATGCGCAAGCGCGGCACCACCTGGATCTTCGCTGGCGTCGGGCTGGGGGTGCTGTTCTCCGCCACCCTGGTGCCGCTGCTGATCACCCAGGGGCTGGCGCTGGCCTGGGTCGGCCTGGCGGCGGCCTGCATCGTGCCCACCCTGCTGGTCTGGCGTGCCTGGCCAACCATGCCGACCGTGGCGGAGGCCCCTGCCAACGGCAACGGCGCCGGCATTCTGCTGATCATGCTGTACGCGGCCTATCTGATGGACGCGGTGGGCTTCGTGCCGCACACCGTGTTCTGGGTGGATTATCTGGAGCGCTACCGCGCATTCAGTACCTGGGCGGCCGCCGGCCAGTGGGCGGTGTTCGCGTTCGGCGCGATCAGCGGCCCCTTCTTGGCCGGCGCCGCCGCCCGACGGCTGGGCTGGCATTGGACGCTGATCGGCGCGCTCTCCTGCAAGGGGCTGGCGGTCATGTTGCCGATGCTGCTGCCCGGCCTGGCGGTGGTGACGTTGTCCTCGTTCGTGGTCGGCGCCATGATTCCGGCCATGGTGGCCGGCACCATGGGCCGCGTGGCCGAGCTGGTGCCGGCGCACCGGGCCACCCATGCCTGGGGCCGCGCCACCGCGCTGTTCGCGGTGGGTCAGGCCGGCGCCGCCTATGCCATGGCGACGCTGTACGCCCACCCCAGTGGCGGCCCGCTGATCTTTGAAATTGGCGGCACGGTGCTGCTGGGCGCCGCTCTGGTGGTGTTTTGTTCCGGCTTTCTGGCCCGCCGGGCTGGAACTTAGCCGCGCTCGGGCGTTCTATTCGCAGAGCGGTCATCGACCGCGATGGTGAACAATGAGGGAGAGGACGACATGGATCGACGTTCAGTATTGAAGGCTCTGGGTCTGTTCGGCGGCGCCCTGCTGCCCGCCGCGCCGGCGTTGGCGCGGGTGCTCGGTGAGCCTGCCGGGGCGCACGGCGAAGGGCCGGGTGAGCCGTTCAGTTACGCCTGGCTGAAAGGCATGGCCCGGCATTTCGCCGGCCAGAGCTATCACAGCCACCGCATGGACCTGCCGCCTGCCATCGACAGCCTTTCCTGGGACCAGTACCAGGGCATCCAATATCTGGATAAGGAAGCGCTTTGGGCGGACGACCAGGACGCCGCCTTCCGTATGCAATTCTTCCATCTCGGCCTGAATTTCCACACCCCGGTGAAAATGCATGAAGTGGTGGATGGCCAGGCCCGGCCGATCCCCTACCGCACCGGCCTGTTCGACTTCAGCCACACCGACCTCGACCCTTCCTCGTTACCCGAGGGCCTGGGCTTCGCCGGCTTCCGGTTGTTGCACCACAGCGACTGGGAGCGGGACATCGCTGCTTTTCTGGGCGCCAGCTACTTCCGCGCCACCAGCGCGTCCCTGCAGTTCGGTCTGTCGGCCCGGGGGCTGGCGGTGAACACCGCCATGTCGGAGCCGGAAGAGTTTCCGGAGTTCACCCATTTCTGGTTCGAACGCCCGGCGGACGCCGACCAGGTGATCGTCTACGCCTTTTTGGATTCACCCAGCGTCACCGGCGCCTACCGCTTTATTATCGAACGAGTGGCGGGGGACGTGATCATGGATGTGGACGCGGCCCTGTACCCGCGCAAACCGATTGAACGGCTGGGCGTGGCGCCGCTCACCAGCATGTACCAGGTGGGCGAAAACAGCCGCCGTGTGGCCTGGGACTGGCGCCCGGAAATTCATGACTCCGACGGCCTGGCGATACACACCGGCGGCGGCGAGTGGATCTGGCGCCCCCTGGCCAACCCGGCGCAACTGCGCTTCAACGCCTTCGCCGACACCAGCCCGCGCGGTTTCGGGTTGCTGCAACGGGACCGCAATTTCGACCACTACCAGGACGATGGCGTGTTCTACGAGCGCCGGCCCAGCCTGTGGGTGGAACCCCGGGGCGACTGGGGCAAGGGCAGTATCCAGCTGGTGGAGATTCCCACCCTGGACGAAACCTTCGACAACATCGTCGCGTTCTGGAACCCGGATAAGCCGGTGCGCCCCGGCGAGGAAACCCTGTTCGCCTACCGGCTGTCCTGGACCGGCCGGGCACCGCGACCGTCACTGGCCCGCTGCGTGGCGACCCGCACCGGCCTCGGCGGCGTGGTCGGGCAGCCCCGGGAGTACTTCAGCTGGCGGTTCGCGGTGGACTTCCTGGGCGGGCCCATCGACGGCCTGGACAGCGATGTCGAAGTGGTGCCGGTGATCGAGCATTCTTCCGGCCGCGTGGAGATCACCTCGGCCCGTCCGCTGCACGCCATCAACGGCTACCGGGCGATGTTCGACGTGGTACCACCGGAAGACGACACCACCCCGATCAACCTGCGCCTTTATCTCAAGCGCAAGGACAACGACGAGCCGCTCACCGAGACCTGGATCTATCAATGGTCGCCGCCGCCGATGGACCAGCGCGACCTGCATAACCCCGCCCATCTGTAACCGGCGGCATCCGACCCTGTCAGACAGACCGTGTCGGATTACGCTAGCGCGGTGGCCCCAGGCAGACCGGCAACGCTTCGCGAACACCGCGCGGCCGCAGGCCCAGCGCGGCGAAGCCGTCCGCCTCGGCAGAGGCCACATTGTCCTTGGCCATCAGCCAGAGCTGGTCCCGCGTCAGGGGCGGCGACGGCAGCCGCGACAGGCCCATCGCCAACAGGTGCCAGAGCATAAAGGGCACCGCCACCCGCACCCGGCGGCGCCCCAGATGGCGGCACACGGCGCCCACCAGCTCCCGGTAACGCAGCGTCTCGGCGCCGCCCAGTTCGTAGACCCCCGCCGCCGGCGCGGCGTGATCCGCCAGCCGCGCCAGCGCCGCGGCCACGTCATTCACCCAGACAGGTTGCAACCGCGTCAGCCCGCGTCCGAACAACGGAATCACCGGAGCCCGGGTGAGCATCGCCAGGGAGCGGATCAGGGCATCCCCGGCGCCGAACAACGAGGAAGGCCGCACCATGACGGCGCCAGGGAAGGCGTCGAGCACCGCCGCTTCGCCCCGTGCCCGGGCACGGATGTACGGCGACGGCGAGCGCCGATCGGCACCGATGCCGGAAACGTGCAGCAGCCGCGTAACACCGGCTTGGCGCGCGGCGGCGGCCAATTCAGCGGCGCCGCGCACATGAATCGCCTCGAAGGTGAGATCACCGCGCTCCGCGTACAGAGACACGGTGTTAATCACCACGCGGCTGCCGGCCACGGCGGCGCGCACCGCGCGCTGATCCCTGATATCCGCGGCGCGGCGTTGCAGCCGCTTTTCCTGGTCCGGTGCGAAGCGGGGTCTTTGCGGGTGCCTGGCCACCAACCTGACCGTGTGGCCCCGGGCGAGCAGCGCCCGGGTAACGTCCTGACCGAGAAAGCCGCTGCCGCCGAACACCGTGATTAGGTCGTCTGTCATGCCTCCATCCTAGAGAAGCGCCCCCGCCTCCGGCCAGCCCATCGCCACTGGCGCCCCTACCCGGCCGGACAGTGGCGATTGACACCTGCCAACAGCGTCTGGCGCCGCTTAGCGGGACGGCAGTACATTGCCGGTAATGCGATTTTTTACGGGAAAAGAATTATGGGTTCCATGGACAGCGCCCAGGAAAGAGCGGCGCAACTACCAAAAATGCCACAGCGCGACCTGAGTCATATCCCTGGCGATTACGGTTTGCCACTGCTGGGCCACACGCTGGCGTTTCTGCGCGACTACCACGGCCTGGTGCACAGCAAGGCCGAGCGTTACGGCCTGGTCTATCGCGGCAGCGTGCTGTTTCAGCGCGGCGTCACGCTGCTCGGCCCTGACGCCAATGAGTTCGTGCTGCGCGACAAGGAACACGTGTTTTCCAGCCGCGCGGCCTGGAACCCGATTCTGGAGCGGCTGTTCACCGACGGGTTGATGCTGCGCGATTTCGCCGACCACAAGTTTCACCGTCGCATTATGCAGCAGGCGTTCAAGAAACCGGCCCTGGCCAGCTATATCGACCGTATGGGCCCGAGCGTGGAAAGCGGCCTGAAGGATTGGCCCACCGGCGAAACGTTCACCTTCTTTGACCGCATCAAGGCGCTGCTTCTGGACGTCGGCGCACAGATCTTCTTCGGCCTGCGCATGGGTCCGGAAGCCGACAAGGTGAACCAGTCGTTCATTGATGCGGCGGACGCCTCCCTGGCGGTGCTGCGCCTGCCGATCCCCGGCACGCTCTGGTATCGGGGCCTGCGCGGCCGGCGTTATCTGGAGCAGTTCGTGGCCGGCCTGATCCCTGAAAAACGCCAAGCGGACACCCCGGATTTCTTCAGCGAGCTGTGCAAGGCGGCCGAAGAAGAAGGCGGCCTGAGCGACCAGGATGTCACCAACCACATGATTTTCCTGCTGTTCGCCGCCCACGACACCACCACCAGCACGCTGTGCTCACTGATCTACCTGCTCTGCAAGCACCCCGAGTGGCAGGACGCCCTGGCCGAAGAAATGGACCAGGTGGCCGCCGCCGCGGAACACCCGGACAAGCTCGGCTACGGCGACCTGGAAAAAATGACCAAGACCGGCTGGGTATTCCGGGAAACCCTGCGTCTGAGACCGGCGCTGACCGCCTTCCCGCGCCGCACCGCCGAGGAAGTCACCTTCCAGGGCTACCGCATTCCCAAGAACACCCTGGTTAACCTGTCGCCGCTGTACACCCACTATATGCCCGAGTACTGGAGCAACCCGGAACAGTTCGATCCGGAGCGCTTCAGCGACGAGCGTGCCGAACACAAGCAGCACCACTTCCAGTGGATTCCGTTCGGCGGCGGCCACCACAAATGCCTGGGGCTGAACTTCGCGGAACTGCAGACCAAAACCTTCCTGTTCCACTTCCTGCGGCGCTACCGGGTGAGCGTGCCCGACGGCTATGAAATGCCGGTGCAATTGGTGCCCCTGGCGATGCCCAAGGACGGCCTGCCGGTGGACATCTCGGCACGCTGAACAGGCCTCTCGTTTAGCGGGTGGACAGGCGCTAACATGGGTTTCCGCGTTTAGCCGGAGGCCGCCTTGCCACCCATCTGGACCACCCTGGTGCTGCTCACCCTGAGCAACGCGTTCATGACGTTCGCCTGGTACGGGCACTTGAAGAGCATGCCGCACAAGCCCTGGATCATCGCCGCACTGGTGAGCTGGGGCATCGCCCTGTTCGAGTATCTGCTGCAGGTGCCGGCCAACCGCATTGGCCATCAGGTGCTGACCGTGGGCCAGTTGAAGATCACCCAGGAAGTGGTCACGCTTACCGTGTTCGTCCCTTTTTCGCTGTTTTACCTCAAGGAAAAACTCACCTGGGACTACCTGTGGGCGGGGCTGTGCCTGCTGGGCGCGGTATTTTTCCTGTTCCGCGGCAAACTGATGGGCTGAGCCCCCCCGCCGGTCCGGGTATAGTGTGGACCACCACCGCACAAGGAGAATCACCGATGCGTGTCCTGTTAATCCTGTCCGCCCTTGTCCTGACGCTGGCCGGCTGCCAGAGCGGACGCAACGCCCACCCCCTGCCCGAGGCCTGCCACCAGGCGCCGGACAGCGGCCAGTGCCGCGCCGCGATACCGGGCTATTACTACGACAGCGAGAGCGAGAGCTGCCAGGAGTTCACCTGGGGCGGCTGCCAAGGCAGCGTCCCGTTTGAAACCATGGAAGCGTGCATGGCGAGCTGCTACGCCCCGGCGCCGGACCTGACCGATCAGGAAATGCCGTGACCGAGAACAGCGCGGAAACCCGCTCCCAGCTGGTCAGAATCAACTACGCCCTGCTGCTGATCGGCCTGCTTACCGGCGGCGTCACGGCCCTGGTGGGCGCGGTGATCGCCCACCTGCAGGCACCGGACGCGCCGGAGCCGCACAAGGCCCACTTCCGCTTTCAGTACCGCACCTTCTGGATCGGCCTGCTGTACAACCTGATCGCCGGCATCACCACGCTGGCATTGATCGGCTGGCTGTTGCTGGTGATCATCGTGATCTGGTGGATCGTGCGCTGCGTGCGTGGGCTGAACAGCCTGGCGAATGGCGAACCGCCGTCCAACCTGACCACCTGGGGCTTCTGAATCGCCCGCCACGGTCATAAAAACATCATACGGGCCCGCCACACTGGCGGGTCCGCAAACCGGGAGAACATCATGGCTTTATTGCGTTCGTTCGCGCTGATCGCGGCCGCCGCCTTTCTGCTCACCGCCTGTAGCCGCAGCCCGGTGGTACAGCTCTATGAAGGCGCCAAACAACCCGACAGCCAGGTACTGACGATTCGCGTGCCCTCCGATCTGGAGGTCTTCACCATCAACGGCAGCGAAGTGGACGGGGTGAACACCTTCTTCAATACCGACCACAAGGATCTCAAAGTGACCCCCGGGCGCTATGAAATCCTGGCTTACTACAAGCGCCTCTGGGACCTCGACGCCGACAGCCACGAAGTGATGAAGTCCGACCCGGCCCTGTTCGTGGTGGATGGCGAAGCCGGCGAAATCTATCGCCTGGGTTTCGAGCGCCCACAGAACGTCACCCAGGCGCGCACCCTGGAAGAAGACTTTTCCGGCTGGGTGGAAAACATGAACAGCGGCGAGAAGACCCCCAGCCAGGCCAGCGGTCTGGTGCTCAACCGTGGCTTCCTGGCGCCGATCACCGGCGCCAAGGTGGAAACCAAGGGCGCCAGCGCGGTGCAACCCAAAGCCGCCGCAGCGGTAACGCCGGCGCCGGCGGCCCCCGCGGCCAGCGGCTCCGCCGATGACAGCGCCGCCAGCAACGGCCAGGCCAACTACCTGGACACGCTCAAAGCCCAATGGAACCAGGCCACCCAGGAGGAGCGCCGCCAGTTCCTGCAGTGGATTTCGCAATAGCGAAACCGCGCGGGAAACGTCAGCGTTTCTCGCCTTGCAGCGTCGCGACGACGCGCCGGCTTCCGGCGTGGTCGCGGTGCTCGCACAGATAGAGGCCCTGCCAGGTGCCGAGCGCCAGCGCCCCGTCGCGCACCGGCACCGTCAGGCTCTCGCCAATCAGCACCGTTTTAATGTGCGCGGGCATATCGTCCGGCCCTTCCAGGGTGTGGGCATAGTGCGGCGCGTTCTCCGGCACCATCACGTTGAAGTGGCGTTCCAGATCGCCGCGCACGTCCGGGTCGGCGTTCTCATTGATCGCCAGAGACGCGGAGGTGTGCTGAAGAAACAGATGCAACAACCCGACCCGGTATTCCGCCAGCTCCGGCACCGCATCACGCACTTCGCCGCTGATCAGATGAAAGCCCCGGCCACGGGGCGCCACGGTAACCATCCGTTGTAACCACATTATGGACCTCCGGTTCAGGCGCTCTGCAGACCATTGACCACATTGGCAGGCCGGCCGGTCCGCCAGGCGCGGATGTTGGCGGCCACCCCGTCGAGCAACCGCTGGCGGCTCTCGCGGCTCACCCAGGCGCTGTGCGGGGTGACAATCAAATTGGGGATGTTCGGCGCCAGCAGCGGGTGATCCGCCGGCGGCGGCTCCTGGCTGAGCACGTCCAGCCCGGCGCCGCCCAAATGGCCGCCGCGCAGCGCTTCCGCCAGCGCCGGTTCATCCACCAGGCCGCCGCGCGCGGTGTTAATGATAAAGGCACCGGGCTTCATGGCGGCCAGGAAACCCCGGTCGACCATTTTTTCGGTGGCGTCGGTGAGCGGACAGTGCAGGCTGATGACATCGGCTTCGCCGAGCAGGGTTTTCAGCGGCACCCGGCCGCTGTTGTCCGCCCCCGGACGCAGCGACGCCGCCACCCGCACGGTCATGCCCAGCGCTTCGGCAAGCGCCGCCACGCGCCGGCCCAGGTCGCCGTAGCCGATCAGCCCCAGGGTTTTGCCGGCCAGTTCGACCACCGGGTAATCGATACGGCAGAACATGCTCGACTCGGACCAGCGACCGGCCCGGGCGTCGGTGTCGTAACGGTGCCAGGCGGTGGCCAGGCCGAGCATCAGCGCCAGGGTGTGCTGCGCCACGGTGGCGGTGGCGTAGCCACTCACGTTGCAGACCACCACGCCCTGTCGCCGCGCGGCTTGCAAATCCACGTTATTGGTGCCGGTGGCCGAAATACAGATCAGCTTCAGATCCGGCGACGCGGCGAGCGTTTCGGCGTCGATCACCACTTTATTGGTGACCGCCACGGTCACGCCCCGCAAACGGTTTTTTACATCGTCCGGGCCGCTTTGTTCATAGAATGTCCATTCCGGCAGCAGCTTTTCCAGCTCGGAAAAGTCCAGCTCCGAAGGCTTGAGGGTCTGGCTGTCGAGGATCACACCTTTCATGGGACAATCGGTACAGGTTGGGAGAGGGTTCCCCATGCTACCGGAATTACTGCGACAAATGGGCTTCGAAACGGGCCCGCAGGCGCGCCACCGGCCACGGCTGGGCGTCAGCGCCTGCCTGCTCGGCCGCCCGGTGCGCTACGACGGCGGCCACCGCGACGAGCCCCTTTTGCACCACGAACTCGGCCCCCTGGTGCGTTTCCTGGAGGTGTGTCCGGAGGTGGCCATTGGCCTGCCGGTGCCGCGCCCGCCGATCCAGGTGGTGGCCGTTGGCGGCGAACACCGGGTGCGCGGCGTGGCCCGGCCTGAAGACGACTATACCGAGGCGCTGAGCGCCCAGGCCCGACGAGTCGACGCGCCGCTCGACGGTTTCGTGTTCAAGGCCCGTTCTCCCAGTTGTGGCCTGGGCACCACGCCGGTTCACGGACCGGACGGCGACGCCCGGGGCCTGACCGACGGCGCTTTCGCGGCCGCGCTGGCCGCGCGCTTTCCGGCGATTCCCCTGTGTAACGAAAGCGACCTGCAAGACCCTTCGTGCCTGACCGCTTTCGCGATGCGGCTGTTCTGCCACCACCAATGGCGAGAAAGCACGCAGCCGCAACAGGCCCTCAATACGCTGCGCCGCCGCAGCGAGAGGCTCAACGAGCCGCTGCTGTCCGGCACCCAACGTTTTCTCGATCACCTGGCCGCACCGGCCAGGTGACCCCACTGCCATCGAGGTATCCCTATGGAACGCCAAAAAGACCGCCTGTTATGGATCGGCGGACATTACCAGCAAGGCACCGACGGCGAATTTTTCGATAACCTGAATCCAGCCACCGGCGAGGTGATCTGCCGGGTGGCGATAGCCAGCGCCAAAGATGTCGACGGGGCGGTACGGGCCGCCCGTGACGGCCTCGCCGAATGGCGTGCCATGGACGGCGCCGCCCGAGGCCGGGTGCTGATGCGCGCCGCCACTCTGCTGCGTGATCAGCGCGACGAACTGGCGCGCTTGGAATCCCTGGACGCCGGCAAACCGATTTCGGAGACACCGGAAGCGGATGTGGATTCCGCTGCCGACTGCCTCGAGTATTTCGCCGGACAAGCTGCCTCTCTGCAGGGCGAATACCAACAAGTGGACGGTGGCTTTTTCTACACCCGCCCGGAGCCGCTGGGGGTGTGCGCCGGTATCGGCGCCTGGAACTACCCGCTGCAGATCGCCGCCTGGAAATCGGCGCCGGCGCTGGCCGCTGGCAACGCGATGATCTTCAAGCCCGCCGAACTCACGCCCCTGTCGGCGCTGAGTCTGGCGGAAGTATTTCAGGAAGCCGGCCTGCCGGACGGCGTTTTCAATGTGGTGCAGGGTTTCGCGGAAACCGGCCAGGCGCTGACCGCGCACCCGGGCATCGACAAAATATCGCTCACCGGCGAAGTGGGCACCGGCAAGGCGGTGATGCGCGCCGCCGCGGAGTCCCTGAAAGCCGTGACCCTGGAGCTGGGCGGCAAATCGCCGCTGATCGTGTTCGACGACGCCGACCTGGACAACGCGGTGTCCGGCGCCCTGCTGGGTAATTTCTACACCCAGGGCCAGGTGTGCACCAACGGCACCCGGGTGTTCGTGCACGAATCGGTGAAGGAGGCCTTCGTGGAAAAACTGCTGGCGCGCACCGGCAAGATGGTGCTCGGCGACCCGCTCGACCCGGACACCCACGTGGGCCCGCTGATCAGCGAAGGGCACATGGAGCATGTGCTCGGCTACATCGAGAAAGGCAAGCAAGAAGGCGGCCGGGTGTTGATCGGCGGCGAGCGGGCCCGGGTGGCCGGCTTCGAGAACGGCAACTTCGTGTCGCCAACGGTGTTCGACGACCTGAACGACGACATGACCATCGTCCGCGAAGAAATTTTCGGGCCGGTGATGTCGCTGCTCAGCTTCCGTGATGAGGACGAAGTGCTGGCCCGGGCCAACAACACCCTGGTCGGCCTGGCCGGCGGCGTGTTCACCCGCGACATCGACCGGGCTCACCGCATGGCCGCCGAGCTGGAGGCGGGGATTGTGTGGATCAACCACTACAACATTACCCCCATCGAGATGCCATTCGGCGGTTTCAAACAGTCCGGTATCGGCAAGGAAAACAGCCGCCGGGCGTTTGAGCATTACACGCGGCTGAAGACAGTGTATGTGGCTCAGGGAGATGTCGAGGCGCCCTACTGAGGGCTTGTGGGAGCGGGCCTTGTGGGAGCTTGCCTGCAAGCGAAAGGCCGGCAAAGCCGGCCGGCAGGATACCAGAGACTTTGTTGGTGCTGCCGATAGAAGTCTCTCTGGGATCCTGCCGGGTGGCTGACGCCACCCTTTCGCGGGCGAGGCCCGCTCCTACAAGCCGGCTCTAGACGGTTCGCTCGGGCGCGCTAACGCGTTGGGTGGTTTGCCAATCGTCCGGGGCGAAGCTGGGGGCGTCGCTGCGCAGCGGGGTGCGGCCGAGGATATGGTCGGCGGCTTTTTCGCCGATCATGATCGTCGGTGCGTTGAGGTTGCCGTTGGTGACGGTGGGCATGATGGACGAGTCCACCACGCGCAGGTTGCTTACGCCGTGGACGCGGCATTCCGGGTCCACCACCGCCATCGCATCGGTGCCCATCCGGCAGGAGCCGGCCGGGTGATAGGCGGTCTCGGCGGTTTCCGCCAGCCACTGGTCGATCTGCTCGTCGGTTTGTACGTCCGGGCCCGGTGAGACTTCCTTGCCGCGGTATTCATCCAGCGCGGGCTGGGCGAAGATTTCGCGGGTCCAACGCAAGCCGGCGCGAAACCCTTCCTTGTCCTCTTCCTCGGCGAAGTAGTTGAAGACGATTTCCGGGGCCGCTTCCGGGTCGGCGGATTTCAGTTTCACCCAGCCCCGGCTCTTGGGCTTGTTGGCGCCCAGGTGGACCTGGAAACCGTGGCCCTTGAACGCGCTGGAGCCGTCATAGGCGATGGCGCCGGCCAGGAAATGGAACTGGATGTCCGGGTACTTCATGCCGGCGCGGCTGCGGATATAACCGTTGGATTCGAACTGGTTGGAGGTGCCCAGACCACGCTTCAGGAACAGCCAGTTGGCGCCGATCCAGGCTTTGGCCAAGGGGCCCAGCCAGCTGTTGAGCGTGATCTTTTGCGTGCATTCCTGCTGCACCCAGACTTCCAGGTGGTCCTGCAGGTTCTGGCCCACGCCGGGCAGGTCGTGCACCACTTCGATGCCATGCTCTTTGAGGTGGTCCGCCGGGCCGATACCGGAGAGCATCAGCAACTTGGGCGAGTTGAACGAACTGGCGGAGAGGATCACTTCCTTGCGGGCGCGCACCTTGAGCGTCTTGCCGCCCTGGCGGTATTCCACGCCCACGGCGGTCTTGCCGTCCATCAGTACCCGGGTGGTCAGGGCGTGGGTCTGGATGTCCAGGTTGGAACGGTCCATGGCCGGTTTGAGGTAGGCCATGGCGGTGGAACAGCGCACGCCGTCGCGCACCGTCATATCCATGCGCCCGAAACCTTCCTGGCGGTAACCGTTGTAGTCCTCGGTGTAGCCATAGCCGGCCTGCTCCCCAGCCTTGATAAAGGCACGGTAGAGCGGGTTTTTCATGTTGTTGCCGTTGCAGGTGGTGAGCCCGCCCTGGTCGCCACGGTAGGTATCACCACCGTAGACGCAGTCCTCGCCGCGTTTGAAGTAAGGCAGCACATCCTGGTAACCCCAGCCGGCGGCACCCAGCTCTTCCCATTCCTCGAAGTCACCGGCGCACCCGCGCACGTACACCAGACCGTTGACCGAAGAAGAGCCGCCCAGCACCTTGCCGCGCGCCTGGTGCAGGCTGCGGCCCTTAAGGCCGGGCTCTTTCTCGGAATGAAAGCCCCAGTCGTAGCGTTTCATGTTCATGGGAATGGAAAAGGCGGTGGGCATCTTGATAAAGATGGAATTATCGCGACCGCCGTATTCCAGAACGCGAACCGAATGCTCACCGCTTTCGCTGAGCCGGTAGGCGAGCGCGGCGCCGGCGGAGCCGGCGCCGACGATCACATAATCGAATTCGGCGTCGTAGGCCGCCTCGCTCATGATTCACCCTCCTCGTAGTCACCACGTATCTCCGAGGCGCCGCCCGGGCTCTTTTCGCGGCGCAAATGCAGGTACTGCAGATGGCTCTCGAAGTGGTCGACCACGTCTTCGATCAACTGCTCGCGGTTGTAACCCATCACGTCATAGCCCAGACCGCCTTCACGCAGGTGCACTTCCAAACGGTAGTACACCGAGCGGCGCTGCTGAGCGCGGATGGTGAAGGACGGCATGGCGCACTGACGCGGCCAGAGCGTGTAGGCGAAGTCTTCCTCGCCGCCCAGGTCGACCACCAGGCCGAGATGCTCCTGATCGCCTTCGCCAACGGAAATCTCCACTTTGTGCTCTTTCTCCGCCAGCGCCGCTTTGACGTCCTCGAACGCGGGCCGCGCGGTGCCTTCGAGGAATTTCTGAACCTGCTTCAGGGCCGGGAAACTGATCGCCCGGCTCAGACGGTGTGCCCAGTTGCTGTGGTCGCGGGCGGACGCAATGCGCGCCGACAGATGGCCGGCCAACGCGTCTCGATTACTGGTGGTCTTCATGCCTTCCACTTTGAGCGCCTTGAACAGACCGATCATCATCAGGAACAGTACGAACGCGAACGGCAGCCCCATGATCACCACCGCGCTTTGCAGCGCGTTCAGGCCGTCGGTCGACAACAACGCCACGGTCACCAACCCGATCACGGTGGCCCAGGCGATGCGCATCCAGGCCGGCGCATCATTGGCCGGGTCGCGGATAAAGCAGGTGAGGTTGGACAACACCAGCGAGCCCGAGTCGCCCGAGGTCACGAAGAACACAATCGCCAGTATCGTCACAACCACGGTGGTGACCGTGACCCAGGGCAGGTTCTCCAAGAACAGATAGATCGCCGAACCGGGGTTGCCCACCGCCTCGGTGCCGAATTCGGTGGCGCCGTTCATCACCAGATCAATGGCCGAGTTCCCCATAATGGACATCCACGCCATCATGAAAGTAAGCGGCAGAATCAGCGTGCCGGTAACGAACGCGCGGATCGTGCGGCCACGGGAAATACGCGCCAGGAACAAGCCCACGAACGGCCCCCAGGCGATCCACCAGGCCCAGAAGAATACCGTCCAGGCATTGAGCCAATCCTGCGGCGGGTCAAAGGCGTAGGTGTCGAACGACATGGGAACGAAGTTGGAAATGTAGTCGCCCACATTCATCACGAAGGCGTCGAGCAGGAAGCGGGTGTCGCCGGCAATCAACACGAACAGCACCAGCACCACCGCCAGCAGCATGTTGAATTCCGACAGACGACGAATCCCTTTTTCCACCCCGGTGGCCGCGGAAATGGCGGCGAATACGACAATCCCCACCGCCAGCAGCGCCTGCGTCAGCGTGCTTTCCGGCACGCCGAACATATAGTTGAGACCGAAGTTGAGCTGGATAATACCGATGCCCAGACTGGTAGCGACGCCGAACACCGTGCCCAGCACCGCGGCGATATCCACGGTGTTACCGATGCCGCCGTAGATGCGCTTGCCGAAGATCGGGTAAAGCGCGGAGCGAATCGTCAACGGCAAGCCGTGCCGATAACTAAAGAACGCCAGCGACATGCCTACCAGGGTATAGATGCCCCAGCCGGACAGCCCCCAGTGCAGGAAGGTCAACTGCATGGCTTCCCGGGCGGCCTCGACCGAGCCGCCGGCGCCCACCGGCGGCTGCATGAACTGCGTCACCGGCTCGACAATGCAATAGAAAATCAGATCGATACCGATGCCCGCGGAGAACAGCATGGCGGCCCAGG